>DASQIK010000065.1:0-82499 GCA_035631615.1 Candidatus Dormiibacterota bacterium | reverse complement strand
TCGAGCCACGCGGCGGCGGCCGGGGCGCGCAGGCCCCGAAACAGCACGTAGCCGACCACGGCCGCGATGGCGGCCACGATCAGCTGCCCGGCGAGCAGCGCGAGGGGGATGGCGGGCACGGCCAGGCTGGTGAGCCCCAGGGCGAGCCCGCGCGCGGCCTCCTTGCGCTGCAGGACCAGGGTGATCGTGAAGATCGTGTAGGCGAGGAGCGCCATGACCACGACGCCGGTGAACGTGATCGGGACGAGGACGGCCTGGTCGACGACATAGCCGAGCGACAGCCCGACCCCGGTCAGGATGAGCAGGGCGTAGACGAGGAACAGCCCGACGCCCCAGGGCATGCCGCGCAGGGTGGGGACCATCGCGCGCATTGTGCGGCCCCCGCGACCGGCTGTCGCCGACCCTCGAAAATCGCACCTTGACGCCGTTGCGCCCGGTCGCTACCTTCCACTAAACCGGTTTTCTAAACCGGTTCTCCCGCTCGGCGGCCCCGTCCCCAGGGCTCCCAGGCGGAGGCTCCGAGGAGGCGAAGGAGCACGGTGCAGCGACGGACCCAGCGGCCGCGCATTGCCGACGTCGCGCGCGAGGCGGGCGTCTCGAAGACGGCCGTGTCGTTCGCCTTCAACAACCCGGAGCGCCTCTCGGCCGAGACGGCCGTCCGGATCCGGGGCGTCGCCGACAGCCTCGGCTACCGGCCGCATCCGGTCGCACGGCTCCTGACCCAGCGCCAGACGATGACCCTGGGCGTGCTCACGCCGCAGGCCCTCGCGGTCATCTTCTCGAACCCGTTCTTCGCGCTGTTCAGCGAGGGTGTCGCGAACGCGGCCGAGGACCTCGGCTACGAGCTGCACTTCATCTCGCCGCTGCACGGCTCGCTGGCACTCGCGGTCGGGCGCGCGACGGTCGACGGCGTGGTCGCGATCGGGCTGTCCGCCGACCACCCGGAGGTCGAGCAGATCCGGGCGACCGGGCTGCCGATGGTCCTCGTCGACTCGGATGACCTGCCGGAGCACAGCTCGGTCGTCGTCGACGACGAGGCGGGCGCGCAGGCGGCAGCGGAGCACCTGCTCGGCCTCGGCCACCGGGACGTGCTGGTCATCGCCGTCGAGGGCCCCGTCCTGGCCACCGGCGAGCGCGGTCGCACCGGCGTCACCGAGCGGCGCCTGCGCGGCTACCGCAGCGCCTTCCGCGCTGCCGGCGTCGAGCTGGGCGACGAGTGGCTCGTCGCCGCCCGGGCCTCGATCGACGGCGGCACCGCTGCCTTCCAGGACGCCTGGGGCCGCGGCCTCCGGCCGACGGCCGTCCTCGCGATGAGCGACGCCATCGCGATCGGCGCGATGCGCTCGGCGCGCGAGCTCGGCCTGCGCGTCCCGGGCGATCTCAGCGTGGTCGGCTTCGACGACGTCGATCTCGCCGCCCATGTCGACCCACCACTGACGACGGTGCACCAGCCCATTCGTCAGAAGGGTGCCGACGCGGTGCGACTCCTCCTCGTGGAGGTCGAGCAGCGCCCGGCGAACCAGCCTGAGCATCTCCGGCTCGAGACGCGACTGGTCGTTCGCGGCTCGACCGGGCCGGCGCCGCACCGGCGGCAGGAGGTGCCGGCAGCGTAGTGCCGTCGATCGGCCCGAGCTGCCAGCGCGGTGCGCCGCCCACGCAGCTCCAGCAGGTGGTCGTCCGGCTCCGCCGGGGCCCACAGCAGGAACAACGCGGCGGAGATCCCGGCGATCGGGATCCCGAACCGCCCCAGGAGGAGAACACACTCGAGATGAAACGAACGTATCGGCTCACCAGCCTCATCGCCGGCCTGATCTTCGTGGTCAGCGCCTGCGGCCCGGCTGCCAGCACCACCGCCCCGACCTCGGCGCCGGCAACGGGTCCCGCCGCGACCACGTCCGCGACCACGGGCCCGACCACAGCCGCGCTGAGCGGCACGCTCACCATCTGGGAGGCGTACGGCGCCTCGGGCACCTCCGAGAAGGACGCCTTCGACAAGATCGTCGGCCAGGTCAAGACCGCCAACCCCGGCCTGAACGTCACCGTCCTCGACGTGCCGTTCGCCGACCTGTTCAACAAGTTCGAGACCTCGGCCTCGACGGGCGAGCCGGACATGTACATCGCTCCGAACGACAGCCTTCCGAGCGAGGCGCGGAACGGCCTCCTGGCTGACGTCAGCGACCTCACGGCCACGCTCAAGGCCGCGCCATACAACACGGGCGACGTCGCCCTCAATGCGGCCACCGTCGACGGGAAGCTCTTCGAGATCCCCGAGTCGATGAAGGCCGTCGAGCTCTTCTACCGGACGGACCAGCTGGCCACTGCGCCGGCGACGACCGCCGACTGGCTCACCAACGCGGCCAAGCTCGGCCTCGTGTACGGGGCCAACGGTGGTGGCGCCTACTACGAGTGGGGCTGGTACAGCGTCTTCGGTGGCAAGATCCTCGCCGACAACGGCAAGTGCGCCGCATCGTCCGGCGGCGTCGCCGACGCCCTCAAGTTCCTGTCGGACTTCAAGAAGGCCGGCGGGCACCTCTACCAGAACGATGGCGACGCGAAGGCCGACCTGATCTCCGGCAAGATCGGCGGGTTCATCGATGGCCCGTGGCAGTCCGGCGACCTGTCCAAGGCACTCGGCTCCAAGCTCGCCGTGGCCGCCGGCCCGACGGGCCCAAGCGGTGGCACCTGGGCGCCGATGACGGCCCCGGACGGCTTCTACATCAACGCTGCCTCTCCGAACATTGACCTCGCGAAGCAGTTCGCGCTCCAGTTCCTCATGCCAGCGAACGAGCAGGTCTTCGCGGATGCCGGCCACCTGCCGGCGAACACCACGCTCCAGCCGAGCGATGCGATCGCCAAGGCGTTCGCCGGCCTCATGCCGACCGGGTTCCCCCGGCCGACGCTTGCGGCGCTGAACAACTACTGGGGCAACTTCGGCAATGCCATCGTCGCCGTCGTCGACAAGGGCAATGACCCGACCACCGAGGTGGCCAGCGCCTGCGCGGCGATGGACAAGGCAAACAACATCAAGTAGTCGCGGGGGCTCCGCCCTCGTATGCTGCGGTGAGGGGACGCCGGATGGCGCCTCCTCACCGCCACCAACCACCCAGGTTCCACCGATGGACCGGAGGAACACGCGCCGATGAGCGCCGTGGCGACCCCCGCACCGATCCTGGCCCCGCGACCGTCGCGATGGCGACGCTCCAGGGACACCCGCACGGCGTACACGTTCCTGCTGCCGGCCCTGCTGGTGATGGCCGTCATCACGTTCTACCCGCTGGTCTTCCAGGTCTACATGTCCTTCACCGACTACGGCCTGAAGAACCTCGCGCCCAAGGCCGCGGCGCCGAACCTCGTCGGCTTCGACAACTACCTCCGGATCCTCAACAACAACATCGTCATCCCGAACTTCGACTTCGTCAGGATCCTCGTCTTCAACCTGTGGTGGGCGCTCTCGAACGTGGTCATCCATGTCGTCCTCGGCGTCGGGATCGCCCTCCTGCTCAACACGCCCAAGCTCCGGCTGCGGCGGTTCTGGCGCTCGCTGTACATCCTGCCGGTCATGATCCCGCCGATCATCGTCGCGACGGTCTGGCGGAACATGTTCGACCCGCAGAACGGCGCCGTGAACCAGATCCTGAACGGCACGATCGGCGTCATCTTCCGACTGCCGCCGATCACGCTGGACTGGCTGAACTACCCGAATCCGCTCATCCAGGCGGGACCGTTCATCCTCCCGCTGGCGTACTTCGGGCTCCTTGCCGCGAACGTCTGGCTCGGCTGGCCGCTGAACTCCGTGGTCGCCACGGGAGCGCTGCAGGCGATCCCGAAGGAGCTGTACGAGGCCGCCGAGATGGACGGCGCCGGCGCCTGGCAGCGGTTCAGGGCGGTGACCCTGCCGTTCCTGCGCCCGGCCATGTTCCCGTTCGCAATCTACGGCTTCGTGGTGACCTTCAACTTGTTCTACCTTTCGTATTTCATGTCCGGCGGTGGGCCCTTCGGCCAGACCGAGCTGCTGGTCACGACCGCATACCGGCTCGTCGCGGAGCAGAAGCTGTACGGCGTCGCGGCGGCGTTCGCCATCTTCCAGTTCTTCATCCTGCTGACGATCACGATCATCACCAACCGGCTGGCCAAGGCCACGGCTTCCTACAATGCGTGAAGCCCAGAGGGACCTGCGATGAGCGTCGACGCACGGCTTGCCACGCCCCGCGCCACGGTGGCCCCGAAGGTCGCCACGCGCCGCCGCCGCGGCAACGGGATCGGCCGGCAGATCGCCCTGCAGCTACTGTGCATCGCCATCGGGCTGACGGTCATCTTCCCGGTGCTGTGGGTCGTCGCGATGGCGGTCGATCCGCGCAACCTGCAGAAGCCCGATTCGCTGTTCCCGCCCGGCGCCTCGCTGGACGCCTTCGCCCGGGTCATCGCCAAGCCGACCACCAACCCGGTCAGCTTCCTGACCTTGGCCATGAACAGCCTCTTCATCGCGCTCGTGATCACGGTCGCCAGCGTGACCATCGGCGTGCTCGCCGCCTACGCGTTCTCGCGGATGCGCTTCCGCGGGCGCGAGGCGCTGATGATCGGGATCCTCGCCGTCCTGATGCTGCCTGCGGTGGCGACGATCGCGCCACTGTTCGTGTCGCTCAACAAGATCCAGATCGGCACGTTCAACCTCCGCAACTCGCTGCTCGGCGTGTCGATCGCCATCGTGTCGAGTCAGCTGCCGTTCGCCATCTGGAACATGAAGGGCTACCTCGACACCATCCCGAAGGAGCTCGAGGAGGCGGCCACGGTCGATGGCGCCGGCAAGTTCCAGACGTTCCGGCTGATCATCCTGCCGCTCGCGCGGCCCGTCCTCGCCGTGACCGCACTGTTCGCGTTCATCGCCGGCTGGACCGAGTTCATCCTGTCCTGGATCTTCCTGACCAAGCCCGAGACGTTCACCCTGGCGATGGCGCTCAACGGCATGGTCGGCCAGTACGCGAGCAGCACTCCGTGGTCCAACTTCGCGGCGTTCTCGATCCTGTTCGCGGTCCCGCCGATCGTCGCCTACGCGGTCCTGCAGCGCTACATCGTCGGCGGGCTGACCGTCGGCGGCGTCAAGGGTTGAGCGACAGCACGATCGTCGATCGGCCGGGCAGGATCGCCAGCGGCCGATAGGCGTCGAAGCCACCGGCGGCGTTCAACGTCGGTGCCGGGATGGCAGCAGCGGTGGGCGCAGCGAGCGACGCCGGATAGAGGGCAACTGCCGCGTCGACCGGCGTGCACAACGGCCCTGTCTGCAGTGAGAGCGACACGTCTGCGACCCGATCCTGCCCCAGGTTCTGGATCACGAGCAGCCGCTCGCCGTTCGTCTCGACGCGCAGGCTCGCGGCGACGTGCGGGTCTGACGCGTCGACCTGGACCAGCGGCCCCGTCGCGAGCGCCGGATGGGCCTCGCGGAGCCGGATCAGGTCGCGATAGGTCGACAGGAGCGAGGCAGGGTCCGCGGATTCTGTCGCGAGGTTCGCGACGTCTGCGCCCGGCGCGAATGGCTCCCACGGCGTCCCGGTCGTGAATCCGTGCCCGGGTCCCGTCGCGGTCCACGGGTACGGCGTCCGGATCTGCTCGTCCGGCTTGTCGCCGACCATCCCGAGCTCCTCGCCGTAGTAGATGAACGGGGTGCCCGGCCCCGTCAGCAGGGTGGCTGCCGACTCGGCGGCGGCCGACGTGTCGTCGCGGAGCTGGGTCATGATCCGCGGCTGGTCATGGTTCGACAGGAAGGTGCCGGCACCACCCGAGGTGTAGGCGCGCTGGACGCCGGACTCGGCATACAGCAGGGAGCCAGCGTCGCCGTGGGCGACCGCGTTCCCGATCTCCGGCCCGATCTCGAAGTCGAAGGCCATGTCGAGCGAGCCGTCCTTGACGTAGCCGGCCGACCGCAGCTCCGCGTCGTTGACCTCGCCGAGCACGAGCTGGTGAGCCCCGTCCGTGTGGACGGCGTCGCTGAATGCCGCGAGCCACGCGTGCGTCTCCGGCGTGTTGACCTGGGTCGTCGGGCCGTCCTCGATCAGGTGGCGGGCCGCGTCGATCCGGAAGCCGTCGACGCCCATCGTGTTCACCCAGACGCCGGCGATGCGCTCGAGCTCGGCGGTGACCGCGGGATTGCGCAGGTTGAGGTCGGGCATCTGGGCCGAGAACACGCCGTAGTAGTAGCCGGCAGGCGAAGGGTGCCAGGGATTCCCGCCACCGATCGGGTTCGGCCACGCCTGGTCCGTCTTCGACCACACGTACCAGTCGTGATGCGGGCCGCCGGCGAGCGCGTCCACGAACCACGGGTGCTGGTCGGAGGTGTGGTTCGCCTCGAAATCGACAATGACCTTGATGCCGCGCTTGTGCGCGGCATCGACGAGCGCATGGAACGCCGCCGCGTCGCCGTAGTCGGGCTCGATCTTCGTGTAGTCGGTCACGTCGTAGCCGTGGTAGCTCGGCGACTCGGCGACGGGCATCAGCCAGAGCGCGGTAACGCCCAGGTCGCCGGTCGTGGCCGGGTTGCCGTCGTTGAGCTCGTCGAGGTGGGCAGTGAGACCTGCGAGGTCGCCGATCCCGTCGCCATTCGAATCGGCAAAGCTGCGCACGAAGACCTCGTAGAACACGGCCGTGTCCCACCACGGCCGGAGCGCCGACGCTGGCGTTGCGGCGATGCACGCCGTGACGGCCGCGGATGGACTCGCCGGGCCGCTCGGGGCGACCGCCACAGGGCCGCCGGTCGGCGCCACGGTCGGGCTGCAAGCGCCGAACATGAGACCGGCACCGGCGATGAGCGCGAGGACCCGCGCGACCGGGCGATGGCCGGCCAAGCGGCGCGAACGGCCGCGTGCGACGATCGGCATGACGAGCAGTATGGAGGACCCTCCGCCCATGCCCGACACGCCCGCCTGGGTGCGCGACGCGGTCTTCTACCTGATCTTTCCGGACCGGTTCGCGAGCAGCGACCGCGTCGCCAAGCCGGGGCCTCTCGAGCCCTGGGACGCGCCCCCGACCAACTACGGGTTCAAGGGCGGCGACCTGCTCGGGGTCGTGGAGCACCTCGACCACATCGCGTCCCTCGGCGTGAATGCGCTGTACCTGACGCCGGTGTTCCAGTCGGCCTCCAACCACCGCTACCACACGTACGACTACCTGGCGGTGGATCCGCTCCTCGGCGGCGACGCCGCGCTGCGCGAGCTGCTCGATCGCGCGCACGAGCGCGGGATGCGCGTGATCCTCGACGGCGTCTTCAACCACACGGGCCGCGGGTTCTGGGCGTTCCACCACGTGCTCGAGACCGGGGCCGGGTCGCCGTACCGCACCTGGTTCCACTTCGACCAGGAGGGCCTCGCCGACGGTCGGCCCGTGGATGCCTACCCGCTGGCGCATCTTCGATCCGGCGTGGCGCTGGACCAGCCGCGGCCCGGCGAGGTCGAGGGCGGCGGCGGCTCGCGCAGCCGGTTCGGCTACGAGGCGTGGTGGGACATGCCCGCGCTGCCGAAGCTCAACGTCGGCGATCCCGCGGTGCGCGAGTACCTGTGGGGCGTCGCCGAGCACTGGCTCCGCTTCGGCATCGACGGCTGGCGCCTCGATGTCCCCGGCGAGATCGACGACCGGTCGTTCTGGGCGGAGTTCCGGCGGCGGTGCCGCGCGATCAACCCGGACGCGTACCTCGTCGGCGAGATCTGGCAGGTCGCGCCGGACTGGGTCAGCGGCGATCGGTTCGACGCGCTGATGAACTACCCGCTCGCCGAGGCGATCATCGGCTACGTCGGCGGTCGCGGGCTGAACGAGGCACTGCTGCGGTCCCACCACGAGTACGGCCGAGTGACCCGGCTCGACGGCGCCCAGCTGGCTGCACGTCTCGTGGACATCCTCGGGGCCTATGCGCCCGAGACGACGGCGGTCCAGCTGAACCTGCTCGACAGCCACGACACGCCGCGTGTGCTGTCGGTGCTCGGCGATGATCGCGAAGCGTTCGAGCTCGCGATCCTGCTCCAGGCGACGTTGCCGGGGGCGCCGTGCGTGTACTACGGCGACGAGGTCGGGGTCGCCGGCGGCATCGATCCGGATTCGCGCCGAGCCTTCCCGTGGGACGGGGCGCGCTGGGACCACGACCTGCTCGGCGCTGTGCGCGACGCGTTCGGGCTTCGGCGACGGGAGCCGGCCCTCCGCGCCGACGGCGTGGAGATCACGGCGACGGCGGCCGAGGGCCTCGTCTTCACCCGCCGCAGCGCGACGGGGAAACTCGCGGTGGCGCTCAACGCGGGCGAGGAGCCGATCAGCCTGCCGCTCGTGGACCAAGGCGGCACCGCCCAACCGAGTGGTAGCGTGGCCCTCGCCATGGGCCGCGCACGATCCACGCCAGTGTCGCTCGAAACGGTCGACGGACGGCCGGTCATCCAGCTGCCACCGAGGTCCGGCGTCGTGGTGCGCCTCGCCTGATGTCCAGCCTGCCGCACGCCGTCGCGCCCGAGCTCGAGCAGGCATTCGTCGCCGCCCTCGACCCGACCGCCAAGCTCGTCGCGGCGCTCGATGCGCTCGGGCCGATCGCCGATCGTGACGTCATCGTCGTCGACGCCATTGGCGGCCCGTTCGTGGCCGGCCTCGGGACGCGTGGCGCGCGCCTCCGCGAGGTCCCGACCTCCCGCCCGCTGCGAATCGCCGCCGCCGACGCCTCGGCCGACGTCGTCCTCGGGCTGTGGTCGGCCTTCCGGGGCGTCCATCGCGCCGAGGTCGCCGAGGTCGATCGGGTGCTCCGGCCGGGTGGTCGCCACCTCGTCGTCCACGATTACGGGCGCGACGATGTCTCACGCCTCCACGGCGACCGCCCCGAATACGGCGCCTGGAGCCAGCGAACGGGCCCGTTCCTGACCGGCGGCTTCCGGGTGCGGGTGGTCCATTGCTTCTGGGAGTTCGAGTCGCAGGAGGCGACGACGCAGTTCCTCGGGGCGGCGTTCGGGGCACCGGGCGCCAGGCTCGCGCTCGAGCTCAAGCGCCCGAGGCTGTCGTGGAACGTCGCCGTCTACCATCGGACGCGACCATGAGCACGATCCAGCCCGCGCCGGGGCCGGCGCCCGATCCGAGCCAGGCGGTGGCGACGGGTGCGGGCCCAACCCCGGGCACGGCGGCCCAACCGGCCGCCGCGCCGGCGGCCCGCACGCGCCGCCGGCGCCGAATCGGGCCCATTCCCGTCACGCCGGTGTCGGTCGTCGTCGCGCTCGTGCTGCTCGGCTCGCTCATCTTCATCGTCTACGTCACGCTCAAGGTGCACGACGGGCAGATCCCGCTGCTCGCAGCCGGATTCGTCGCGTTCGGGGCGGCGTGGGTGGCCATCGCCATCGGGGCACTGGTCGCGATGTGGCGTGCCGCCTCGTACGCCCGCAGCGGCCGGGCCACCGCGCTCGCGATCGCGGGCGGCATCGCCGGCCTCAGTGCGATCGGCTCGTTCGCCATTGCCGCGGTGCTGGCGCTCGTCCTGAACACCTAGCGGGCGCGCACGCGCCGGCGCGCCCGGGCCCGGATGGGCGGTGAGCGAGAAGTACCCCCAGCCGGATTCGAACCGGCGATCTCCACCTTGAAAGGGTGGCGTCCTAGGCCTCTAGACGATGGGGGCCCGAGCGCGGCGCGAGTGTAACGCGCTGCTCCGGGCGATCCCTTCGCTTACCATCGGAGCGTGAGCCCGCTCGACTACCTCGGCGTCCACATTCCGACCATCGTCGAGGACAACGTCGCGATCCGCTGCGACGGCTGTCTCGAGGTCATCGCGGGCACGCCGTGGCGCATGAACATCCTCGACGTCGTCGCGGCAGAGACGCCCGTCTCGTGGGCGGGGCGACCGCCCATCAACCCCGGCCCGTTCGAGTTCCACGGCGACCCCGCGCACGTGCGCACGTGGATGCGGGCCAAGGGCTACCTGTTCTGCCAACGCGGGCAGGTGCGCGAGATCATGCGGCCCATCCCGATCCCGGGAGCCGAAGGCGCCCCGCTCCGCTACGGCCTGTGCGACGGCCTGCATCGCGACGACCACGAGCTCATCCCAGCCTGAATCGAGGCGCGCGGGACCGTTGACAGCCCGACGGAGCGGCCTCTATCCTCCCGCCGTCGCCATCGCGCGGTCGATGCCTAGATTTACCTAGGTTCGGGAGGCGGGCAGCGGGCGACGTCACCCGAGAAGGACGAACGTGCCCGACCTCATCGACGCGACCGAGCACACAGCTCCGGACTGGCTGTCCCTCGGGCCCGCGAGCCGCGTGCTCGGCGTCGACCCCGACACGCTCCGCCGCTGGGCCGACGCCGGCCGGATCCGATCCTTCGCGACGCCCGGCGGCCACCGCCGCTTCTCACGCGCGGACCTGCATCGACTCCAGGAGGTCCGCCGCTCGGCCAAGCGGCCGCTCGCCACACTCGGCGCGACGCCGGAGCGTCTCGCCCGCGCCTATGCGCGCTCGTACCGGTCCGGGCCGGCGCTCCCTTCGGGCGCGCCACTCCAGGGTCCCGAGCGCGATGCCTTCCGTGCCGAGGGCCGTGGCCTGATCGAGGCACTCGTGGCCTACCTCGACGCCTCGTCGGCGGCGGACAAGGCGATCGCCGAGGCGCAGGCGGTCGCGCTGATCGAATCGACCGCCCGCCGGCTCGGCGAGTCGAGGGCGGACATCGCGGCCGCGATCGGTGCATTCGTTGCCGCGCGGCGCCCGTTCCTGGACGAGCTCGAATCGATCGGGCGGCGGCGGTCGCTCGAGGCACCGGCGGTCATGCGCCTGTACGCGGAGGCCGCCGCGCTGTTCGACCGCCTGCTCGTGCACTTCGTGGCCACGTTCCAGCCCCCGACACGGAAGCCCTGAGGAGAACCATGCTCACGACGCTCCTGCCCGCGCTCACCTCCCTTCTCGCCTTCGTGATGACCCTCGCGCTGCTCGACCAATGGCGGGAGCGACGGCGCAGCTACCAGCTCGCGTGGGCCATCGGGACGCTGCTCTTCGCGATCGCGTCGGCGTGCGAGGCGCTGGCCGCCGCGGGCGGCTGGAACACCGGGCTGTTCCGCCTCTGGTACGTCGCCGGCGCCGTGCTCAACGTCGGCTGGCTCGGGCTCGGGACGGCGCTGCTGCTGGCGAAGACCCGGTTCGGGTACACGTACGCGGTCCTCGTCGCCCTGTCGGGCGTGTTCACCGTGCTGAGCCAGTCGAAGAACCACTACGCCGACGTCGGACCGCTCGTGTTCCTGTACCTCATCGGGGCGCTGATCCTGGCGATCGCGATCGGCGTCGAGACGTACTTCCAGAACGAGCGCTGGCCGCGGATCGCCGCGATCGGCGTCGTCGTCGTGACGGTGCTCGGCCTGGTGCTGGTCGCAATCGCGCCCCTGCCGGACGGGCCGGTCGCGCTCGATGCCCACGGCGTCCCCGTCCTCGATCCGCTGCCGGGGATGCTCCGGCTCCTGACGCCGCTCATGAACGTGACCGGCGGCCTCGCGCTCGTGCTCGGCGCGCTGTTCTCGGCGTACGTGTTCATGCCCAAGCGGCGCGTCCTCGGCTATTCGCTCAACGAGGGCCAGTCCGGTGACTCGATGCTGTTCAACCTGCTCATCGGGCCGATCGCGATCGTCGTGAACTTCTTCGCCTCCCTGCCGGGCGCGATCGTGGCCCTTGGCAAGGGCCGGCTGCACAGCCGCGTACCGGCGACGATCCTCATCGCGATCGGCGCGCTCCTGATCTCGGGCACGGACTTCGGGGTCAAGAACGGCTCGACCGAGATCTTCGAGGCCAGCAAGCTGATCGGCATCGGCCTGATCTTCCTGGGCTTCCTCGTCTCGATCGAGGCCTTCCGCGAGATCCGGATCCCGTTCACCAGCGTCCGCCTCTCGAGGACCCGCCAGGAGGCCGGCTCCGAACCCACGTAGCATTGCCGCCCATGTCGATGTCGACCGACGAGCGGGCGGTCCGCCACTGGAGCGTGGCCGGCCCCGAGGATGCCCCGCCGGTCGTGTTCGTCCATGGAGCGATGATGGGTCGCTCGGTGTGGCGGCCCCAGGTCGACGCGCTGTCGGACCGGTATCGCGTGGTCGCCGTCGACCAGCCCGGCCACGGGACGCTGCGGCAGCAGCCGTTCACGCTCGACGTGGCGGTGCAGAACGTCGTCGACGCGATCGATCGCGAGGCGGGCGGCCGGGCCGTCCTTGTCGGGCTGTCGCTCGGCGGCTACGTCGCGATGACCGTGGCCGGTCTCCACCCTGAGCGCGTCCGTGGCCTGGTCATCGCCGGCTGCACGCGCGAGCCGGTGGGCATGAGCCGCCTCGGCTTCCATGTCTACGGCCTGAGCATGCGGCTCGTGCCCGAACGGGCCGTTCGGGTCGTCGCGCTTGCGTGGTTCCGGGTCCGGTACGGCACCCAGCTCGCCTCGGCGATCACCGCCGGCGGCCACTTCTCGCGCGGCGGGTCGCGGGCCGTCCGGCACCTGATCGGTGGGGGATTCCGCGAGCGCCTGCTCTCGTACGGCGGCCCGATCCTCGCCATCAACGGGGTCACCGACCTCGTGTTCACCCTGGGTGCGAAGGGGTTCCTCCGCGACATCCCGCGGCTGACATATCGGGTCATCCCACGCGCCGGCCACCTGTCGAACGTCGATCAGTCGACCGCCTTCACCGGCCTCGTCGAGGACTTCGTCGGTACCTTGGAGCCCTAGGCCGGCAGGGGGCCGGTGGTATCCTCGGCCGGGTTCGTCCCGTTCCAATCCCGTCCCCACCGTGAGGTTCGATGCGCGTCCGAAAGGCTGTCTTCCCGGCGGCGGGATGGGGAACCAGGTTCCTGCCCGCGACGAAGGCTCAGCCGAAGGAAATGCTCCCCCTCGTCGACAAGCCGATCATCCAGTACGGGGTCGAGGAGGCGGTCGCGGCGGGGATCGAGCAGATCATCATCGTCACGTCCACGCACAAGGGCGCGATCGAGGACCACTTCGACCTCAACTACGAGCTCGAGAAGGTCCTCGAGGAGAAGGGCGAGATCGAGAAGCTCCGCCAGGTCCGGGCGATCACGGACCTCGCCCAGCTCGCGTACGTCCGCCAGAAGGAGCAGCTCGGGCTGGGCCACGCGATCCTGATGGCCAAGGACCTCATCGGCCACGAGCCGTTCGCGGTGCTCCTGCCGGACGACATCGTCGTCGCCGACCGGCCATGCATCGGCCAGCTCATCCACGCTTACGAGCAGACCCACTCATCGGTCGTCGCGGTGGCCGAGGTGCCCGCGGGCGAGGTCTCGCGCTATGGGATCGTCGCGGCCGAGGTCGATGAGAGCCATCGCGACGGCGGCCGCCTGCGGCGGATGACGGCGATCGTCGAGAAGCCCGAGCCCGCCGACGCGCCGTCCACGCTCGCGGTCATCGGGCGGTACGTCCTGACACCGAAGATCTTCGACAAGCTCGAGCAGACCCAGCGCGGCGCCGGCGGCGAGATCCAGCTCACCGACGCGATCGAGGCGCTGATGGACGAGCAGTCCGTCTTCACCTACGAGTTCGAAGGTGTCCGCTACGACGCCGGCACCACGCTCGGCTGGCTCCAGGCGACCGTCGAGATGGCGCTCCAGCGACCTGATCTCGCAGCCGAGTTCCGCCGCCACCTGCAGACGCTCGACCTTGGCTGACATCGGCGCGGTCCTCGGCGGCCGGTACCGCCTCGTCGAGCTCCTCGGGCAGGGCGGGATGGCCACGATCTACCGCGCCCGGGACAACCAGCTCGAGCGCGACGTCGCGGTCAAGATCCTGCGCCCGGAATACGGCGCCGACCCCGACTTCAACGATCGGTTCCGCCACGAGGCGCAGTCGGCGGCGTCGCTGAACCACCCCTCCGTGGTGGCGGTCTACGACTACGGCACCGATCCCGTCGGGCCGTTCATCGTGATGGAGCTCGTCGAGGGCGAGGACCTGGCGACGATCATCCGCCGCAGCGGCGCCCTGCCGCCGCGTGCGGCCGCGCGGCTCGTCGCCCAGGCGGCGCGCGCGGTCGCCGCCGCCCACGCGCGCGGCTTCGTGCACCGCGACATCAAGCCCGGGAACATCCTCGTGACGCACGAGGGCCGCGTGAAGGTCGCCGACTTCGGGATCGCGCGGGCGCTCTCGGAATCCGCGCTGACCCTGCCGGGCACGACGCTCGGGTCGGTCCACTACTTCAGCCCCGAGCAGGCCCGTGGCGAGCTCGCGACACCGGCCTCGGACATCTACAGCCTCGGGATCGTGCTGTTCGAGCTGCTCACCGGCAAGCGGCCATGGACCGGCGACACCGCGGCAGCGGTCGCGACCGCCCGGCTCACCGGCGCCGTCCCGAGCCCCGCGGCGGTCCACGGCGGCATTCCGCCCAGCCTTGACGCGATCGCCCGCAGGGCGCTGGCCACGAATCCCGAGGACCGCTTCGCAACCGCGAACGACATGGCCGACGCACTGGAGCGCTACCTCGGCGAATCGGCGGCGGGCGATGGACCGCGCAGCCCAAGAGCGGCAGGTGCCATCGCGGCTGCCGGGGCGGCCGGTGCCGCCGCGGGCCTTGCGGCGGGCGCGGTGGCCGCCGGCGCCCCCGCGGGCGCGATGCCGGCCGCGGGCGCCGGGGTTGCCGGCGCCGGGATTGCAGGCGTCGCCCGCCCCAACCCGGAGGCGCGAATCGCCTATCCCCCCGACGCCTATGCGAATCGGACGGTCCCGCCGGTGCCGCCTCGAAACACGGTCCTGACCGACGATCCCGACGACATCGAGCCCGGACCGCGCGCCGGCGGCCCGTGGCTGTGGATCTCCGCCATCCTCGCGCTCGCCATCCTCGCGCTCGCCGCGTTCGTCGTGATCAAGCTCGCCTCCGGCCCCGGCCCCTCGGCAGCGCCGCAGGTCCAGGTGCCGAATCTCGTCGGGCTCACGTTCGACCAGGCCAAGGCGGCCGCGACCACGGCGGGCCTCAACGCCAAGCAGGTCGCATTCGCGCAGAGCAGCGCGGCGCCCAACACCGTCGTGCGGCAGGACCCGGCCGCCGGCACGCTGGTCGCCCAGAACAGCGACATCAACCTGACCATGGCCATCAGCCCGCAGGGCGTCGCCGTGCCCGACCTGCGCGGCCGCGTGGAGCAGGACGCGGTGAACCTCATCGCTGCGGCCGGCCTGACCGTCGGCGCGCGCACCGAGGCCTTCGACCCGTTCATCCCGGCGGGCGAGGTGGTCAGCAACGACCCTGGCCCGAACGTGGTCGTGCTGCCGGGCTCCGCGATCAACTACGTCGTCTCGAAGGGCCCGGAGCCGACGCCGACCCCGGCGCCCACCCCGGTGCCCACGCCGGTCCCGACGCCGACCCCGGCGCCGACCCCCGTGCCGACCCCGGTCCCCACGCCGGTCCCGACGCCGATTCCGACGCTCGTCCCCTCCCCATTGCCGTCGCTATAGCTGGTCGTCGCGGCGCCCGCGAGACCTGTCCCGCCTGATCAGCGCTCCGCGTCGCCGAACAGGCTCGTGGGCGCCTCGGCCGCCTCGACGAACGCGACCGGCGGCACCGGCGCCTCGAGGGTGGCGGGAGCCGGGACGGCAACGGGCAGCGTGACCTCGTCGACGGGGACGAATCCGCGGACCACCGGCAGCCCCTCGGCCAGGTGCGCAACGGTCGGACCGTGGGTCGTCGCCACCGCGGCGGGGCGGCCCGCCCAGCAGCCGCGCAGCTCGAGTCCGGTCAGCGGGCGCCGTCGCCTGTCGAGCGAGCAGAAGCCGACGTCCGTCGCGAGGGAGCGCCGGAAGTTCCGGCAGGTCGAACAGGTGGTCGACGACCGCCGGCAGACCCAGCAGCGCGCCGCCTCCGTCTGGAGCGCCCCGCAGTGCGGGCAGTGCCACATGGCCACGGCCCGATGGTAGCTGCGCACCCGCGGCGCGTCCGGCCGTCCGCGCGGCTACTTGACGAAGGTCAGGGTCACCCGGTCGGTCGACTGCCCGTACAGGTTCGAGCTCACCAGCACGGTCCCGACACCGCTTCCGACGGCCAGCTTGCCGACGAGGGGCGTCGTGAACACGGCCCGGCCGTCCGGGCCCGTGACGATCTGGTTCGAGATCGGCGCCAGCCCGGGGATCTGAATGGTGAAGAACGCGCTCGCGCCGGCGAGGGCCATGCCGGCCGGATCCTTGACGAGCACGGTGAGCTGGAGCGACGCCGGGTGCTTCGAGACCGAGATGCGATAGGTCGAGGCGGTGAGGCGGGCGACCATCTGGGTGGAGCCCTGGAGCAGGTTGAGCGTCGTCGTGCCGACGTTGCCGGCCGGGTCGGTTCCCGTGATCGTGATCGCGTTCGCACCCGACGCGAGTGGCAGCCCGAACTCGAACGTCCCGTCGTTGGCGGCCATCGAGCTGATCGAGGTGCCGTTCGCGGCATTCAGGGCGACCAGGCTGGTGCCGGCCTGGGTCTTGCCCTTGATCGTGACGTCGGGCGTGGCAACGGCGGCGTTGTTCATGGGCGAGGTGATCGTGATCCGTGGCGGCTCTGTGTCGAGGATGTAGGTCACGATCGGTGACTGCTCGGACTCATCGTTGCCACGGAAGAGGGTGGCCGAGATGTCGTTGCGACCGGGGTCGAGGGTGAACGGGACCGTCATCCGGCTCGTCGTGCCGACGGGGACGTCGACGATCGGTGCGGCCCGGAGTCCCGCCAGCGCGAGGTAGATCCGAACCTTGGCCGTCGGATCGCCGAGCGCCTCGACGGGCACGGACACGGTCAGCTCGATGTGGGCCTGGTTCGTGTACGGCTGATTCGGCGATTCGATCGTTGGCGAGTTGGTCGGCGGGAGCTGGGTGGTCGTCGGGAGCGGGGTGGCCACCAGCCGCGCGAACGCCGAGCCGAAGCCGGATCCGAGGGTGGACAGCGCCGGCCCGATGCCGCCGCTCGCCACGAGGAAGGCGGCCGCCCCGAGCATCACCACCGCCAGGACGAGCAGCGTCCGGGTCGCGAGGGGCGCTCGGGGTCGGCGGGCATCGAGACCCTTGTGCTGGCGCACGCGGCGCCGGTCCGGTGCCGCCACCTTCACCGGCTGGGCCGTGCGGCCGCTCGACGGCGGGCGCGGGCGAACGTGGGAGCTGCCGCGGCGGTTCGTCATCCGCCCCTATCGTCGCACGCCGCGGCGCTCGGACGCTGCGGTGTAGTCTGACGGGAGGCGGCGAGCGGCTCGCCGCGGGAGTGGGGGGTTTTGTGCAGCCTGGCGATCCAAAGTCGGGTCGCGGCGTTCGCGTCAGTGGACGGCCGCCGTTCGGCCTCGGGCCGATCGCGCGCGTCTCGACAGTGCCCGGCCCGGGCGGCGCCGCGGTGCCGGATCGAACCGTCCAGGCGCAGCCCGAGCCATCGAAGCGGCCGTTCGGGTTCACGATCGGCGGCGGCCCGCCCGATCCGGCGCGCACTCGCGCCTTCGGCCTGCCGAACCTGCGCAGGAACGTCTGCCCGCACTTCTACGTGACCGGCTCGCGCGGCGCGCTCCCGATCCACGCCCCGCACCTGCTCAAGGGCATCGTGCGGCAGGAAAGCGTGGTCTCCCGCTGCCAGCTCCGCGGCGGCGTCCACCTCGAGCAGAGCTACGTGAACGACGTCTGCCTCTCGCCGCGCTTCAACCAGTGCGTGTTCTACGAGGAGGAGCTGAGCGGGCGTTGAGCCCGACGGCTTCCGGGGAGTACCACGCGGCGGTCGCCGCGCTGACCGAGCGAGGCCGATTCGGGATCCGGCTGGGGCTTGGACGGACACGAGCCCTCCTGCGCGAGTTCGGCGATCCGCACCTGCAGCTGCGCGGCGCCCTGGTGGGCGGGACGAACGGCAAGGGCAGCGTCCTTGCGCTCGCCGGGAGTGCCCTGCGCGTTGCCGGGATCCGGACCGGGACGACGCCGAAGCCGCACCTCGTGAGCTACCGGGAGCGGATGGCGATCGACGGGCGGCCGATCGAGCCGGTGACGTTCACGCGCCTCGTTGGCGAGGCGCTGGATGCCGCCTCCCGCGTGGAGCGGCGCCACGGCCCGCCGACGGAGTTCGAGCTGCTCACGGCGATGCTGTTCCGCTGGTTCGCCGACGAGGACGTCGCGGTTGCCCTGGTCGAGGTGGGCCTGGGTGGTCGCCTCGACGCGACCCACGCCTGGGACGGCGGCGTCGCGGCGATCACGAATGTCGCACTCGACCACATGGCGTGGCTGGGCGACACGGTGCCCGCGATCGCGAAGGAGAAGGCGGCGATCATCATGCGCGGTGACCACGCCGTGACCGGCGCGCAGGCACCGGCGCTGGAGGTCATCCGCCGGCGGGCGCGCCGCGTCGGGGCACCGCTGATCGAAGTCGCGACTCCGGCGCTGCTCGGCTGGGACCGCGACGGCATCGACGTCGAGGTGGGGCGCCTCGGACCGACCCGTGTCGGCCTTCGGGGCCGCCACCAGGCCGAGAACGCGGCGGTTGCCGACGCCGTGATCGATGCCTTGGGCGCGGCCGGCATCGCCACGGTCGCACCCGAGGCACGGCGGCGCGGGTATGCGACGGCCTCGTGGCCGGGCCGCCTCGAGCTGCTGCGGGTCGACGATCGCGACGTGCTGCTCGATGGTGCGCACAACCCGGCCGGGGCGGCCGCGCTGGCCACGGCGCTCGAGGACCTCCGGCCGTTCCTCGCCGGCGGCCGGGATCCATCGCCGGTGCCGATCACGCTCGTGCACGGGTCGATGGCCGACAAGGACGTCGACGGGATCATCCGCGCGCTCGGCGCGTCGGGGGCGCTCGCCGGTGCCTCGATTGTCGCGACGCAGGTACCCGGCGATCGAGCGATGCCGGCGGCCGAGCTCGCGGGGCGCTGGCGTACGATCCGGCCGGGCGGGTCGATCGCCGTTGTCGCGGACGTCGAGGCGGCCCTCGACCGCGCGATCCGTGACGCTCGCGGGCCGATCGTCGTCGCCGGCTCGCTGTACCTCGTGGGCGAGGCGCGCCGGCGGTGGGGCGACGACCAGGCCGTCCGCGACCCGGAGGTTCCCGGCGCATGATCGAGCTCGGCGAGACGCGGATCGGGCAGCGGACCTTCCGCTGGGGCGAGCGGACGTTCGTGATGGGCATCCTCAACGTGACCCCTGACTCGTTCTCGGGCGACGGCCTCCTCGCCGCGCCCGATGCCGTGGCCGCCGCCGTCGCCCAGGCCGTGGAGATGGCCACCGAGGGCGCGGACCTCCTCGACCTCGGCGGCGAGTCGACCAGGCCCGGCCACGCGACCGTCGACGAGGACGAGGAGCTGCGCCGCACGATTCCCGTGGTCCGGGCTGTCCGCGCCGCGCTGCCGACCATGCCCCTGACGATCGACACGACCAAGGCCGGGGTCGCCGAGGCGGCGCTCGATGCCGGCGCCGACGCCATCAACGACATCTGGGGCGTCGCTGATGACACCACCCTGGCGACACTCGCCGCGGCGTGCGACGTGCCCCTGATCGTGATGCACAACCGCGCCGAGCCGCGCTACGACCACCTCGTCGAGGAGGTCGTCGACGACCTGCGGCGGGCCCTCGAACGCGCGACCCGCGCCGGCGTGCCGCCCTCGCACCTCATCGTCGATCCAGGGATCGGCTTCGGCAAATCCGCGGAGCACAACCTGGAGCTGCTCCGGCGGCTGGGCGAGCTGCGTGTCCTCGGGCGGCCGATCCTGCTCGGGACATCTCGCAAGTCGACGCTCGGGAAGGTGCTCGACCTGCCCGCCGACCGGCGCCTCGAGGCGACCCTCGCGACGACCGCGCTCGGGATCGAGGCCGGTGCCGATATCGTTCGCGTCCACGACGTGCTCGAGAACGTGCGGGCCGCCCGGATGGCCGATGCGATCGTCCGCGGCTCGTGGCGCGAGGCAACGACATGAGCGATCGGATCGTGCTTTCGGGAATGGCGTTCCAGGCGCGGCACGGCGTGCTCGACTGGGAGAAGGTGACCCCCCAGCGGTTCGAGGTCGACCTTGAGCTCGTCCTCGACGTCCGTCCGGCCGCCGTCGACGACGACCTGGCGCGGACCGTCGACTACCGAGCCGTGTATCGCGCCGTCCGCGGGGTCGTCGAGCAGCGGACGTTCAGCCTCATCGAGGCCCTGGCGGAAGCGATCGCCCACGAGATCCTTGCCGAGCAGGCGACGGTCGAGGAGGTCGTCGTTCGGGTCAGGAAGCCGGAGGTGCGCCTGGACGGGCCCCTCGACTTCGCCGGCGTCGAGATTCGGCGGACGCGGGAGCGCTGACTAGAGCGTGCTGGGGCGGGTCCCGAGCGTCACGCTGATCGTGATCTGGTCCGTCCCGCGGAGGACGTTGAGCTTCACCGTCTGGCCCGGTGCGTAGCCGCTCAGCAGCGCGTCGAGCGGATGCTCGGTGTCCACCGGCTGGCCCTCGATCGCCGTGATGATGTCGCCGTCCTTCAGGCCGGCGGCGGCCGCCGGGCTGCCGGGCGTGATCGCCGGCAGGGGCGCCCCGCTCGCGTCGGTCGATGGCCCGATGAGGGCGCCCTGGTCGACCGTCAGATGCTTGGCAGCTTTGAGCTTGGCGTCGATCATCTCGTAGCGAATGCCCACGTACGGCCGGGCGAGCGGCTGGCCGGCGAGGGCCTGGGCCATGATCGGTCGGGCGATGTCGATCGGGATCGCGAACCCGATGCCGGTCGAGCCGCGCTCGGCGGCGGTGTTGATGCCGATGACCGACCCGGCCGCGTCGAGGAGCGGGCCGCCGCTGTTGCCCGGATTGATCGCGGCGTCGGTCTGGATCAGGTTGGTGAGGCGCACCGTCGAGCTGATATCGACCGTCCGCCCGGTGGCCGAGATGATCCCGGTCGTCACCGTGTTGGTGTACGTGCCGAGCGGCGACCCGATCGCGATCGCGAGCTGGCCGACCTTGATGTCGGCCGACTTGCCGATCGGGGCGGCAGACAGGCCCGTCGAGTCGACCTTGACGATCGCCAGGTCCGTCAGCGTGTCGATGCCGTAGACCGTGCCGGTGAGATCGCGGCCGTCCTTGAGCTCGACGGTGAGCGTGCTCGCGACCTTGTTGTCGGTGGTGAGCACGACGTGCCGGTTGGTGAGGATCCAGCCGGCCGTGTCGTAGATCACGCCCGAACCGACGCCGGTCTCCGGGACCGTGCCGCCCAGCGGATCCGTGGCGACCCCGGTGGCCGTGATTCGGACGACGGCGGGGCTGACGTTCGCGGCCGCGCTCACCACCGCGGAGGAGTCATCGATGGCGACCGGCGCGCCGCTGGCGGTGACGCCGCCGCTGGCTGCGGGACTCCCTGCGTGCCCCACCTCGCCGGTGCCCTCCAGGACAAGCACCGTGCCGCCCGACGCGAGCACGGCGGAGAGCAGCGCCGCGCCGATGATCGTGCCCAGGCCAGGGCCGCCGCGATTCCCGCTGCGCGCCGTGACGACCGGCCCGCTGGCGATGACGGGCTCGAGGGCGGGCGACGGCTCGAGGGGCGGCGACGCCCACGCCGGCCGGTGCTCCGGAATCGGGGAGTAGGCGACGGTTTCGGCCTCGGGTTCCGCGGTGCCGGTGGCATCCGGAGCACCCGGGTCGAGCGGGGGCGGCTGGTCAGTCATTGCTCGTGCTCAGGGTGCGGGCTCCGGGTTCAGGTTCGGCGCGGGTGACGATGAAGTTTCCGCCACGCGCCGCGGATCCGCTTGCGGGATCGGTCCGGGCTGGGCCGGCAACGCGACCCGGAAGGTCGTGCCGGCCCCGACGCGACTCTCGACGGCCACGGTGCCGCCGTGCATCTCGACGATGCTGCGCACGATCGACAGCCCGAGCCCGCTCCCGCTGCCGCGCGCCTCGCTGGCGCGGGAGCCACGGAAGAACCGGTCGAAGATCCGGGGCAGCTCGGCCGGATCGATGCCGATGCCCGTGTCGGCGACCGTGATCGAGGCGCCGCCGTCGGGCTCGCGCCGGACCTCGACCCGGACCGACCCGGCGCGCGGCGTGAACTTGATCGCGTTCCCGACGAGGTTGGTCACCACCTGTCCGATGCGGACGGGGTCGTGCCGGAGCTGGATCGCCTCGTCCGGCCGGTCCATCGTCAGTTCGACGCCGCGTCGGCGGGCCGTCGCCAGGGCCTGGTCCACTGCCTGCTCCACCGATGAGCGCAGGTCCTCGCGCCGGAGGTCGAGGAGGACGAGGCCCGAGTCCAGCTTTGACAGCTCGAGCAGGTTCTGCGCGAGCCAGTCCAGCCGCTCGAGCTGGGCGCGGCTGGTCTCGAGGAACTCGGCGCGCGCTGTCGGATCGTCCGCGGCGCCCTCGGTGAGCAGCTCGTTGAAGGTGCGAAGGGCGGCGATCGGCGTGCGCAGCTCGTGGGAGACGTCGGCGAGGAACTCCCGGCTTCGATCGCGAT
This sequence comes from Candidatus Dormiibacterota bacterium, assembly GCA_035631615.1. Lineage (GTDB taxonomy): Bacteria > Chloroflexota > Limnocylindria > Limnocylindrales > CSP1-4 > UBA5189. The sequence continues at coordinate 60,146 of DASQIK010000065.1, read as the reverse complement.
CGCGCCGGATGATCTCGACGCTCTCCTGGAGGCGCTCAGCCATCGCGTTGAACTGGAGCCCGAGGTCCGACAGCTCCATCGGGCCGTCCTCGATCGCGTCGGACGAGACGCGGCGCGCGAAGTCGCCCTCGGCGAGGTCGCGGCTTGCCTCGGTGAGGCGCCGGAGCGGGGTCGTGATGCGGCGGGTGAGCATCGCCGCGACCACGACGGCCACCGCGAGGGCGACCAGGCCCGTGATGGCGAGCAGGCCGGTCACGTTCGAGATCGCTGCGGCCCGATACGTGTACGGGTTCATGAGGGTGACCTCGACGCCGTAGGGGATCGCTGCCGAGTCCATGGGGACCACGACCGGCGGGCTGGTGATCTTCTCCAGCTCCTGGCCGAGCTGCGGCTTCGCTCGTTCGGAGGCGACGAAGGTGCCGTTCTTCGCCGGCTGGAAGCCCTCGTCGGTCATCAGCCCGAATCGGAACCGGACGTCTGCCTGCCCGAGCTGGTCGGCAATGATCCGCTGCTCCGTCTCCTTCGCGAGCTCGGTGACGACGGCGGTATCGACGATGCCGGCCGCGGACACCACCGGGCGGCCCGCGCGGACCGTCGTCGTGTTCTCGGCGCGAACGATCACGTACTGGGCGACGCCGCTGGCCCGCGCGACGAGGTCGTCGCGCTGCTGCTGGTCGAAGTACGCCCCGAGCCGGTTCACCACCAGCAGCCCGACCAGCCCGAGCGTGACGGTCACGACGGCCACGAAAGCCAGCGTCAGGCGGCCCTGGAAGGTCCGGGGCGTCAGGCCTTCAGCGCTCGGCGAACGCGTACCCGACACCGCGGATGGTCTGCACGAAGGCTGGGTTGGTCGGGTCGTCCTCAAGCTTGTCCCGCAGGTGGCTCACGTGGACGTTGATCGTCTTCTCGTCCTGGTCGAGCGCCTCGTAGTCGCGGAGCAGGTCGAGGAGCTCGGCGCGGGTGTACACGCGCCCGGGCTTGCTGGCGAGGTGGCGCAGGATCTCGAACTCGGTCGGCGTCAGGCTGATCCGCCGGTCGCCGCGCTGGACCCGACGCCGGTCCAGGTCGATCAGCAGGTCGCGGTGCCGGATCACGCGCCCGCCGACCGCGTCCGCGAGGTCGCCGTAGGCCCTGCGGAGGAGGGCCTTGATCCGGCTCAGCAGCTCGCGGAGCCCGAACGGCTTGGTCAGGTAGTCGTCCGCGCCGAGCTCGAGGCCGATGACCTTGTCGACCTCCTCGTCGCGCGCGGTGAGCATGAGGACCGGGGACTTCGTCCCGGCCGCGCGCAGCCGGCGCAGGACCTCGAAGCCGTCCATGCCCGGTAGCCGCACGTCGAGCAGCACGAGGTCGGGCGCCTCGCGCGTCGCCGCCTCGAGGCCCTCCTCGCCCGATCGGGCGAGGGTCACCTCGTAACCCTCCTGCTGGAGCGCGTACTGGAGCCCGCGCGCAACCGCGTGCTCGTCCTCCACGATCAGAATCGTTCCCGCCATCGTGGCGATGCTACGCCCGATCGTCCGACCCGGGGGCGCGCCGACGCCCGCCTGGAGCCCGGCGTGGTAGCCTACCCGCCCGATCGCTCATTTCCGGAGGCCCAACTTCCGCATGTCCACCGCCCGCCCGAAGCTCGCCGCCACCAGTCGCGAGGTGACCGGCAAGAAGGTCGCCTACCTGCGCCGCGACGGCCGCCTGCCCGCCGTCGTGTTCGGCCGCGGCATCGACTCCGACAACGTGTCCGTGGACACCCACGAGTTCGAGCAGCTCCGCCGCCACGCGGGCGCGAACACCCTGATCGACCTGTCGGTCGACGGTGCCGCCGCGGCGCCGGTGCTCGTGTACGGCGTCCAGACACATCGCGTGACCCACCGGCCGCTCCACGTCGACCTGTACGTGGTGCGCATGACCGAGGAGCTCACGGTCGACGTGCAGCTCGTCTCCGAGGGCGAGGCCGAGGCGATCGAGACCGGCGGCGGGACGCTGCTCCACGTGCTCGAGCACGTGCGCGTTCGAGCGCTGCCCGACCACCTCCCCCAGTCGATCCACTATTCGATCGAGTCGCTGGCCACGTTCGACGACGCGATCCACGTCCGCGACCTCGTGATCCCGGGCGACGCCACCCTGCTCACGGATCTCGACGAGGTCGTCGCCAAGGTCCTGGCGCCGCGCGTCGAGGAGGAGCCGACGCCCGTCGCCGAGGCTGCCGAGGGCGAGGCTGCCGAGGGCGAGGAGGGCGCCGAAGGCGGCAGCTCCACCGACGCGGGCAGCTCCGAGGAATAGCCCGAGCCGGCGAGCGCCGGCTCCCGAGCGAGGTCGCGCGAGCGATCAGCCGCGGACGCGACCGCGCACGTACACGGTCGGCAGGCGCATGGTCAGCTCGTCGGGGGACAGCCGCCGAAGGCGCGTGCCGATGTCGCGCACGATCCGGCGCCGTTCGCCGCGCCCAAGGTCCTCGAACAGGCTGGCCTCGTCGAACTCGGTGAAGAACGCCAGGTAGCCCTCCGGTGTCCAGGCGTGGACGAGCTCCGATTCGTGGGCGCGGACGTCGCTGAACCCGGCCCGGCGCGTCGCTGCCGCCGCGACCGCGGCCGAGGGTGGCTCGCCGCCGCGGGCGCCCGGCTCGGGCGGATCGAACCCGTAGTCGTCGAGGACCTCGTTGGCGACCTGGTCGGCACGGAAGGGCGCGTCCCCGGCGAGCCACGCGACCCAGGCGAACGTGCCACCCGGCCGGAGGACGCGGCGGGCCTCGCGCATCGCCGTCGGGCGCCGGTCGACGAGCTGGAGCACGAACGAGGACACGACGGCGTCGAACGAGGCCGCGTCGGTGGGCAGCTCGGCGGCGTCGCCCCGCACCAGATCGAGGCGCCCGTCAACTCGGGCGCCGAGACGCGCATCGGCATTGGCGCGGGCGCGATCGAGCATGGCCTGGGACGGGTCGAGTCCCGTCACCCTGAGCTGCGGCCAGCGTTCCAGCGCTGCGATCGCGAGAGCGCCGGTGCCGGTTCCGACGTCGAGGAGTCGTGCGTCCGGCTGGGTCAGGCCCTGCAGCAGGTCGAGGACGGCCTCGGCGGCGGGGCGGATGACCGGGCCCCAGTGCCGCTCGTAGCCGTCCGCGATCTCGTCATAGCCACTCACTCCCGAAGCGTAGTCGGCGCATGAGCAGGGTCGCAGCCGTCACGCGTGGTGCTCGGGTTCGCGGCGGCCGCCTGGCGTCCCGGTCGAGCTTCCGCGCGAAGTCCTCCATCAGCCGCTCCGCGATGGCCGTGCTGGGCCTGAACCGGCGCTGCTTCTCCGTCACGGATCGCATCGACGGCCTCCTTTCGCTCGGTTCCAGCCTGCTCGTCCGAACCTCTCGCGCGCATTGCAGTGCGGTGGTCGGTGCACCAACCGCGGTGCAGCCTACGGAAGCGGTCCCCGCGTCAAAGGTGGCTTGTACTACCGTGACGCGGTGCGACTGCCGTTCGAGCCTCCGATCGAGCCGATGCTGGCGAAGGCCGCCGATGCGCTGCCCACGGGGGACGGCTGGCTGTACGAACCGAAGTGGGACGGCTTCCGGGCGATCGTCTTCCGCGACGGCGACGAGACGTACATCCAGTCGCGCGACCTGAAGCCGCTGGATCGCTACTTCCCGGAGCTCGCGGCACCCTTGCGCTCGTCGCTCCCCGAGCGGTGCGTCCTCGACGGCGAAGTCGTGATCGCCGCGGACGGCGGCCTCCAGTTCGAGGCCCTCCTCCTGCGAATCCATCCCGCCGAATCGCGGGTGCGGATGCTGGCCGAGCAATCACCCGCCTCGTTCGTTGCGTGGGACCTCCTGGCGCTCGGCGACGAGGACCTTCGCCAGGTCATGCAGGGCGAGCGCAGGGCGCGGCTCGAAGCCGTCCTTGGCGCTGCGACGCCGCCGATCCACCTCACGCCGGCGACGACCGACGTCGCGCTCGCGGCGGACTGGTTCGATCGGTTCGAAGGTGCGGGCCTGGACGGCGTGGTCGCCAAGCGCCTCGACGGGACGTACCAGGCAGGGAAGCGCGCGATGATCAAGGTCAAGCACCAGCGCACCGCCGACTGCGCCGTCGCGGGCTTCCGGTGGCACAAGAACGGGCCCGGGACGCACGTCGGATCGCTGCTCCTGGGGCTGTTCGACGACGCCGGGAGGCTGCACAGCGTCGGCGTCACCTCGTCGTTCTCGTGGGACCGCCGGGCCGAGCTCGTCACGGAGCTCGAGCCGCTCCGGGAGAACGCGATGGAGGGGCACCCGTGGTCCGAGTGGGCCGAGTGGAGTGCCGCCGCCGAAGCCTCCGGGCAGCGGTTGCCGGGCGCGACCTCGCGCTGGAATCGGGGCAAGGACCTGTCCTGGGAGCCGCTCCGTCTGGAACGCGTTGCAGAGGTCGCGTACGATCACCTGCAAGGGGACCGGTTCCGACACGGGACGACCTTCCAGCGCTGGCGCCCGGACAAGCAGCCCGCTGACTGCCGGTACGATCAGCTCGAGGAAACGGCGGCGTACGAGCTGGAGCGGATCTTCGGAGCCGGCACCGGCCAGGTAGAGCAGCAGCGAGGGAGGAGCACCGGATGACCGATCAGCCAGCGCCCGAGGGAACGGGCACGCCGGACCCGGGCATGCCGGCCGCGGGCATGCCGGCCGCGGACATGCCGGCCGCGGACATGCCGAGCACGGAGATGTCGAGCGCACAGATGTCGAGCGCGGAGCCGCCGCCCTCGCCGCCCGTGATGGCGGCCGCCGCGACGCCGCCACCCATGCCGCCGCCGGCCCCGATGACCGCACCTCCACCGATTGCCCCTCCACCGGCCGTCGCCTGGCAGGCGCCACCGCCGGCCGTCCCGCTGAAGGGCCAGCGCACCCCGCTGGCGCTGGTGGCCGGGATCCTGCTGCTCCTGCTCGCGATCGGCGGCGGGCTGCTCGGGCTCCTGATCATCGTCGTGGGCGGCACGATCATCAACAGCCTCGGCTCCAGCATCACGAACATCCCCGGCTACAACGGCGACCCTGCCGCGCTGATGACCGGCGTGTTCGCCTTCTTCGGGGTCATCATCATCGCCTACAGCGTGGCCTACCTCCTGGCCGGGATCGGCGTGATCCGGAACAGCACCTGGGCGCGCGTGCTGGGCATCGTCGTCGGGATCATCAGCGGCCTGATCTGGCTGGGCGGCCTGACCGGAGCCGGGAATGCCGCGACCACCGGCGCGGGCGCGGCCGCGACCGCCGGGGGCGGCCTGTTCTCGATCGTCCTGTTCGCGGTCCATGCGTACATCGTCGTGGTGCTGCTCTTCTTCTGGCGGTCCAAGCCGGCCGCCTGAGCGGACTCGATCAGCCTTCGGGCGCGCGCCTCCGCGGCGCGCGCTCGAGCTGGCCGGCGCGGTCGGGCCAGGCGTACTCCGCCCACGGGTCGTAATCGGGGTCCAGCGCCTCCTGCGCGGGTCGCTCCGCCGCTGGGACGTGGGTGAGATTCACGCGGACCCGATACCAGAGCGAGGAGCGGCCGCGCATCCCGTCCACCAGGACGTCGGCGACGGCGAGGGCGGCCGCGGCGGACGGGTGGCGAGCCTTCCAGCGCTCGAGCCCCGCGAGCGCCTCGTCCCTGGTCTTCGCCCGCGAGATCTCGATGACGGGCACGTTCGTGCGCCGCCGGCCGGTCGGCGTGGGCCGGGTCGGGGCGGGTCCCTCGCCGCCGGCCTTCGCGGCCGCGCGCCGCTCGATCTCGGCATTGAAGCGCTTCTCCATCGCCGCGCGGTTCTTCTCGCGCTCCGCCTCGGCCTCCGGCGTGTCGTAGTCCGCGGTGGCACGGCGCTGACGCGAAGGCTGGACGCGCGGCGGCTCGCCCTCCTGCTTGCGGTAGTTCGGCGGCCAGGGCGCGTCGCCGAGCCCCTCGGCCTCGTCGCGCCGCGACAGCTCGAGCAGCGCGTCCAGTGACCCGACCGCTCTGTCGATGCTGGCGCCCGGGTCACCGATGGAAGCAAACCGAGCCGGCACCGTCGAGATCGTGAAGGCCTCGGCCTCCGCGGTCGGCAGCTCCTCCCACGACAGCGGTGTCGAGACGCGCGCGTCCGGCAGCGGCCGAACCGAGTATGCCGACGCGACCGTGCGGTCCTTGGCGTTCTGGTTGTAGTCGAGGAAGACGCCGTGGCGCTCCTCCTTCCACCACTTCGAGGTGGCGATCGACGGTGCGCGCCGCTCGACGTCGCGTGCGATTGCCAGCGCCGCCCGTCGAACCTCGGGGTATGTCCACCTGCGCTCGATCCGGACGTTCACGTGGATACCGCGCGAGCCGGACGTCTTCGGCCAGCCCACGAGCCCGACCGACTCGAGCGATTCCTTGGTGACCATCGCGACGTCACGGATCTGCGACCAGCCGATTCCGGGCACGGGATCGAGGTCGACGCGCAGCTCGTCCGGGTGGTCGAGGTCGTCCGCTCGCACCGGGTGCGGGTTCAGGTCCAGGCAGCCGAGGTTGACGATCCAGGCGAGGCCCGCCGCGTCCTCAATGACGATCTCGTCGGCCGTCCGGCCCGAGGGAAACGAGAGCGTGACGGTGCGCAGCCAGTCCGGCCGGTTGTCCGGTGCGCGCTTCTGGAAGAACGCCTCGCCGGCGGCGCCGTTCACGAACCGCTTGAGCGCCATCGGGCGCCCACCGGCACCGGTGAGCGCGCCCGGCGCCACGGCGAGGTAGTAGCGCACGAGGTCGAGCTTGGTCGCCCCGATCGCCTCGAAGAAGACCTTGCCGGGATTGGTGATCACGACCTCGCGATCCCCGATCCGGAGGACCTCCTGCTCCTTCGGCATGCCCGGATGCTAGCGTGCTGTCGATTCTCGTCGCGGCGTTCGTCGATGCATCGACAACGGCGAATCCGCCGCACAGGAGGAAGCCATGCACTACCTCGTGCTCATCTACAGCGAAGAGCCCACCAGCACGCCGCCGATCGAGCGGCTCAAGGAGATCGGCGCGCAGTACGACGCGTACACGTCGATGCTCCGCGACCGCGGCGCCTTCGTCGGCGGCGACGAGCTCCAGCCGACCGCGACCGCGACCACGATCCGCGTGCGCGATGGGCAGACCCTGATCACGGACGGGCCCTTCGCCGAGACGAAGGAAGCCCTGGGTGGCTACTACCTGATCCAGGCGGCGGACCTCGACGAGGCGATCGAGCTCGCGAAGGGTTGCCCGGGCGCGCAGTGGGGCTCCATCGAGGTGCGCCCGATCATGGCGCTGCGGCCGAGCATGCAGGCCTGACCGAGCCGGCTTGACCGAGGCGGATCCGACCCGGCAGCTCGTCGACCGCCTGTTCCGCGAGGAATCGGGTCGGGCGGTCGCGACGCTGATCCGGGTGCTCGGCGACTTCGACCTCGCCGAGGAGGCGGTCCAGGACGCTTTCGCGAAGGCGCTCGAGTCCTGGCCGGCGGACGGCGTGCCGCGCAACCCCGGCGCCTGGATCATGACCACGGCGCGCAACGCCGCCATCGATCGAATCCGGCGCCGGCGCCGTCTGGCCGAGAAGACCGAGGTCCTGCGCCGGGAGGCGGAGATCGATGCCTCGATCGGGAACCGGGGCAGCCCCGGAAAGGAGGGCGATGTGGACGTGATCGACGACCGGCTGCGCCTGATCTTCACGTGCTGCCACCCGGCGCTCGCGCCCGAGGCCAGGGTGGCGCTCACGTTGCGGACGCTCGGCGGCCTGAGCACGCCCGAGATCGCGCGCGCCTTCCTCGTGCCCGAGGTGACGCTCGCCCAGCGCCTCGTCCGCGCCAAGCGGAAGATCAGGGATGCCGGGATTCCCTATCGCGTCCCGCCCGTGCACGTGCTGCCCGAGCGCCTCGACGCCGTCCTCCGCGTGCTGTACCTGATCTTCAACGAGGGCTACAGCGCGACCGCGGGCGAGGCGCTCATCAGGCGGGAGCTGTCCGCCGAGGCGATCCGGCTCGCCCGGATCCTCGCCGAGCTCATGCCCGACGAGCCGGAGGCGCTCGGGCTGCTGGCGCTGCTTCTGCTCCACGACGCGCGCCGGGAGGCGCGCACGGACGCGGCCGGGGATCTCGTCCTGCTCGAGGATCAGGACCGCTCGCGCTGGGACCGCGCAGCGATCGACGAGGGCCAGGCGATCCTCGATCAGGCCCTCCGCGTCGGCCGGCCCGGCGCATATCAGATCCAGGCGGCCATCGCGGCGCTCCATGACGATGCAGCGCGATCGGGCGAGACCGATTGGCCGCAGGTCGTCGCCCTGTATGGCCGGCTCGCGGAGCTCGCTCCGTCCCCGGTCGTCGAGCTCAATCGCGCGGTTGCGATCGCGATGGCCGACGGGCCGGCGGTGGGGCTCGCCGGCCTGCACGCCATCGGCCGGGACGGGCGCCTGGATGCGTATCCGTATTTCCACTCCGCCCGCGCCGACCTGCTGCGGCGGCTACGTCGCCACTCGGAGGCCGCGGACGCCTACCGGCGTGCGCTCGAGCTCACCACCAACGAGGTCGAGCGCACCTTCCTCCAGCGCCGGATCCGCGAAGTCCAGGCCGAGCCCTCGCACCCGAGCTGACTGTGCCGCGGCTCCAACCGCGGCCGCGACGCAACTGCAACGAACCTGCCCCGCGCGAACGCCTGCGCTTGGGTCGGCCCGGCGACGATTGCGCCGATGCGCGCCGAAACCATCAGTTGGGTCGCGCGTGGCGCCGGCCTCGCCCTGGGCGTTGGCGCCGTGCTGTTGCTGGCCGGCCTGTTCGTGGCGGCCCGCGACGTCGTGCTGCTCGTGTTCATCGCGGTCCTGCTCGGCGCGGCGCTGGAGCCGGTCGTCGGCTGGATCCGGGGGCGCACGGGGATCAGCCGCGGCCCGGCGATTCTTATCGTGTATGCGGTCTTCCTGGCGCTGGTCGTCGGGCTGGCGGTCTTCGTCGTCCCGGCGGCACTCGTCCAGCTCAGCACCGCGCTCCAGCGGCTGCCCGCGTTCCTCGACCAGGCCCGAACCTGGAGCAGCAGCCTCCGGCCGGAGGCGCTCTCGCAGGGCCTCGGTGCGCTGCTCGATGCCGTCGAGGCGCCGCTCACGAGGACGGCGCCGCCCGATGCAAAGAGCGTCGTCGACGTCTCGATCGTCGTCGGATCGGCCGCCGCCGCGATCGTCACCCTTCTCTTCCTCGTCTTCTTCTGGCTCACCGAACGCCCTCGACTCCAGCGGTATGCGCTCGCCTTCCTGCCGCCGGCGCGGCGCGCCGGCACCCGAGACGCCTGGAACGAGGTCGAGACGAAGCTCGGCTCCTGGGCGCGCGGCGAGCTCGTCCTCATGGCCGCGATCGGCGCCGCGACCGCGGTCGCCTACAGCCTGATCGGCCTCCCGGCCCCGCTCCTCCTCGCCCTGATCGCCGCGTTGGCCGAGATCATCCCGATCGTCGGGCCGTTCATCGGAGCCGTCCCGGCCGTCCTGATCGCCACCACCGTCTCGCCCGAGACGGCGCTGATCACGATGGGCGTGTACCTGCTGCTCCAGATCATCGAGGGCAACGTGCTGGTGCCCATCGTCATGCGCAACAGCGTCGGCCTGTCGCCGTTCCTCGTGCTCCTGAGCCTGCTCATCGGCAGCGCGGCGGGCGGAGTCCTCGGCGCCGTCGTATCCGTGCCGATCGTGGCCGGGATCACCGTGATCCTCCGCCGGCTCCAGGATCGCGAGACGCCCGTCCACGTCGACCCCGCGGCCGTCGAGGAGCCCGAGGACGTGGTCGACGACGCCCGCGACCCCGGAGCCCCGCGCGCCGCTCCACATCCGGCCTCGTAATCCCGGCTTCGCCTAGCCTCGCTCGAGGCCCTTCGGCGCCTCGCGCATCAGCCCGATGTTGTTGCCGTCGAGGTCGCTCACGAACGCGAGCCACAGGTCGTAGCTCGGGTCGCGATGGGCGATCTCCGGCGGCTCGCGGACCGCGGCCCCGCGCGCGACCAGCACATCGACCGTGTCGCTCACGCTGTCCACGCGGAAGTACAGCGTGGCCGGCCCGGTATAGCCGTCCTCGGTCGGCCGGGCCAGGTAGAGGCGTACGCCGTGCGCGTCGAAGAAGGCGTTGCCGGGAAAGCGGAACAGGAGCGGCAGGCCGAGGACGTCGGCGTAGAACGCCGCGGCACGGTCGACGTCGGCGACCGGCACGAGGATCTGCATGATCGGGCCGAGGAGCCTGGGCTCCGGGCCGGTTGGGCTCCGGGGCTCGTCGGTCACGACCCTACGCCCCGAGCGCCCGCACCACGAGCACCACGGCGGCCCCGACGCCGGACAGCCCGACGAGCGCCGGTCCGCTGCGCGGATTGCGATGCTGGGACTCCGGCAGGAGGTGCCCCGCCCCGATCGCGATGAACACGCCGGCGAAGGTCGCCAGCAGCAGGCCGAGCGTGCCCGGCGAGATCGCCACCAGCGTGCTCAGGGCCGCGCCGGCGACCGGGGCGATCGCGTCGATCACGAGCAGGATGATCGCCAGGCGTTCCCCGCGCGCGGCGTCCAGCGCGAGCGTCACCACGTTCATGCCGTCGGCGAAGTCGTGCGCGAGGACGGCCACGAGGACGATCACGCCGATGCTCGCCCCAGCCTGGAACGCGAGCCCGATCGCGAGGCCGTCGAGCGTGCTGTGGATGATCAGGCTCATCGGCGGCAGGACGCCGAGCAGGCGCGATGGCCGGCCCATGGGCGACGCAGCGGCGGCAGCGGATCGCTCGTGGCCCGCATCGGCGCCGTCGTGGTCGTGGATCTCGCCGGCGTGCTCGAAGCTCGATTGATGGAGGAACGCCTCGACGAGGCTGAAGCCGACGAAGCCGACCACCGCCGCGATGCCGATCCCGAGGACGCCCTCCGGCCCGGCCAGCGCGAACGCCTCCGGCAGGAGGTCCGCAACCGCAGTCGCGACGACGACGCCGGCCGCGAGGGCCATGAAGGCATGGAGCCGGTGCCGCAGCCGCAGCGCCGCGAACCCTCCGGCGAGGGTCGAGAAGAATGGGAGAATGGCGGCGATCGGCATTTCCGGCCCATGGTAGGGGCGCGGGCGAACGTGGCGGAGGTCAGCCCCGGCGGCTCCGTGGCCGCCCCGCGCTCGCGGTCGAGACGAAGAACCCGCGGGCCGCGGCGCTCGGATCGCCGGTGGCGAGCGCGGCATCCCAGGTCAGGATGAATTCGTCGAACGTCCCATCGAATGCACCCGGCGGCGCAACCGGCGCGTCGCGGTAGCCGGCCGGGGGAGGCTTCGTGTACGCGTAGAACGCCGGTCCGATCGCCTGGCTGGTCGGCCACCAGCCGACGGTCTGCGCGGTGGCCGGGTCTTCGGTGTAGCGGGACATGGCGAGGTCGAGGCTCCCCCAGAACAGCCCGGTGGACGTCCAGCCCTGGCTCGAGCGCCTGAACGCGCGGAGCAGACGGTCGGCCTCGACGAAGCCGCGCCAGACGGCGGTTGCGTGCTCGGGTTCGTAGGTCGCGTGTTCCTCGTCCTGGTCCAGGGGCGGTCCGCCGATGCCCTCCGCCGGCTCGGTCGGAATGGTGACGTCGATGCCGAGGTCGCCGAGCCCACCGAGCAGGGTGGAGGCGAAGCGCGCCACCGAGATCCGCCCGAGCGCCATCCGGAACGCCCGTCGACCGGCGCGGAAGACGCCGAGTCGATGGTCGACGAAGTCGAGGTCGATCCGGAAAGCACCGGCAGCGTGCGGGATCGGCCCGGTGGTCAGGCCCCGACGCGTGACCCGGAGCGGGACATGCGCCCAGTGGGGTTCCCGTGGAGTCAGGACCATCCGGACCCGGCCGACGATCTGGAGCCACCGATGGACGGTCGAGAGCGTCGGCTCCCAGGTGTGCCATGGGAGGTCTGGCCACGCCGTGACATCTCGCTTGGTCACGGTGGCATCCTACGCCGGGCACCTGGCGCGCCCGGAGGCATGGCTCCACGAGCTGGTCGGCCGGCGCGGCTAGGATCTGGGCGTGTCCTCCGCCGCGATCGCCACGATCGTCTCGACCTTCCTGGCGTCCGCCGTCGAGTTCGTCGAAGCCGTGACGATCGTGCTCGCGGTCGGCGTGACCCGGCAGTGGCGGTCGACGCTGCTGGGCGTTGCGGCCGCCCTCGTCGCCCTCGCCCTTCTGGTCCTGGTCTTCGGCTTCGCCATCGTCGCGTTCATCCCGATCGAGATCGTTCGGCTCGTCATCGGTGGCTTCCTGCTTGTCTACGGACTGCAATGGCTGACGAAGGCCGTCCTCCGGGCCGGCGGAGCGAAGGCGAAGCATGACGAGGCGGCGATCTACGAGCGCGAGATCGCCGCGCTCCGGGACGAGCCGCCGGTCCCGGCAACCGGCATGGACTGGATCTCGTTCACGGTCGCCGCGAAGGGCGTGCTGCTCGAAGGGCTCGAGGTCGCCTTCATCGTCATCACCTTCGGGGCGACGGCCGGGATGGTGGGACCGGCGGCGCTCGGTGCGGCCGCGGCCGGTGTCCTCGTCCTCGCTGTTGCGGTCGTCGTTCGCGGACCCCTGGCGAACGTGCCCGAGAACGGGCTCAAGTTCGTCGTGGGGCTGATGCTCACGGGCTTCGGCACGTTCTGGGCGGGGGAGGGTATCGGCATCGACTGGCCGGCCGGGGACGCGGCAATCCTTGCCCTGCTCGTCGCGTACGGGGTCCTCGCCCTCGCCGGCGTCGCCCTGGTCCGCCGGCGGCTCGCTGGTCGCCCGGTCGTCCGGCCAATCGCCACCCGGGAGGCCTAGGTGGGCTTCGTGCGGGCGTTCTTCCGGTTCTGGTACGACTTCCTGGTCGGCGACCGTTGGGAACTCTTCGTCGGTCCCATCGTCGCCCTGCTGCTCGTCTGGCTCGCGGCCCGCATGGGACTGCCGGGGCTGGCGAGTGGCGTGCTCCTCGCGCTCCTCGTGGCGACCGTCGGCGCAATCAGCATCGGCTGGGCCATTCGCCGCTGACGGCGCGGACGAGAACCGGCCGGCCTACGAGTTGGACAGCCGCACGAAGGCGTCGATGTCGACGCGCGGGTGGCCGGAGGTCCCGAGGCCCACGATCCTGATCGTGTGCGTCCCGTTCGTCCCCCAGTTGAACGCGTACACGATCTGCCTGGCGTAGTAATAGGCCGAGTACAGGTTGACCGATCCTCGGTAGATGCCGTCGACGTAGACGGCGGCCGTCCCACGGTTCGGCCCGCGGTACGCCACCCACCCGATGCTCGCGCCCGTGAAGGTATAGGTGGCCGACCCGCCGCGGGCGGTCGTGTAGCGCAAATGGCCGCCGGAGGCGTAGCCGTTGGCGACGGCGGTCCAGGCGCCTGCATACGCCACCGCCGAGCTGGACTCCTGGGTGAGGAGCGGCACGACGGACGCGCCAGCGACCCAGCCGCTCACGTTGCCCACCTTGTCGGTCGCTCGAACCGCGTACCGAGCAGCGGAACCGAATGCCAGCGATTGGCCGATTGCCGTCGTACTCGGCGTCCGCAGCGGCTGGATCAGCCACGAGCCCGACACGAGTCGCCGCAGGCCGTACCCCGCGACGCCGCTCACGTCGCTCGCCGACCAGCTCGTCCGGACCGGGACGGATGTGGAGCCGAGGGTCGTCACGTACAGGCCCGAAACCGGCGCCCTGACCGAGGGCGCAGTCGTGTCCGGCAGCGGCTTCACCACGTCGGTCGTGATCGTCCCGATGCGGCCGGAAAGCGAGCGATGGTAGGCCGGACCCGATGACGTCGTGGTCGGATCGGCCTCGTCGGTCGTCCCGGGCGTCCGCGTCGACGCGAAGGAGAAGAAGTGGCCCTGCGCGTCCGAGGTGTGCCGCCACAGCGAGTCCAGCGTCTGCCGGGTCGTGAAGAGCGCATCGATGTACGACTGGGCACCGTAGTAGTCCGTGGCGAAGACCGCCGCGGCGCCGGCCGCGAGGAAGCCCGAGGCGTAGTTGTCGATGCGCTGCCTGGCCTGGACCAGGGTGGGATCGGGCACGCCGGACGCGGCGCCCGGCGCGTAGCACGCGTGGTTGAAGATGACCACGGCGTTCGGGGCCAGATGCACGGAGCTCCGGATGTATGCCTCGCCGTAGTACGCCGCGTTGCTGTCGCCGTTGTTGGCGCTGGCGTTGAGGCCGAAGCCATCCTCGCTCGTCGCCTTCAGGGAGGTCGTGTACGGATTCGGGAAGCCGGCTCCGTGGCCGAGGAAGACGACGATGGACGCACCCTGCATCGCGGCACTGACCGCTGCCCAGGTCGCGTTCGGACTGTAGACCTTCACGACATTGGGCGTGTACTTGATCGCTTCCTTGTAGAACAGATCACCGTCCGCCCGATAGGTCGACGTGTCGCCCTCGGTCGGGCCCACGATGATCACGACCTTCGCCGTGGAGACGGCTGCGTAGGACCTCGCCGGGGCCGCGAGCGCTGCGCCCGCCAGCAGCAATGCGATGGCGGCGGCCACGGCTGGTCGCATGGTTCGGCTCCCGCTTCGGTCGCCTGCCATCCTCGCCAGGCGTCCAGGCCACACTGCGTCCGTGGCCGTCGCTGATCAATGCCGAGATGGTCTGGGTGCCGCCCGGCGATCGGGCCAGTCAGCAGGTGGGCCTGGCACGGTCCAAGGTGGTCGGACGGCGAGGCGGACGCAATGCTTCCGTCGACCCGTTCGAGCGGGAATGGAGCCGACACTCGGATTTGAACCGAGGACCTGCTGTTTACGAAACAGCTGCTCTACCGCTGAGCTATGTCGGCCCGGCCCGGGAGTATAGGGGAGGCGCCGAGCGACCCTTCGAAAACCGATGGCGCGCCGCGCCCGAGTGGTCGATCATCACGCGTGCTGGAGCGCCGCACGAGGAGAAGGCCATGGCGTCGGAAGGTCACATGCGCACGCAGGAGGCTCGGGACGCCAAGGCGGCGCCGCACGCTCATGTGCCGCGCCTCATCACGTCTGCCGACGTCAGCGGCGAGGGCGTCCTGGACAAGATCGCGGACGTCGTCAACAAGCTCATCGGCTCGATGTGGCTGTTCGTCGGGATCTCGGTCGGGATCGTGGTCTGGCTGTTCGCAGGCAACATCATCGGCTTCGACAAGACGCCGTGGCCGCTGCTGCTCACGATCCTGAACCTGCCGCAGCTGTCGATCATGATCTCGCTGCAGGTGAGCGCGAACCGGGCGCAGGCGGCCAGCGACGCGCGGGCCACAGCCGATCACGCCACCCTCGTGGCGCTGCACGAGCTGAGCAAGAAGCAGGTCCAGATCCTGGATGGCCAGAACGAGGTGCTCGACATCCTGCGCCGCGCGGTGGCGGGCAGCACGGGCGAGACCAGGGGGTAGGCGGTGGCCGACCTGGTCCTCCTCCTGTTCATCGCGGGCTTCCTGCGGGGCGGCTGGTCGAGCGGCTTCATCCGCCGGCTCGTCGGGCTGATCTTCCTGCTCGTGGCGTTCGTCGCCGGCGCCTACCTGCGCAGACCTGCCGGCGCCCTGGTGAACACGTTCCTGCCGAAGATCCCGCCGCAGTACGCGGAGATGGTCGGGTACACGGTCGCGTTCAGCGCCCTGCTCATCGTCCTGAACCTGCTCTCCGGCCTCGTCCTCTCGCGCATCGCCAGGACCGGGCTGGCCCATCGGACCGACCAGCTGCTCGGGGTCGTGCTCGGCGGCGTCGAGGCGGTGCTGATCATCTCCGCGGCGATCGTCATCCTGCACACGTACACCGACGCCTCGAGATCGGTGTCGGGGCTCGGCTTCCTGCACGACATCCGCGTCGCGGTCGACGATTCGACGATCGGCAAGCTGCTCGAGGACACGACCGTGCCGCTCGTCCTGCTCGTCCTCGGCCCGCTGCTTCCGAAGGACATCAGCTCGATCGTCCCGACGACGATTCCCGGCGGCCTGCCCGGGTTCCCCGGCCTGCCGTTCCCGACAGTCAGGCCGAGCTGATCGCGTGACCGCCGACGCGGTGGCGGCCCCGGCCGGCTACCCGCTGGCCCACCACGCCGACCTGGCGCCGACGCCGGCCGGCGGCCTGTCGGACGCGGAGGTCGACCGCCGGCGCGCGGCAGGCCTGGCCAACACCCCGCCGCCGCCCACCTCGCGGACGTACGTCCAGATCGTCCGCGAGAACGTGTTCACGTTCGTCAACGACATCCTGATCACGCTCGCGATCGCGCTCGTCGCGGTCGGTCGGCCGATCGACGCGCTCGTCTCCGTGAGTGTCATTGCCACGAACGTCGTCGTCGGCGTGGTCCAGGAGGTCCGGGCAAAGCGGACGCTCGACCGCATCGCCCTGCTGACGCGGCCGACAGCAGGCGTCGTGCGCGGCGGCGAGGTTCACCAGCTCACGCCGGACCAGCTCGTGGTCGGCGACCTCGTCGAGCTCACCGCGGGCGACCAGGTGGTGCTCGACGGGCGCCTCGTCCTGGGCGTCGTCGGGCTGGACGAGTCACAGCTGACCGGCGAATCCGACGTCGTTCGCAAGCAGCCCGGCGACGAGCTGTTCTCGGGCAGCTTCGCGACCACCGGCGCGGGGCGCTACGTGGCCGAGAAGGTCCAGGGCGACAGCCTCGCGAACCAGATCACGGCAGGCGCGCGGACGTTCCGGCGGATTCTCACGCCGCTCCAGCAGGAGATCAACCTGGTCATCCGGGTCGTCCTCGGGATCGTGCTGTACCTGGAGATCCTGCTCGTGATCCGCGGGATCCTGCGCGCGACCGCGGTGGGCGAATTCGTCGCCAACGCGACCCTCCTCGCGGGCCTCGTCCCGAATGGCCTGTTCGTCTCGATCGCCGTCGCCTATGCGCTGGGCGCGATCCGGATCCTCCGGTTCGGAGCACTCGTCCAGCAGTCGAACGCCATCGAGTCGCTGAGCCACGTCGACGTGCTGTGCCTGGACAAGACCGGCACGCTGACCGCGAACCGGCTCGAGGTCGATTCGGTGGCGGGTCTCGGCGGCGCAACCGAGGACGAGGTCATCGACGCCCTGACGGCGCTCGCCTCGAGCGCGACCGTACACACCAAGACCAGCGAGGCGATCGTCGCGCACTGGCCTGCGCATCCGAGGCCGGTGGCCAGGGAGGTTCCATTCTCGTCCGCCCGCAAGTGGAGCGCGTGCGCCTTCCTCGGCGGCCCGGGGCCGGGCATCGTGGCGATCGGCGCGGCACCGTTCCTCCGTGACTCCCTCGCCGTCGATGCCGCCGGCACGGTCGTCGGCTGGGAAGAGCTCCAGCGGCAATCGACCGAATGGACCGGCAAGGGCCTCCGGGTCCTGCTCGTCGCGACCCACCCCGATCCCTCGGCCCTGCCACCGTTCGACGACGACGCGTCCGCGACGCTGCCTGCGGGCATGCGCGCCCTTGGCCTCATCGCCCTGCGCGACGAGCTGCGGGGCGAGGCGGCACTGACCCTCAGCCGGTTCATCGGCGCGGGCGTCGCGGTCAAGATCATCTCCGGCGACGACCCGGAGACCGTCGTGGCCCTCGCGCGCCAGGCCGGCCTCCCGGACAACGTCGCCTGGATCTCCGGGCGGGACCTGGACGCGCTCGACCCCGACGCGCTCGGTCGTGTCGCCAGCGACACGACCGTGTTCGGCCGGATCACGCCGTCGCAGAAGGAGCGGCTGGTCGATGCCTTGCGCGCCCGCGGGCACTACGTCGCGATGATCGGCGACGGCGTGAACGACGTGCTGTCGCTCAAGAAGGCGAACCTCGGGATCGCGATGGGCAGCGGCAGCCAGGCGACCCGCGGCGTCGCGGACCTGGTCCTGATGGAGGACTCGTTCGCGGCCGTCGCACAGGCGGTCGAGGAGGGCCAGCGGATCGTCAACGGGATGCAGGACATCCTGAAGCTGTTCCTGACCCGCATCGCGACCGTCGGGCTCGTGGTCGTCAGCTCGCTCGTCGTCGTCGGCTTCCCGATCGAGCTGCGGAACGCGTCCGCGCTGACGATCTTCACCGTCGGTATTCCGAGCGCGCTGCTGGCGCTGTGGGCCCAGGGCGGCCGGCGGATCGAGGAGTCGCTGGGTCGCACCCTCGCCACGTTCGTCGTCCCTGCGGCGGTGGTGTCGAGCCTGCTCGGGCTGCTGGTGTTCTACGGCTCGCTGGCGCTCTCGGGTGCGACGGACCAGGCCGCCCTCGACGCCGCCAGCGCCCAGGCGCGCACCGCGCTGACCACGTTCCTCGTGTACATCGGCCTGATGCTCGTGGTGTTCGTCGAGCCGCCGACGGACTGGCTCGCCGTCGCGGAGCCGAAATCACCGGACCACCGCCCGACGCTGCTGGCGCTCGTGCTGGGCCTCGGGTTCATCGCGATGCTCCTGGTGCCACCGGCGCGCGAGTTCTTCGGGTTCCAGGTGCCGGGGGTTCGCGAGGCGACGATCGTCGCCCTGGCGGTCGCGGCCTGGGTGCCGCTCGTCCGAATCTTCTGGAAGGGCCAGCTGATCGACCGATTCCTGGGCATCGGCTGAGGCGAGGGCACCGAGCCTCAGAGCCCGAGCTCGCCCCGGATCGTCTTCAGCCCCTCGACCACGTTCAGGACGTGCTCGTCGAACGGGACGCCGAGCTCGGTCGCACCCTTCTCCAGCTGGTCGCGCGGCACCTGGCGAGCGAAGCCCTTGTCCTTCATCTTCTTGACGACCGAGCGGACGTCGACCTCGTCGAGGCTCCGGTTCGGCCGGACGTAGGTGACCGCGATCACGAAGCCGGTCATCTCGTCGCAGGCGTACACGGTCCGAGCGAGCAGGCTCGTGCGCGGGACGCCCGTGTGGTCGCCATGGCCCAGGATCGCGTCGACGACGTCCTCGCGGTAGCCGCGAGTGCGCAGCTCGTCGGCGCCGCGCAGCGGATGCGTCTCCGGATAGCGCTCGTAGTCGAAGTCGTGGAGCAGTCCCGCCGACCGCCAGACCTCGAGCTGCTCGCCCGCGATCCCGAACCTGTGCTCGCCGTACCAGGCCACGGCCGCCTCGACGGCCAGCCCGTGCCGGCGCAGGGCGTCGGTCCTGGTCCACTCGCACAGCAGGTTCCAGGCATCCCCACGGGTCGGCATCCCCGCAGCGTACTGGTCTTGCACCAACACCTGATGGAGTTGCGCGCGGCAGGCCCCGCCCGCGTTACTTGATCAGCTGAACCCCGATCGCCTTGCTGCCCGTGCCGGAGCCGACCCCGGCGCCGACCGTGCCCGTTCCCATGACGTCCACGAACTTGCCGACGATGCACGAGGTCGCCCCATTGCCGGTGTCGCAGGTGGCGGCGTCATTTCCGGAGATGTACGCGGCGTGGAGACCGCTGCAACCGGCCACAGCCGGCCCGCACAGCTCGATGAACGCGAAGCTGGGCATGCGGTACCACTGGTTCTGTCCGTTGCCGCCGAGGGACCCTGCCGGGCAGCCATAGTTCGGGGCGGTGATGATCGCCGGTGTCGTGCTGTCGGGCGAGTTGTTGTTTCCCGGGTTGCAGGTCAGATCGAACTGCGGCGCGAGCACGACCTGGCCCTCGTAGGTCCGGATCGCGTCCTGGACGGACATCTGGCACGAGCCACCACCGCCGTTGACGTTGCCGGTGCTCGTGACGTACTGCCACGATGGGAGGTTGATCGCTGGATTGTTCGGCGTGAGGATCGAACAGACCAGCTCGCTCGACCCGCCGCTTGGCGGGGTCCAGTCCAACCAGCCAACGTTGCCCGGGCTGTTCGAGCACAGCGGGAACTTGTAGACCGTGTTGAACTGCCAGGGGGTACCCGAGTCGATCGGCCGGTTGTTCCCGTTGCAGGTGATGATGTCGACAGGGAAGGTGACCGGCAGCAGCGCGCAGTAGTGGCCCTGCGACGAGTCGCAGTAGCCCTGGAGATAGCCTGCGACGGCCGTCGCGCGGGTCGTCACGGTGAACTTCGTGATCCCGATGGCGCGAGCGACGTACGTCCCGACGTCCTTGCCGCCGATCACGAGCACGCCGGCGACCGGCCCGACCGACCGGTTCGGGCAGTCCGGGGCGGTCGCCGTTCCGCCCGGCAGGATGTGCGAGCCGTTGCCGACCGTGAGCGCGACCGCCAGGTTCTCGGTGTTGTCCGCGTTGATCGCCGCTGTCCCGTCGGACTCGAGCGGGATGCCGCAGATGTCGGTGTAGTAGGCGGCGGTGACAGTGATGTTGTTCGCGGCAGCCACCTGCGCGATGCGGGTGCTGACGTTCACATCCCAGCCGCCCGAAGGCGTGCTCGCGCCCGCAAGTCGCGAAGCCAGCACGACTGCTCCGGCCTCGGCGGCCGCATCGACGCCGTTCTGCGCGACGCGCTGCTGGGCCAGGACGTTGCCGCCGTCGACGATCGTGGCGACCATGGCAACGGCGAGCAGGATCGCCCCGACCATCACGACGATCGCCTGGCCGGACTCCCGACGCGCGCCCTGCGGGCCAACCATGCCTGACGCCTCCCGGCTCACGGGAAGACCCGCTCGACGGGCATCTGGGAGGTCTGGGTCATCGTGATCGGGCCGATCAGCTTGTTCACGAACGGCGTCGCCACGGTGTAGGCGTAGGTGACCGTGACCGAGGCGATGCAACCGACGTGGAGCGTCGGAGAGCACGACAGCGTCGTGCTGGGCGGCGGCGCATACGAGACCGTGACGTTCGCGGTCGTGACGCCGAGCGTCTTCGCGGCCAGGATCGCGCAGCCGCGGATCGACCAGTGGGGTGAATACGGGTCGTCGATCGGCCAGCTCTCGTCGCATTCGGTCACGTCGGCAAGCTGGTTGACCATGGCCACCCGAGCCCCCTGGCGAGCCGCATTGGCGATCGTGTTGTAGGCGAAGACGGCCCGCCCGATCTCGAAGAACCCGGCGATGAGCAGGATGATGATCGGGAAGACCAGGGCGAACTCAACCAGGCTCTGCCCGCGCGAGTCGTGGCGGGCGATGCGCGGCTGCAGGGCGCCGCACCCACTCACGGTGCGCTGCTCCGGACGGTGATCCCGCTCGTGCACACGATGGACGTGCCCACCGTGAGGCTCTGCCACGCGATCCTGTAGTTCGGCGGGGCGAGCGGCGAGAAGATGACCGAACCGCTGAATCCAGCCCCGGACCAGTTGCCCGCCGCCTTGTTGGTCAGGACGTTCAGCAGGCTGATCACCTTGCACATCTGCGGCGTCGGCGTCGGCGTCGGTGCCGGCGTCGGCGTCGCGGAGGCTCCCGGCGTCGCCGTCGGTGCCGGCGTCGCCGTCGGTGCCGGGGTCGGCGTCGGGGATGCGGTTGGGCCAGGCGTCGGCGCCGGAGTCGCAGTCGGCGTGGGAATGCCCTCGATCAGACCGGCGCGAACCGGAAATGCCGAGGAGGCCGTGACCGGGATCGGGTTCCCCGTGAACAGGCCGATGAACGGCGTGATGAGGTGGAAGCCGCAGGTCAGGGTCACGCTGGCGGGTGCGCCGATGCTCGTGCCGCTGCTGAACGTCGGCGCCGGTACGGGGCTGACGAGCGTGCAGTTGATGCTCGATGCCTCGTTCTGGACGAGGTTCGCGTACTCGGCCTGGACGCTGAGGTTGTACGGCACCGTCCAGGCGGTCGGGTTCATCGCCGCGTAGTTCGCCGCTTCGCGCGCCGCGTTGTTCAGCGCCACCCAGCCGAGGAACACCCGCCCGAAGTCGAGCCCGAAGAGCACCATGAGGAGCGCCATCGGCATCGTCAGGGCGAACTCGGCCATGCTCTGACCGCGGCTCTTCCGGCGCCCGGCGAGGCGCGCGGTGGCACTGGTGACAGGGGTCTTCGGGGTCGTCGCCATATCGACCTTGAAGTCTTCGCAGGCGACCTTTCCCGTCACCTTGCCATTGGTTCGGGGGTGCAACAACCCATCGTACCGGTGGCCCGGGACTATCGGTGTCCCGGTCCGTGTCCCGGACTACGACTCCCGTTCGGACGGCTCGCCGGGGAGCAGCACCGTGAATGCGGCGCCAGGCGTTCCGCCGGCTGGCTCGAGCACGAGATCCCCGCCCATCGCCCGGCACAGCGAGCGCGACACGTACAACCCGAGCCCCGTGCCTTCGGCGACCGCGCCGGCGGCGCCCCGCTCGTAGCGCTCGAAGATCCGGTCACGATCCTCGAGCCGCACGCCCGGCCCGTTGTCGGCGATCGTCACCGCCACCTTGCGGTCGTCCGGCCGTGGCGCCACGTGAGCGCGAATCGCCGCTTCTCCCGCGTACCGCGCCGCATTGTCGAGCAGGGCCCACAGGACCTGGTCGAGCTGATCGGGGTCTGCGACTGCGAGCCAGCCCGCAGCATCGTCGGTGAGCTCGAAGGCCACGCTCGAGGCGCCGAGGGCATCCCAGGCGCGCCGCACGCGCGGCGCGACCGCGAGCACCTCGGTCCTGGCGCGAAGCGTCCCGGCCTCGAGGCGCGACGATGACACGAGCTGGCGAACGATGCGGTAGAGCCGCTCAGACTGCTCGACGATGATCGACAGGCGCTGGTCGGGCCGCTCGCCGCCCATCTGCTCGGCGTACGCTCGGATGCTGGTCAGCGGCGTCTGGAGGTTGTGGCTGATGCCGCGCAGGAACTCGTCCTTCGCCGCGTCGAGCTCGACGAGCGTCCGCCGCTGGCGCTCCACCTGGTCGAACAGCTCCAGGTTCCGGATCGCGACCGCGACCTCGCTCGCGTACAGCTCGATGAGGTCCTGGTCCGCCGCGTCCCAGCGGCGTGTCGCCGGCAGGTGCCCGATCAGCACGCCGAGGCGCTCGTCCGGCAATGCGAGGACTGCCCGGATCGGCCGCTGCTCCCCGGGGATGTCCTCCTCGACCGGCACCATCGTCGGGTCCCCAAGGACGATCCGGGCATCGATCATGTCGAACGCCTCACGTGCGCTCCGAGTCGCCTGCGCGACGAGGCGCTCCAGCCCGTCCCTGGGCGAGGTCTCACCGATCGCCAGCAGAATCCTCCCGAGCTCCTTGTTGCGCCGCTCGAGCACGCTCGCGAGCCGGTTGTGGCTCTCCACGAGCCGGGCGAGCTCGTCCTCGCCCGCCACCTCGACCCGCGCCGACAGGTCGCCAGCCGAGGTCTGCTCGACGGCCCTCGCAACGGCCCGCAGGGGGCCGGTGAGGTTGGCCGCCAGGAAGTAGGCGAACAGGACCGCGACGATGATCGCCGTCGCGAGGACGAACACCACGACGCGGATCAGTGTCGAGTCGAGCTGGCCGGTCCGTGCGATCTCGGTCCCGAGCAGGACGAGGCCGAACCCTGCCAGCGGCAGCACCGAGCCCGCCACGAGGCCGAGCGTCAGCCTCGAGCGGAAGGACATCGCCGGTCCGAGCCGCCTCGACTCGGGTCCGGCTGGCGGCGCCGCCGGTCGGCGGGTGCCCTGGCTCACCCCGCTACCTGTGCCACCAGGCGATAGCCGACGCCGCGGACCGTGACCAGGTGGATCGGGTGATCCGGGTCGGGCTCGATCTTCTGGCGCAGGCGGCGCATCGTGACCCAGACGTACGACGGGTCGGCGTCATCGTCGTCGCCCCAGCCGCGATCCAGGAGCGTCTCGGTGCTGACCGTGTTGCCAAGGTTCGCTGCGAGCGCGTACAGCAGGCGCGATTCGGTCGGGGTCAGCTGCACGGCTTCGCCACGGACGGTCGCCGTCCGATGCCGCAGCTCCAGCGACAGCTGCGGTCCGAGGTTGAGCTCGCGCCGCGGCACCTTGTCGCCGAGCCGGCGCATGACCCTGGCGATCCGTGCGCGCAGCTCCGGGTAGTGGTATGGCTTGGTGATGTAGTCCTCTGCCACCTCCTCGAGGAGGTCCGCCTTGGAATCCGCGGTGTCGATCGCCGACAGCACGATGATCGGCAGGTCCGCGCGGGCCTTCACCTCGCGGGCGAGGGTCAGCCCGTCCATGCGCGGCATCATCATGTCCACGATCAGCAGGTCCGGCCAGCCGCCGTCGAGGCGGCGCAGCGCCTCCTCGCCGTCACGCGCGGTCTGGATCTCGAAGCCGTCGGCCCGGAGCTGGTCCGCGAGCAGGACGAGCAGGTTCGGATCGTCGTCGACGATGAGGATGCGCGGAGCCGCTGCCCCGCCCCGCCATCCGCCGGTCAGCATCGCTCGATGATAGGTCCGCGCCCGGGTGCGAAACGCCTGGCCCACAGGAGCGAGCACCGGCGTTCACATCCACGGCGATGAGCGCCGCTACGGCGCCTTCGGGTCCACGAAGCGGCAGCGCTCGCGCAGGGGGCACAGCTCGTGGGCCGGGCGCTGGGAGTGGCAGACGAGGCGGCCGTGCCGGATCAGGTTGACGTGGGCCTCATGCGTCCTCTCCGGGTCGAGCATCGCCAGGAAGTAGTCGTGCGCCTGGTCCGAGGTCGCCTTGGCCGGCAGCAGCCCCACCCGCCGCGACACTCGCTCGACGTGCCGATCGACGGGCATGAGCGGCATCCCGAACGAGAACAGCAGCACGACCGATGCCGTCTTCACGCCCACGCCCTTGATGTTCGTGAGCCAGGTCCGCGCCTCGAGCGCGGCCATCTCCCCGAGGAACTCGAGGGAATAGTCGCCGCGCGTCTCGTGGATCGCCCGGAGCGCGGCCTTGATGCCACGCGCCTTGCCGTTCGGCAGGCCGCCGGGCCGGATGACCTCGACGAGCTCCTCGAACGGCGCCACGTCGATCAGCGCCCAGTCCGGTGGGACGCCATCCGGCAATCCGGCGCCGCCCCAGCCGGGGCCGGGCTCGTGGTGCTCGATGGGCCGGTTGGACGGGTATGCCCTGCGGAGCTCGATGAACGCGTACTCGGCGTTCACGTCGGCGCTGTTCTGGGTGAGGATCGTCAGGACCAGCTCGGAGGTGGGGTCCCAGCGGCGCACGTACGGCGGCTGGCCGTACACCGAGGCCAGGCCGTCGAGCGTGAACTCGATCAGGCCGGGCCGGGTCCGCTCGAGGCGCTTTGCCCAGGCCAGGTACGGGTTCGGCTTCCGGCGCTTCGCGCGACGTTTGACGGCCTTCCGAGGGGTCGCCGGGCGAGGTGTCGATGGATCCGGCATGCGGCTCAGTCTGCGACCGCCGAGGTCAGCGCGGCTCGGCCATCGCGAACAGGCGCGCCAGGCGCCTGCCGCACCGCTCGACCGGCCCGCTTCCGGCGGCCATCGCGGCCTCGAGGCCGATCGGCGCCTCCGACACGCCGACCGCGATCGCGCCGAGCTCCCACAGGATCGCCTCGCCCGCCGCATCGACGCCGCCCCCGACGGCGATGCACGCGACGCCGGCGGTCCCGGCGAGCCGGGCGACGCCCAGCGCGGTCTTGCCATAGGCGGTCTGGCTGTCGATGCGACCCTCGCCCGTGATCACGAGGTCGGCGCCGTCGAGCTTGTCGTGCAGGCCGGTCTCGCTCATGACGACCTCGACGCCGGGCACGAGCCGCACCGATCGGAAGTGCGCCGCGACCGACAGCAATCCGAACGCCGTGCCGCCGGCGGCACCGGCGCCGGGTGTCCCACGCTCATCGCGGCCAGTCGCAGCAGCCATCCGATCGGCGTAGGCGGCGAGCGAAGCGTCCAGCGTCGCGACATCGCCCGGCGTCGCACCCTTCTGGGGCCCGTAGGTGGCGGCCGCCCCGCGCGGCCCGAGCAGCGGATTGCTGACGTCGCAGGCGATGCGGAGGTCGACGGCGGCCAGGCGCGGGTCGAGGCCGCCCAGGTCGACGTGCGCGGGACCGATCGACGCGCCGAGTGCGCGCAGCAGGCCGGCGCCGCCATCGGTCGTCGCACTCCCGCCGATGCCGAGCGTGATCGACGTGATGCCCTCGTCGAGGACCGCGTCGATGACCTCACCGGTGCCCCGCGTCGTTGCCCCGATCGGGTCTCGCTCCGCCTCCGCGAGCCGCGACAGCCCTGATGCCTCGGCCAGCTCGACGACCGCCCGCCGGCCGTCGGCCGAGCGCAGCCAGCGGGCCGCGACCGGGCGCCCGATCGGGTCGGTCGCCTTGGTCGTGCGCCAGTCCCAGCCGCCCGCCGCCGCAATCGCAACGAGCGTGCCCTCACCACCATCGGCCAGCGGCGCGAGCAGCAGCTCGTCGTCCGGCCGGGCGGCGCGCCAGCCCGCGGCCAGCGCCAGTGCGACCTCGACGGAGGTCAGCGAGCCCTTGAACGAATCGGGCGCCACGACGACGCGCAGCGGTCGGGCGGCGCGGGCCACCGGCACGTCAGCCGAGGACGGTGTCGACGAGGGCGGCGGTGAGCGCCCGGCGCTCGACGTACTCGGGGATCCGGACCATCGGTGGGCGCTCCAGGTCGGCGAGCTCGATGACCTCGAGCGACAGGCGACCGCGGCCGGAGCGCGGCAGCTTCATCGTGGAGCCGAGCTCGGCAAACAGGCGCGCCTTGCGCCGCTCCTCGATCCGCTTCATGACCGCCTGGAGGATCACGAAGCTCATGCGCGACAGGCCCTCGAGCTCCTGGTTGCGATGGACCCGCCGCTCCAGGTCGACCTGCCCGAGGCCGTCGAGGCCCGCCCGCTCGGCGACGTCGATCAGGTGGCCGATCTCGACCGCGTAGCCGGTGAAGAACGGGATCTGCTCCAGCAGCGAACGCCGGCCCGCGTACTCACCGCTCAGCGGCTGGATGAACCCGGACAGCTCGGGGAAGAAGAGGTTGATCAGCGGTCGCGCGACGAGCTCCGTGACGCGGCCGCCGCCGCCCTCGCGCAACACGCCGCCCTCCACGATCGGGCGCTGGTAGTAGCCCTTCACGTACTGGAGGCGCGGCTCGTGGAGCAGCGGCCCGAGCGTCCCATAGACCATCCGCGGGTGCCAGTTGCGGACGTCCGTGTCGGCCCACACGACGAGGTCGCCACTGGTCTCGTACAGCGACTTCCAGAGCGATTCGCCCTTGCCGTGGAAGCTGCCGTACCGGACCAGCACCTCAGGGTGCTGGACCACGCGGGCGCCCTCGGCCTCGGCGATCTCGCGGGTCCGGTCGGTCGACGACGAGTCCATCACGAGCACCTCGTCGAGCAGTGGCACCCGCCCGACCATCTCCCGGATCGCACGCCGGACGATCGGCCCGATCGTCTCCTCCTCGTTGAGGGTCGGGAGCACGAGGCTGATCGTGAGGCCCTGCTTCTCCTTGAGCTGGACGAGGCGCCGCAGGTCGGCGAACTCCGCGTGGTGGAAGTTCGACTCGCCGAACCAGCGCTCGACGCGGGCTGGCACGGCGCGCGATTCCTCCGCGGCGCGGTCGGCGGCGACGAGGGACTCGGCGGTCGACGCGAGCTGGTCGAACACCTGGCGCCCGATCGTCTCGCGGGTCTTCACGACCACGACCGTCGTCTGCGATCGGGCGGCGATCGCCTCGGGCATCGCGCCGAACACGCTGGTCGTCCCGTTTGCGCCCGAGGGCGCGGCCGCACCCATGACCACGATGTCCGAGTGATCGGCCTCGCGGAGGATCGCGGCGCGCACGTTGGATGCTTCGCGGACGAGGGTCTCCACCGGGACGTCGACGTGCTGCCGGACGAACGCCGTGAGCGCGTGCTCCGCCTGCGCGCGAACCGCGAGCGTGATCCCGGGTGGCACGACGTGCAGGGCTGTCAGGGTCGCGTCGTGGCGACGCGCGATGGCGGCGCCGATCCGGAGCGCAAGCTCGGCGTGCGGGCCGCCGCGGACGGGGACGACGACGCGCCTGAGGTCACGAGCGCCGCGCTGCTTGACCACGGCGATGTCGCACGGCGCATCGCGGATGACCTCCTCGATCGTCGCCGAGAACGGGCTCATCAGCCCTTCGCGGCCGGCCGGCGACTTGCCGCCCCAGCCGAACACGATCAGGTCCGCGCCGAGCTCGGCTGCAGCCTCGACGATGCCCTCGGCGGCGTGCCGGCCGATCCGGACGATCGGGTGGATCGGGGTGCCGTGGGGCACGAAGTCGAGCACGCGCTGGAGCAGGCGCCGCGCGTGCCGGGCGCGCGTCGCGCCCTCCGAGAGCGCCATGCCCTCCGGCACCTCGACGATCCCGAGGGCCGTGAGCGAGCCGCCCTCCGAATCGAGCAGGTCGGCGCCGAGCCGGATCAGCTCCTCCGCCGTAGCAGGGTTCGCGACCGGAATCAGGACGCGCGAGCGCGTCGATCGGGCGGACGTCGTCATCAGCCGCGCGCCCAGCGGTTGACGAGGTACGGCTTGAGCCGCTCGAACTCGCGCGCCTGGCGCTCGACGCTGTCCTCGGCGCGATCGGTCGACAGGTCGCGGTTCTCGATGACGGCGCTCGCCACGCGCCCGAAGTAGACCGGGACGAGCGCGGCCACGAAGGCGTCGAGGTCTTCCGGCCGATCTCGCGCTGCGATGACCAGGTCGTAGATCACGCGCGCCCAGACCGCATCGGGGAACGCGAAGCCCGCCGCAGCCGCGGACATCTCGGCGGTGCGCGGCCGCTCGCTCCCGGGCGCGTCGGTCTCGAGCATGGACCGGACGTGGTCCGCGACGGCGCCCGCCTCCGCGGCGAGCCCCCGGACGGCCGCCGTGGTGTCGGCGGACAGCATCCGGGCCCAGGTGCCGCCCATGGTCAGTGCAGCGGCGTGGAACTCGGACAGGAGGCGCAGCACGTTCACCTCGAGCGGCGGCGGATCGATGACGCGCTCGAAGCCGTAGGCCGGCACGTCGTGGCTGCCCGTGATCGAGGACCACCGGTCGGCATTCGCGACGGCGAGCCGCAGGATCGTGGTCACCACCTGCCGGAACATCGGCCCGAGGTCGGCGCCAGGGTCCTTCGGGTCGTGGATCTTCGCGCCGAGCCGGGCCTGGCAGACGGCGAATCCGCCGGTCTCCGCGAGCGTCGTCATCCAGATGTCGATCCCAAAGCGCGACACCTCGGGCGTCCAGTGCCCCGCGTCGAGGTAGTGCCGAACGAGATCGCCCGAGACGCCGAAGTCGCCGCCGATCGGTTGCCGGACCCGGAGGCCGTAGAGGGCACGGGTGAGCGGGTAGGTGACCGAGTTGGTGATCGTGCCGTCGTGCTTGTGGCGCGCGTACAGCGGGGCGACGAAGTCATAGCCACCCTTGAGGATCGGGCCGGCGAGGAGCTCGATCCACTCGGGCGCGATGCTCCGCAGGTCCGAGTCGACCACCACCAGCGCCTCGACCTCGAGTGCGGCCGCCATCTCGAAGATGGTGCGCAGCGCGGCGCCCTTGCCGCCGGTGCCGTCGATCTCCGGATAGGTGAGGGTGACGCGTGCCAGCTTGTTGCGGGGCCTGACCAGGAGGATGCGCTCGACGTAGTCGGGCGGCTCGGTCTCGATCACGACCCGCCCGGTCCCGTCCGGCGACCCCGCATCGGAGTTCACCACGACCGGCCGGAGGTCGGGGAAGTACTGGACGAGGCCGGCCTGAGCCGCCCGGACGACATAGCCGATCGTCGCGGCGTTCTTGAAGCTCGGGATGCCGACCATGATGTCCGCTCGCTCGAGACGGGCAATCTCTTCTCGGATGGCCGGCGTCAGCGCGGGCTGAGGCACGAACTCACCGTACCACCGATCGTTATGATCCGGCCCGGAGGGACCGGATGGCTCGGGCGAGGTCGACGTCCTGGCGCCGCCGGAGCGCCGCGGGCCGATGGCCGCGCCCATCTGGAATCGCGAGGCCTGAGCCTCAGGCGGCTCCGCCGGCTGCTCCGCCCGGAACCATCGCCCAGGCCGAGCCGATCATCTCCTCGAGGGTCGAGCGCGCCGGGGTCCAGCCGAGGACGTCATGCGCCCGGTCGATCTTCGCGACGAGCGCCGGCGGATCGCCGCCTCGGCGCGGGCCCTCCCTGACCTCGAGGCGCTGGCCGAGCACGCGCTCGACCTCGGCGATCACCTCCCGAACGCCGAACCCGCGCCCGCTCCCGAGGTTCAGCGCGAGCAACCCCTCCGTCCGCGGATCGCCGGGTGCCGTCGCCTCGAGCGCGGCCAGGTGGGCATCGGCCAGGTCGAGCACGTGGAGGTAGTCGCGAATCGTGGTGCCGTCGGGCGTCGGGTAGTCGGTGCCGGTGAGCGTGAACGGCTGCCCGTTGCGGACCGCCTTCAGCAGGTTCGGGATCAGGTGCGGCTCGGGGTCGTGGCGCTCGGCGTTCCGCGCGCTCGCACCGGCCACGTTGAAATACCGCAGCGCCACCGGCCGGAGGCCGTAGGCGGACGCGTACCAGCCCGCCGCCGTCTCGAGCGTGCGCTTCGTCTCGCCGTAGGTGTTGATCGGGCGGAGGGGCGCGTCCTCCGGGATCGGCACCTCGTCGGGCTCCCCGTACACGGCCGCCGTGGACGAGATCACGAGGCGATTGACGCCGGCGAGGCGCATCGCCTCGAGCAGCGCGATTCCGCCCTGGACGTTCTCCACGTAGTACAGGGCCGGGTTGCGCACCGACTCGGGCACCACCGAGCGCGCCGCGCAGTGGAGGACGGCCTCGATGCCCCGGTCGGCAAGCAGCGCTCGAACGGCGTCTCGATCGCCATACGTGCCGTCCACCAGCTCCGCGCCCGCGAGGTCCGCCGTTCCGACGCCGGTCGCGTGGTTGTCCAGCACGAGGACCTCGTGGCCGCGCTCGACGAGGAGCTCCACGGAGACCGAGCCGACATACCCGGCGCCGCCGGTCACGAGGATGCGCATCGCCGCAGGGTAGCCGGGGTCAGCCTCGACCACGCAGGCGGTCGAGCCAGCGGCGCCACCACGGCGCGCGCGTGGGGCTCGAGGGCACGGCCGGCGCCGCAGCTGGGGCCGGCACCACCGCCACGGGTGCCGCCGGCTCGAGGAGCTCGCGATCGAGGTCGCGGAGCAGCCGCGCGGCGGCCGCCTCGTCGGGATCGATGTCGAGCGCGCGGAGGGCGAGCGCACGGGCCGAGAACCCGTCGCCACGCCGCTCCGCGATCCGCGCCAGCCCGACGACCGCAATCGCGTTCCGCGGGTCCGCGTCGGCCACCAGGTTGAACTGGCGCTCCGCGGCGTCGAGCTCATCGCTCGCCAGCGCCGACTCGGCGGCGAGCAGCCGCTCGATCACGGCTCGTCCGCCAGCATCGACGAGGCAAGGAGCAGCAGCGTCGCGCGGTCGTTGCGGCTCGGGTCGGCGATCACGAGCTCGAGAAGCCGGTCGAGGATCCGCCCGAGCCGGGGGCCGGCCGGGACGCCGAGCTCGGCCATCAGGTCGTCGCCGTGGACCGCCAGTCGCGACCGATCGAGCACGACCGAGGACGCGAGCTCCGCCGCCACGCGCGCCCGCAGGCCGGTGAGGTCGTGCGCCTCCGGGTCGAGCCCGCTGCCGATGTTGTCGGCGGCTCGGAGCGTGAACAGGTCGTCGATCGAGTCGGCGCCTGTTCGCTGGATGAACCGGCGCACCCCGGCGTCGCCCCAGTCCGGTTCGTACGTGAACATGTGGTTGCGGACGAGATGGACGACCCGCTCGCTGGCGGTCCGCGGGACGCGGAGCCGGTCGAGCAGGGTCGCCGCCACGTCGGCCCCGACCACCTCGTGGCCGCGGAACGGCCCGTCCTCGATCGTCGACGGCTTGCCGATGTCGTGCAGGAGGGCGGCGAGGCGCACGACCGGCCGGTCGGCTGGCGTGGCATCGACGGTCCGCAGCGTGTGGTCGAACAGGTCCTCACCCGGGACCTTGTTCTGCGGCACGCCGCGTTGTGCCTCGAGCTCGGGCAGCACGACCGCGAGCAGGCCGGACTCGGCCATCAACCGCAAGCCGATCGACGGGCGGGCCGCGAGGAGCAGCTTCTGGAGTTCCGCGGCGAGCCGCTCGCCGGAGACATGACCCGCCAGGGCCGCGTTCGCGCGAATCGCCGCGAACGTGGCGGGCTCGATCGTGAACTCGAGCACGGCCGCGAGACG
This sequence comes from Candidatus Dormiibacterota bacterium, assembly GCA_035631615.1. GTDB lineage: Bacteria > Chloroflexota > Limnocylindria > Limnocylindrales > CSP1-4 > UBA5189. Next base: position 28,416 of record DASQIK010000065.1, on the reverse strand, counting down.
GACGGCCCGAACCATGCGCAGCGCGTCCTCGCGGAAGCGGGCCGCGGGCTCGCCCACGGCGCGGAGCGTCCGGGCCTCGATGTCCGTGACGCCGTCGAGCGGGTCGACCAGGACCGCAGCCGGCCGATCGCCCTCGTCCGGAGCCGGCGCTCCCCACGCGATCGCGTTCGCCGTGAAGTCGCGTCGCGCGAGATCGAGTCGCAGGTCGGTTCCGAACTCGACCCGGTGCGGACGGCGGAAGTCGGCGTAGTCGTGGTCGGTTCGGAATGTCGTGATCTGGTAGCCCTCACCCTGCTCGCGAACCGAGACGGTCCCGAACTTGTTCTCGTACTCCGCGCCGGGAAACATGGCGAGGAGCTGGTCGGGGAGGGCGTCCGACGCGAGATCCCAGTCCTCAGGGGTCCGCCCGATGATGACATCGCGCACCGAGCCGCCGACGACGTACGCGGCATGGCCGCGCGCCCACAGGCGATCCATCAGCGCGACCACGGCCGCCGGTGGCTCGATCCGAACCGTCATGGGTGCAGGGTGCCACGGTCGTCCGACCGCGAGCGCCCGCCGCGATGAGCCGCCTAGTTCCGGCCCAGGAACAGGTAGCTGCGCCAGGCCTCGTTGCGCTCGTCGGCGAGGTATGGCGTGAACAGGGAGTACAGGTCGCTGCGCGGCTCGAACGGCGGCCGGAGCAGGCGGACGCGGGCTTCCTCGGGGGTCTTGCCGCCCTTCCGGTGGTTGCACGGCTTGCACGCAGCGACGAGGTTGTCCCAGGTGTGCGATCCGCCCCGGTGGCGCGGCAGGATGTGGTCGAGCGTCATGTCCGACGCCACGCGGCCGCAGTACTGGCAGGTGTGCCGGTCTCGGGCGAAGACCTCGCGGCGGGTGAGCTTGACCCGCGGCCGCGGCCGGTGGACTCGATGCTGGAGCCGGATGACCGACGGCGCGTGGAACTCCTGGCGCACGGTCCGGATGACCTGGTGGTCGTACTCGAGGACCTCGGCCTTCGCGCCGAACACGAGCCGGAACGCCCGCGGGAGGTTCGTCACGTTCAGCGGTTCGTAATCCTGGTTCAGCACGAGCACGACGCCGTTCATCGTGGGCGGATGCTATGCCAAAACTTCAGCGGCCGATCGGCGCGCCGGTTGCCGCATCCCAGCCCCCGGCCTGCCCGACCTTCGACGACAGGGGCTTGCCCAGCGCCGCCGCGATGAAGCGCGCCGCGTCGAGAACGCCGACGAGGTCGACGCCGTGCTCGAAGCCGGACGCGTCGAGCAGGTAGACGAGGTCCTCGGTCGCGAGATTGCCGGCAGCGCCGGGAGCGTAGGGACAGCCGCCCGTGCCGCCGGTCGAGCTGTCGAAGCAGCGAACCCCCGCGTCGAGCCCGGCGACGACGTTGGCGAGCGCCGTGCCCCGTGTGTCGTGGAAGTGGTACGCCATCTGGCGCAGCTCGATTCCCGCTCCCGTGGCGGCATCGGTCAGCGCCCGGACCTGGTCCGGGACCCCCACGCCGATCGTGTCGCCGAAGCAGACCTCGTCGACGCCGAGCTCCAGGAGGCGCACCGCGACGGCGACCGCCCGGTGCGGATCGACGGCGCCCGTGTACGGGCAGCCGAACGCGGTCGAGACGTAGCCGCGGCGCCACCAGCCGAGGTCGGCCGCGCGCCGGAGCACCGGCTCGAAGGCGGCGAGCGACTCCTCGATCGTCATCCCGATGTTGCGCTCCGTGAACGCGTCGGTGGCCGCGGTGAAGACGGCGAGCGCCGTCGCGCCGGCCGCCTCCGCACGGGCCATGCCGCGCTCATTGGGGACAAGGACCGGGTACCTGACGGACGCGCTCCCGGCGGGAGCGTGCGGCAGCCGTGGGACCAGAGCGTCGGCATCCGCCAGCTGGGGAATGGCCTTCGGCGACACGAAGCTCGTCGCCTCGATGTCCCGCAGGCCGGCGGCCGCGAGGCGACCGATGAACCCCAGCTTCGTCTCGAGCGGGATCGCCGTGGCCTCGTTCTGGAGCCCGTCGCGCGGTCCGACCTCGTAGATCCGAACGCGATCGCCCACCGGGGATTCGGGTGTCCTCAGACGAGCGGCGGGTCCATCGCCCGCTCGATCCGGGCGATCTGGATCTCGATCCGCTCGATCTCGAATGCGGCCTCGGCGCGCGCCTCGCTCAGCCGCGGCGCCGCGTCACGCCGCTGGCGGGCGGCTCGATGGAGCGCGAGCAGCGACGCACGATCCTCCGGGAGCGGGGTCGCATCTGCCCTGGCCTCCGCCCGGGCTTCGCCTTGCTTCGTCACGTCGAGAGCGTACCGCTCCGGCCCGACCTACGGCTCGACGACGGCGAGGACGTCGCCGCGCGCGACCTGATCGCCGGCGCGCACTCGGAGCTCGGCGATCCGTCCGGCGAACGGCGCGGCGACGGCGTGCTCCATCTTCATCGCCTCGAGCGTGGCGATCGGGTCCGCGGCATCGACGGCCTGGCCCACCGCGACGTGCAGCCCGACGATCGAGCCGGGCATCGGCGCGACGACCTCGACCGGCCCGCCGCCGTGGGCGCCCGCCGCCGCTCGAACAGCCCGGTCGACGTCCGGCGCCGGGGCCAACCGGAACGGGACGCTGCGGCCGGCCACGTCGACGTGGGCCACCCCATCGGCGACGACGACCTGGGCCGCCCGCGCCGCGCCCGCGTCGAGCGCGATCGTGCGCTCCTCGGCCTCGGTCGCCAGTCGAACGCGCGGGGCGCCGTTGAGCCGCCAGCCGCCGAGCCAGCCTGCGCCCGCGAGTGCCCGCCCCGCCGCCTGCCAGGCCGCCTCCGGGGACTTCGTCCGAGCTGCCCAGCTGTCCGGCGGCCAGATCCGTGCGAGCGTGTCGATCCGCATCTGGCCGTCGCGCACCGCCGGCTCTCGGACAAGCCAGCGCAGGAACCGGAGGTTCGTCGTCAGGCCGAGGACGAGCGTCGAATCGAGCGCGGCGGTCAGCCGATCGAAGGCCTGCGCTCGATCCGCGCCGTGGGCGATCAGCTTGGCGAGCATCGGGTCGAACCGGGAGCCGATGATGGTGCCTTCGTCGATCCCGGCGTCGACGCGGATCCCGGGGCCCGTCGGCCACACCAGGCGCTGGACCCGGCCCGTCGCGGGCAGGAAGTCGTCCTCGGCGTCCTCGGCGTACAAGCGGACCTCGACCGCATGGCCGCCGCTCGCGAGCGCGCGATCGATCGCCGGCTGGCCGATGGACAGCGTGTGGTCCTCGGCGATGCGGAGCTGCTGCTCGACGAGGTCGAGGCCCGTCACCGCCTCCGTCACCGGGTGCTCGACCTGGAGCCGGGTGTTCATCTCGAGGAAGAACACCTCGCCCCGGTCGGCGAGCAGGAACTCGCACGTCCCGGCGCTGCGATAGCCGACTGCCGCGGCCAGCCGAAGGGCCGCGCTCGTGAGGCGCGCCCGGATCGCGGGCGTGACCGCGGGCGAGGGCGTCTCCTCGAGGACCTTCTGATGGCGCCGCTGGGTCGAGCAGTCGCGCTCGCCGAGGTGAACGCCGGCGCCGGCGCCATCGAAGAGCACCTGGACCTCGACGTGGCGCGGTCCCTCGATCAGCTTCTCGAGGATCAGGCGGCCGTCATCGAACGAGGCGATGGCTTCCCGCCGGGCGCCGGCGATCGCCGACTCGAGCTCGCCGGCGAGGCGCACGGTCCGCATCCCCTTGCCGCCGCCACCCGCCGCCGGCTTCACGAGCAGGGGATAGCCGATCTCGGTGGCCGCCGCGGCGAGTACCTCGTCCGACTGGTCCTCGCCGTCGTAGCCGGGGACGATCGGGATGCCGAGACCGGCGGCGAGCCGGCGGGCCGCGCCCTTGTCGCCCATGGCTCGGATGGCACCGGGCGGCGGGCCGATCCAGGCGATGCCGGCGGCCTCGACGGCGTCCGCGAACGCGGCGTTCTCGGCGAGGAAGCCGAACCCGGGATGGAGGGCATCGGCCCCTGCCGAAACCGCGGCTGCGACGACGGCGCGGACATCGAGGAGATCGACCGCCCCCGCGCCGTCGGTCGCCGGCTCGATCACCGTCATCCCGAGGCGCTCGCCCGTGCGGCGGATGCGCCGGACGATCTCGCCCCGATTCGCCACGAACAACCGGCGGATGCGACGCGGCCGAGGCACCTCGACATCGACCTCGGGAGCGCGGGGTGTCGCGCCGACCTGCCCGGATGCCGCGAACGCGTCTAACGCGTCAGACGCGACACGCCAGCGACCACCGACCCGGCGCGCCGGGAGCCGGCCGAGGTTGATCCACCGCTGCACAGACCGGGTCGTCGTCCCGAGTCGTTGCGCGGCTTCGCTCGGGCTCATCTCGTGGCTCATGTGTCGCGATTGTCGCGATCGGAGCCCTCGACCGCAAGCCTCAGTGCTGCGGGTCCCAGTCGGGCTTGCGCTTGCCCGAGAAGGCGGCGAAGCCCTCCTGCGCCTCCGGGCTCGTGCGCTGGCGCGCAATCACGCGAGCCGTGTGCCACTTCGACGACCCATGACCCAGGCCTCGGACCTCTCGGACGATGGCCTTCGCGGCGCGCACGGCCGTCGGGCCGGAGGCGACGACGTCGGCGATCGCGGCGTCCACCGCCAGGTCGAGCGCCGGCTCGCCCTCGACGACCTCGTGGACGAGCCCGATTCGTTGCGCCCGGAGCGCATCGAAGCGGCGACCGCCGGGGAACAGCGCGCGGGCGTGCGATTCGCCGATCTTCGCGATCACGAACGGCGAGATCACCGCCGGCAGGATCCCGAGCCGCGTCTCGGTGAAGCCGAACCGCGCGCCGGATTCGGCGATGACGACGTCCGCAACGGCGCACAGGCCCATCCCGCCGCCAAGCGCGGCGCCCTGGACTCGCGCGATCACCGGGACCGGGCACGTGTCGATCGCCTCGAACATCTCGGCCATCGCCATCGCGTCCTGCTCGTTGCCTTCGACGTCGAGCTGCATCGCCGCGCGCATCCAGTCGATGTCCGCGCCGGCACAGAACGTCTCGCCCTCACCGGCGAGGACGACGGCGCGCAGGTCGGTCGGCGAATCTCGCTGGAGTGCCCCGAAGGTCGACCGAAGCTCAGCGATGAGCGAGGCGTCGAAGGCGTTGCGCCGCTCGGGGCGGGTGAGCGTGACGCGGGCGATGGCGCCGCCAGGTCCCGTCCGCTCCACGCGCAGCGCCGCCGTCACGGCCCGCATCCTACGCGGCTCACGCTTCCAGCCCGCTCATGACGAGCTCGGCCCACGGGCCGAGCAACGCCGATCGATCGTCGTCGCCGAGCTCGTCCCAGAGCACGACAGCCACGACGACCCGCTCGACGGAGGCGAGGAACCGAACCCGATCCTCGGCTCGATCCGGCAGCGACTGGTACAGGAGCAGCGTGTCGGTGAGCGACATCCGGCTCGAATACGCGCGAGTCGCCGCATCGCTGAACGCGCGGACCGCCGCGCGAAGGCCTTCGTACCGGCGCCCGCGACCGGCCACCGCGAGCGCGTCGGCCTTTGCCTCGTCGACCGCGTCGTCGTCGGTCGTGTCCGCGAGCGTGACGTAGTGCGACGCGTCGAGACGGTCGAAGATCGAGGCGAACCGTTCGAGGCGGCCGCGCGCCCCTGCATCGAGCTTGTCGATGCCGTCGATGTCCAGGTCGATCACGCCGTTGCGGCCTGAGCCGGGAGTGGATCGCGCCGCACGCCAACCGTCCCGGCGACGACCTCGACCTCGTCGCCGACCTCGACCTCGTCGCCGACCGCGACCCTGCCGGGGACGAGCACCTCGCCGAGGATCCCGAAGTCGATCTTCTTCTCGGGATCGCCGGCCCGAAACCCGCGATAGCGGATGAGCGTGCGCAGGGTGTCGAGGTCACGCTCACCCGTGTCGGGGTTCTGCGTCGTGATCGCACAGCGGGCGTCGGGCTTCGTGATCGAGAGCACGGCGCTGCCGATGGCGACGCTCCGCCCGATCCAGGTGTCCTCCTGGTGCGCGCCGGCGCCCTCGAGCTCGACGAGCATCCTGAACCGGCGCCCGTCGACGGCCTCGACCCCGAGCTGCCGCGCGAGCTCCCGGAGCGAGCCGTCCGAGACGAGGCTGACGGCGTTTCGGACATTGGTTTCGCCAGCGCGGATGCGCGTGCCGCCGGGCTTGTCGCACCGAACCAGCAGCACGGGTCGGTGCGCGTAGGGCGTGAGCGCCGCCGCCCACGGACCACCGACGACATGTCCGACCGCCAGCCGGCCGTACATCTCGACGGCGACCGGCTCGTCGAGGGTCACGTCGCCCTCGACCACGCCGCCGTCGGGAAAGGTCAGGCGAAGCCAGCTCGCCTCGGGATTCGTCTCCGCGACGACCTGGACGAGTCCGCCGACCAGCAGGCGGTCGACGAGCCGGCCGTGCCCGTCGACGAGGAAGAACCGCCGATCCTCGCGGACGCCGCCGTCGACGATGTCGATCGAGGCGGGGTGCTGCAGCGCCAGGCCGCGGACCGGGGCGATCGAGAGGCGGGCGACGCGAGGCATTACCGGCATGCTAGCCGACGACTTCGCCGTTCAGGACCTGTGGCTCAGGCGGTTCGAATCAGCTCCACGCGGTCCCCGGTCGCGACGGGTCCCTCCTCGACGACCGACGCGTACCAGCGAGCGTCCTCGGGGTGCCGCCGGATGGAGATGCGCGAGATCTGGCCGTCCTTGAACCACCGCGCCTGCTTCTCGCACGGCGTCGCGTCGTCGGTCAGCTGAAGGAGCGGTCCGCCCTCGCCGATGCGCAGTCGATCGCCGGTCCGGAGACCGTGCCAGTCGATCCCCATCAGGGTGAGATTCTCGCCATACGCGCCGGGGAACGCCGTGTGGCCCTCGCCGGCCACCCGCTCGATCGACTCCACCGAGTACAGGCAGACCGCCTGGAGCGGGCCGCCGTGGTGGCTCTGGTCGGCGTGGCCGTCGCCGTCGAGCCCGAGGTAGCGGATGCGCGTGCCGGCGATGGGGAGCTTGGGCACGCCACCCGGCGAGACGTTGACGGCGCCGACCATCCCCGCCGAGGGACCGACAGGAATCGCCGCCGCCCGCGTCCAGAAGACGTCCGCGCGGTAGGGCAGCTCGATGACCGTGGCGCCGGAGGTGTCCGGGTCGGCCGCCAGGAGGTTGCGGACGGCATCGAGGACGCCCGCACGCCGGTCGACGCGCATCGCGGCGACGTAGCTGATCGAGGCGACCCGGTCGACGATCGTGTCGACGCCGGCCCGCTGGATGTGGGAGAACGAGGCTGTAGCGATCGGGTCGAACAGCCCCAGGACGTCGAAGGCGGCCCGCCAGCCGTCGTCCCTGAACCGAGGCTGCCCCGATGCCGCGCCGTCGATGATCTCGTTCAGGCGCAGGACCCAGGGTCGAGTGGCATCGCGCGATTGCCAGACGAGCCCAAGCCCGCCGCTCGGCTGCAGCACGCGGTGGACCTCGGACAGGGCCCGCACGCCATCGAACCAGTGGAACGCCTGGCCGACGACGACCGCGTCGACCGAGTGGTTCGGGAGCGGGATTCGCTCGGCCGTGCCGTCGAGCGCCTCGACGCCTGGAACCGCGTCGACCAGCTTCGCCCGCATCTCCGCGACCGGCTCGACCGCCACGATGTCCGCACCGCTGTCCACGAGCTGTCGCGTGAGCTTGCCCGTCCCCGCCGCGAGGTCGAGCACGCGCTTCCCCGGCCCGATCCCCAGCTCGCGAACGAGCGTCGCCACCGCCTCGGGCGCGTACTCCGGACGGCCGCGCTCGTACGCGTCGGCGCCCGCGGCAAAGCCCTGCGCCGCGGTCTCGTTGATGGCCATCGCCTCGAGAGTAGAGGGTAAGGGGGCCTGGTCCTCGGGAAGCCGAGATCGCTGCGGACTGCTGCGCAGCCTACATGCGAAAGACGCCGAACTTCGTGTCGGGGATCGGGGCGTGCAGGGCCGCGTCGAGGCCGATCGAGAGCACCTGGCGCGTGTCCAGCGGGTCGATGATCCCGTCGTCCCACAACCGGGCCGTCGCGAAATACGGCGAGCCCTCGCGCTCGTAGGTCTCCAGGATCGGCGCCTCGAAGGCCTCCCGGGCCGCGTCCGAGGCCCAGGCGCCGCCCGGCTGCGAGGCCTCGGACACGGTCGACAGCACGCGCGCCGCCTGCTGGCCGCCCATGACCGAGATGCGCGCGTTCGGCCAGGTCCACAGGAAGCGCGGCTGATAGGCGCGACCGGCCATCGCGTAGTTGCCGGCGCCGAAGCTGCCGCCGATCAGCACCGTGAACTTGGGCACGGCGGCCGTGGCGACGGCGGTGACGAGCTTGGCGCCATCCTTCGCGATGCCGCCGGCCTCGTATTCTCGCCCGACCATGAACCCGGTGATGTTCTGGAGGAACACGAGCGGAATCCGGCGCTGGCAGGCGAGCTCGATGAAGTGCGCACCCTTGAGCGAGCTCTGGCTGAACAGGATTCCGTCGTTGGCGATGATCCCGACGGGCCAGCCGTCGAGGTGCGCGAAGCCGCACACGAGCGTCTCCCCGTAGAGCGGCTTGAACTCGTGGAAGCGCGAGCGGTCGACCAGCCGGGCGATGATCTCCCGAACCGGCACGGTCCGGCGCGTGTCGGCGGAGATCGCGGCATACAGGTGCGCGCCACCGTCGGCGCCGGCCGGGTCGACCGCCGGCAGCTCCGGCTCGCGCCGATCCCACGGCGGCGCCGGCGCCTTGCGCTCGAGGTGGCTGACGATCGACCGACCGAGCGCGATCGCATGCTCGTCGTCGAGCGCCTCGTGGTCGGCGACGCCGGACTTCCGTGCGTGGACCTCCGCGCCCCCGAGCTCCTCCGCCGAGACTTCCTCGCCGGTGGCGGCCTTCACGAGGGGCGGGCCACCAAGGAAGATCGTGCCCGTGCCCTTGACGATCACCGTCTCGTCGCTCATCGCGGGCACGTATGCGCCGCCGGCGGTCGATGAGCCCATCACCAGCGCGACCTGCGGGATGCTCGCGGCCGACATCCGGGCCTGGTTGTAGAAGATTCGCCCGAAATGCTCGCGATCGGGGAAGACGTCGGCCTGGAGCGGCAGGAACGCGCCGCCGCTGTCGACGAGGTAGACGCACGGGAGGCGGTTCTCGAGCGCGATCTCCTGCGCGCGAAGATGCTTCTTGACGGTCATCGGGTAGTACGTGCCGCCCTTGACCGTCGCGTCGTTGGCCACGATGACGCAGGTCGTGTTCTCGATCCGTCCGATGCCGGTGACGATCCCGGCACTCGGCGCGTCGTCCTCGTACAGGCCGTTCGCCGCAAGGGCACTCAGCTCGAGGAAGGCCGATCCGGGATCGAGCAGGCGATCGATCCGCTCGCGCACCGGGATCTTGCCGCGCTCGCGATGGCGCGCGATCGAGCGTGCGTCGCCGCCCGCGCCACGCTCGCTGACCGCGGCGGTCCGCGCACGGAGATCCGACACGAGCGCCGTCATCCGATCGACGTTCGCGCGCGCGTCCTCGCTCTTCGGGTCGAGGCGTGAGCGCAGGACGGACATGCCCCGAGTGTACGAACCGAACGCCGGCCGAGTCCTTCGCGGAAATCTTCGGGTTCGCGGTCGGCGGCGGTACCCAGCGGATCGCCTCCTGCGAGGTGGCCATCGACTGGAGCAGCCCGTTGTTCGTCGCCGTCGCCGCGGCGTTGTCGCCGTGGGTCCCGATGCCGGTGACCTAGACCGCCGGACGGTCGCGTCGCCTCGCCGCCAGGCACGCCAGCCCGAGTGCCGCGCCATCGAGCAGCACGCCAAGGCCGATGCCCCGCAGGCTGATCAGCCCACTCGAGCAGCCCATCGACGTCGCGCCCGGCGGAACCTCCATCTCGCCGTTCGAGTACGGCCGCATCTCGACGTGGATTCCGATTGCCGAGGGGTACAGCGCCCAGCAGCCCGTATCCGTGACCAGCAGTGCCGAGGCGCCGGCGCCGACCAGCAACGGCACGATCGCTGCCGCGATCACCAACTGACCGACCGCGCCCACCACGCCGCCGCGCGACGATCCCGTCGTCCCCGCTGCGAGCCTTGCCGCCCCAACGAGGAACAGGAGGCACGGAATCAGGAAGACCAGCGTCACGCCCGAGAAGGCGACGAGGGAGCCGACTCCGCTCGTCAGCCCGGCCGCGACGAGCAGGGCCGGGCGGTGCGCGCGAACGCCGATCAGCCCGATAACGCCTGGTACCGCGAAGATGGCCATGAGGATCGCCCCGCGTGGAACGATGCCCGGCTCAAAGGCGAACGAGGCCACGCTCCCGATCAGCACCGCGAACAGGATCTGGGTGGTGCTGGCGAGACGGCCGATGAACTGGGATCGGTCAGGCAACGGCTTGGCTCCCGGCGATATTTCGGCTACCATTCGATAGCAGGTTTCTAGGGCAACAACCTGCTAACGTCAAGTGGCAAGTTCCGGTCGGAGGTACCCTGACGTCGTGACGACCGCAACGAGCGCCGCTCGCGACCTCGGCAGGTCCGGCGCTTCAGACGATGCGCGCGGCCTTTCACCCACCGCCGAGGCGATCCGGATCCGGCTTGCCGACGCGTGGGGCGAGATGGGCGCCGCATGGGGCGTCGCGCCGGCCATCGCGCGAGTCCAGGCCTACCTGCTCACGCGCCAGGCGCCGCTCACCGAGCGCGAGGTTCGCGAGGCGCTGGGCCTGTCCCATCGAGCGGCCAGCCTTGCGCTCGCGGAGGCGGTCTCGTGGGGCCTGGTGGAGCGCGTCGCGGAGCCTCGGCGGGTCGGCCGGCGCGGACCGGCAGGCGTGGCCTACCAGGCGGTCGGCGACCATTGGCGCTGGTTCGGAAGCGTGGTCGCCGAACGCAAGACGCGCGAGGGCGATCCGATCATCGGGCTGCTCGAGCGGTCCGGCGAGGAGGCCGCCGCGGAGATGCGCGCCCACCCGCAGGACCGCGAGCTCGTCGCGCTGCACGAGTGGCTCCGGACGTTCCTCGTCTTCGTTCGCCTATTCGACCGGGCGGTCGGGCTGGTGCCGCGACTGCAGCCGCGTGAGCTCGAGCGCGGCCTGCGCCTGCTCGGCGAGGTCGGTGACGAGACGTTCCTGCGCCTGGTCGGCCTGCTCGAGGGGCTCGACGACAAAGACGTCCTCGATCTCGTGGACGCGCTCTCTCGACTCTCGCCGACCACCGCGCGCCGCGCCACGAAGCTGATGTCGGGGGTCGTTCGGACGGTCGTTCGCTAAGGCGGACGCCTCAGGGCGTGATCTCGAGCAGCTGTGCTGCCACGAGCTCGAACGGCTCGATGCGCTGCTCCGCCCGGCTGACGACGACGGCCCCCTCGGTCGCGGCGACGACGGTCGCGGCGAGGCGTGCGGCAGCATCGAGAGGAATCCCACCGTCGACGTAGAGATCCGCAAGCCGCGTCCGCCAGGCGCGGAAGATCGCCGCCGCGCGGTCGAGCAGTTCCGCGGAATCGGTCGCGACGGTGACGGCCAGCACGGCGCATCCCGCGCGGAGACCGGAGCGCTCGAGCACGGAGCGCCAGATGTCCAGGAAGAACGCCGTGACCTCCCTGGGCGGGCGCCCGGCGACCGCATCGAGGACGCGCAGCGCCCGCTCCCCGGCGAGCTCCATTGCGGCATCGACCAGCTGGTCCTTGCCCAGCGGGAAGTGGTGGTAAATGGAGCCGCGCGGCGCCCCCGACCGCTCGAGGACGTCATTGAACGCGGTGCCCTGCAGGCCGCGCATCGCCAGGAGCACGGCTGCGGACTCGATCATCTTCTGCCGCGAATCGCTGGGCACGGGCCTCTTGGTCCTCCCCTTGACTATGACGCGTGTCATAGTCATCCTTCGCTATGACGAGCAGCATAGTCTCGAGGAGACGCGCCATGCCGATGATCGACATCTATGTCCCCGAAGGGACGTTCGCGGATCCACACGCGCTCGCACAGGCCGCGGCCGCCACGTTGATGCGCATCGAGGGCGTCCCGGACATCCCGATGTTCAAGGAGAACACGGCCGCGTTCGTGCACGAGTTGCCGGCAGCGGCACTCTCGGACGTCACCGGCACGTCCGCACACGTGCGCGTCCAGGTGCTCACGAACGCCGGCGCTCTCGATCGAGACAAGCAGCTTGCCGTCGTCGAGGAGCTGAGCGCGCTCGTCGCCACGAGTGCCGGCGACCCGACGCTGGGCGCGCGGACGTGGGTCCTGTTGACGGAAGCAGTGCCCGGTGGTTGGGGCCTGTGGGGCCACGCGCACACGAACGAGGAGCTGGTGGCGGCCGCGCGGGCCGAGATCGGACGACTGCGCGGGGGCTGAGCTCCGTGCCACCCCGGCCGGCGTCTCGGCCTCGAAACCGATTCCGTACGTCGACTCGCCCATTGCGCTACTCGAGGCATCCAAATCGGCATGCGATAATCCCGCCGGGCGCGTGCGGCCGGAGCATCCGGCAGGCCCGAGCCGATCAATCGAGGACCATCCGATCATGAGCCCAGAGACGTCCACCTGGACGACCAAGAAGGGCCTTGCCCAGATGCTCAAGGGCGGCGTCATCATGGACGTCGTCACCGCCGAGCACGCCAAGATCGCCGAGGACGCTGGCGCCGTGGCCGTGATGGCCCTCGAGCGCGTGCCGGCCGACATCCGCGCGGCCGGCGGGGTCGCCCGGATGAGCGATCCCGCGATGATCCAGTCGATCATGGACGCGGTCTCGATCCCCGTGATGGCCAAGGCCCGCATCGGCCACTTCGTCGAGGCCCAGATCCTCGAGGCGCTCGGCGTCGACTACATCGACGAGTCCGAGGTCCTCACCCCGGCCGACGAGGCCAACCACATCGACAAGCACGCCTTCAAGGTCCCGTTCGTGTGCGGCTGCCGGAACCTCGGGGAAGCCCTGCGACGGATCAACGAGGGTGCGGCGATGATCCGGACCAAGGGCGAGGCGGGGACCGGCAACGTCGTGTCCGCGGTCACGCAGCTGCGGTCCGTCCTCTCGGAGATCCGCCGCCTCCAGGGCATGCGCGAGGACGAGCTGTTCGTTGCCGCGAAGGAGCTGCAGGCCCCGTACGACCTCGTGAAGGACGTCGCGGCGAACGGCAGGCTGCCGGTCGTCAACTTCGTCGCCGGCGGCATCTCGACCCCGGCCGATGCGGCGCTGGTCATGCAGCTCGGCGCCGAGGGCGTGTTCGTCGGATCGGGCATCTTCAAGAGCGAGGATCCGGCGCGGATGGCCAACGCGATCGTCCAGGCGACGACCCACTTCGACGATGCCAAGATCCTGGCCGACGTCAGCCGCGGCCTCGGCGCACCGATGCGTGGCATTGCGATGGAGCAGATCCCAGAGGGCGAGCGCCTGGCCGTTCGAGGCTGGTAGCGCGCGAGCGCGCGCTCGTCATGAACACGTCATTGGCGACGGGTCCTGTCGCCTGGCGTCGTCCGCCGTCCTCGCGACCCACGCCCACTTCGTGTGCGACCGTCGCTGCGGGCGGCGGCGACCCCGACGCGTCACCCGTCTCCCCTGCCGAGATCCCATGAAGATCGGGGTCCTTGCTTTGCAGGGGGACTTTGCCGAGCACGTGGAGATGCTCGAGCAGATTGGGGTGGCAGCGGTCGAGGTTCGACTGCCCGCGCATCTCGAGGGGCTGAGCGGGCTCATCCTGCCTGGCGGCGAGTCGACCACGATGCGGCGCCTCATCGACCGATGGGGGTTGCGCGAGCCGCTGCTCGAGTTTGCGCGGACGGGTGCGCCGCTGTTCGGCACGTGCGCCGGGATGATCGTGCTGTCGCGCGAGATCGCCGACGGCGACGAGCCGGTCCTGCCCCTGCTCGACGTGACCGTGCGACGAAACGCATTTGGGCGGCAGCTGGACTCGTTCGAGGGCGAGCTCAACGTCCCGATCGTCGGCGACCAGCCCGTCCACGCGGTGTTCATCCGGGCGCCGATCATCGAGCGCGTCGGGCCCGGCGTCGACGTCCTCGCCAGGCTCGAGGACGGGCGGATCGTCGCGGTCCGCGAGCGGAACATCCTGGCGACCGCGTTCCACCCGGAGCTCGCCGGCGAGCCGCGCTTCCACCGGCTGATCGCCACGATGGCCGCGGAGCACGACGACCCGGGCGAGGGCTCCGGCCGGCGCCACCACCCGACGCGTCGGGCCGGCCTGCCGAGGTGAGCCGGATGGCCCGCGATGTGATCGACGGCCAGAAGGGCCGGCCATCGGGCAAGGTTCGCGCCGCGCGCCTGACCGACCTGCCGGCGCTCGGCGAGCTGTCACGGATCGCCCAGACCGAGGGCTCCGGGTCGCGCACGCTGGGCCTGCCCGTCAACGGGCCGCCGATCGGCGTGTTCAGCCTGTTCCGGCTGCCCCTCGTCGCCTTCCGGCCGCACGACCTGCTGTTCGTCTACGAGCTCGACAGGCATGTATCGGGGCTGGTCCGTGTCGAGCGCGAGAGCTGGCGCGACGAGTGGACGATCGTCGAGCTCGACGCGATCGGCCCGTCTGATCCGTCGCGCCTGCACGGCCCCGGCGAGGTCCGCTTCCGCCTCGTGCAGCAGATCCTGCGCGAAGGCCAGAAGCGTGGCGCGGTCCGGTTCCACGTCGCCTGCGCGGATGCCGATGACAACGTCGAGCTGTTCATGCAGGCCGGCTTCGCGCGCTACGGTGAGGAGCGGGTCATGTATCGGCCGCCCGACCAGCCGCTCCCCGCGCCATGGGCGGACGACCGCGCCGCGGCCGCCCGGATCCGGCAGGCGCGCCCCGTCGACGCGCCGGCGCTGATGCAGCTCTACGGGTCGGTCACGCCGCCGCCGGTCCAGCGCCTCGAAGGCTTCCGCATCCCGGACTGGGAGCGCCAGGGCTCGAACTGGCGCGTGCCGCGGAGCTCGCTCGCGCCGATCCTGCGGTTCGCCGACCTCGACGGCTTCGTCCAGGACGGCGCCGATGGGGTCCATCTCGACGGGTTCGTCCAGACCGGGGTCGCCCACGAGGACCAGCCCCATTACCTGCGGCTCGTCGGGAGGCCGGAGGCCGATCTCGGCCAGCTCGTCGAGTTCGGGCTCGGCGTGATTGCCGGACAGGCACAACGCAGTGGCGGGAGCCAGCCGAATCACGGCGTCCTCGCGCCCGTGCGAACCTACGAGGCGCCGGCCGATCGTCGACTCGAGGAGCAGGGCTTCGGAGAGATCGCAACGGTCACGCTGCTCATGAAGGAGACCCTCGTGCGGGTCGCAGAACCGGGCCTCGTCCCCGCCGCCGTTCGCCACCTGGAGGTCACGCGTGGCTCGTGAGCGTGCGGCCGCGGCACGAGACGGCGCGGAGCGTCGTGCAGCGACCGACGACCTCGGCGTGCTTCTGGCGGCCCTCCCACCGGAGCTCGTTGCGGCCATCGACGCGCTGGCCGACAAGGAGCAGCTCATCGAGGTCGTGATGGACCTCGGGCGCCGGCCGGAGGCGCGCTACCCGGACTCGGAGGTCGCGCTGCTCGACCGTGAGGTCGCGGAGGCCGACATCGCCTACGTCGTCGACCACATCGGCAGCTTCGGCGACGACAACCGCGCCGGGATCGAACGGACGCTGCACCGGATCAGCGCGATCCGCAATCGCAACGGCAAGATCGTCGGGCTGACGTGCCGGATCGGGCGTGCCGTGTACGGGACGATCGAGATCATCGCGGACTTCGTCGAGACCGGGAAGTCGCTCCTGATCATGGGCCGGCCGGGCATCGGCAAGACGACGATGCTGCGCGAGGCCGCGCGCGTGCTCGCCGACGACCTCGACAAGCGGGTCGTCGTGGTCGACACGTCGAACGAGATCGCCGGCGACGGCGACATCCCGCATCCCGCCATCGGCAAGGCACGGCGGATGCAGGTGCGCACGCCGTCGGCGCAGCACGAGGTGATGATCGAGGCCGTCGAGAACCACATGCCCCAGGTCATCGTCATCGACGAGATCGGGACGGAGCTGGAGGCCCAGGCCGCGCGCACGATCGCCGAGCGGGGCGTCCAGCTGATCGGGACCGCGCACGGCAACACGCTCGACAACCTGATGCTCAACCCGACCCTGTCCGACCTCATCGGCGGGATCCAGAGCGTGACCCTCGGCGACGAGGAGGCGCGTCGACGCCGAACGCAGAAGAGCGTGCTCGAGCGCAAGGCGCCGCCGACGTTCGACGTCGTGATCGAGATCCAGGATCGCGAGCGCGTGCTCGTCCACGCCGACGTGGCCGACACGGTCGACTCGATGCTGCGCGGCGATGCCGTCTCGCCCGAGCTGCGCTGGCGCGACGACGAGGGCGTCCACCGCTCGCAGTCGCGGCCGCGGCCCTCCCCGCGCGAGCAGATCGCGCCGGATCGGTTCTCCGGGCTCATCGGGCAGGGCAGCTCGTGGGGCACGGAGCCCGGATGGCGGCGCGACGCCAGCTTTCGCGGCGGCACCGGGTCCGCGTTCCTGCCGGGCGGGGAGCGTGGCGGACGGCCCGGATTTCGGCCGGGCGCATCGGGTTCGTGGCGGCCGGGTCGCTCGCCCTCCGGCTCATTAGCCGCGGCCGCCGGGCAGGCGGCAGGTCCAGGTTCGCGGCCCGAGGCGCCGTTCGTCGCCGGCGAGATCGCCGACCGTGGGCCGCTCGAGCGGGGGACGCCGCCACCGCCAGACACCCGGGCGCGTGACGCCCGCGAGCTGGACCGCCAGCGCGCCTGGCGCGAATCGGCCACCAGGGCGATCAGCACGCTCAAGGCCGAGGAGGGAACCGGCCCCGTCAACGCGGCTGCCATCGCCGATGATGTCGACGACAACGACGACGAGGCGCTCATGGACCGCGCGATCGAGGGCGCGGCCGAGGACGGCATGCCCGGGATCCGCGTGCTCGAGCCCGAAGGCCTGCCGACCCTGCGCGTCCTGCCCCAGGGCATCAGCCGCAAGCGACTGGAGCAGGCGATCCGCGAGCTCCAGCTGCCGGTCATCGTCGCGCGCGACGTCGACGAGGCCGACGTCGTCATGACCATCCGCAGCGAGTACAGGCAGAAGACGCCGATGGTGCGCGAGGCCGAGGAGCGCGCCATGCCGATCTACGTCCTGAAGACCAACACCATCCCGCAGATGCAGTCCTCGCTGACCTCCATCTTCGCCCTCGAGGTCGACCCGCGCGACGCCGCGCTGCGGGAGACCGAGGAGGCGATCGGGCTCGTGATCAATCGCGCGGAGGCGATCGAGCTCTCGCCCCAGAACGCCTACATCCGACGCCTGCAGCACCAGATGGCCGAGCGGGCCAATCTCGTCTCGCGCTCCCGTGGCCGCGAGCCGTACCGTCGCGTCCGCCTGTATCCGGATCCCGCCAAGAGCCCCTGGAGGTAGTTCTCGCCGGGCGGTGCCCCGGCGCAGTGATGGGCGCGGGGCTCAGCCGGTGGCGCGCCGCCTCAGCCGCCGCGGCGCCGCCTCAGCCGCCGCGGCGCCGGCTCAGCCGCTGCGGCGCCGCCTCAGCCGCCGATCAGCGCCTGCCGGTCGATGAAGATCTGCTCGCCCCTGAAGCGACGGCTCGCCGGATCCCACGGGAACAGGATCGCGAGCTCCAGGCGGACGGGTTTGCCCGTCGGTTGCAGGCCGGCAAACGGGCCGGCGTGGGTCGCCTCGAGGACGACCGCCTCGAACACGCCCTGCGGCCCGATCACGATGTCGGTGAGCGAGAACCGGTTGTCCGGGAACGCGGCGAACAGCTCCGCGTAGAACGCCCTGGCGCCGGCGTGGCCCTCCCAGCGCAGGCAAGTGCCCACGATCTCATACACGCACTCGGGAGCGAGGGTCGCGATCAGCCCGTCGATGTCGCGCCGGTCCTCGGCGATCGAGTGGCGGACCCACAGCCGCTTGATGCGGCGCTGCTCCGCCGGGTCGAACGGGTACGCGAGCCGCGCCTGAACGGTCATGGCCTACAGCGTACCGAGCGGCACGGCCTTTCCTCTACAGAACCACGACCCCGCTCCCGGGCGGAGCGCGTCCGATCCGCAGGGCAGCGAGGACCTGCCGCGTATCGAGCGGGAAGCTCGATCGGAGCGCTTCGCGATGCATTGCCAGCATCCGTCGGTTCGAAGCGGTGTCGGCAACGAGCAGGATCACGACATCGACGCCACCGTCCCGCCGCTTGAGGGCGCATCGCCGATCCACGGCCTGCGCATCCCGGATGCGCGCCTCGGCCTCGACGCCGATCCTGACGTCGTCGATCCGGATCAGTCCGTCCCACGCCCGTTGGTCGCCCGGAATCGGCAGCGGCACCTCCGTGGCCATGGACACGCCTGGCGGCAGCCGCCGGCGGAACCGCTCGAGCAGTGCGAGCTGCCCCGCGTCCAGCGCCGGGTCACCGCCCGGAGCTGCCCGCACGATCAGCCGAAGCCCCACGGCGGAACAGCCACGGCTCAGCTGATCGACGGACAGGTCCGCGAGGGCAGCTCGTTCGATCCGCCCGAACTGAGCGTGCGACATGCCGACGCGCGCCGCCGCCGATCGAAGGCTCGCGCCGGCGGATACGCGAGCGTCACGGATCTCGTGGCCCATCTCGAAGCGCACGCGCCTGGTGAGGGCATCCGCTTCCTGCCGCTGCGTCGATCTCCGTCCCATTGTTCGATCATGCCCGGCGGCGCTTCACGGTCGCTTAGTCCGCACTGGAACGTCTGGCGTTCCATCCGGAGTGATCAAGGCCCAGTTCCGGCCCGAGCCCGGGTGGATTGGATCGTTCGGCGCCCCAGTTCGCGTCGGAACCGCACTGATCGGCGGTGCGACTCGCCAAGATTCGCTCGATGGAACGCTGGGCGTTCCGCGGGGGCGCGGAATACGCCAGCGACAGCCGCACCGGCCTCCGGCCGAGGCCCGTGGCCGGGGGCCAGCGCCGCGAAGGATCAGAACTCGGTGACGCCGGTGAAGGTCCAGCCGTCGATGCGGAGGGCCGGCACGACCGCGGCGCCGAGGAAGCCGCGCACGGTCTTGCGCTCGACGGAGACGGCACTGACCCCTGCCAGCGCGTCGAGGTAGGACTGCGTGTACCGCAGGTTGCGGACCGGCCCGACGATCTTGCCGCCCTCGACGAGGAACGTCCCGTCGCGGGTCATGCCGGTGATGATCGCCAGCTTCGGGTGGACGACGTTCGTGTAGTGGAAGCGCGTCACCAGCAGGCCCCGCTCGAGCCCGCCGATGAGCTCCTCGCGCGATGTCGTACCCGCGGACATCACCGCGTTCAGGGGGAAAGGTCCCCAGGGGTTTGGCGCCGGCAGGCCGTGCCCGGTCGACGCGCGGCCGCCTCGCGCGGCGGTCTGCGAGTCGTACACCACATCGCGGCAGATGCCGCCCTCGACGAGGGTCACGCGTTGCTTCGGGACGCCTTCGTAGTCGAACGACATCGGCAATCCGTGCTGGTCAGATCCGTCGTCCACGATCGTCACCAGGTTCGATCCGATCCGCCGGCCCGGTTCGGCGAAGGAGCGACCCTCCTGGACCGACAGCGCGTTGAAGCCCACATAGCCGAGCTGATCGGTGATGTCGACGACGGCGTACTCCTCGAGCACGACCGGGTAGTCGCCCGCGGGGACCGTGACCGGCCGATCGCTGGCGCGCGCCTTCGTGGCGGCCTCGCGCCCGATTGCCCCGGCGTCGATGGTGGTGGCGTTCATGCTCACGGATTCCGCGTACCCGGTGCCGCCGTCCGGCGACATCTGCACGGTCAGGAGCTGCGCCGACGTGCGGCCCTCGGCTGCGCGGATGCCCGCCGAGTTCGCGACCGCGATCGCCTCGGCGTCGTTCGAGAAGGCGCCGTACGCCATGACCCCCGCGGCGTCGGCGGCGGCGATGACCGCACGGACCCCCTCGGCGCGGAACTCCGGCGTCGCTTCGGCAGTGCCGTCCGCCCAGGTCGAGGCCGTCCTTCCGGTGACGGCGCCCGTGCCGATGATCGGGCCCGGGAGCCCGGACCAGTCCTCGAGCTCCTCGCAGCTGCGGGCGATCGCGGCGGCGCGGTGGACGAGGGTCCGCAGGCCGTCGGGGTCGACCTTGCCGGTCGAGACGACCGCGATCCGCCGCCCCACGACGTGGCGCAGGTTGATCGTGACGCTCCGCTCGGCGACGTTCTGGTGGATCTCGCTGTTGGCGAACCGGGTCAGCGCGGAATCGCCGGCGACGACGAGCACCTCGGCCTCGGTGGCCCCGACCCGCAGCGCACGCGCCAAGACGTCCTCGGCGAGGGCCAGTGCGGACTCGGGCTCGCGCGCGGTTACCACTTGCCAACCCCCACCTGGACGTTGCGGAAGCGCGCGCCCGGCACGGCATGCCCGACCCGCGCCGTCTGCGAGGGCTCGCCCTTGCCGCAGTTCGGGGTTCCCAGCATCACGAAGCTCCGCTCGTCGCCGACGGCGTCGCACGAGCGCCAGAACTCGTAGGTGATGCCGGTGTACGTGCAGTTCTTCAGGAGCCGGCCCTTCCTGCCACCCTTGATCTCGTAGGCGACCTCGGTGGCGAACTGGAAGTTCAGGCGGCGGTCGTCGATCGACCAGCTCCGGTTGTTGGCGAGGTACAGGCCGTCGTCGGTGTCGGCGACGATCTCGGCGAGGCTCATGCCGGGCACGGGCAACATGTTCACGTTGGTCATCCGGATCAGGGGGATCCGGTTCCAGCCGTCGGCGCGCATGCCACCGCTCGACTGCCGGCCGACCCGCGGCGCCGTCTCGCGGCTGGACTGGTACCCGACGAACTTCCCGTTCTGGATCAGCGGCACGGCCTGCGCAGCCACGCCCTCGTCGTCCCAGCCGAACGTCCCAAGACCGCCCGGTGCGGTCGCGTCGGCGACGATCGTCACCAGCTCCGAGCCGTACATGAATCCTTCGTCGAGCTTGTCCGGCGTGAGGAAGCTCGTGCCGGCGTACGACGCCTCGGTGCCGAAGACCCGGTCGAGCTCGGTCGGGTGGCCGCAGCTCTCGTGGAGCTGGAGGTACAGCATCGAGGGATCGAGCACGAGCGTCCGGGTCCCCGGCGGACACTGGGGCGCGGACAGCAGCGCGACCGCTTCCTCGCCGACCTCCTCGGCGTGGCCGAGCAGGTCCAGGCTCCGGACGTACTCGTAGCCGCCTGCCTGGTAACCGCCGCCGGAGTCGGGGTAGCTCCGACGCTGGTGCTCGTCGCCCTCGATGGCATTGGCCTCGACGGCGGCGCCGACCTGCGTGATCGTCTGCTCCGTGAAGCTGCCGTCCGTGGCCGCGAAGGTCTTCCACTCGCGGTGGGCGGCGTACATCGATTCCGTGAACGAGACGCCCTTGACGCGACCCGCCGCGCGGTCGGCGTCGACGAGATCGGAGATCTTGGCCTCGAGGGGGATCGTGAACGGGTCTTCCGCAACAGGCGTCTCGAAGGTCCCGTTCGCGACGGGGCGCGCATCGAGCGCCACCCGGTTTCGCAGAGCCGTCGCGGACGCCTTCGCGATGCGAACCGCCAGCGCGCCGACGCGGTCGGCCTCGTCCAGCTCGAGCGTGTCCGATGCGGCGAAGCCCCATGCGCCGTCGACGAGGACGCGGACTCCGAAGCCGTCGCTCTCGCCCATCGCGACGCCTTCGACGCGGCCGCTCTTGACGGCGATCGACTCGTCGCGGCGGCGAATGACGCGCACGTCGGCGTAGGTCGCGCCGAGCTGCGCGGCCGTATCCAGGGCGCGGTCGGTAAGGTCCTTCATGTCGGGGCCGGGAGCGTACCGCAATACACTCCGGCGATGCGCGGACGGTTCATCACGCTCGAGGGGCCGGAGGGTGCTGGGAAGACCGTCATCGCAAAGCGGCTCGTCGCCGAGCTGGAACGGGGCGGCCGCGAGGTCGTCTCCACGCGCGAGCCCGGCGGGACGCGGCTCGGGGAGCGGATCCGGTCGATCCTGCTGTCACGGGCCGGCGATGAGGGCGAGCCACCCATCGACCCGCGCGCGGACGCCCTGCTGTTCAACGCGGCGCGGGCGCAGCTGGTGTCCGAGGTCATTCGGCCGGCGCTGGAGCGCGGGGCGATCGTGCTCTGCGCGCGGTTCACCGACTCGACCCTGGCTTACCAGGGCTACGGCGCGGGACTCCCGATCGAGGAGCTCAGGGCGCTCGCTGCGCTCGCCATCGGCGGCCTCGACCCGGACCTGACCGTGCTCCTCGACGTCCCGCCGGCGATCGGACTTGGTCGGAAGACCGGAGCCTCGCGCAACCGGTTCGAGGCGTTCTTCGACCTCGCATTTCACGAGCGGGTCAGGGCGGGCTTCCTGGCCCTCGCAGGCGCCGAGCCGGCCCGGTTCCGGGTCGTCGACTCGGCCCGGCCGATCGACGTCGTGGCGGCCGAGGTGATCGCAGTGGTGCTGGCGTTGGTCTGGCGGGAGCCGCCTAGAGCACGACCTGGGTCAGCGCCTGGCCCGTGAGGACGATGCCGAGCACCACCACCAGCGACGCGGTCGCCAGCTGCACCGGGACGACGATCCGGCCGAGCGAGCCGATCGACGGCCGCCGCTCGACGAGCCGGCGCGCGTGGACGAGCAGCAGGCCGATGCCGGCCAGCACGAACGCCATCCCGAGCCCGAAGCCGAGCACCAGCACCAGCCCGTAGCCGACCCGGCCCGCCGCGATGGATCCGAGCAGGAGGATCAGGGCCGAGGCCGACGGGACGAGCCCGCCCGACAGCCCAAGGGCGATCAGGCCACGCCACGAAATCGTCGTCTCGCCGGGCAGCGGCCCGTGCGGGTGCGGGTGGGGATGCGAATGACCGTGCCCGTCGCCGTGATCGGGCGCATGCCCGCCGTTGACCGGGCCGATGTGCGGCCGTGGCCCGGGAGCGCGGTGGTCCAGGGCTCCCGACGCCGACGCGGCAGCGCGCGTTCGACGGACTGCCCGGAGCCGGTTCCACAGCAGGGACACGCCGATCAGGATCACCAGCGCCCCGGACGTGGCGCCGAGGATGGGGTACAGACGCTCCGGCGGCAGGATGCTCGACGCGGCGAGGGTGATCCCGGCCAACACCAGCACGCCCAGCGTGTGCGAGATCGTCACCGCAAGCCCGAGGCCGACTGCCTGCCGGCTCGAGCCCTTCGCCCCCACCAGGTAGGCCGCCATGATCGTCTTGCCGTGACCGGGCGACACGGCGTGGACGATGCCGAGCCCGAAGGCGATCGCGAGCGAGACCAGGATCGCGAGCGGATTGAGGTCCTGCACGCCCACGAGGGCCGCGAGGTTGTCCGTGATCCCGCCGGGCACCACCGAGACGCCGTTCTGTGCGAGCGCCCGGCTGGCCGACGTGGCGCCCGCGAGCGGTTGGGCATCGGGCGCGGTCCACGGCGGGAGCGGGGAGCCGCCGGGAGCAACGGCGACGGAGGTGGACCGCACGCCGAGCGGTGTCGTCAGCAGGTCCTTCGGATAACTGGTCAGCCTCGCCGACACGCCCTCGGCGTGGGCCGGCGCCCCCGACGCCTGCCCGCCGATCTGGACGCCGTCCCCGAGGACGACGATCTCGCGCCAGCCGATCCGCTGGGCGAACGAGCGATCCTGGAACGCGACGGTCGCGCCCGCCGCGATCGGGGAGGCGAGCGCCGCCTCGTACTCGCACACCAGGCGCATCGTCGACAGCCCGCCGGCGCCCGGCGGCAGCGACAGGCCGGCCGCGACCAGGGTCGTGGTGATGGCCTGACCATCGACGGTCAGGACGAGATCGGCGGCGAGGGTCGTGCACTCCGGCGCGCGCGCGGCATCGATCTCGGCCGCAGACAGCGTGCCATCGCCGTTCGTGTCGAGCAGCTGCTGCTCCTGGAACGCGGGGATCTCGGCGCGGTCGATGACCACGTCCAGCGAGATTCGATCCGGTCCGATCCGGATACCCGCAAAGTGGTTGATCGTGAAGTTGCCGAGTGGATGCGCGAGCGCGATCGCCGGGACGAGGATGGCCAGCGCCAGCGCGGCAGCCGTCCCGACGAGCCTGCGCACGAGACGACGGCTCATCGGGCCGCCTCGAGCGAGGCCAGCGACGCGGTCGCCTTCGACGCCGCCAGCGGGTCGAGGCCACCGGCGATGGCGAGCGCCTGGGTCAGCAGGTCGCGTGCCGCCGCCTTGTTGCCGAGCGCCAGCTGGATCTCGCCCGCGTGGTACAGGAGCAGCGGATCGCGCGTCCCGAAGGCGAGGGCCGTGGTCATCGCCGCTTCCGCGTCCGCCGCTCGCCCGTTCGCGAGCAGCGCCCACGCGTCTGCGTCGTAGCCGTACACGTCCTTCCGCACCGCGAGCTCCTGCTCCGCGAGGGTGAGCGCCGACGCGAGGTCGCGATCGTGGTTGACCGAGAACAGGACGAGCTGGCGGTTGTAGACCTGCTGGTTGATCGCGGCCAGGTGGCCGATCGCCTCGACCGTGGCGTACTGGTTCGCCGCGAGCTTCGCATCGCCGCGGAGGGCATACAGGTCGCCGAGCGCCGTCAGCGCGTCGGGCTGGGGCGCGATCGCGATGGCCCGGTTGTAGCCGTCGATGGCAGCGTCGACGTGGCCGAGCGCCGCCTGCGCCCGCGCTTCGCCCGCCAGGGCGAGGTAGCTGTCCGGCCAGACCGCCAGCGCGCGCTGGAACCAGGTCGCGGCGGCATCGGGCGCGCCGGTGTTGATCGAGGTCATGCCGGCGAGGTAGGCATACCAGCCAAGGGTCGCGCCGGTCTCACCGGCCGCCGTGGCCTCTGTCCACGCGCGGGCAGCGAGGGCGATCGACGTCGCGGTATCGCCCTGGATGAAGGCCAGGCGCGAGAGCCGGGCGGTCACGGCAGGCCCGGGGGCCGTCTTCTCGAGCGAGGCGAAGCTCGCCGCGGCGTCCCTGACGTCGCCGAGCTCGAGCTGGGCGTCGCCCTGGGTCGCGAGGGCCTGCACGACGGTCGGATCCTTCTTGAGGATCGCCTGTGCTGCCGCGAGGGCGCCGGGGAAGTCATGGAGCGTCTGGCGCAACCGTGCCTGCAGCACCAGCGCGGTGGCGTAGTCGGGCACGACGGCGAGGGCCTGCACGATGGCGCTCTGGGCTCGGCTGTAGTCGCCGATGTCGCCGGTGAGCCGCCCGCGCGCCTCGTACAGCGTCGCGATGTAGGTCGCGGAGAGGAAGTCCTTCGCGTTGCGACCAAGGTTGACCGACCACTGCCTGATCGCGTGATCGATCGCCGCGATGCCGGCGCTGCCGCCGGTCGGCGCGTCGCCCGGGCCGGTCAGCGCCGGCTGCTCGGGCGCGATCGCCTGGGTGACCGGATGGGCCGCCGGGGCGGGATGGAGCGCGGACCAGGCGTAGGAGCCGGCGACGATCGCGATCGCGGCGCCGACGACGAGGACGGGCCGGATGCGGCGGAGTCTGGGTCGGGGCAGCTGGGGTGCGGTGATTGCGGTCATCGGTGCGCTCTGGACCTCAGGGTTGAGCGGTACGTGGGCAGGAGATCGGATGCCCCTGCGGGGAGGCCGGGGTCCGGCACTCCCCCAGGGGCGTGGCGTCAGTTCGGGACGCCGAGGTACGGGAACGAGGACAGGTACGTGTGGCCGGAGGCGTTGGCGTTGTCGCTCGTGACGCAGCCATTCGTGGTCACGCCGAGCTCGGCGTCGATGACGTCATCCGACAGCGCACGGCCGTTGAACACCGTTCCGTCCGCCTTCGAGCCGACCTTGTAGGTCAACACGTCGGGCAGGAGGAAGTTGGCGATCGCGTTGGCCGTGGTCGCGTTGTAGTCCGCGCAGCCCGTGCCGAGGAGGCCGTTGATGTTCTCGAGCGTCCCGACGATGTTGCCGTGGAACGGCAGCGACGGCGAGTTCTGCTGCGAGGGCGGCGTCGTGTTGAACAGGTCCTTCTGTGCGCCGACATTGGCGCCCGCGACGTACTTGTTGTTGAACACGGTGTTGATGGCCGGTCGACCCATCTGGTCGGCCTGGTGCCAGGCGCCGCTCTCCCAGTAGGAGGTGGTGCCCCACACGCCGATGTTCGTGGCGCCGATCGAATCGTTCGGCACCTCGAGGACCATGGCGTTCGTGTTCAGCGGAGCGAAGAAGTCGCAGTTGGACGACCCGCAGTTGCCGAGCTGCGCGCTTCCGACGTGCAGGACGGTCCCGAGGAAGCCGAGCAGATCGAAGAAGAACGGATCCGCCCGGACGCCCGCGAAGACCTTCGCGTTGCCCCTGGCGGTGCCGATCCCCGTGCCGCTGGTCCACCCGGAGCCGATCTGGACGCCGTGCGCGAGGCTGCGGGCGTTGGCACCCGTGTAGCGCCAGACCGAGTACGGCTGGCCGTTCGGGCCGGCAGCGCCGAAGCGCCAGACGAAGGCGAGATCCTGGACCGCGTCGCCGGTGCGATCGACGTTGATCACGTACCGGACATTGGTCCCGAAGTTCACCATGGCATCGACGGTCGGAACGTTGACGGCGGGGTTGGTCGTCATCGCGAACACGGTCCGGGTCCTGGCCGCGTCGTTGAAGACGTAGACGTCGTTGATGTCCCGATCCCCATGGGTCGAGAGCAGGTCCACGCTCGACCCACTGGACGTGTGGCCGAGCGCGGGGGCGTCGATGTGATCCGCTCCGGACACCAGGAGCGGCGCGCCACCGATCGCCAGGATGAGGGCGGCTGCGCCGAGCAGTCCCCCGGTGCGTAGTGAAGGCCGTTGCATCGCTTCCCCTCCAGGGCCAATTCACGGCATGGCCAGCCGAACCGACGCGTCAGGGTCCGGCAGCGGGCCGAGGACTGGTTTTCGTCGAACGGGGCATTGGCGCCCGTCCTCGCCCCTGCTACGCGGGCAATCCGGCGGCGGATCATTCGCCGATTCGTCGATCGGTGGCGATCCGGGTGCTCGGTACACTCGCCGCGTGCGGAACCGCCGTTGCGTCCGGTTTGAACCGAACCCGCGCAAGCTGCGAACACCCCGATGAGCGAGCCGGACGTCGTGGCGCGCCCCGGGGCCGGCCCCGACGCAGACCGGATCGATCGGGAGACGATGAACCGCCTCGCAGGTGGCGATCTCGGGGCGCTCGATCAGCTGTATGAGCAGTACGGAGCGATGGCCTTCTCGATTGCACTCCGCATCACCGGAGATCGCGCGGCAGCCGAAGACGTCGTCCAGGAGTCGTTCCTGGGGGCGTGGCGCAACGCCGCGCGGTATGTCGATGGCCGCGGAACGGTCAGGACGTGGCTCCTCTCGATCGTCCACCATCGGGCGATCGATGCGATCCGGCGACGCCGCCCGACGAGCGAGCTGCCCGACGCCGAGTCCGGGCTGCCCGAGCCGCTGGTCGTGCCCGACACGTGGGCAGCGGTCTCCGACGGCCTCGACCGCGCCGCGATCCAGGCGGCGCTCGGCCGCATCTCCGAGGTCCAGCGCGAGGCGATCGAGCTCGCCTACTTCAACGGGTTGACCCAGACCGAGATCGCGGAGCGGACGGGCGTCCCGCTCGGAACCGTGAAGGGCCGGCTCCGCCTCGGCCTCCAGGGCCTTCGAGCCGCCATGCTCGCGATCGGGGTGGATCGTGGCTGATCATCTCGTCGGCGGGCTGCACTGCGCGGACGCGACCGAGCTCGCCGCGGCGTTCGTCCTCGGCGCGCTCGAGCCGGCCGACACCGCTGCGGTCCGCGAGCACCTGGCAGGTTGCCCGGAGGCCCACGGCGAGTTCGACGAGCTCGGTTCGGTCCCGCCCGCGCTGCTCGAGACGGTCGATGTCGTTCAGCCGCCGGGGGACCTCGGCGCACGGATCCGTGCCGCCGCCGAGGCGCAGCAGCGCGCCGGTGCCAGGCGCCGCCCAGCCCCGGCGCCGATGCAGCCGCGGACGCCAGTCGCGATCGACATCCCCCGCGCCGGCAGCCCCGCAGCGCCCTGGTTCCGGCGCCCGCTGTGGGCCGCCGCCGGCCTAGCAGCGGCTCTCGCCGTCGTGGTGCTGGGGGTCTGGAATCTCCAGCTGCGGGACCAGATCGGCGACCTGTCGACCTACCGCAACGGTGTCGCCGCCGTGCTCGACCAGGCGGCGCAGCCGGGCGCGCAGCTCGCCGTGCTCAAGAGCAGCGCCGGCACCGGGCCATCGGGCATCGCGGCCGTCGGTGCCGATGGCCGCGTCGCGCTTGTCATGCACGAGCTGACCCCGACGTCCGGCGCCCAGGTCTACGAGGCCTGGCTCATCGGGTCCGCAGGCGCGCCGGTGCCGATCGGCGGCTTCACCGTCGGCCCGGGCGGGTCCGCATGGTTCGCGACGCCGCACGCCTCGCTGGGCGATGGCGTGACGGTGGCGCTCACCCTCGAGCCGGGTCCGGGCGCCACGACCCCGACGATGCCGATCATCGCCGCGGGCAAGGCTGCCTAGGTGTAGTCCCCCAAGACGTTGGTATCAGTCACGCGGCCAACTTCAGCAGAAGCCGCTGACGAGGTGTCTGTCCGCCGAGGCCCAGGTGAGGGCGCACGTCGTTGTAGTACTCGACGAACCGGCCGAGCGCAACCTGCCGCTC
>DASQIK010000064.1:0-3593 GCA_035631615.1 Candidatus Dormiibacterota bacterium | reverse complement strand
GGGGCCTCGGGATTGCCGGCCGCTCGCGCGAGCGCCCGGCCGGTGGCCCGCCGCCGACTATACCGCAGAACGCGCGGCCGCGACGGCATGGCCGAGCCGCGTCGAGCGATGGTAACCTTGGGACGGAAGAGAAGGGCCGGCCCGGTCGGGGTGCGGTCGGAAGCCCATCATCACCAACCAGGAGATCTGTTCATGCCACGTCTGAACTTCGGGGCCTTCCTCGCCCCCCACCATCCGATCGGCGAGCACCCGATGCTGCAGTTCCGCCGCGACCTCGACCTCGTGGAGCATCTCGACAAGCTCGGGTACGAGGAATTCTGGTGCGGGGAGCACCACTCCAGCGGCTGGGAGATGATCGCCTCGCCCGAGATGTTCCTCGCCGCGGCGGGCGAGCGCTCGAAGCGCATCAAGCTCGCGACCGGTGTCGTCTCCCTGCCCTATCATCACCCGTTCAACGTCGCGCAACGGATGGTCCAGCTCGATCACATGACCGGCGGGCGCGCGATCTTCGGCTCCGGGCCGGGGGCGCTCGCCTCGGACGCCCACACCCTCGGGATCGATCCGATGCTCCTCCGCGACCGGCAGGACGAGGCCATCGGCGTCATCCGCCGGCTGTTCCGGGGCGAGCGCCTGACCGTCAAGTCCGACTGGTTCGAGCTCCAGGACGCCGCGCTGCAGCTGCTGCCGCTGCAGGAGGAGATGCCCTGCGCGGTCGCCTCCCAGATCAGCCCTTCGGGCATGACCCTGGCGGGAAAGCACGGCATCGGCATCATCTCGATCGGGTCGCTGTCGGAGGAAGGCCTGAACGCGCTGCCGACGCAGTGGAGCTTCGCGGAGGACGCGGCGGCCAAGCACGGCCAGACCGTCGACCGCAAGAACTGGCGGGTGCTGCTGAGCTGGCACATCGCCGAGACCCGCGACCGAGCCCGCGCCGAGGCCCGCGACGGTCTGCTGCGGCACAACAACGAGTACATCACCGCCACCCTGCAGCGGCCCGGCGCGCGGGCCTTCAAGAGCGCCGACGAGGCGGTGGACAAGACCGCGTTCGCCCCCGGCGCCGTCGCCACGATCGGGACCCCGGACGATCTCGTCGAGCGGATCAAGTCGGTCCTCGACATCTCCGGCGGCTTCGGCACCGTCGTCGGCTTCGTCCACGACTGGGCCAACCCGGAGAACACGATGCGGAGTTGGGACATGGTGGCGCGCTACGTGGTCCCGGAGATCAACGGCTACGTCGCGAAGCTCCGGCAATCCCGCGAGTTCGTGGCCACCAACCGCGAGTACTTCAACCGCGCGCGCGAGGCGGTGATGGCGAAGATCACCGAGAACGAGGCCGCGGCCGCCGCGCTCGCGGTCACGAAGTCGCCGCTCCTGGCCGCCTCGTCCAGCAACGTGCCGGACCTGGAAGAGGCCCGCGCCCGCCTGAAGGCGCGCTAGCTCCGGTCAAGACTGAGCCGCCCGAGCTCCGCGGGCGGGTGGCGTCCGGTCGCGGGGCTCGATCCCGTCTCCATCGAAGAACACCAGCCGCGCCTCGACGTGGGCGCCCCGGATGTCGAGGACCGCGTACGAGTAACGAGCCTGGGTCCGCTTGTCCGTGGGCGACCCGGGATTGACGAGCCAGATCTCGCCGCGCCGCTCGCAGACCGGGCGGTGGCTGTGCCCGAAGCAGATGACGTCCACCTCGTCATCCTCGAAGGCGCTCAGGCTCCGGCTCGTCGTCGTGCCGCGCGTTCCGTCGCCGTGGACCAGGCCAACCCGCACGCCGGCGAGCGTCACGACCTTGCGCCGGCCGAAGCGCCGGACGAGAGCGGGTGGGTCGTTGTTGCCGGCGACCGCCTCCAGTGGAGCCAGGGCCTCGAAGAGAGAAGGAACCCGCGGACCGGTGAAGTCACCGAGATGCAGAATGAGCTCGACGCCCTGCTCGCCGAGGCCTCGGCGGAGCCCCGGGGGCAGCCGATCGCCGAAGCGAGGCAAGTGCGTATCCGAGACCACGCCGACCTTCATGTCTCGCGAGCACTCCGCAGCCCGCGGTGGCAGGAGCAAGAGAAGACGGGCCTGCGCCCAACACCGATATGGCGTCCTCCTCCTCCACGACATGGACGGTTTCCGGCTTCCCGAGATCGCGGAGCGACCCATTGGCATCCCGGTCGCATCACAATCATGCGAGCGGCGGCCCCTGAGGAGTCGCGCAGTGACCGAGCCCCAGGCGTAGAAGGTAAGAAAGGGGATTGCCGATCGCAGAGGAGGACATTATGGGATCCGTGCCGACACTCCGTGGAGTCCTCGAACATGCGCAGGCGAATGGAGTCGGGGTCGGACACTTCAATGTGTCCGACCTCCTCGGCCTCAAGGCAGTCTTCGAGGCCGCCCGTGAGCGAAAGGTGCCGGTCGTCGTTGGCGTGTCCGAGGGTGAACGGGCGTTCATCGGGGTCCGTCAGGTTGCGGCGTTGGTCAGGAGCTTGCGCGAGGAATACGCCTTCCCGGTCTTCCTGAACGCCGACCACACGCACGCGCTGCCGGGCGCCGTCGAAGCCGCGAAGGCGGGATTCGACTGGGTCGTGTTCGATCGGTCGACCCTGCCGATCGCGGACAACATTCGGCAGACCCGAGAGGCCGTCGAAGCCTTGAAGTCCATCCGGCCGGACATCCTCGTCGAAGGGGAGGTCGGCGACATCGGCAGCGGATCCGAGATTCACGATGCCCCGCCGTCGCCGGCCGACCTCACGACCCCGGCCGAGGCGCGTCAGTTCGTCGCAGAGACGCGCGTCGACACGCTGGCGCCCGCGGTCGGCAACCGGCACGGCATCTTCAAGGCGATGGTCGATCACGGCGCAAAGAAGCGATTGGACATCGACCGAATCCGAGAGATCAAGACCGCCGCGGAGGTGTTCCTGACGCTCCACGGTGCTTCCGGAACCGACGACGAAGACCTCCGACGATCGATCGCGGCCGGCATCACCATCGTCCACATCAACACCGAGCTACGACTGGCGTGGCGCCGCGGCCTCGAGGCCGCTCTTGCCGAGCAGCCGGCCGAGATCGTCCCGTACAAGGTCCTGCCCCGGGCGGTCGATGCGATGAAGACACTCGTCGCGGCTCGATTGGCCATCGTAACGGATCGCGTCTTGAATGACCTCATGAGGTGACGGCCCCGCCGGTGAGGCCCCCTTGACCGAGAAGCTAGCCGAACGTGAACGCATACACCGCCACGCCCGAATCGAGAAACTCGATCTCGAAGCGTCGATCCGCGATCGGCCCGGGCTGCCGGATCAGCTGATACAAGCGCTGCTCGCGGACCGTGCCGTAGCCCTGTTCGTCGACATCGATCCCGTGAGCCGCGTGCGGCGGCCGCCCATCGATGAGCACGCGAAACCGCACGGACGTGCCTCGCACCGCCGGTCCCATGACGAGATGCAGATCGCGCGCGTGAAAGCGGTATACGATCCGCCCGCTGGCCCTGTTCAGCACGGTGAACCGCGCTTGCACGGTCCAGTCCCCCGACAGCGCCCAGTGATTCGGCTTCAATTGCGTCGGCGCGGCGTAGGCGCGACGCTTGCCCTGCACTGGACCGCCCGGAGATGCAAAGTTCTCGG
>DASQIK010000063.1:0-43598 GCA_035631615.1 Candidatus Dormiibacterota bacterium | reverse complement strand
CCTCATCGTCGGCATCGTCGCCGGCTACCTCGTCAGGATCGGGCGGCGCGACGCGCTGTCGAAGGTCGCGCTCGGGGTCGGCGCGGCGATCGCCCTCTCGGTGGCGATCGGCCTGGTCGTGGCCCTGACCATCCAGGAGCTCCCGGAGGTCATCCAGGCGACGGCAGAGGCGACGGCGTCGCTGGTCGCCGTGAGCGTCCTGACGTGGATGACGTTCTGGATGCGCCGGCAGAGCCGCGCGCTGAAGGGCGACCTCGAACGAGGCGTCGACCTCGCGATCACCAGCGGCGGCACCTTCGCGCTGGTGATGCTCGCGTTCGCCGCGGTCGTCCGCGACGGCGTCGAGACCGTGCTGTTCCTCGTCCCGATCGTGTCCTTCGAGGGATCGGGCATCACCACCTTCATCGGCGGCGTGGTCGGCCTGGCCGTGGCGATCGGGGTCGGTTGGGCGATCTTCGTGGCGGGCCGACGGGTCAACCTGCGCCGGTTCTTCAACGTCACCGGAACGGTCCTGATCTTCGTGGCCGCAGGGCTCGTCGCCTTCGCGATCTCCGAGCTCGGCAACGCCGGGCTGATCTCGAACGGCGGTGTCGCCTTCGACCTCAGTGGCATCCTGTCGGACACGAGCGCGCTCGGCAGCGTCCTGCACGGGCTGTTCGGCTACCGCGCCGCGCCGACGCCACTGGAGCTGGTCGGGTACCTCGCCTACCTGGTGCCGGTGCTGGGGCTGTTCGTCCTCGATCGGCCGCTCGTTCGGCGGCCCGCCGCCGCGGCCTGACCCGTCCCGGCTGAGACCGGGCCAGCTCTGCGTCGCTAGGCGCGAACCGCGACCGCGGCCTGGCGGAGGTGCGCGTAGCCGGGCTTGACCACCTCGTTGATCAGGCGCAGCCGCTCGTCGAACGGGGCGAACGCCGACTTCATCGCGTTGATCGTCAGCCACTCCATCTCGCCGAGGCCGATCCCGAACGCCTCGTCCAGCGCCTGCATCTCGCTCGACATCGAGACGTTCGACATCAATCGGTTGTCCGTGTTGACCGTCACCCGGAAGCGGAGCCGCCGGAGCAGCTCGATCGGGTGCTCGGCTACCGACGCTGCCGCGCCGCTGTGGACGTTCGAGGTCGGGCACATCTCGAGCGGGACCCGGCGGTCGCGCACGAACGCGGCCAGCCGCCCGAGCTCGACGGAGCCATCCTCGAGCACCGTGATGTCGTCCACGATCCGGACCCCGTGGCCGAGGCGCTCGGCGCCGCAGAACTGGAGCGCCTCCCAGATCGACGGCAGCCCGAACCCCTCGCCAGCGTGGATCGTGATATGGAAGTTCTCGTGGCGGACCTTGTCGAACGCCTCGAGGTGGCGGGTCGGGCGGTAGCCCGCCTCGGGCCCGGCGATGTCGAAGCCGACGACCCCTGCGTCCCGCCAGCGGACGGCGCACTCCGCGACCTCGACCGAGCGGGCCGCCTGGCGCATGGCCGTGACGAGGGCCTTCATCACGATCGGATGGCCGGCCTCGGCCGCGCGCATGCTGCCGATCCGGAAGCCCTCGAGGTTCGCCTCGACGACCTCGTCCAGGGTCAGGCCCTTCTCGGTCGACAGCTCCGGGGCGTATCGAACCTCGGCGTAGGCGACGCCGTCGGCAGCAAGATCCTCGGCGCACTCGGCGGCGACTCGGACGATCGCGTCGCGATCCTGGAGCACGCCGACGGTGTGGGCGAAGGTCTCGAGGTAGAGCTCCAGGGACTTGCGGTCGGCGCCGCGGCGGAACCACGCCGCGAGGTCGTCGACGTCGGTGGTCGGCAGCCCGTGATAGCCGTATTCGCCGGCGAGGTCGATGACGGTCGAGGGCCGCAGGCCGCCGTCGAGATGGTCGTGGAGGAGCGCCTTCGGCGCCCGCCGGATTGTCTCGAGGGTCAGCATCGCGTGGAGTATGCCGCGCCTGCGGGGGGCGCGAAGAGGCCGGCGGGCTCGCGCCGCGCCGGCCTCGGGAACGCTGGTTGCGTCGAACCTATGGCAACGCCGGGATCGTGTCGAACACGCCCCACGGCGTGCTCAGGCCGGCACCGTTGATGCCGGCCGCGCCACCGTTGTACGGCAGGGTCGGGATGTAGGCGTCGTTCTTGAACAGGTAGAGCGGTCGACCCTGGTAGGTCACCTGGTGGGTGCCATCCGGCCGGACGATCGTCCCGATCGCCGCCTGGTCGACACCCGGTCCGGCGATGGGCCGGCCCGACGTGAGGACGGGCGGCCAGTTGACGGTGGCACACGCCGCCTGGCAAAGGCTCTTCCTGCCACTCCCTCGGCGATCCGTCGAGAGCGTGTACACCGGGAAGGTCCCATCGGGCAGCAGGACGAAGCCGTGGTCCATCGAGACCGC
This sequence comes from Candidatus Dormiibacterota bacterium, assembly GCA_035631615.1. Lineage (GTDB taxonomy): Bacteria > Chloroflexota > Limnocylindria > Limnocylindrales > CSP1-4 > UBA5189. The sequence continues at coordinate 41,227 of DASQIK010000063.1, read as the reverse complement.
CAGGACGGTCGCGTCAGATCCGCCGTTCACGGGCGCCGTCTCGAGCTCGAGACGCGCTCGGCCCGGTGCGGGTTGGCCGCGGCCGTTGACCAGGTACCAGGTCCCGGTCGGGCTGGTCACCGGGTCGAACAGGCCGGCACCGTCGGTCTCGCCGGGCGCCTCATCGAGGAAGAACCGGTAGAGCGGGTAACCGCCGTAGGTCACCTGGTCGACCGCCGGCAAGCCCGGCAGGTCGGTTCGGGTCACGGTCCCGAGCAGCCTCGGGTTGACGCCGCGTCCTGCGATCGGGGCGCCGTTGCTGAGGAGGGCCGGCCAGAGGAACGTGTCGCACGGCTGGCCGATCGCATTCGCGCCGTCGCTGCACGCAAACGGCACGCCGGTGATCGATCGAAGCTGGTCCGACGTGAGCAGGTACAGGGAGCAGCCCTGGTACGGGCCCGAGCCGATGACGAGGATCTGGCCGAACGCCGAGTTGGCCGTCGACACCGTCGCCGGCCCGGTCGGAGCGCTGGTGACGGTGTCGGCGCAGGACGCCGAGGGCTGGGCGAGCACTGGCGAGCCGAGTCCCACCGCCGGGAGGACGAGCAATGACGCTGACAGCGCCGCGACGCCGAGGCGGCGCCGCAACGAGCGGGCTACGAGCGAATCCACGATCACACCTCCACCGGGAGCTCATAGACGTCGGGGGTCGGGTGTCCGGCGCGCGCATGGATGCGCATGACCGCCTCCTTCGTCGGCCCCGTCGCGAGGCAGAAGACCTTGCCGGATTCGGGGTCCAGCCAGGCGCGCTCGAAGTGGACCCCCTCGTCTTCCTCGATGTCGAGGTCGCGCTGGTGCGCCTCCGCGAGCTGCTGCTGGGTCACCCCGAAGAAGCCGGAGTGGACATCCATGAACCTGGCCATATGTGCGAGCCTCCTAGCACCAGCCCGTGATCGGGCGTGGCACGAGGCTGCGTCCGGGCGGTCCCGGCGTCATCTGCCGGGCAACCGACGAGGGCTCCGCGATTTTCCCCGGGACCATCGGTCGTTCGACCGATGCCCGCTCGCGCACCGGTCGTAGACTCCGGGCCATGAGCGCCGCGCCCGTCATCTGCCCGATCATCGTCGGCCGGGATGACCTGCTCGATCGCTTCGATGCGCTGATCGATCAGACCCGGAGTGGCCACGGGCACGCGCTGTTCCTCGCGGGCCAGGCCGGGATCGGCAAGACACGGCTGGTCCGTGCCGCGGTCCGCAGGGCCGAGGCCGCTGGGTTCGCGGTCGATGGCGGCGCCGTCGCCCCGCAGGATCAGCAGGTCCCCCTGGCGTCGATTCACGAGATGGCCGTCGGCATGCGCGGCAACGCGGTGTTCGGCCAGCTGTCGATCGACCTGCTCGCGATCGACGGCCGCCACGACGGCGACCCCCTGGGTGCGCGCCGACTGATCGTGCGATCGATGGCCGACCGGATCCTCGCGGCGATCGACCAACCGACCTTGCTCGTCTTCCAGGACCTGCACTGGACCGATGCGATGAGCCTCGAGGTCATCGGCGAGCTGGCCCGCCATGCCACCGAGCGGCCACTCCTGATCATCGCGGACTACCGTCCCGACGAGCTGCCCGCGGGCACGATCCATCGCGAATGGCGCGCTCGGATCCTCGGCCAGCGCCATGCCGAGGAGGCGCGCCTGCAGCCGCTGACCCTCGATCAGACCGGGATCGCGACGACGCTGATCCTCGGCGGCGACCTGCCCGCGCCGCGGGAGGTGGTCGAAGCCGTCTACGAGCGCACCAACGGCATCCCGCTGCACATCGAGGAGCTGCTCGCCGCCCTCGAGCCGGCCGCTCGCGCGGACGGCCGCAGGATCCTCGAGGCGCACGTGCCCGACACCATCGGGGACGCGGTCCTCGCCCGGATGAGCCGGTTGTCCGAGGACGCCCGCACGGTGATCCGCGCCGGAGCCGTCATCGGACGGTGCTTCTCCCCCGACGTCCTCGCGGGCGTGGTCGACCGTCCGCTGGTCGATCTCGAGGGCTCGCTGCAGGAGCTGGTCGACGCGGCATTCCTCCACCCGTTCCAGTACATCGACGCCGGCTACTTCGACTTCCGCCACCAGCTGCTTCGGGATGCGATCTACGACTCGTTGCCGCCATCGACGCTCCGCCGCTATCACGCGCAGGCAGCCGAGTTCACGATGAACCTGGAGGGTTCGAGCGTCGTGCACGCGTCTCGTCACTACGAGCGCGCCGGCCTGCGCCCGCAGGCCTTTCGGACCGCGCTGACCGCCGCGGGCGAAGCGAGCCGGATCTCCGCGCGCCAAGAGGCGTACGAGCTGTACAAGCGCGCGATCGCGAACATGCCCGCCGGCCTGCCGCCCGAGGAGCAGGCGGACCTGTACGCCAAGCTGGCGAACGCCGCGGCGGCGATCGAGATGAACGAGGACACGTCGTCAGCGGCGGCAACGGCCAGGGAGCTCTACCGCGCCGCGGGACGGCCCCTCGAGGCCGCGCGGATGCTGCTCATGGTGTCCGTCCTGCCCGGCCGCGAGGGCGCGCCGACGCACGAGGTTCGCTCGTTTGCCGATCGGGCGATGCGCGAGGTCCTCGGACTTCCCGAGACGCCCGAACGGGAGCTGACGCGGGTCCTGATCATGACCTTCCAGGCCACGGATCGGTTCCGCGACTCGGACCTCGCCGGTGCACGCAGCCTTGCTCGTGAGGCACGGCAGCTCGCCGAGTCACTCGGCGATCGGGAGAGCGTGCTCGACCTCGACCTTCTGCTCGCGCGGATCGACATCGTCGACGGACGCTACGAGAGTGGCATTCGCGATGGCATGCGCGCGGCACGCGAGGCTCGCGACGCGGGCTATGAGGCCGTCGGGGTGACCGGCTACCGGAACATCGGCGTGCTGGCCGCACGGGTCATGGACGTGCGCGCCGCGGAGCTGGCAATCCACGAGGGCCTCGAGTACGCCGACGCCATCGAGCAGTCGCACTGCCGTCAGACCATGGCCGTCACGACCGCGGCCCTCGACTGGGGAGCGGGCCGCTGGGACGCTGCCGACGAGCGTGCTCGCCATGAGCTGGTGGATCGCGGTTGCCGGACGGGAACGGCGGCCGCTCTCGACGTGATCGGGCTCGTCGCGCTCGGTCGGGGCCGCCTTGACGAGGCCCGGCGCTGGCTGGACGAATCGCTCGAGGTCGGGCGCAGGGTCGGCGCGCCGACCTACCTCCTGACGCCGCTGTGGGCCCTCGCCGAGGTCGAGCTCCAGGCGGGCGACCCGGTAGCCGCGGTGGCGCGCTGCGCCGAGGCCGCCGCCGTGGCCGGGTCCAGTGGCGACTGGGCCATGTTCATTCCCGCGGTCGTGCCCGGGACACGGAGCCTCATCGCCGCGCTGCGACCGGACGACGCGGAGCGCTGGCTCAGGGACGCCCGTGAGCACCTTGCGCCGTGGGCGTCGGTTGCCGCGCCCGCGCTGAGCCACGCCGAGGGCCTCGTTCGCCTCGCTGCGGGCTCGACCTCCGCGGCCCGCGAGGCGTTCGAGCGGGCCGCGCGTGGATGGGCGGACCGGGGCCGCACCTGGGAATCCAGCTGGGCAAAGCTCGACCTCGCCCAGACCCTCATCCGGCTCAACCGCGGCGCTGACGCGGCGACGGTCCTCGCCGACGTCCGTGCGAGGGCCACGATCCTCCGCAGCGAGCCGCTGCTGGCCAGGGCCGAGGAGCTCGTTCGGGCAACTCGTGGTCGGGGCCTGGAGCGGGAGCCATGGCGACCCTTGACGGTGCGCGAATTCGAGGTCGCCCGGCTCATCGCCGAGGGCCGCACGAACGCCGAGATCGCCGACGAGCTCAACATCGCGGCCAAGACGGCGAGCAGCCACGTCGAGCACATCCTCGCGAAGCTCGGCGTATCGCGGCGAGCCGAGATCGCGGCCTGGGCGGCGAAGGTCAAGGGCCCTGCGGCCGTACCGATGGCAGCGCAATCGGTCGACGAGCGGTCCGTCGGGGCGACTCGCCAGTAGGGCGCCTGGGCGACTCGCCAGTAGGGCGCCTGGGCGCCTCTCCCGACCGCACCAGGCCCAGCAGATTTCGGGGCTGCGTCCCGACACTTGGCACAGTCGTCTAGGCCAATGTTTCGCTACACTGCGGCGGTGATCGCCCGCCCGACGCGCACCGACGTCCTGCTGCTCGGCCTGCTCGGGATCATGTGGGGCTCGAGCTACGCGTTCATCAAGCTCGGCGTCCAGACCCTGCCGACGTTCACGCTGATCGCGGCTCGACTCGCGATCGGGCTGACGCTGCTGGTGACGGTCGTGGTGGTCAGCCGGGCGGCCCTTCCCCGGAACCCGAAGACGTACCTCCACCTGTTCGTGATGGCGGCCATCAACATCGTCATCCCGTTCACCCTGATCACGACCGCCGAGAAGTCCGTAGCCTCGAACATCGCCGCGATCCTGAATGGCTCCGTGCCGCTCATCGTGATCGTGCTCGCCGCGCTCGTGTTCCATGACGAGCCGATCACCCTCAACCGGCTTGCCGGCATCGTGATCGGCTACGTGGGCGTGATCGTCCTCGTGGCGCCAGGCCTCCTCTCCGGTTCCGCGTCCAGCGCCGTCAGCGGCGAGATCGCGCTCGTCGGATCGACGATCGCCTACGCGATCGGCGCCGTCTACTCCCGGCTCAAGCTTCGGGGCCTCGGGCTGGCACCCGTGATCCCGGCGGTCTTCCAGGTCGGCTTTGCGCTCGTGATGATCGGGACCCTGTCGCTCGTCCTGGAGAAGCCCTTCGCGGTCGCGTGGAACACCGACGCGCTCGTCGCGGTGGTCTGGCTCGGGCTCCTCGGCTCCGGCCTCGCGTACCTCGTCCAGTTCCGGCTGCTCACCAGGATCGGGGCCACGGCCACGTCCCAGGTCGCGTACCTGCTGCCGGTCGTCGGCCTGATCAGCGGCGCGCTCATGTTCGGCGAGGTGATCGACGCGCAGGTCCTGATCGGGACGGCGCTGATCCTCGGCGGCGTGGCGCTCGTGAACGCGAAGTTCGGCGAGCGGCGGGTGTTCGGGCGAGCGGCGCCGGTCGTCGCACCGGCAGCGGGGTCAGGGCCTGCGAGCGCCGACCCGACCGCCGAGCCCGCGCCGTAGGCCCGGCTACTTGGCCCCGGCCAGCGTGATCGCCCCGATCACGACGAGGCTGGCGGCGGCGATCCTCGTCAGTGTCTCGCGCCGACTGGACGTCTCCCCCAGCCGCAACGCGCCCCACGCCGCGGCGAGAACGATCCCGGATTCCCGCAGTGGTGCCACCGTCGCCAGCGGCGCGATGGAGTACGCGACCAGCACCAGCAGGTAGGCGCCGAGGGCAAGCACCCCGGCGACCGCATCCCGCCCGAACGACGCCACCCGCCCCCGCGGCGGCGGCGGCGGCGAGCCGTCGCCGAGCGAGGCGATCACCGGCGCGGGCGCCGGCGCGAGCCAGCCCATCCGCCGCCCGACGACGACGGTGATCGCGAGGAACGTCGTGGCGATGACCGCGAGGATGGCGCCGTACAGCCAGGGCTCGGTCAGGCGGACGCCGAGACGGTCGACGGCCGAGTAGGCGGCGATCGCGCCGCCCGTCGCCAGCGCGAACCCGATCGCGCCGCGGTTCGCCGCACCGGCCGCCTGGAAGGCCTGCCACGGGCGCGCGACGAGCAGGATTCCGAGCAGCAGGCAGCCGACCGCGAGGAGCGCCAGCGGCACGAGCTGCTCGCCGAGCAGCACGATCCCGACGACGACGGCGAGGAGCGGCGCGCTGCCGCGGGCGAGCGGGTACACCAGCGACAGCGCCCCGCGCCGGTACGCGGCCGACAGGCACACGAAGTAGATCGCCTCGAGGATCCCCGACCCGACCGCGAGCCAGAGCGCCTCCACGGGGACCGCCGGCCGCCCGATGTTGATCCACGCTGCGATGCCGACCGGCAGCAGGAGCGCCGTCCCGATCACCTGCAGCCGAACGGCCGTCCAGAGCGTGTCGCCGGAGGTCTTGAGGAGGACGTTCCAACCCGCGTGCAGGACGGCGGCGGTCAGGACGAGGGCGATGGCGAGCGTCGGCACCCCGGCAGCCTATGCGGCGGTGCCGGTTCGCCGCTCGGCGCGGCGCCTCAGGGGGCGACGTCCCGCCGAGCAATCCCCCAGGCGCCGACCGCGATGCCGCCAATGGCGAGGACGAGGCAGGCGATCACGCCCGTCGCATCCCAGACGCCCAGCATCGGCTGGCCGAAATGCGCGGTGAGCGCCAGCTGATGGACCCAGTCCGGCAGGCCGAGCGGCGGCGCGAGAAGGTCGAGGAGATAGGTCCCGACGACGAGGAGGGCAACGATCTCGGCAGCGATCGACGTTCGCCACAGGCCGCCGACCGCCACGCCGACGCCAATGAGCGCGGCCATGTACAGCCCGAGCGACGCCGAGCCGAGCAGCGCCGAGCCGGCGGTCGAACCGCCGGACGCCGCGCCGCTGGCGACGCCGAGGGCGAAGATCACGGTCACGATCACGGCGCCCGTGACCGCGGCGATCGCGCCGCTCACCAGCCAACCGACGCGGGTGAGCGGCGTCGCGAGCACCTCCTCCAGGCGGCCGCCGGTCTCGTCGGAAGCCCACTTCGACACGAGCGTCGCGGCGGCGAAGCCCGCGGCGATGAAGAACAGCTCCACGAAGACCTGGAGCCAGCCGCCGGCCGAGGTCAGGTCGAAGCCTGGAAAGACGGCCTGGATGACCTTCAGCAGGCTCGAATCGGCGGCGAGCTGCGTCGCCATCGGACCCACGAGCGACGCGATGAGCGCCCCCATGACCCCCAGGCCGAGGCCCCACCAGATCGCGCGCGGGAGCTGCTCGCCGAAGGCGCGGCTCGTCGGGCCGCGCACGCCCAACACGGCTCCGGGGAGCTGGGGCAGCCCGATCCCGATCGTGATGCCCATGTCGCGCCGCGCGAACAGCTCGACGCCGAGACCGAGGAAGACCACGGCGACGACGCCGACCAGGAGGAGGGCGGGCCAGTCGAACTGGCCGACGAGCGGGATATGGCCTTCCAGCCAGTGGAACGGGCTCAGGACGGCCAGCGCACCCGCATCGAGCCCGTTCAGGGTCCACGCGACCGCGAGCGCGATCCCGGCGATTCCCGCCGCGCCCCCACGACCGAGCAGCGGCGCGAGCGCGAACGCCAGTCCCCCGAAGAACAGGGCGACGAAGCCGAGCCACAGGGCGAAGCCGATCGCACGGACCGGGCTGATCGGGTCGCCGAGCGCAGCGTCGCCGAAGGCGTTCGAGGTGATCGTCAGCATCAACGCCATGAATGCCAGGGCGAGGACGAGCATCGTCACGTGCGCCGCGACCTTCTCGAGCGCGATCCGGCGCTTGCCGAACGGCGTCGTTGCGATCAGGTCGAGGCTGCCCCTGCTGGCCTCACCGGCGAGCGTCCCGGACAGGGCGAGGATCGACCACAGCGAGGTCGCGAGCACGAACGTCAGGCCGTACTTCCAGGTCACGTACCCGCCGAGGGTCCCGAGGCCGACCGGCTTGCCGAAGAAGTTGACCATCTGGGCGGGGATCCCGCCGATCAGCTTGTCGATCTCCTGCCGCGCTTCGGGCGTCGGGAAGACGGTCGAGATCGCCGCGCCCATGACGAGCGACAGCCCGCCGAGCAGCCCGGCGGCGATGATGAAGGCCAGGCGCGAGTCGCGCATGGTCTTGGCATAGATACTTCCGAATCCATAGAACCGGCTGAGCGCCGAGGTTCGGACGAGCTCCGTGGTCGCGGTGGCCATCAAGCCCTCCCGGCCGGCGACGCCGCGGCGGTCTCGCCATCGTGGCTGCCGTACTGGGCGAGGAACGTCTCCTCGAGCGTCGGCTCGCGGCTCACGAAGTCGAGCAGCTCGTAGGCCGCCGCCGCGCGCACGACCGGCGTGATCGCACCGGACACGCGCATGCGCAGCACGTGGTCCTCGGCGACGACGTCGCTCACGCCCGCGAGCTTGGAGAACTCGGCGCCGGGCACGGGACCCGCGAACCGAAGTTCCACCTGGTGATGCGCGAGGTCGCGCAGGCTCTCGATGCTGCCGGTCTTCACGATCCGGCCGTCGCGGATGATCGCGACGCGGTCGCCGGTCTTCTCGACCTCGCTGAGGATGTGGCTCGAGAGGAACACCGTCCGGCCCGCGGCTCGCGCCCCCCGGACCACCTCGAAGAAGGACTGCTGGACCAGCGGGTCGAGGCCCGAGGTCGGCTCGTCGAGGATCAGCAGCTCCGGCTGATGCTGGAGCGCGATCACGAGCCCGATCTTCTGCTTGTTGCCCTTCGACAGCTCCTTGTACTTGCGCTTCGGGTCGATGTCGAAGCGCTCGATCAGCGCCCGCTGGTAGGCCCTGTCGACGCCGCCGCGCAGGTTGGCGAAGTACTGGATCGTCTGGCCGCCGGTCAGTCGGTCATACAGCGTGAACTCGCCGGGGATGTAGCCGATCCGGCGGTGGATCGCGACCGGGTCCGCGGTCGATTCGATGCCGAACACCAGCGCGCGGCCACTCGTCGGCCGGATGAGGTCGAGCAGCGTCCGGATCGTCGTCGTCTTGCCGGCGCCGTTCGGACCGAGGAAGCCGAAGATCTCGCCCTGGTTGACCTCGAGGTCGACGTCGACCACGCCGCGGTGCTCGCCGTACGACTTGGTGAGCTTCTCGATCTGGATGACGGCGGTCATGCGCGTTCCTTTCAGCTGAACCACGTTCGAAGGACCTTGGGCTGGGTGAGCGTGATGGTGCCGGGACGGGCCCCGAGGATCCGCTCGACCGCCTCCGTGTACGAGGCGAAGACCTGGATGACGTGGTCGATGGTCACCAGGCCTGCGTGGCAGTCGACGTACAGCTGCGACGCGAGCTCCTGTGTGCCCTGGATGAGCGAGACCAGGACCTGCGCGGTGGCCTCGACGTTCGTGGGGGTGAAGTCGCCGTCGGCGACGCCCTGCGCGACGATGTCCCTTAGCACTGGGGTCAGCCGGGATGCGACGAGGCGTCGGAGCTTCTCGCGGACGATCGCGTTGTCGTCAGATAGCCAGGCGTCGATGATCGCGATGACCAGCTCCCGCCGCTCCCACTTGATCTGTGCGACCGTCTCGAATACGCGCTCGAGTCGCGTTGCCGCGGACAGGCGGGGCGCGTTCAGGACCGGCTGCCAGGCGGCGGTCGCCTGGTCGGCCATCCGCTCGACGACGGCCTCGAGCAGGTCGCCTTTCGAGCCGAAGTAGTGGTAGAACGCGCCCTTCGAGGCACCGACCTCGTCGATGACCTGCTGAACGCTGAGCTGCTCATACGCCCCGGTGGCGATGTGCCGCTGGGCGACATCCACGAACGCGTCGCGTCGCACCGCGTGGCTCTCCGGGTTCAGGGTTCGTGCCATTCGAGGGTTCGCTGCAGCTCCGTCGATTATCAGACCGACCGTCGGTCTAACAATACGCCGTGCCGTCAAGGGCCGCCGCGCACCCCGCAGGTGACAACGCCGCGATGGGCCGGATCAACCCGCTCCTACACCCCGATGGGGTGCCAGACGGTCTTCATCTCCAGGTACGCTGCGATCCACTCGGGGCGCTCGCTGGCCCGGTCGTCCAGCCAATCGAACTTGCCGTCCGCGACGCCTTTCGGGCGGCGGGCGACGCGCTTCACGCTGTCAGCCGCGGAGAGCTCGACGGCGGTCCGCAGGTCCTCGGGGACGCCCCACACGTCGAGCGCATCGACATCCTCGTGCGCGGCGAGCACCGGCACGAGCTCGTGCTTGCGGCCCGTCAGCACGTTGATCACGCCGCCCGGCACGTCGGAGGTCGCGAGGACCTCGGTCAGGCTGATCGCCGGGAGGGGTCGAGATTCGGAGGCGAGCACGACGACGCTGTTGCCCGCGACGATCGGCGGCGCGAGCCGCGACACGAGTCCGAGCAGCGAGGAGGACTCCGGCGCGACGATGCCGACGACGCCCGTCGGCTCCGGGATCGTGAAGTTGAAGTAGTCCGCCGCGACCGGGTTCGACGAGCCGAGGACCTGGGCGATCTTGTCGGCCCAGCCGGCGTACCAGACCCAGCGATCGATGGCGCGGGCGACGATCTCGCGCGCCCTGTCATCGCGGACGCCCTCCGCCCGGGCGACCTCCGCCTCGAACTGCTCGCGCCGGCCCTCCATCAGCTCGGCGACGCGATACAGGACCTGGCCGCGGTTCATCGCGGTCCGGTCGGCCCATGGCTGGAACGCACCGCGCGCGGCCCGGACTGCATCGCGCAGGTCCTTGCGCGACGCGCGCACCGCGTTCGCCACGGGCGAGCCGTCGGCGGCGCTGACCACGTACGAGCGTCCGGACTCGCTCCGCGGGAACGCCCCACCGATGTACAGCTTCCAGGTCTTGCGGACGTCGATGCGCGGCGCGACGGCTGCGACTCGCTTGGGAACGGCCACGCTCAACGATCCTCGAGCCGGACGTAGGCGTGCAGGCCGGGCATGCCGCCCTCGCGCCCGAAGCCGGATTCCTTGTAGCCGCCGAACGGCGACGTGGGGTCGAACCTGTTGAAGGTGTTGGCCCACACGACGCCGGCCTTCATCTTGCGGACCATCCACAGGATCCGGCTGCCCTTCTCGGTCCAGACACCGGCCGAGAGGCCGTATTCGGTGTTGTTCGCCTTCTCGACCGCCTCGTCCGGCGTCCGGAACGTGAGCACCGACAGCACGGGCCCGAAGATCTCCTCGCGCGCGATGCGATGGCTCTGCGCGACGTTGGTGAACAGCGTCGGGCGGAAGAAGTAGCCGCGCTCGGGCAGGTCGCAGGCCGGCTGGTACATGTCGGCGCCCTCGGCGACACCCGCTGCGACGAGCTCGGTGATCTTCTCGAGCTGCGCCTTCGAGTTGATCGCGCCGACGTCCGTGTTCTTGTCGAGCGGGTCGCCGACCCGGATCGTCGACAGTCGATCCTTGAGCTTCTCGATCAGCGGATCCTGGATCGACTCCTGGACGAGCAGCCGCGAGCCGGCGCAGCACACCTCGCCCTGGTTGAAGTAGATGCCGTTGACGATGCCCTCCACCGCCTGGTCCAGGGCAGCGTCCTCGAACACGATGTTGGCGGCCTTGCCCCCGAGCTCGAGGGTCAGTGCCTTGTCGGTGCCGGCGGTTGCCCTGTGGATGAGCTTGCCGACGCCGGTCGAGCCCGTGAACGCCACCTTGTCGACGTCGGGGTGGCTGACCAGGTGCATCCCGATGTCCGACGGGCCGGGGACGATGTTGACCACGCCTGCCGGGAGATCCGCCTGCATGCACACCTCGGCGAAGAGGAGCGCGCTCAGTGGCGTGGTGGACGCGGGCTTCAGGACGACCGTGTTCCCTGCCGCGAGCGCCGGCGCGATCTTCCACGCCAGCATCAGCAGGGGGAAGTTCCACGGGATGACCTGTGCCGCCACGCCCAGCGGCTTCGCGACCCGGCCGGGGAAGGCGTATTCGAGCTTGTCCGCCCAGCCCGCGTAGTACCAGAAGTGGTTGGCCGCGAGGGGCACGTCGACGTCGCGGCTCTCCCTGATCGGCTTGCCGGAGTCCATCGACTCGAGGACGGCGAACTCGCGGCTGCGCTCCTGGAGGATCCGCGCGATCCGGAACAGGTACTTGGCGCGCTCCTTGCCGGGCAGGTTGCCCCAGCGGGTCGTCTGTGCCCGCCGGGCGGCGCGAACCGCCTTGTCGACGTCGGCCGGCGTGGCCTTCGCGACCTCGGCGATGACCTCCTCGGTCGCCGGGTTGACGCTCTTGAACACCCCGCCGTCCGAGGCCGGGACCTCACGGCCGTCGATGAACAGCCCATACCGCGGCTTGATCGTGACGACGTCGCGCGACTCCGGCGCCGGTGCGTACTCCCAGGGGACCGCCTGCCCGTCGCCGAGGCCCCAATCGGCGGGCGCCCGATCCCCCGACCAGGGTCGGAGCGCCTTGGATTCCGTGGTCACTCGGGCATGATACGCGCCGTGCCCGAGCCTCCCGAAGGCCCGACCAGCCTCCCGCCCTCGCTCGCGTGACCCGCCCTGCCGCGTACGGCGTGACCTGAGAGGAGGCGGTCAGACCTCGAGCAGGGCCGCGGCGAGCTCCGCGTAGCCGGCCAGCGCCGGATCAGCCGACGACTCCGAGCGCAGCTGGAGGCAGACGTGGTCCGCGCCGCGATCGAGGTGCGCGCGCACCCGCTTCGCGATGGCGTCGACGTCGCCCCACGCGATCACCGCGTCGATCAGGCGGTCGCTGCCGTCGTCGGCGATGTCGTCGTCCGCCCAGCCGAGGCGCCGCAGGTTGTTGGCGTAGTTCGGCAGCGCGAGGTAGTGGCGCGCAAACGCCCGGCCGATCCGCCGCGCCGCGTCCGCGTCGATGGACAGCACGGCCGTCATCTCGACGGCGAGGCAGGGCTCGGGTCCGAGCGCCGCGCGCGCGAACGGCGTGTGCTCGACCGGCACGAAGTACGGATGCGCGCCGTCGGCGCGTTCGGCGGCGAGCTCGAGCATCCGCGGTCCGAGCGCGGCCAGGACCAGCGGCACGGGCTCGGCCAGCTCGGGTCCCGCCCACGTTGCCGCCGCCATGCCGTTGAGGTAGGCGCGCATCGTATCGACCGGCTTGCCGTAGCTCCCCCCGCGCGAGGCCACGGACGGGGCGTGGCTCACCCCGATGCCCAGGACGAACCGGCCCGGGTGTGCCTCCCCGACCGCGCGGGCGCCGTTGGCCATCGCCATCGGGTCGCGGGCGTAGATGCTCGCGATGCCCGGCGCGACGATCGCCCGCTCGGAGCGCGCGAGGAGCAGGCTTGCGTGGGCGAAGACCTCCTTCGAGCCGAGGCTCTCCGGGATCCAGACCGCCGGATACCCGAGGCGCTCGAGCTCGCGCATCGCGTCGGCCTCGGCGGTCGCGGCCAGGCGCTGGAGCGCGAAGCTCCACACGCCCACCTTGCCGAGGCGGGCAGCCAGCGCCCGCCCGCCGATGCCGCCGATCCCGCTGATGCTCGTCGCCATCGAGGCAACGGTATCGGAGCGGCGCAGCCACTGCGCGACGGCGGGGCCACGAGCTTCTGCCAGGACAGGCCGTCGGCGCTCGTCGCGTAGCCGATGTCGCCGCGCACGCCGGCGCCGGCGCCCCGGCCCTCGTACCACATGGCGTATCCGTCGCCGGTCCGCTGCGCCGCGCCGACCGCCGCAATCTGGCCATCCCAGATCGATCCGGGTCGGCCAAACGTCGGAGAGGCCGCTATGCTCGCCCGCGTGCCCGACACCGAGCCGCTCTGGCAGCAACGGTTCCGCGCCCCCATCGTCGGCTTCCCGACGTGGTCGCCCCACACGCCGGATCGCCTTGTCTACGCCTCGTCGGAGAGCGGCATCTACCAGCTCCACGCGTGGGATCGGGCGACCGGCGAGCGCCGGCAGATCACCAGCGAGCCGGTTGGGCTGATTGCCGGCGAGGTGACGCCGGACGGCGAATGGGTCGTCTGGCACCGCGACACGACCGGTGACGAATCCGGCACATGGGTCGCCGCTCCCTTTGCCGGCGGGCCGTCGGAGCGGTTCGTCGAGGGCCTCCCAGTCGCCTGGGACGGCGGCATCTCGATCGGGCGCCAGCGCATCGCGGCCGCGACCAGCGATCGCGATGGCTTCGACCTGTACATGGCCGAGGGCGGCGGCGCGGCCCAACCGATCGCCCACAGCGAGGAGTCGATCGAGCTCGGTGGCGCCGGGGCGATGATGGCCGGCACCGACCAGGGCGGCCTGTCCGCCGATGAGACACTCCTGTGCATCGAGCATTCCGAGCACGGCGACCAGATTCACCCGTCGCTGCGGATCCTCGACGCGAAGACCGGCGCGGTCCTGGCCGACCTGCGCGACGAAGGCCTCGCGCTGTGCGCGTTCGCGTGGTCGCCGATCCCCGGCGACGAGCGCCTGGCGATCGGACACGAGCGCCGCGGCGAGCGCGCGCCCGCGATCTGGGACGTGACGACCGGCCAGGTCACCGACCTGCCGATCCCGTGGGATCGCTTCACGGAGGTCGCGGACTGGTGGCCAGACGCGTCCGCCGTCCTGCTCTTCGAGCTCCGCGACGGCCGGAACCATCTCCATCGGCTGGAGCTCGCAACCGGCGAGATCACGGCGCTCCCCATCGAGCCGGGCAGCATGACCGGCGCCCGGGTCCGCCCCGATGGCTCGGTCTGGTACCGCCTCCAGCGCGGCGAGCATCCGGGGGTGGTCTTCGAGATCGGGCACGACGTACCGATCCTCGCGCCGCCGCGACCGGCGCCGCCCGGCAGGCCGTACCTGCCGTGGACCTATGCCAACCCCCACGGGCAACGGGTCCACGGCTGGCGGATCGAGCCGGAAGGCCCGAAGCCCTGGCCGACGTTGATGCTGATCCACGGCGGGCCGACGTCGGTCGATCTCGATGCGTGGTCGCCGCAGGTCCAGGCGATCGTCGACATGGGCTTCCAGGTCGCGATGCTCAACTATCGCGGCTCGATCGGGTTCGGCGCCGCCTGGCGCGACGCGCTGATCGGCAACATCGGGTGGCCGGAGGTCGAGGACATCATCGCCGGCCACGACGACCTCATCGCCAACCACGGCACCGACGCCACCCGCTCGGCAATCGCCGGCTGGTCATGGGGTGGCTACCTGACGCTGCTCACCCAGGGCATGCATCCCGGCCGCTTCATCTCCGGCGTGGCGGGGGTGCCGGTCGCGGATTACGTCAACGCCTACGCCGACGAATCCCCGCTGCTGCAGGCGTACGACCGCGCGCTGCTCGGCGGCGAGCCCGCCGACGTGCCCCAGCTGATGCGGGAGCGCTCCCCCATCGAGTACGTGGATCGGGTGACGGCGCCCCTCCTGATCACGGCCGGCGAGAACGACAGCCGCTGTCCGCTGCCCCAGATCCTCAACTACGTCGAGTGCCTGAAGGCGCGCAATCACCCGCACGAGCTGTACCTGTTCGGGACCGGCCACTCGTCGTTCGACATCGACGAGCGGATCCGCCAGCTCGGCGTCGTGCTGGACTTCCTGGCGCGGACCGTCCCGGGTGTCGAGCGCCTGCCGGGCGTCGAGCGGTGGCAGCCGGTCGAGGCAGGCGCCCCGGCCTGACCCCGGCGCGACATTGCTCTAGCGCGCCGGCGCCAGCGTGCTGCCGAGCGCGATCCCGCTGGAGAGGTAGATCCCGGTCGGGCCCGAGGCGACGAGGTCGAACGTCTCCCCGCCGGCGTACGGCAGCGACACCAGGCCCGTGACGGAGCTCCCGTCGACGGCATCGCCGACTGCGAGCTCCCCGAACGTCCGCCCGTCCGCCAGCGGGTGGCCCGGCGAGGCGGTGACCGAGCGTCCATCGGCGAGGGTCAACCGGATCACGCGATGGTCGGCGGGCGCGGTCGTCGACCCGAGCGCGATGACCGTGCCGGCGATCCTGTCACCCGCTCCATCGAGCGTCCAGACCGGATCGCCCAGCCGCAGCCTGTCGACCGCGATCTCGCCGCTCGGCGTGTCGATCAGGGTCCCGCGGGCGAGGCAGATCGGGCACATCGGCTCGCCTGACGACGCCTGCTGGTCGATCGTGATCCTGCCGTTGCTGTCGATGACCCCGCCGGTCCGGGTGCCGGACGTGGCGCCCTGGGCCGGCTGCGCGAGATAGTCGAAGCGATACGTGCCGTCGCCAACCGGGTCGAGGGGAATCGACAGTGCCACCTTCCAGACCTGGTAGATCGCGAGCTTCTCGGCGTCGGTCAGCGGGCCGCCGAGATTGATCCCGAGCTTCGCCGCCACGTGCCGGTAGACGTCGCCCTCGGCCTGCATCTCGGCGAACCGCTCCAGGGCCCGGTCCTGCTCGGTGCCGTGCGCCACGGGGTAGACGTCCGGGTCGCAGTACCAGCGCGGGCCGAAGGTGTCGATGAGGAGGAGCCTCAGCTGCCCCGCCGTCAGCGGCGCGCCGCCCGTCGGTGCCGGGATGATCGTGGGGCCCGGGGTGCTCCCGAGCGAGCCCGCGCAGCCGGCGACCATGATCACGAGGATCCAAAGCGCTACGGCGAGGCCGGCTGATCTGGGCATCGTGCGTGGGACGGTTCGATGCACCGGGCGGTTCCCGACCCGTCAGTCGATCGTGAAGTGGTCGGGGTCCTGGTAGCGGCCCGTGCGCTCCTTCTCGATCTGCATGAGCACGTCGTTGAGGAGGGACGAAGCGCCGAAGCGGAAGCGGTCCGGGGTCATCCAGCGCGGCCCGAGCGTCTCGTACAGCACGACCAGGTACTGAACGGCTTCCTTGGCCGTTCGGATGCCGCCGGCGGGCTTCATGCCGACGGCGCGCCCGGTGGCCTTCTCGAAGTCCCGGATCGCCTCGAGCATGACGAGGGTGACCGGCAGCGTGGCCGCGGGCTGGATCTTGCCGGTCGAGGTCTTGATGAAGTCGGCGCCCGCCGCCATCGCGAGGATGCTCGCCCGGCGGACCTGGTCGAACGTGCCGAGCTCGCCGGTCTCGAGGATCACCTTGAGGTGCGCCTCGCCGCAGGCGTCCTTGACGTCCACGATCTCGTCGAACACGGTCGGGTAGTCGCCCGAGAGGAAGGCGCCGCGGTCGATGACCATGTCGACCTCGTCCGCGCCCGCGGCCACCGCCTCGCGGACCTCGGCGATCTTGATCGTCCGGAAGGTCTGGCCCGATGGGAAGCCGGTGGCGACACTCGCGACCTTGACGTTCGAGCCGCGGAGTGCCTCCTTCGCCTCCGGGATGAGGGTCGGGTACAGGCAGATCGCCGCGACGGACGGGATCGTGGCGTCGCCGGGCATCGGGTGGATCGCCTTGGCGCACAGGGCTCGGATCTTGCCCGGCGTGTCGCGGCCCTCGAGGGTCGTGAGATCCATCATCCGGATCGCCAGGTCGAGCGCCCACAGCTTCGACGCCTTCTTGATCGAGCGGCGCTTCAGGCTCTCGACGCGGGCCTCGACGCCGACCTGGTCGACCGCCGTCTGGCGCCCGAGCACGCTGCCCATCGGCCCCGGGCGGCCCCCCGCCCACGCACGGACTAGCTCGCTGGCGCGCTCGCGGGAGAGGGTGTCGGGCTGCCGGACGGCCATGGGACGGTGAGGATACACCGGGCCTTTTTCGCGGCCCGGATGGTCAGCGGCGGTCAGCGGCCGTGGCGGGTCCGCGGGATCGGCGGCAGCGTTCGGCGCCCGTCGACCAGGAAGTGCCGGAACCAGTCGCGCACCTGGACGAGGTTCTCGACCCGCCGGAACGGGGTTCCCGATCGCGTCAGCTCGTGGTTCTCCTCGGGGACGCGCATGAGCCGGACCGGCCGCCGGAGCCGCCGGAGGCGGTTGAAGAACATCTCGCCCTGGTTGATCGGGGTCCGGATGTCCTGCTCGGAGTGCTGGATGAGCAGCGGCGTGCGCACCGCGTCGGCGTACGTCAGCGGCGAGGCGAGCCGGAACTTCTCGGGATCGTCCCAGGTCCAGGCGCCGAACTCCTGGCTCGGCCACTCGGTGCCGCCGAGGTCGCCGGTGAGGAACAGGACGGCCAGGTCGTTGACCGAGCGCGCGGTCATCGCCGCCTTGAAGCGCTGGTCGTGGCCCACGATCCAGCTGGTGAGGTAGCCGCCGTATGAGCCGCCGGTCACGCCAAGGCGGTCCGCGTCAGCCCGGCCGTCCGCCACGAAGGCCTCGACGATGGCGAGGACGTCACGCATCGGGCCGTCGCCCCAGTCGTCGATGTTGGCCTCGTTGAACTCGCGGCCGTAGCCCTCCGAGCCGCGCGGGTTCGCGTAGGCCACGGAGATGCCCGCGCCCGCGAGGACCTGGAACTCCCACGACGGCGACCAGCCGTAGAGGGTGTGAGGGCCGCCGTGGATCTCGAGGACGGTCGCCTTCTTGCCGTCGCCGGCGGGGACCAGCCAGCCCTGGACCTGCCGGCCGTCGACCTCGACCCAGCGCTCGATCGGCGAGCGCAGCGTGACGTCGTCGGCGATGGCGCGGTTCAGCGTCGTGAGGGCCCGGGGGGCGAGGGTGCCGCCCGTCCCGCGCTTCGAGGTGGGTTCGAGAGCCACGACCTCGGGCAGCTCGGCGCCGCTCGAGCGGATCGCCGCGATCCGCCGGCCGCCCGAGGCCGCGGCGACGTCGACCGCGTCGAAGCTCGACAGGTAGTGGCGGTCGTCGGTCAGGCGCTCGAGCACGCCATCGTCGATCGCGATTCGCCAGAGCTCGTTCGAGCCGCGATCTGGCGCGAGGAACAGGATCGAGCCGCCGTCCCCGGCCGGCAGCAGCCGCGGCCCCTCGCCGATCGTGACGTCGCTGCTCACCGACGAGCCCGGCATGATGTCGTGCCTGCCCGAGAGGTCGCGGCCGCCCCGCGGGTCCGAGCCGTCGGCAGGGAAGATCCAGATGTCCGATCGATAGGGCTGGTGCGGCAGCAGGCCGCCGAGCACCGCGATCGAGCGACCATCGGGCAGCCAGACGGGTGCTGCGAAGACGCCGCGGGGATGCTCCACGACGGGCGACATGCGGCCGCTCTTGACGTCGAGGACGATGACGCGCGGCCGGAACAGCAGGTCGGCGTCCCGCGGGCCGCCCGTGGCGATCGCGAGCCGCTTTCCATCGGGGCTCCACGCGACCTGGTTGACGCCGGCCACAAGGCTGGTCACGCGGCGCGCGCTGCCGGTCGCGACGTCAACGAGCCAGATCTGGCGATGCCGATGCTCCGTGAACCCGCGGCCGTTCTCCTGGAAGTGCAATCGATCGGCAAAGCGGTAGTCGCTTGCCGGGGGCGTGCCGGGCTTGGCGTCCGGCGCCTTGCGCCGCGCGCGGGCGTCGGAGGCCCGGTCGGCGCCCATCGAGCTCGAAAGGACTGCCAATGCCCTCCCGTCCGGCGACCACTCGAAGCCCTCAACGCCGCGCGGCAGGTCGGTCAGCCGGCGGGCCTCACCGGGCTCGGCCATCGGCAGCAGGTGGACCTGCATGCCGTCCTCGCGATCAGCGGGGACGCCCGGCTCCTCTTCTACGAGGGGCCGCCGGTCCGACAGGAACGCCAGGTGCCGGCCGTCGGGCGACCAGCGCGCGTGGAGATCCCGGCGGGCGCCCAGCGTGAGCTGTCGCGCTGGCTCCTTGCCGTCCGGGAAGGCCGCCCAGATCGCGCTTGCGTACCCATCGAACGTCGGGCGGACGCGCTGGACCGTGAAGGTCACCGTCGCGCCGTCAGGTGACACGCGCGGATCGTTCGGGACGAGGAGCCGGTACAGGTCCTCCGGGGTGGGAGCGCGACGATCGGAGACGGCCACTCGCAGCCTCGTGAGGGTGGGAGACGGGGCGGAGTCTAGCGGCTAGGATCGCCGCGCGATGAGGGACGTGCCGTGACGGACCAGCTGTCGCTCCGGCTCGATCCGGCGCTGCCACGGCTGCCGAGCCTCCGCCCCATGCTCGCCCGGCCACTGGCCGAGCCGTTCGATTCCGCGGCCCACCTGTTCGAGCCGGTCTGGGGCGGGGCGCGCGCCCTGGCGCTCATCGGCCCGGCCGCGCAGCCGGGCGCCGGCGACGTGCGGCTCGTCGCCGAGGACGGGACGGTCGGTCCGGCGCCGCTCGACCTCGCTGGGCTCGCGGCGCGGGTGGACGCCCGATCGGCCGTGCTCGATGGCGAGGTCGTCGTCGTCGACGACGCCGGCCGGCTCGATCACGACGAGATGGCGCGGCGGCTGGCGGGCGAGCCCGGGCGCCCGATGTCCTACCTCGCCTTCGACCTGCTCGACCTCGACGGCCGGAGCCTGCTCAACCTCGCCCTCGAGAAGCGCCGTGGGCTGCTCCGCCAGGTGCTCCGACCGGGCGACGAGGTCGTGGCCGTTCCCGCGATCGCAGCCGAGGGGCGGGCGCTGTTCGAGGCGGTATCCGGCCAGGGCCTGTACGGCATCCGCGCCAGGCAGCGCGCCAGCCCGTACCTGCCCGGCGTGCGCAGCCGGCTGTGGCGGACGATCGCCGTCGGCGGCGGCGGGGTTCGCCAGGACCCGCGCGACGTGGCCGCCGACGAGGCCGGCGCGATTGGCCGGACCGAGCTGGTCCTCGCCCTCATTCGCCGCCTCCCCCTCGAGTTCGACGGCGAGGACGGGTAGGTCCTCGGCGCCGAGCCCGCTCAGACGGGCGGACGGACGATGGCGCCGACGATGGCGCGGGCGCCGGGCCGCTGCCCGTACAGGAGCACGCCGGCCGAGTACACGCGCACCGCGATCACCGCGACGATCGGGATCGATGCCGCGAGCAGGCCGAACGACAGCACCAGCTCCCACGGCTCGACGTGCCCGACGGTCAGGCGCGTCAGCATCACGAACGGGCTCCAGAACGGGATGTACGAGGAGATCCGAACGAGCGGACCGATGCCGCCCGAGAGGGCCATCACGGCCTGGAGGTAGCCGCCGATCGCGATCAGGCTGAGCGGCAGCGCGAGCACCTGGAGGTCCTCGGCTCGGCTGACGAGCGAGCCCGCCGCCGCGTAGATCAGGGCATAGAGGATGAAGCCGAGGATCCAGAAGGCGCCGTACGCGGCGAGGAGGCCCGGGGTCAGCGCGGTGAGGGTCAGGTTGACCCCGCTGGACGTGCCGAGCACCACCGTCGCGATCCTGTCCTGGAAGAGCAGGGTCATCAGCGCGGGCAGCAGGATCGCCAGGTACTGGACGAGCCCCGCCAGGCCGATGCCGATGACCTTGCCGAGCACGAGCTGTCCGGGTGTGGCCGCGCTGATGAGCAGCTCCATGACCCGGGTGGACTTCTCGGCGACGACACCCGCCGCGACCCACATGCCGTAGATGACGAGGGTGATGAAGATGAGAACGACGAAGACGACGCCGACGATCCTGCGGCCCGCGTACTCCGCCGCGTCGATCGGCTTCGCGCCACCGCCGTTCGCGCCCGCCGCGATCTGCGCCGACACGAACTCGGTCGTATGGAAGGTGCCGGCACCGACCGCGCCGCTCGACTTGATCCAGTCGAAGATGCCGATCGCGAAGCTCCCGACCTGGAGCTGCTGGACGCGATCGGTCCCGATCTGATCGCCGGCCAGGAACTGGACGGCGATCTGCCCGTCCGATCGACGCGACACGATCAGCGCACCGGCGTAGCTGCCGCTCGCGATCGCATCCGGCGTGGCGTCCGCAACCGTGGTCGGGACGAACCGGTAGGGATCCGGCTGGCCGCCCGACGATGGCGGGTTGAGATAGCCGCTCAGGATGGAGATCGACTCGTCCGTGAGCTTGGCGTCGTCGCTCGCCACCGCGATCCTGGTGGTCGTACCTCGGTCCGCCGCCTGGATGAGGACCGGGGTGAGCGACACGCCGACGGCGAGCGACGCGAGCAGCAGGGTCGAGACGAAGAAGAGCCGGCTCCGGACGCGCTCGCGGAACTCGCGCTTCGCGACCAGCCACGCGTTGGCGATGAGGCCGCGCTCCGGCCGGAGTGCCGGGTCGGCGCTCACGCGACCGCCTCGCCGTCCGGGGCGGCCCGGGGCCCGGCGCGGCCGATCGAGGCCGGCGGCGCGCCGGTGTCGGTTCGTGGCCGGGCCGCCGTCCCCGGATCGGTGTCGGCGGGATGGCCGACATGCTCGATGAAGACCTGCTCGAGGGACGGGTCGGCGACCTCGAAGTGCGTGACCCGCGCGCCCGCGGCCAGTGCCGCCGCGAGGACCGCCTCGGGCTCCACGCCAGGCTCGATCTCGATCTCCGCTCGTTCGATGCCCGGTCGAAGGAGGCGCGCGCCGGGAACCGCGTCCAGCCACGCCAGCTTGTGGTCGCCGCGCGTGGCCAGCAGCACCATCCGCCGGCCGGTCGAGCGCTTCACGTCCGCAAGGGAGCCGGCGACGACCGTGCGCCCATGGTCGACGATGGCGACCGACTCGCACATCGCCTCGACCGTCTCCATCTGGTGCGTCGAGAGCACGATCGTCCTGCCCCGGTCGCGGAGCTCGAGGATCGCCTCGCGCAGCAGCACGATGTTGACGGGATCGAGACCAGTGAACGGCTCGTCCATCAGGAGCACCTGCGGGTCGTGCAGGACTGCCGCGAGGAACTGGACCTTCTGCTGGTTGCCCTTCGAGAGCTCCTCGGCGCGGCGATCGGCGAACTCCGGCACGCGGAAGCGCGCGAGCCAGGCGCGGGCCTCGCGGGTCGCGACGTCTCGCGGCAGGCCCTGGAGGCCGGCGAAGAAGACGAGCTGCTGGAGCACGGTCATCCTCGGGTACAGGCCGCGCTCCTCTGGCAGGTAGCCCCAGGTGTGGCGCGGCAGCGATCGATGGTCGACGCCGCGCCAGCGGATCGATCCGGCGTCTGCGCGGAGGACGCCAAGCGCGATGCGCATCGTCGTGGTCTTGCCGGCGCCGTTCGAGCCGAGGAAGCCGAAGACGTGGCGCTCGGGCACGTCGAGCTCGAGGCCATCGAGCGCCGTGATCGTGCCGAAGCGCTTGACGAGGCCGTGGACGGCAAGGGACATGGTGCGCCGGAGCATAGCCGGGGCCCCCACGAGGGTCCGTTAGCCGATGGTCCCGGTCCCCTGCCGGAAACCACGCCTCGGCCGTTGCGTCGAAACCCGCAATGACGGCGCGCCGGACCGCGCGTGGAAACACGCCGACAACAATCCGGCGCGATCGTGGTGCCGCGATGCGGGCGATGTGGACGCGGAACGGCGCTGCGGCGGGCCTGTTCGTCGTGCTCGGCATCGGGATCGCGGTCCTCGCGGTCACTGCCCAGAGCGTCGTGCTTGCCGCGCTCGCCGTCGTGGCATTCGTGGCCGCCGCGGCCGCGACCCGAGGATTTCCCATCGACCGCGACTGGTAGCCCGCGCCCGATTCGGCCGCGTTCGGCGCAGAATCCAGGCATGACCGCCGTCCCGGAGCCCGCAACGGAGCGCGCGACCCAGCCCGGCGACCGCACGACGCCGACACGCATCCATGCCGATCGGGCGGCGGGCACGCTGGAGCTCGCGTGGCAGGACGGCCACGTGACCATCTACAACGCCCACGACCTGCGCTGGCTGTGCCCGTGCGCGTTCTGCCGCGGCGAGGCCGGCCTGCCTGGCTGGCTGGACACCTCGCCAACCCTCACCGACGAGCAGACGCGCCTCGTCGACGTCCACCTCGTCGGCTCGTATGCGCTGGCGCCGACGTGGGCCGACGGCCATCACACCGGCTACTACCCGTTCGCGCTCCTGCGGGAGCGTTGCGCCTGCCCCGAGGACACCCGCCGCCGGGCGTCCGCGCCACCCGTCATCCAGCACCCACCCGCGCAGCACAGGGGGACCCGTCCGTGATCGTTTCCACCGCGCCGTTCATCGCCGGCCATCGCACCGTCGAGACCAAGGGCCAGACGTTCGGGCTCGTCGTCCGCAGTCGCGGCTTCTCCGGCAACCTGATCGCGGGCCTCCGGTCCCTCGGCGGTGGCGAGATCCACGAATACACCCAGCTGCTCGAGGACACCCGCCGCCAGGCGCTCGATCGGCTCGTGCAGAACGCGACCGTGATGGGCGCAAACGCGATCATCTCGATGCGCTTCGACAGCAGCGAGATGGCCAGCTACATGACCGAGATCGTCGCGTACGGCACGGCGGTCGTCGTCGAGCCCGACGCGTCCGCAAAGCCGCCCACCGAGTAGCCGGGACGATGAGCGCCATCGTGCGCGGGGCCATGGTCGTCTTCGGTGTGCTGCTGATGCTCGGCGGGCTCGCGCTCATCGCCGGCCTGCCGGGCGTCGGCCCGATTCCGGGCCTCGAGCTGTTCGGCTTCGGCGCGTTCCTCGTGATCGTGGTCGCGATCGAGCGGCAGCGCTATCGATCGGCGGCCGCGGAGCCGACGAACGCCGCCCCTGGCCCGGGCGGCGGCGAGCCGGCAGGCACCACGCTTGAGTCGCGCTTCCGCGCGACGGACGAGGCGTTCATCGATCCGACGACGGGCGTCACGATGCGCGTCGCGGTGGACCCGGCAACCGGCGAGCGCCGCTACCTCGCCCAGCCGTGAGCCCGGGCGGGATCGCTCCGCCGGCTCGTCGTGCTCCGGCCTCGGCCGAGCCGAGGGAGATCGAGGTCAAGCTGTCCGTCGCGCGCCCGGCGACGGTCAGGCGGCTGCTCCGCGACGCAGATCCGGCACGACTCGCGGGCTTTGCCGCCGCGGGCGAGGCCCACGTCGTCCAGCTCACCGACCGCTACCTGGACACCGACCCGATCGCCGGGCGGCTGTTCCTCAAGGCGATCCGGGCGCGCCTCCGACGGGAGCGGGGCATCACCTCGGTCACGGTGAAGCGGTCGGGGGTCGAGCTGCGCGGCGTGACGACCCGGGTCGAGCTCGAGGGCCCCGCGACGCGCTCGCTCGATCCGGCTCGCTGGCCGCCGTCGGCGGCGCGTGCGGCGCTGCTCGAGGCCTCCGCGTCGGAGCGGCTCCAGGTCATCGCCCAGCTGCGCCAGCGGCGGCTGACCCGGCTCCTCGCGCGCGGCACGACGGTCGTCGAGGTCAGCCTGGACGCCATGCAGGCGGTCGATCACGGACGCGTCGCCGGCCGCCGCCACGAGCTCGAGGCGGAGCTGGTCAGGGGTGACGAGACGGCCCTCGCGGAGCTCGGCGAGGCGCTCCTGCGCGTGGACGGCGTCGGCCCACCTCTCGGCTCGAAGCTGCGCTTCGCCCTGGATTCCGCTATCGCCCTGTAACACGCGGTTGCTAGACTGCCCGATCCCAAGAGGTGGAGACCCAGGAGCCACGTGACCGCCCTGCCATCGAGCCGGCCTGAACCGACGGCCGGCAAGCCGAAGCGCCACCGCGCCCGGCGCGTCCCGCACCTCAGCCGCGAGCTGTCCTGGATCGAGTTCAACGCGCGCGTCCTGCATGAGGCCGCAGACACGCGCAACCCGCTCCTGGAGCGGGTGAAGTTCCTCGCGATCTTCGCCTCGAACCTCGACGAGTTCTTCCAGGTCCGCATCTCCTCGCTGCGGCGCGCGGCGCGTCTCGCCCGCGTGGCGACCATTGGCGGCGGCCCGTCCGCCACCGAGCAGCTGAGCCAGGCGCGACGCCTGATCAAGGAGCTCGTCGAGGAGCACTCGTCGATCTACCGCAAGATCCGCAAGGAGCTCGCCCGCGAGGGCATCGAGATCCTGGACTACGCCAAGGTCCCCCAGCACCACGCGGGCCTCCGCGAGCTGTTCCTGGCGGAGATCTACCCGGTCCTGACGCCGCTCGCCGTCGATCCCGGGCACCCCTTCCCGTACATCTCGAGCCTGACGCTGTCGGTGGCGGTGTCACTGCGCGATCCCGAGACCGACGAGCGGCGCTTCGCCCGGGTCAAGGTGCCGCCCGTCCTGAACCGCCTCATCGAGCTGCCACGGGAGCCGGAGCAGCCGATCGGCCAGCACCGGTACGTCCTCGTCGACCAGGTCATCGGCGCGAACCTCGACATCCTGTTCAGTGGTATGGAGGTGCTCCGCCACCACCTGTTCCGATTGACTCGCGATGCCGATCTCACCCTCGACGAGGAGGATGCGAGCGACCTGCTCGTGGCGATCGAGGAGGAGCTGCGCCGCCGGCGCTTCGGCGAGCCCGTGCGCCTCGAGGTCGAGCGGTCGATGCCGGACGACATGCGGGAGGTCCTGCGGCGCGGGCTCGGTGTCGGCGAGGCCGAGACATACGAGATCCGGGGCATGCTCGACCTCACGAGCCTGTCACGGCTGGCGGAGCTGGATCGCCCGGACCTCCGAACCGCGCCGTGGACCCCGGTCGTGCCGCCGCGGTTCCTGCCGCTCGACGAGGACGAGCCTGCCGACGTATTCGCCGCCATGCGTGGCGGCGACCTCCTCGTCCACCACCCGTACGAGAGCTTCACCGCGACGGTCGAGCGGCTGGTCGAGCAGGCCGCGGACGATCCCGACGTCCTCGCGATCAAGCAGACGCTCTATCGGACCTCGCTCGACTCGCGGGTCGTGCACCACCTCATCCGCGCGGCCGAGCGCGGCAAGCAGGTCGTGGTCCTGGTCGAGATCAAGGCCCGCTTCGACGAGGAGGCGAACATCGAGTGGGCGCGCAAGCTCGAGCAGTCCGGCGCCCACGTGGTGTACGGGCTGATCGGGCTCAAGACCCACTGCAAGACGCTCCTCGTCGTCCGGCGCGAGGGCCAGTCGCTGCGCCGCTACGTCCACATCGGAACCGGCAACTACAACACCCGGACCTCGCGGACCTACGTCGACCTGGGGCTCTTCACCTGCAGCCCCGAGATCGGCGAGGACGTGAGCGACCTGTTCAACATCCTCACGGGGCTCTCGCGCCAGCGCGTCTTCCAGCGCCTCATCGTGGCGCCGACGGGGCTGCGCGAGCGGTTCCTCCAGCTCGTCGAGCGCGAGGCGGAGCACGCTGCCGCGGGCCGGCCGTCCGGCATCGTGCTGAAGATGAACGCGCTCATCGACACGGCGTGCGTCGAGGCGCTGTACCGGGCGTCGACGGCCGGCGTCGACGTCGACGTGATCGTCCGTGGCGCCTGCACGCTCGTTCCCGGGGTCGAGCGGCTGTCCGAGCGGATCCGGGTTCGATCGATCATCGGGGAGTTCCTCGAGCACTCCCGCATCTGGCGGTTCGAGAACGGCGGCCAGCCCGAGTGGCTGATCGGGTCCGGCGACCTCATGGATCGCAACCTCGACCGGCGGATCGAGGCGTTCGCGCCGATCCAGGACTCCGAGGCCCAGCGCCTGCTCGACGAGAACCTCGCGGCACTGCTCGCCGACGACCGACGCGCGTGGGCACTCACCGCCGACGGCGTCTGGGAGCGCATCGAGAAGCTCAAGGGCATCGAGGGCACCATCGATGCCCAGCAGGTCCTCAAGGAGAGCGCCACGAAGCGAGCCCTTGACGCCGCGGCCGCGCGGCCGCACCAGGGCGTCGGCCCGCTCCAGCCGTGGGGTTGACCGTGGGTGACGCGCCGACGGTCGCATCTGGTTCCGACGACCCGGACTCGGCCGACCTCGATCCGGTCGCAGCAACGGTCCTCGCCGAGCCGATCGTCGCCGAGGTCCCGCTCGCCGAGCGGCTCGCCCTCGGGCCACCGCCAGGCCCGATCCTCGTCTCGGACCTGCTCGCGACTGCGGGCCGCAAGGCGATGTGGGTCCACCTCGACCGGATGCTCCAGCGCGAGCCAGGCGTTCAGGATCCCGATCGGCCGGACGACCTGCGCAAGTACCGGGTCGCGATCCGCCGCCTGCGCGCCGCGCTGCGCCTGTTCGAGCCTGCGTTCCCGAACCGCGAGACCCGCCCCTTGCGGCGTGGGCTGTCGGACCTGGCGGGCGTCGTCGGCACCATCCGCGATCTCGACAACCGGCTCGCCGACCTCGGTCGCTGGGCGACCGAGCGCGGCGGCGGAGCGGAGGCCGGCGTCGCGCCGCTCGCGGACGCGTGGTCGCGGGATCGCCAGCGGGCGATGGCGAGCCTCGGCGCCCGTCTCGAATCGCGCCGCCACGCGCGGCTGCTCGCGGCCCTCGTCGCCTTCGTGGACATCGCCCCGCCAGGTGCGCGCCGCGCCCGCGGAGAGCGGCCATATACGGTCCATGACCGGATCGCCTCGCTCCTGTGGACCGCCTACGAGGACGTTCGCGCGTTCGCGCCGGTCCTCCGCTGGGCGGACCTCGAGACGATCCATGACCTGCGCATCGCGGCCAAGCGGCTCCGCGACGATCTCGACTTCCTCGCAGACGTCGTGCCCCCCGACCGGTCCTGGCTCGCCGAGCGGCTGGTCGCGCTGCAGGACCACCTCGGGGCCCTGAACGACGCGACCGTGACGGTCGCCGCGGTCCGGGCGTTCCTGGAGCACTGGGTCGCGAGCCCCGGGGAGCAGGCTCACATCGGCGCGTACCTGACCGACAAGGAGCGTCAGGTCGCCCAGCTCCGACGAGGGATCTGGCGGCCATGGCGGCCCGTGGTCGGGATCGGGTTTGCCAGAAAGCTCGCGCGGATCGTCGTCGCCCGGCCGGCCGCAAACCCGGGGTCAGCGCCGAGCTAGCTCTCCCCAGCCGAGCGCGAGCGTCGGGACCTCTCGCCGCCACGTCGGACCGGCGTGGAACGCGGCGAGGATGAGGCCCTCCCGCAGGCCGCCGACGGCGACGCGCAACCGATCGAGCCGGTAGCGCTCGAGCGCGCCCAGCAGGATCGCGGCGCCCGCCGGCAGGACACGCGCCCGCGAGACCCGGACGCCGTGCCGCTCCGCGACCGTGGCCGCCGGCGCCGAGGCCATCGTGTCGAGCGCCGTCCGGATCCGGCTCCGCATCAGGACCCGATCGTCGAGCGGCGGCCCGATGCGCAGCAGGTTCCGGGCCGTCCCGCCCACGGCCACGAGCTGTGCGGCGTGCGAGTCAGGGGCACGGAGCATCGCCAGTGCAACCTCCGCGGAGAGCGCGCCGATCTCGCTGGCCGTCGGCGGATCGTGGTCGACGTGCACACCCGTGAGGCGGGCGGCGCCGAGCGGCAGGCCCACCGCCTCCGGCAGGCGCTCGGGACCGGCCAGCAGGATCTCGGTGCTGCCGCCACCGACGTCGACCATGACCATCTCGCGATCGACCGGGCGGCCGGCCTGCACGCCGAGGAGCGCCAGCATCGCCTCCTCCTCGTGGCTGAGCGATGCTGCCTCGAGCCCGGTCACGGACCGGATCCGCTCGATCACCGACGGGCCGTCAGCGGCACGCCGAAGCGGATCGGTCCCGGCGACGGTGATCGCCCGCGCCCCGAGCCGGCGCGCGTGGTCAGCGAACGCACCGAGGGTCTCGATCAGGCCCGGAACCGCGGTGCCGAGCTCGCCCTCGGCGTCGATGGTGCGGCCAAGCCCAAGGTGGGCCGATTCGTCGTGGCGCGCCTTCAGCTCATGGCCGTCGACGTCGGCCACCAGGAGGTGGACGGAGTACGAGCCGATGTCGATCGCCGCCGCGGTCTCTGGTCTGGTCGGCGAGTGATTCAAGCGTGTCCTTTCCACGTTGGTCGGCCCGGCGGTCGATCCAGTCTGCCACGCGCCCGCCCGCGCCGACGGGGCGCCGGAGCCCCGCGGTCGCACCGCCAAAGCGGAATACGGTTTGTTAACCCAGATGCGACACAACGTTCACGGGCCTTCGCCAGCCTGCGTCTGGACCCGGAGCGGAACCCGTTGCGCGCCCTGTGCCGGCGCACCATGGAGGAATCATCGAGTGATCAGCCCATTCCCGACGCGCATTCGAGTGCTCGGCCTGGCGGCCGTGCTCGCGGCCGCGGCATGCAGCGGCGGCGGGACGCCGACCACGAATCCGACGGCGAACTCGGCCGCCACGCAGGCGGCAGGCAGCTGCGTCGACGGCAGCATCACAGCGAGCGGCTCGACGGCCCTCCAGCCACTCGTCGATGCTGCGGGCAAGGCGTACACGAAGCTCTGCCCGAATTCCACCGTCAACGTGCAGGGCGGCGGATCGGGCACCGGTCTCACCCAGGTGCTCGGCGGCGCCGTCCAGATCGGTGATTCGGACGTCACAGCCGAATCGAAGCTCGCGACCCCGGACGCAAACAGCCTTGTCGACCATGTCGTCGCCCGCCAGGGGTGGGTGATGGTCATCAACACGGGCGTCACGGGCGTGACGAACCTCACGACGCAGCAGGCCAGGGACATCTGGACCGGCGTGACCACGAACTGGAAGGCTGTCGGCGGCCCCGATCAGGCCATCGTCCTGATCATCCGCCCGGCATCGTCCGGCACCCGCGCCACGTTGAAGAAGATCGTGCTCGGCGGCGCGGACGAGGCAGCTGGTCAGGCCCTCACCGAGGACTCGAATGGCGCGGTGACGACGGCCGTGCAGTCGACGCCTGGCTCCACGAGCGTCATCGGCTTCGCGTTCTACCAGGCCAACAAGGCGAACCTCACGGCCCTGCAGCTGGATGGCATCGACGCGACCGTCGACAACATGACGAACGGGTCGTACAAGCTCCAGGCATTCGGCCACATGTACTCGAAGGGCCAGCCGGACGGACTGACGAAGGCGTTCCTCGATTACATGCTCAGCGACTCCGTCCAGCACACACTGATCCCGAGTCTCTTCTACGCCCCGGCGCAGTAGGCTCCTTCCCTCGGCCCCGCCGAACCCGGGCATCCGGGGCCGGCGGGGCCGGCGGCATCCCTGACCAATGATCTGCGGGACCACGACATGACCACGCCCACGCTGCCCATCGCCCGGTCCCGGCTTCGTCGCTCGCTGGGCTTCACCGAGCGGCTGGACGTCCCGCGCCGTCTCTCGCTCGCAGCCGCTGCGTTCGTCGTGCTCATGGTCGGGCTGCTTCTGTCGTTCATCACATGGAACGGCGTGCAGCTGTTCGCACATTCGGGCGTGCCGCTCTCGGAGATCTTCTCGGGCACCTGGCACCCGGATCCGTCGACCCAGTCGGCGGCAATCTTCGGGCTCCTGCCCTTCATCCTTGGAACCCTGTTCGTCATGGTCATCGCCGCCCTCATCTCGATGCCTCTCTCCGTCGGCCTTGCGTTGTTCATGGCCGAGGTCGCGCCACGCTGGGCTCGCTCGATCACACAGCCCGCGATGGAGGTCTTCGTCGGGATCCCGAGCGTGGTGTACGGCTGGCTGGGACTGACCGTCCTCGTGCCTTTCCTCCGAACGAATCTCCACGATCTCGGATTCACGGTCGGGTTCAGCCTGCTGGCAGGCGCCCTCGTCCTGTCGCTGATGATCCTGCCAACGATCACGAGCGTCGCCCTCGATGCGTTCGTCACCGTCCCTGGCGAGATGCGCGGCGCATCGCTCGCCCTCGGAACGACGCGCTGGCAGACGATCCGGCACGTCGTCCTGCCGGCGGCCCGCAGCGGCGTGATCACGGCAGTCGTGCTCGGCATGATGCGCGCCGCGGGCGAGGCGCTTGCCGTCCAGATGGTGATCGGAAACCGGCCCGTGATCCCCACCAGCCTGGCCCAGCCGATGACGACGCTCACCAGTCAGATCACGCTCGACATGGGGAACACGGTCAACGGCGAGGCGTGGAACGAGGCGCTGTGGACGATGGGCCTCATCCTCCTCCTGATCTCGCTGGGCTTTGTCGTGCTTGTTCGGCGACTGAGTCGGCCGGCAAAGGTCAAACCATGACCCGAACCCTGTGGGCCGATCGCGCGGCGACTGCCGTGCTCTGGGCGATCGCGGTCTTTGTCGTCGCGATCCTGATCGCGATCATCGGCCACTTCGTGCTCGCATCGATTGGGACGCTCAGCCTCGACTTCGTCACCCAGGACCCGAGCGATGTCGCCATCGGCGGCGTCGGTCCTGTCCTGTTCAACTCGGTCTACGTCCTCGTCCTCACCCTCGTCATGACGGTGCCACTCGGCATCCTCGGCGGGATCTACATGGCCGAGTACGCTCGTGAGGGCCGGGCGACGACGATCATCCGGTTCTGCCAGGAGCTGATCAGCTCGGTCCCGTCCATCGTGGTCGGGATGTTCGGGCTGGCGCTGTTCGTCAGCGCCACCCACTGGGGCTACACGGCTCTGGGTGGGTCGCTGGCGCTGCTCGTGTTCAACCTGCCGCTGATGGCCCGCCTCACCGAACAGGCGATCCGCGCCGTGCCCGAGGATGAACGTCACGGCAGCCTCGCCCTCGGAGCGACGAAGTGGCACACGATCCGCCACGTCGTGCTTCCGATCGCGATCCCCGGCATGGTGACCGGCGTCATCCTCACCGCCGGCCGGATCTTCGGCGAAGCTGCGGCACTGATCTTCACGTCAGGCCTGTCGACGCCGACGAGCTACAACTACGCAAACCTGAACCTGCTGGACCCGCGATCACCATGGAGCCCCCTGCATCCCGCGACGACCTTGTCGGTGTTCATCTGGAAGTCCAACGCGGAGGGCCTCGGCCTCTTCGTTCGGCAGGTCGCAGACAGCAGCTCGGCCCTGCTCGTGATCATGGTCCTGGTCTTCAACCTGAGCGCGCGCGGCCTCGGGCGGCTGCTCCAGCGCAGGGTCACGGGTGCCTAGTGCCGATGACCCTGCGCGGACAGCCGGCATGGAGGATCCTGTGACCGTCGTGCGCCAGCCGCCTGTCCCCTCCCCGGCAACGGACCGGGTCCCGATCGCGATCGATGTGCCCACACCGCGTCTCGCAGCGCCCGCGGTTGCGCCTCCGAAGCTGGTCGTGCACGGGTTGAACGTGTTCTACGGCGCCTTCCGCGCAGTCCGCGACGTCAGTCTCGCGATCCCGCCAAACTCGGTCACCGCGTTCATCGGCCCGTCCGGTTGCGGCAAGAGCACCATCCTGCGCTGCTTCGACCGGATGAACGATCTGATCGCAAGCGCCCGTGTCGAAGGCCAGGTCCTCCTCGACGGGGAGGACGTCTATGCCCCGACGGTCCAGGCCGTCGAACTTCGGCGCCGGGTTGGGCTCGTGTTCCAGCGCCCCAACCCGTTCCCGATGTCGATCTACGAGAACGTGGTGTACGGGCCGCGACGGCATGGCGTCAGTGATCGCCACAGGCTCGACGAGATCGCCGAGCAGAGCCTTCGCCGGGCCGCGCTGTGGGACGAGGTCAAGGACGACCTGCGCCGAAAGTCGGGCCTCGCACTGTCCGGTGGGCAGCAGCAGCGCCTGTGCATCGCAAGAACCATCGCCGTCGACCCTGAGGTCATCCTCATGGACGAGCCAGCGTCGGCGCTCGATCCGAGCGCGACGCTGCGGATCGAGGATCTGATCGCGGAGCTGCGCCGGACCTATACGATCGTCATCGTGACGCACAACATGCAGCAGGCCTCGCGGGTCAGTGACCAGACGGCGTTCTTCACGATGGGCGAGGACCGGGCGGGGTACCTCGTCGAGATGGGCGAGACCGTCCGGATCTTCACCAACCCCAAAGAGCAGCTGACCGAGGATTACATCTCGGGAAGGTTCGGCTGATGGACGATCGGATCGAGCCGGCTGTCACCGTCCTCCGCCCCGAGCTGAGCCGGTCTCGCGCCGGGCTCGACCGCGAGGAGCGTGGCGTCAAGGACGAGATCCTGCGCATGGGCTCGCTCGTCGAATCCCAGATCCGCGACGCCATCCGATCGATGGTCGAGCGCGATTCGGAGCTGGCCCGCGAGGTCATCGACGCCGACACGCGGGTCAACGACGCCCAGAGGAACATCGCCGAGGCCGTGGTGAACGCGATCGCCACGCAGTCGCCCGTGGCCCGAGATCTGCGCTTCCTGATGGCGCTCGACCACGTGTCATTCGAGCTCGAGCGGATCGGCGATCACGCGTCCGGCATCGCCAAGCAGGCGCGGCGGCTCGCGGAGGAGCCAGGGATTCGCGAGGTCCGTGACCTTGCGAAGATCGGCAACCTCGCCGCCGACCAGGTCCGCGGCGCGGTTTCGGCGCTCATCGACATCGACGACCGCGTGGCGCGCGAGGTGGCGGCACGGGACGACGAGATCGATCACGGCTACAGCCAGGTATTCAGCGCGGTCATCGACCTCATGCGAACGGATCCGCGCACGGTCGAACGTGGGACGCGGGTGATCCTGGCGGCGCACTGGGTTGAGCGGATCGGCGACCGCGTCACCAACATTGCCGAGGACGTCGTGTACCTCGCCACCGGCAGGATCGAGGACCTCAACCCATGACCGTGCATTCCGCCGGGGCGCAGCGCGCGGGTCCAGTCGAGGCGAGCGCGAGAAAGATCAGCGTCATCTTCGTGTGCACCGGTAACTCGGCGCGGAGCCAGATGGCCGAGGCGCTCCTCCGGCATGACGCCGGCGATCGGTTCGACGTCGTGAGTGCCGGCGTCAGCCCGCGTGGCGTCCATCCCCTGACGATCGCGGCGCTCGACGCCGTCGGCATCGACATCAGCGGTGCGAAGTCCAAGCCGGTCGGGCAGTTCCTGGGCCGGCGCTTCGACTACGTCATCACGCTGTGCGACCGAGCCCGGGCAACCTGCCCCGTGTTTCCGGGCGGCTCGGATACCCTCCACTGGGGCCTCGACGACCCAGCCGAGGCCACCGGGACCGACGCCGAGCGGCGAGCCGCATTCGACCGTACCTTGAGAGAGATCTCGGGCCGGCTGCATGCCTTCATCCCGCTGGCGACGGCCAAGGTCCGCGCATGAGCGACGAGGTACCCACCGAGCCGATGGACGACCAGACCCCCACGGCCACCGAGCCAACGCCGGAGACCCGGGCCGATACGGCCCCGACAACCGAAGCCGAGCACGAGGGCGAGCAGTCGCCGTTCACCGACGTCGAACCGGCCCTGCCTGCCCAGGCCGACGACGAACCGGCTCCGCGGACCGAGGCCGACGCCGAGCTCGCCCCGGCGGACGAGGCGGCCCCGGCGCCCGAGGCCGCTCCGGTGGCGGTGGAGCGCGCCGCGCCGGTCACGCTCGAGCTGTACTTCCTGCGCCACGCGGACGCTGGCGATCCGATGGCCTGGCAGGGTGACGATGCGGACCGGCCGCTTTCCAGGAAGGGCCGTCGACAGTCGAAGGCGCTCATGCGGCTGCTCGACGACCTGCACCTGCAGGTCGACGCGGTCCTGACCTCGCCCAAGCTTCGAGCCGCCGACACCGCTCGAATCGTCGCGAAGGCGGTCGGCACGAAGGCCCATGCCGACGACCGGCTCAGCCTCGACTTCGGGGAGGACACGCTCGCGGCGCTGGTCGCCGAGTGGGGGCCGGGCGTGCGGCGGGTCATCCTCGTCGGTCATGACCCGGACTTCAGCCACCTCGTGTCGTGGCTCGCCGGCACGTCGATCACGATGCGCAAGGGCGCGCTCGCGCGGCTCGACCTCGCCGACCGGTCGGTCGGCGCAGGTCACGGCTCACTGCGCTGGCTGCTGCCCCCGGACGCCGTCGCCGGCTGATCGACCGACGGCTCGATCTCGCGAGCCGAGC
Source organism: Candidatus Dormiibacterota bacterium (assembly GCA_035631615.1). Lineage (GTDB taxonomy): Bacteria > Chloroflexota > Limnocylindria > Limnocylindrales > CSP1-4 > UBA5189. Next base: position 6,364 of record DASQIK010000063.1, on the reverse strand, counting down.
GCCGCGACCTGGACCATCGACCCGCCCGGCACGAGTGACTGGGCGATGCCGCCGAGGCGCTCGATGAGGTTCGGCGCGATCCTGTAGAAGACCCAGCTCCCCCGCCGCTCCGATACCGCCGCGCCCGCCTCGCGCAGGACCTTCAGGTGGTGCGAGACCGTCGGCTGCGCGACCTTGCAGCAGTCCGTGAAGTCGCAGGCACACACCTCCGGGGAGCCGGCGAGCTCGCGCAGGATCTCCAGCCGGCTCGGATCGGCGAGCGCGGCGAGCAGCAGGATGTCGGGATCAACGGACCTGGCCATGGCCGTATCGTATCGATGAAGTTCGATATTGACAATCATCAATATCGCGGCCCACGATCTACCCGTGGGGCCGCGCCACGAGCGGCGTCCAGACCGGGAGAAAGGAGGACTGACCGTGATCCAGCGCTGCGATTGCCCGCCGACGCCAGATTGTCCGTGCAACTGCGACTGCTGCTAGCAGCCTGACGTCAAGCCGCCGAGGGCCGGGGTGCTTTGCCCCGGCCCTCGCGTTCCGCGGTTCGTCAGCCGCCGAGCGCGTCCGCCTCGACGCAGACCGCGATGACCCCGAGGTCGACGAATCGTGCGTAGACGGCCGGATCGCGGACGGTCCACGACGCGACGTCGAGGCCGGCCGCGGCGGCGCTCGCAACGGCGGCGGCATCCACCGCGTGCCACTCCGCGGCGATCGCCGTGCAGCCCAGCTCGGCCGCCACCTCGATGGTTTGCGGCGACAGGTCAAGTGCGTTGAGCCAGCGCGGCCACGTCGGGCGCTCGTCTGCGAGCCAGCGCAGGATCGCGGGATCGAAGGACGACACGATCGCGCTCCGGAGGACCGGCGTGCCGTCGTCGTCGATGCGGCCCCGCTCGAGCTCGAGGACGTCGATCGCGCGCCGGACCGGCTCCTTCAGCTCGACGTCGAGGAAGGGGTCGCAGCCGACCGCCTGGAGCACCTCGCCGAGCGCCGGTATCCCGTGGCCGGCGAGCTCCGCGGCCGTGAGGGTCACGCAGGCGGCCGGGACGCGCTGGACGCGGGCGAGCGTCGCGTCGTGGAGCAGGACCGGGGCGCCATCGGCGGACGACCGGATATCGAACTCGAGCCCGTCGCAGCCGGGAATCTCGATGGCGGCCCGCATCGCGGCGAGGGAGTTCTCCGGCGCCGCGCGCCAGTCACCGCGGTGCGCCAGGCGCAGCGTTGCCACCTCAGGCGCCGAGCCGAACGCGGGCGGACAGGCCAAGGTGGTCGGACGGGTAGAGGGTCGGGTCATCGACGGCGGGGCGATCGAAGGCCAGCCGGCACGACTCGACGGTGATCGGGCCGCGGACCCAGATGTAGTCGAGGCAGCCGGGCTCACCATCGACGTCCATGCCGGGCGCCTGGATCCCCGACGGCCACGTCACCGCGGGCTCGGCGCCGTGCGCCTCGACGTGGGCGGAGCGGAAGCCGGCCTCGCGCATGACGCGGTAAGCCGGCTCGGTGGGCTCGGCGTTGAAGTCACCGACGACCACCAGCGGTCCTCCGACCGGCTCCAGCCAGGCGGCCAATGCGCGCGCCTGACCCTCGCGGGCGGCCTCGTCCGGGACCAGGTGGTGCAGGTGGGTGACGACGAAATCGAGCTCGGCGCCGCCCGGGAGCGAGACGGGAACGCGGAGGGCCGAGCGGCTCGCGCCAAGATCGAGGCGGTCGCCATCGCCGAGCGCGAGCGGCTCGCGGCCGAGGATCGCATTGCCGTACTCAGGCCGCCCTGCCCAGCCATGCCGCGAAGCGTACCGGCCCTCCCCCGCCGCCCCGAGCAGCCGGTCCTGTCCGACCGCGAACACGCATTCCTGGAGCCCGATGAGGTCCGGTTGGAGCGCGGCCATGTCCGAGAGCAGCAGCGGCAGCCGCTCCGGCCAGCGATCGGCGATGTTCCGGAGGTTCAGGGTGGCGACGTGCAGCCGCTCCCCCGTGGCCGCGACCTCAGCCACCGGCGGCCCGCGCGGGCGCCGACCTGCCGACGGCGGCGGGCGCGTCGGAGACCGGGATCGTGAAGCGGAACAGGGCGCCGCTGCCCTCCTCGGACTCCACCTGGATCACGCCACCGTGGCCCTCCACGATGTGGCGTGCGATGGCGAGCCCGAGGCCGGTCCCGCCGCCTGCCGTGCGCGTGCGGTCCGCCTTGTAGAAGCGCTCGAAGATCCGCGCCTGGTCCACGGGCGAGATGCCGGGCCCTTCGTCGCGGACGGTGGCCACGAGCATCTCACGCGCCGCCGAGCGCGGGCGCGCGACGGTGGGTCGGATTGCCTCTGGCTCGCGCGCCACCCCGACCCGCACCTCCGTGCCGGACGGGCTGAACTTCACCGCGTTGTGGATCAGGTTCGCGAAGACCTGCGCCAGGCGAGCAGCCTCGCCGCGGACGGGTGGGAGGCCTCGCGGGACCTCGGCCACGAGGGTAACGCCCTGGCGCTCGGCAAACGGTCGCAATCGCTCGGTCGAGTCGGTCGCGATCCGCCCGAGATCGACGTCGTCGAGGTGGAGCTGGCGGCCGCCGCTCTCGATGCGGGCGAGGTCCAGGAGCTCGGCGACCATCTGGGCAATGTTGCCGGTTTCGACCTCCAGCTTGCCGATCCGCTCGCGCATCTTCGCGGGGACCGGGGCGCCCGCCGCCTGCGCACCGTCCGCGTCGCGCCCGAGCGATTCGACCAGGAGGCCGATGGTCGTGATCGGCGTCCGCAGCTCGTGGGAGAGGTTGTCGATGAACTCCGCGCGGATGCGCTGGAGGCGGCGCAGCTCGGCGACGTCCTCGAAAACGAGCCAGACGCCCAGGATGGGCGAGCGCCGCGCCCGGACGACGAGCGTGGTCCCTGCCGAGTCCGCCATCTCGGCGAGGGTCACCTCTCCGCTGGACCAGCCCGCCTCGCGCGCGCCGCGGGCGATCGCCTCGATGCGGTGATCGCCGAGCGCCTCGATCGCGGTCCGCCCGATCATCGAGCCGGGCTCGCGCCGGAGGAACACGTGCGCCGCGGTGTTGGCGATCTCGACGCCGAGCTCATCGCTGAGCCGGACGATGCCGACCCCGACGAGATCGGCCAGATAGCCCAGGTCGCGCAGCCGCTGCTCGAGCGCAAATTCGGCGCCCTCCGCGCGCCGGCGGAGCCGGCGGAGGCGGTCGGCGAGGTCATCGTCTGCCGGGGAGGTGCCGACCGCCCCGCCGCCCGCGGCCTCGGCCTCGTGGAGGGCCTCGTCCAGCTCCTCGATCGTCCGGCCGCGCGACCAGGCGATCCCGAGCGCGACGGCGAGCGCGACGGCCTGGATCGCGATGAAGGCGATGACGACCCCGTCCACGTGGCGAGCATCGCACAGTCGCGGGTGGTTGGCCGTGCGTCGCGGGCGCTACGCTACCGCCCGTGAAGCTGCGCCTGATCCCGCGCGAGGAACGGTTCTACGACATGTTCGTGGAGGACGTTTCGAACGTGCTCGGCGCGGCCCGGCTGTTCGAGGCGATGCTCCGTTCGTACGACGCCCCCGAGGAGCGCGCCCGCGAGATCCGGGATGCCGAGCATCGCGGCGACGAGCTCAGCCACGAGATCGGCCGGCGGCTCGAGTCGACGTTCGTGACCCCGTTCGATCGGGAGGACATCCACGCCCTGATCAGCGCCCTCGACGACGTCATCGACTTCATCGAGGAGTCGGCGGACACGTTCATCCTGTACCGGATCGAGGCCCCGACCGCCGTCGCGGTCCAGCAGGCCGCGATCATCGTCAAGCAGTGCGAGCAGCTCCTCGAGGCCCTCACGAACCTGCGCGGCTTCAAAGGCCTGGAGCGTTACTGGATCGAGGTCCACCGGCTCGAGAACGAGGGTGACCAGCTCGCTCGCAAGGCCATCGCCGACCTCTTCTCCGGCGGCGGCCACCCGCTCGAGGTGATCAAGTGGAAGGAGATCTACAGCCTCCTCGAGCAGACCATCGACAAGGCCGAGGACGTCGCCAACATCATCGAGCGGATCACGATCAAGCACGCGTAGCGAGGGTCGGCCTGTCCCGCCATTGAGCGGGCTGAACGAGGCGCTGCCGCCCTACCGCCCGGCGGTGTAGTGCGCCGCGACGCGCGCGGCGCTCAGGCTCGACGCGTAGACCGCGAGCTCGTCCACCGTGACCGGCGACGTCGTGTCCGTCTTTCCGCTGAACACACTCGCGGTGGTGTTCAGCGTGATCCCACCCACCGTCTTCGACGCGACCAGCGCGCCATTGAGGTAGAGCCGGATCACGCTGCCGTCGTAGGTCCCGACTGCGTGGTAGACGACATTCGCGCTCAGGATGGCCGACTTCACGTTCGTCTCGGCAGCGCCGGACTGCCACAGTCCCCACGTGAGCTGCTTGTTGGACGACAGGTAGAGGTCCCAGCCCGATCCGCCCGCTCCGCCCCAGTTGTGGCTGACGAGGTCGATCCAGTTCGCGAAGCTGCTCGCCTTGAACCAGACCTCGACCGAGACGACCGAGGCCGACAGGCCAGAGACGCTTGCGCGCGAGACATTGCTCGTTCCATCCGTGAACACCAATGCCCCATCGCTGGTCGACGTCACGAGTCCGGGGGCCGCTCGCGATAACCCGACGCCGACGGCGCTCCCCGTGTTGCCGTTGCCGGTCGCATCGGTGAACGCTCCGGAAGCGTCTCCGAGGCCCCAGAGCAGCCTTGGGGTGTCGGCGAGGACCGCGCTTCGATATGCCGGCGGGGGCGGCCCGCCGCCGCTGAACGTGGCCGTCAAGGTCGTGCTCGCGTTGGCCACGATGTTGTGGGTTGCCGCTCCCCCGTCCGACCAGCCCTGAAATGTGTATGCGGTCCCGCCGGCGGTCTGATTGCTCGCGCTGATCGAGTTGGTCGAGCCCAGGATCACCGTCTTGGTCCACGGCGCGGTGGCGGTCGTGGCATTGAGCGTCAGGCCGAGCCCAGCAGGGCTGGAAACCAACGTCAGATCCACGGTCTTCGGATGGATCGACACCGACGTCGTGGCGGTGGCTCCCTGCGAGTCGTGGACGGTGAGCTGCAGCTCGAGGTATGAGGGGTACTCGTGATCGGGCGCGGAGAATGTTCCTGACGCGACGCCGTCGAAGGTCTGGACCACGTGCGTGTGGCAGTTCGACGGGCAATGCTGAATGAGCAGCGCCCAGGTGAAGGCCGACGCCGGCAGGGCACCGTCCTCGGGATCGGTGGCACTCCCGTTGAAGGCGATCGTGTCGCCGACCCGCCAGGTGAGCGTCGACACGGGTGCCGAGATCGTGGCAGTCGGGGGCTGGTTCAGCGGGGGTCCACTGCTGGTGCCGGCGGCGTAGTGGGCGGCCACTCGCGCGGCAGACAGGCTTGTTCCGTAGAGGGCGAGCTCGTCGACGGTCACGGCGGCAGTGGTGTCGGTCTTGCCGCTGAAGACGCTGGCGGTCGTGTTCAGCGCGAGGGCGCCGACGGTCCGGGTCGCGACCTGGGCCCCGTTGAGATAGAGCCGCAGGACGTTCCCGTCATAGGTGCCGACGGCGTGGTAGACGCTGCCCACTTTCAGGTTGGGCACGGTCGCATTCAGCTGCGTCCCGCCCGACTGCCAGAGCCCCCATGTCAGTGTCCCGCTCGCATCGGTGTACATCGCCCAGCCGTAGCCGCCTGATCCGCCCCAGTTGTGGCTGATGAGGTCGATCCAGTTCGCGAAGCCGCTCGCCTTGAACCACACCTCGGCCGACACCGTCGCCGACGGCAGGCCGACCACCGGCGACCGTGTCACGTAGCTCGTCGCGTCGGTGAACGTCAACGCACCGTCGGTGGTGGTCGCTGCCAATCCGGCGACGCCGCGGGAGAGCCCGGTGCCGACTGCGGTGCCGGTGTTGCCGCCGCCGCTGCTCGAATCGGCAAAGACCCCAGATGCTTCGCCGAGGCCCCAATACAGGAATGGGGCGTCCGCAAGGACCGTTGCCCGATAGCCTGCTCCTGACGCCTGGGTCACGGTCGCGGTCTGCGCTGAGTCGGCGAAGTTCGATCCGACGGAGTTCGACGCCGTTTCGCGGACGCGTATGGTCTTCCCCAGGTCCGAGGCGGTCACCACGTACGAGGTTCCGGTAGCCCCGACGATGTTCGCGCAGCCGGTCGTGGTGTCGCACTGCTCCCACTGATACGAGAGCGAGATCGGCTGCGTCCCGGACCACGTGCCGGCCACTCGGGTGAGCGTTGCGCCGACCTGGGGCGCACCCGAGATTGACGGCGGCGAGCCGGGCACGGGCCCCTGATTCGCTCCGGCGTAGTCGATCCGGCGGATCGTGCCGCCGGTAATGTCGACGTAGTAGATCTGGCCGCCAGGCCCGCGAACCAGGTCGACCGGCGAAG
>DASQIK010000062.1:0-61211 GCA_035631615.1 Candidatus Dormiibacterota bacterium | reverse complement strand
CGGCGTTGCCGGGGCCTCTCGTGGTATCGAGGGTGTGGAGGGTTACGCCTCGACCGGCTCCTTGGCGAGGTGGCGCTGCATGGCGGCCTTGCGCGAGAGGTTGATCCGGCCCTGGCGATCGACCTCGATCACGACCACCATCACCTCGTCGCCGACGGACACGACGTCCTCGACGGTGGGCACGTGGTAGTCGGCGAGCTCGCCGATGCGGACGAGGCCTTCCTTGCCCGGCAGGATCTCGACGAACGCGCCGAAGCCCATGATCCGGGTGACCTTGCCGAGGTACAGGGCGCCCACCTCGACGTCGCGGGTCAGGCTCTCGATCCACTGGATCGCCTTGCGCGCGTTCTCGCCGCTCACCGCGGCGATCTCGACGGAGCCGTCGTCCTCGACGTTGATCTCGGTGCCGGTCTCCTCCTGGATCTTCCGGATCATGGACCCACCCTTGCCGATGATCTCCCGGATCTTCTCGGGGTTGATCTTGATCGTCGTGATCCGGGGTGCGAAGTCGCTCATGACCTCGCGGGCTTCGGGGAGGACCTCGGCCATCTTGTCGAGGATCGTGAGACGAGCCGCCAGCGCGGACTTGAGGCCCGCCCGGATGATCGCCTCGCTGATGCCCCGGACCTTGATGTCCATCTGGAGGGCCGTGACGCCGTCCCGCGTGCCGGTGACCTTGAAGTCCATGTCGCCGATCGCGTCTTCCTTGCCGAGGATGTCGGTGAGGACGACGAACGTGCCGTCGGGCTCCGTGATCAGGCCCATTGCCGCGCCGGCCACCGGCGCCTTGATCGGCACGCCGGCGTCCATGAGGGCGAGCGTCGAGCCGCACGTCGAGGCCATCGAGGTCGAGCCGTTGGAGGTCACGCACTCGCTGACGAGGCGGATCACGTACGGGAAGTCCTCGTGGCTCGGCAGCACCGGCACGAGCGCTCGCTCGGCGAGGTGGCCGTGGCCGATGTCTCGCCGGCTGGGACCGCGCATCGGCTTGTTCTCGCCCGTGCTGTAGGGCGGGAAGTTGTAGTGGTGGATGTAGCGCTTCTCGGTCTCGGGGCTGATCGTGTCGATCCGCTGCACGTCCGAGGACGCACCGAGGGTTGCGACGGTGAGCGCCTGCGTCTCACCGCGGGTGAACAGGCCGGAGCCGTGGGCGCGCGGCACGAGCCCGACCTCGACCGAGATCGGCCGGATGTCGTTGAGCCCGCGGCCGTCGATGCGGATGCCCTCGTCGAGGACGATCCGGCGGACGGTCTTCTTCTGGATGAGGTTGAACAGGCCCTCGCTGACCCGCGCGTCACGGCGAGCGGCCTCGAGCAGCGCGGGCGTGTCGCCGCCGGTCTTCTGGGCGCGCACCGCGTCCCCGATCGCGGCCTTGAGCTTGGTGATGCGACCCGGCAGGTCGTTCGCGAACCACAGCAGCAGGTTCGCGGTAGCCTGGGCGTCCGTCAGGGCGCGATGGCTCGTGGCGAGCTCGATCCCGAAGAACCGGGCCAGGTCGCCGAGCTTGTACGACTCGGCGCCGGGGTAGCCCTCGCGGGCGATGACGAGCGTGTCCAGGTACGAGCCCGGCGCGAACCGGAACCCGCCACCCATGGCCTCCTCGACGAAGCCGAGATCGAAGCCGACGTTGTGGCCGACGACCGTCGCGTCGCCGACGAACTTGAGGAGCTGCTCCGCGGCCGCCTTCGGCGTCGGGGCGCCCTTCACGTCCTTGTCGGTGATGCCGTGCATCTGGTTGCCGACGATCGCGCGGCCGGGGTTCACGAACGTCGACCACGTGTCGACGACCTTGGTCCCCTTGATCTTGACCGCGGCGATCTCGAGCAGGTCGGACATCTTCGGGTCCGTGCCGGTCGTCTCGACGTCGATGACGACGAGCTCGCGCCTGGCATCGGTGGCGGTCGCGAACTCGAGGACCGAGCCGGTCGAAGGCTCGATGTACGGGATGCGCTTGGCCTTGCCGAGGGCGGCCCGCATCTCCTCCTGGATCGCGACGAGCGGCTGGAGCGAGCGGTGGCCGAACAGGATGGCCTCGGCCATCACGTCCTCCGGGAGGAGGTTGGCGCCGGCCTCGACCATCATGATCGCGTCCCTGGTGCCGGCGACGATCAGGTCGAGCTCGGACTCGGCGAGCTGGGTGTGGGTCGGGTTGACGACGAACTCGCCGCCGATCCGGCCGATGCGCACGGCGCCGATCGGGCCGTCGAATGGGATCTCGCTGATGTTGAGGGCGGCCGACGCGGCGACCGTGCCGATGACGTCAGGGTTGTTCTCCTGGTCGGTCGAGAGGACCGTGACCACGAGCTGGATGTCGTCCTTGTAGCCCTCGGGGAAGAGCGGCCGGATCGGCCGGTCGATCTGGCGGGCGGCCAGGATCGCGTTCTCGGACGGCCGCGACTCGCGCTTGATGAAGCCGCCGGGGATCTTGCCCGCGGCGTACATGCGCTCCTCGAAGTCGACCGTGAGCGGGAAGAAGTCGAGCCCTGGGCGGGGCTCCGACCGGTTCGCGGTGCCGAGCACCATGGTGTCGCCGTAGCGGACGGTGACGGCGCCGCCGGCGAGACGGGCAAGCCGGCCGGTTTCGATGGTCAGCGTTCGACCACCGAGCTGGGTCTCGAAGACCTGTGGCACTGGGTGTATGTCCTCCTGCCGTGGAGGAGGCAACGACCTCACGGGTCAGCCCGGCGCGTTGGCTCTCGGCGCTCCCCCTGCCCTTCCTGGGCGGGGCCGCGAGCGAGGGCTAGCGGCGGAGTCCGAGCCGTCCGATGACGGCTCGGTAGCGCGCGGTGTCCTTCTTCAGCAGGTACGCGAGAAGACGGCGGCGCTGGCCGACGAGCTTGAGGAGGCCGCGACGCGAATGGTTGTCCTTCGGGAAGCTGCGGAGATGATCCGTGAGAGCCTTGATCCGCTCCGTGAGGAGCGCGATCTGGACCTCCGGCGAGCCGGTATCGCCGTCTGCGACGGCGAATTCGGCGATGGTCTCCTGCTTCCCCTCGGGCGCGAGCGGCACTCGGTCCTCCGACACGAACAAAGCTATTGGGTTCTTTTCCACGTCTTTGACCGAGGGATGGTAGCAGCCGACACCCGATCACGCACGAAGGGAGGGCGACACCCGATTGCGCACCAGGCTCCGGCCGACTCCGATCGCACGTGCGTCCCCAGACCGACGAGGTTTGCGCCTCGGACGCCCGAACCTCGTCGAACTCGCATCCGTAGGCGCACATCCTGCCTGGCGTGGCCCAGGGATCGGCGCTTGCGGCCTCAGGCCCCGGTGAAGACCACTGTGACGCGAGGCGAGCTCGCGATCGGAGGCTCTCCGACGGCCGCGGGCTCGAAGGCGAGGTGCCCGTCCGCGACCTCGGCCGAGCTGCGGATCCACTCGCAGCCGTTCAGCCCGATCTCCACCGAGTATCGGCCGGCCGGCGGGAGCGCTACCGGCATCGGGAAGGTCACCGCGGGCGCCAGGGACCCGCCTGACCTGAGCGTCCCGACGACCGAGTACGGGCGCCCGAGGAGCCGCTCGGCGGTCTCGAGATCGCCGGCCGCGATGGCGCCGCGGATCTTGGAGCTGCTCACCGCCGCACCCTCGAGCGTGAACTGGGGCACCACGACGACCTCGTAGCCGACGTCGCGACCGAGCGCCGCAACGGCAGCCGGTGTCCCGCCGCGCTCGAAGCCGAACGCGGAGTCCGGCGTCATCAGGAAGCCGGCCAGCTCGATGCGGTCTGCGACCCTGCGGACGAAGGCGTCGAAGGGAGTCTCGCGCAGGGCGACGTCGAAGGTCTGGACCACGGTGACGGCAACCCCCGCGTCCGCCAGGCGCTGGAGGCGCTCGTCCGGGTCGCACAGGAGCGGCGGCGCGTGGCCTTTCAGGATCTCGTCGGGGTGATGGTCGAAGGTGATGACCGCGGGCCTCGCGGCATGGGTGCGGGCCGCGGCCGCCAGCTGGTCGAGCAGGTAGGCATGGCCAAGGTGCAGCCCGTCGAAGACCCCGACGACCACGAACAGGCGGCCCAGCGCGGCATCCAGTGCGTCGATCCCGTGGACCACCGCCATTGCCATCAGCGCGGCAACATCTTCGTCGGCGCGATGCGCGCGCCCTCGCGACGACCCATGCCGACGATCACGCCGGCGCCGTCGACCAGGCGCAGCGGCTCGCCCTCCGGTGCCGCGCGCACGCCACCGGACGGGCGCACGAACCGCCCCTGGAGCGCGTCCGCGATCTCGTGGTCCGTGAGGGCGATCGCGGGCAGCGCGTCCAGGCCCGTGTCGCCCGGGAGGAGCAGCTCGCGCATGCCGTCCGACCCGGAGGCCGCGGCCACGGCTCGGAGCGCATCCAGCGAGTGCGCGTTCTCCAGGGTGAACGGCCCACTCGCGCTCCGGACCAGGGCGCCGAGGTACGCCCCGCAGCCAAGGCGCGACCCGAGGTCCCGGGCGAGCGCGCGCACGTAGGTCCCCGCGGAGCAGCGCACGTCGACGATGCCGATCGCGCGGGCCGGATCGCTGCCGTCCCACTCCACGAGATCGAGCGACTTGATGTCCACGCTGCGGGGCGGCAGGTCGACCGCCTCGCCGGCGCGCGCCATCGCATACGCGCGCCTGCCGCCGACCTGGACCGCCGAGTAGACGGGCGGCTGCTGCAGCTGGGGTCCGACCGACGCCTCCAGCGCGGCCTCGACCGACTCCCGCGTCGGCGCCGGGCCGTCCACCGGCGTCAATTCGCCGTCGAGGTCGTCGGTCGTCGACGCCGCGCCGAAGCAGATCGTCGCGCGATATGCCTTGTCGTCGGCGAGGTGGTACTCGACGAGGCGCGTCGCGCCGCCGAGGAACAGTGGGAGCACGCCGGACGCGAACGGATCGAGCGTGCCGCCATGTCCGATCCGGCGCGTCAGGGCGAGGCGGCGAACGAGCGCCACCACGTCGTGCGAGGTCGGGCCGGCGGGCTTGGCGACGACGAGCACGCCGTGCATGCCCGGGGCATCGGGCTGGCGGGACACCGGTCCGCTCAGGCGGGCTTGCGGCTGACGGCGCCGGCGAGCCGATCCGCGACGGCGAGGACGTGCGAGCGCGCCTCGTCCATCGGGGCCGCGACCGTCGCGCCAGCCGCGCGCGCATGACCTCCGCCCCCGAAGGTCCCCGTGAGCTCGGTTGCGTCGACGCCACCTGGCTTCGTCCGCACGGAGACGCGGGTCGTCGGGCCGGCTTCCTTGAACAGGATCGCGACCTCCGCGGTCTCGGACTGGGCGAGGAGGTCGATCAGGCCCTCGGAGTGGGCACCGAGCGTGCCGGTCGCAATCAGGTCCGCGTCGGACAGCCAGCTGTAGATGACGAGACCATTCGCCGAGGTCGCCAGGCGATCGAGGACGCGCCCGAAGAGCCGCAGCTGGGTATCGGGCTTGGATCGGTACAGCCGACGCGAGATCTCCGACAGCGGCGCGCCTGCCGCGACGAGCGCGGCCGACACGGCAAGCGTGCGCGGGGTCGCGTTCGGGTGGGCGAACGTGGCCGTGTCCATCACGATACCGGCCATCAACGCCGCGGCCATGGCTCCGTCACCGGCCGTGAGCGGGACGCCGAGGTGGACCGCGAGCAGGACGACGAGCTCGCAGGTGGCCGCGGCTTGCGGGTCGACCCAGTCGCGCGGGCCCGCGTCCGCGTTCGAGGCATGGTGGTCGATGAGGACCCGCGGCAGCCGGTCGAACAGCTCGCGGTTCCGTTCGCGGACGCCGCCCAGCCGATCGAGCGAGCCGCAGTCGCAGACAACCAGCAGGTCAGGGTCGCCGTCGGGCGCCGGGTCGGAGCGGAACCGATCCATGCCGGCCAGGAACTGGTAGAGGGGCGGGACGGGGTCCGTGGAGATGAGCGTCGGGGTCCCGCCGTGGTGCTCGACGATCGCCGCGACGCCGAGCGCCGCGCCGAGCGTGTCCGCGTCCGGGTTCTCGTGGGTCGCGATGAGCGGGCGACGTGCCGCCGCGATTGCAGCGGCGGCCTCGCGTGGCACCGCGTCGAGCCAGGGCCGGAGGTCGACGCTCATGGCCGGCCCGCCTTGCGCTTCTTCCGGGGTCGCGGCGCGGCCGGGACCGGCAGCTGGAACGTCGGGGTGGGCAACGACTCCTCGACGGGCGGCGGCTCCACCGGGGCGCCTCCGGTCGCCTCGAGCTCGGCCAGCAGCTGGAGGACCCGCGTCCCCCGCTGCGCGGTATCGTCCGCCCGCAGCTGGAGCTCGGGGATGCGCCGCAGCCGGATCCGCGAGCCGAGCTCGTGGCGCACGAACGGCAGCGCGTGCTGGAGGGCACGCATGGACTGCTCGCGGTCCGCCGGCTGCCCGATGACGCTGACCCATACCCGGGCCGTGCTCAGGTCCGGCGCGGTCTCGACGTCGGTGACGGTCACGAACCCGATCCGCGGGTCCTGCACGTCTTTCGCCAGGATGGCGCCGATCTCCTCGCGGAGCAGCTCATCGATGCGGTCGGTCCGTGCGGTCATGGTGGGCTCCAGCCGCGAGAGAGCGGCGCGCTCAGGCGACCGCGGAGCGGCTCACCGTCTGCGTGGAATAGCACTCGATCACGTCGCCCTCGAGGATGTCCGTCGTATTGACCAGGCCGATGCCGCACTCGAAGCCCGTCTGGACCTCGCGGACGTCGTCCTTGAAGCGGCGGAGCGAGTCGATCTTGTCGGTCGCGACGACCTTGCCGCCGCGCCACAGTCGAACGCCGCCGGAACGGACGATCCGGCCGTCCGTGACGTACGAGCCGGCGATCACCTGGCGGCCGACCTTGATCAGCTTGCGGACCTCCGCGCGGCCCTCGATGACCTCGACCTGCTCGGGCTCGAGGAGGCCGCTGAGCGCCTTCTCGATGTCATCCGTGAGCTGGTAGATGATGTCGTACAAGCGGACATCGACCTTCTCGGCCTCGGCCGCGCGTCGCGCGGTGTCGCTGATCGCGGTGTTGAAGCCGACGACGATGGCGTTCGATGCGGATGCGAGCAGGATGTCGTTGTCGCTGATCTCGCCCGCGCCCTCGTACAGGACGTTGAGCTTGACCTCGTCGCTCTTGAGCTGGCCCAGGGCGTGGGTGATGGCGCCGAGCGAGCCGGAGACGTCCGCCTTGAGGACGATCCGCAGCTCCTTGGCCTGGCCCGCCTGGATCTGGCGGTAGAGGTCCTCGAGCGTCGCTCGACCGCTCCCCTCCCCGCCCTTGGCGGCGAGCTCGGCGTGGCGCGCCTCGACAGCGGCCCGGGCCGACTTATCGTCGGCGACGACGCGCAGGATGTCGCCCGCCTCCGGGACCTCGGACAGGCCGAGGATGACCGCCGGCGTGGCGGGCCCGGCCTTCTTCATGCGCTTGCCGTGCTCGTCCTCGAGGGCCCGAACCCGGCCGAACGTCTCCCCGACCACGATGATGTCGCCGACGTTGAGCGTGCCCGTCTGGACCAGCACGGTCCCGACCGGGCCGCGGGCCTTGTCCATGCGCGCCTCGACGATCGTGCCGATCGCGGACCGCTTCGGGTTCGCCTTGAGCTCCTGGAGGTCGGCGACGAGCAGGATCATGTCGACGAGGTCGTCGAGCCCGACCCGGGTCTTGGCCGAGACGGGCACCATCGGCGTGTCGCCGCCGTACTCCTCGATGACGACGCCGGCCTCGGTCAGCTCGGTCTTGACGCGATCCGGGTTGGCGTCCGGCTTGTCGATCTTGTTGAGGGCGATGATGATCGGCACCTTGGCCGCCTTGGCGTGGCCGATCGCCTCGAGCGTCTGGGGCATGACGCCGTCGTCGGCCGCAACGACCACCACCGCGATGTCGGTCACCTTGGCCCCACGGGCGCGCATCGCGGTGAACGCCTCGTGGCCCGGGGTGTCGAGGAAGACCACGCGGCGGTCGCCGCGAGTGACGTCGCTCGCGCCGATGTGCTGGGTGATGCCGCCGCGCTCACCGGCCGCGACGGTGGTCGAGCGGATCGCGTCGAGCAGGCTGGTCTTGCCGTGGTCGACGTGGCCCATGACCGTGACGATCGGCGCCCGATCGACGAGGTCGGCGATGTCGTCCTCGGTGAACAACGACTCCTTCGTGGCGGCCTGCGGAGCTTCCACGCCGTCATCGCCCACCGCGGCGGCCGCGCCGGGGGCGGTCGGCTCGGCGACCTCGTAGCCGAGCTCGCTGGCGACGAGCGAGGCGGTGTCGCGGTCGATCAGCTGGTTGATCGTTGCGAAGATGCCGCTCTTGATGAGCTCGCGGATGACGTCCGCCGGGTTGACCGTCAGCAGCTCGGCGAGCTCCTTGACGGTGATCGTCGCGGGCAGCTCGACCGCCCCGCGCATCGACGGATCGACGACCTGGACCGCGGTCTGGCCGAAGGCCCCATCTCGACGCGGCGGCTTGCGTGGTCCGCGCCGGCCGCGGGTGCCGCTCCTACTGCGCGCCATCGGTCACTCCTCCGCGCATGGCGGTCAGCAGCTGGTCCGCGAGATCCGCGGGAAGGGTAATCTCGAGTGCTCGGCCAAGGCCGCCACGCCCGGTCGCGCCCGCGATGCAGGCCTCGTCACGGCACACATACGCGCCGCGGCCGTTCGCGCGGCCACTCGCATCGAGGTGGATGGTCCCGTCGGGCGCACGGACGACACGGAGCAGGTCGCGCTTGGCGCGACTGGTCCGGCAGTGGACACAGGATCGGGTCGGGTCGGCTCGACGCTCGAGCATGCCCGCCGCGGCGCCTACGACGCCACCTCGTCGGCGGCGGCCTTTGTCCTGCGGGCGCGCGGCTTCTTCGCGACCTCGGTCCCATTGGCCGACTCGCCGGCGACCGCGGCCGTCACCGGCTCGGCCTCGGCGACGGCGGGCTTCGCGCGGGACGCGCGCGGCTTCCTGGTTGCAGGCTTCTCGGCGGCCGCTTCCTGGGCTGCTTCGACGGCAGTCGCCGGCGCGCCATCGTCGTCGAGGCGCTCCTGGGCGAGCTCGGCCTGGTCGACGACTGGCGCGGCCTCCGGCTCACGGCTCGCCGCGGCCTTCGCCTCGGCAACAGAGACGTCGCTCCGGATGTCGATGCGCCAGCCGGTCAGGCGTGCCGCCAGCCTGGCGTTCTGGCCCTCGCGGCCGATCGCGAGCGAGAGCATGCGCTCCGGCACGGTCACGTTCGCGATCCGCTTCTCCTGGTCGATGTCGACGGAGAGGACCTGGGCCGGCGAGAGCGCATTGGCGACGAACGCGGACGGGTCGTCATTCCACGGGATCACGTCGATCTTCTCGCCACCGAGCTCTGCCACGACGGACTGGACGCGGGCGCCGCGCTGGCCAACAGTGGCGCCGACGGGGTCGAGGCCTTCCTGACGCGACCCGACGGCGACCTTCGAGCGGCTGCCGGCCTCGCGTGCGATGGCTCGGATCTCGACCGTGCCGTTGTGGATCTCGGGGACCTCGAGCTCGAACAGGCGCTTGAGGAAGCCCTTGTGGGTCCGGCTGACGAACAGCGCCGGCCCGCGCGGCGTGCGGCGGACCTCGAGGACGTAGGCCTTGACGTTCTGGCCGATGCGGTAGTGCTCCAGCGGGGACTGCTCGGTCGTCGCCAGCACACCCTCGACGCCCTTGCCCATGTCCAGGATCATCGCCCGCGGCTCGACCCGGTTGACGGTCCCGGTGACCAGCTCCCCTTCCTTGTCGGCGAACTGATCGAACACGGCGTCGCGCTCGGCCTCGCGGAGGCGCTGCAGGACGACCTGCTTGGCGGTCTGCGCGCCGATGCGCCCGAAGGCGTCGCCGTCGAGCTCCTCGATCTCCACGAGCTCACCCGGGATGGCGTCGGCCTTGTGGCGGCGCGCCTCGTCGAGGGTGAAGTGGGTCAGCTGCTGCTCTTCCTCGATGGGATCGACGGCGGCGATACGGGCGCGGTAGACCCGGATGCGGCCGCTGTCCGCGTCGATCTGGACGTGGATGTCCTCCTCGTTCGCGACCCGCCGGTAGGCCGCGGCGATCGCGTCCTCCACCGTGCGGATGAGCTGCTCGCGGGAGACCTGCTTCTCGGCATTGAGCTGGAGGAGAGCGCCGACGAAATCGCGACTCATGGCGTCTCTCCTCCTCTCGATTCACGGCGTCGTGCCGTTCCCGGCGAAAAAAATACGTGGGGGTCACCCACGCTTCGAGGCGGCCGTTTCTGTTTGCGGGAGTATACACCGAGCCTCTTCGAGCGTCGAACGGGGCTAGGATGCCGCCGATGTCACCGGAACGGCTCATCGCGCTCGGGGGCCTGGTCATCTCGATCTTCCTCCTGAGCCAGCTGGCGCCGTCCGCGATCCGGGCGTGGGCGATCTACAGCGGCGTCCGGTCCCGTCGGCTCGCCGATGCCGGACCGCTCGCCATCCCGCCGCCGGACGCGGTGGCGCAACGCGTCGCGGAGCTCGAGGCACTCGGCTTCAGCCGGATCGGCGAGCGGTTCATCCAGCTCCCCCGAACACCGATCCGCTACGAGTGGGTGCTCGGCGAGGAATCGGGCGAGGCGTACGTTGTGATCGTGCCGTCAACGGTCATCGGGACACTCATCGCGTTCTACACATCGTTCGAGGACAGCACCTGGGTCCAAACCAACTTCCCGCGCGGCGCGGTCGTCGATCGACCGACGTTCCACGCGTCGTTCGTCACCACGAGCCTCACCGAGGCGCTCGCCACTCATCGCGCCCAGGTTGCCCGGTTGGTCGCGGGCCACGGGCATCCGCGCGTCATCCGGACGATGGCGGACACCCTCCGGATGGACGCGGACTTTCGGGTCCACCACGGCGGGCTGACGCTGCGTCCGCTGATCCCACGCCTGATCGGGCCCGCGATCGCCGCCCTGCTCCTGGCGATCCTTTGTGCCGTGCTGCTCGTCACCGGGCGCTAGCCCGAGGCCTTACGCCGGCGTCGCCGCACTCGCGTAGCGGTGCTCCACGTAGCGCTCGAGGATGTCGATGAACTCGTCGACGATGTGGTCGCCGCGGAGCGTCCGGTCGAGCCGGCCGTCGACGAACACCGGCGCGACCGGCTCCTCGAACGTGCCCGGCAGCGAGATGCCGATGTTGGCGTGCTTCGACTCGCCGGGCCCGTTCACGACGCAGCCCATGACCGCCACGGTCATCTCCTCGACGCCGGGGTAGCTCGAGCGCCACTCGGGCATCCGCTTGCGCAGGTGGCCCTGGATCCGCTCGGCCATCTCCTGGAAGAACGTCGAGGTCGTGCGGCCGCAGCCGGGGCAGGCGCTGACCTGGGGCAGGAACGAGCGCAGGCCCATCGACTGGAGGACCTGCTGCGCGACCCGGACCTCCTCCTCGCGCTCGCCGCCGGGCGCCGGCGTGAGCGAGACCCGGATCGTGTCCCCGATCCCCTCCTCCAGCAGGATCGACAGCCCCGCCGTCGACGCCACGATGCCCTTCATCCCGAGCCCGGCCTCCGTCAGCCCGACATGGAGCGGGTAGTCCGAGCGCCGGGCCAGGATGCGGTACACGTCGACGACGTCGCGCACGTTCGAGACCTTGGCAGACAGGATAATCCGGTCGTGGCCGAGCCCGGTCTCCTCGGCCAGCTCGGCCGAGCGCATCGCCGACTCGATCATGGCCTCGATCATCACGTCGCGGCTGTCGCGGGGGTCGGCGAGCTTCGCATTTGCGTCCATCAGGTCGGTCAGCAGCGCCTGGTCCAGCGAGCCCCAGTTGACGCCGATTCGCACCGGCACGCCGTTCTCGATCGCGACCTTCACGATCGTCACGAAGTTCTCGTCGTGGCGCTTGGCGCCGACGTTGCCGGGGTTGATCCGGTACTTGGCGAGGCTCCGGGCCATCTCCGGGTACTCGACCAGGAGCTGGTGGCCGTTGTAGTGGAAGTCGCCGATCACCGGCACGCCGACGCCAAGATCACGCAGCTTGCGGATCATCTCGGGGACGGCCGCGGCCGCCGCGTCGTTGTTGACCGTGACGCGGACGAGCTCGCTGCCCGCGTGCGCGAGCCTGGCGACCTGGATGGCGGTGGCGTCGGCGTCGGCGGTGTCCGTGTTCGTCATCGACTGGACGACCACCGGGTGCGGGCTGCCGATCGGGACCCCGCCGACGTCGACGGTCACCGTCCGTCGCCGCGCCGTGGTCATGGCGTCGAGCCGAGGCGCGCGATGTCGAAGCCCGAGATCCACAGAACGAAGACGAGCAGGAAGACGGCGCCGATGGCGTAGGTCACGCGCTCGGCGCGGAGGCTGACCCGCGGCCCGAACACGCGCTTGATCACGAGCACGGCCATCCGCCCACCGTCGAGCGGCGGGAACGGCAGGACGTTCACCACGCCGAGGTTCACCGAGAGGATGCCGGCGACGTACAGCAGGAGGATCGGGCCGGCGTTCAGCAGGATGTCGGTCAGCGAGACGGCGATCCCGATCGGGCCGGAGGCGGGCGGCGCCGCGGTCGGGTCCTTGATGAAGCCGCCGACGAGGTCGCCGAGCCCTCGGACGATGAGCCCGCCCCAGCGGACGACCTCGTTGCCGGCGATGCCGACCGACGTCCCGAGGTCGTGGCCGATGTACGTGATCGGGCGGTCGCTGACCTGGATGCCGAGCGCCCCGCGCGTCTCGCTCAGCTCGGATACGGGTCGCAGCTTCACCGCCACGTCCCGCTCGGCACCGCCGGCGTCGCGCAGCGTGATCGACACGGTCTGTCCGGCATCGGCTCGCAGCGCCGTCGTGACGTCGCCGCCACCGAAGACGTCGAACTGCTGGCCGTTGACGCGGACGATCTCGTCGCCGGCCTTGAGCCCAGCCATCGCCGCGGGCGAGCTCGCCTCGACCTGGCCGATCCGCACGCTCGTCACCGGCGTCGCGAGGAGCGCGATCGCGAAGAAGATGACGAACGCGACGGCGACGTTCATGACGACGCCGGCGACGAGGATCGTCAGGCGCACCCGAAGCGGCTTGGCGGCAAATGAGCGCGGGTCGGATTCCGCGTCGCCGTCCTCGCCGTCGAGGCGTACGAAGCCGCCGATCGGCAGCCAGTTGAGCGTCCACAGCGTCTCGCCCTTGGCGCGCAGGACCTTCGCCCGCGGCGGGAAGCCGATCCCGAACTCGAGGACGCGGACGTCGAACCGGCGGGCCGTCAGGTAGTGCCCGAGCTCGTGGACGAGCACGAGCCCGCCGAGGATGACGACGAACAGGAGGATCGCGAGCAGCGTGTACAGGACGCCGCCCATCAGGCGCCCACCCGCGGTTCGTGAGTCGCGAGCGCGGCGCGAACCTCCGCGTCGAGCGCGACGAGCTCGTCGAGGCCGGGGTCGCTGCGCGTGGGCGCCCCGAAGCGCTCGAGCGCCGAATCGAGCAGCCGCGGAATGCCCGGGAAGTCGAGGGTCCCGGCGAGGAAGCGCGCCACGGCCACGTCATCCGCTGCGATCAGCGCGGCCGTCGCCCGCGGACCGAGCTCGCCAGCCTCGCGCGCGATCCGGAGCGCCGGGAAACGGTCGAGGTCCGGTGCCCGAAAGTCGAGCCGGGCAACCGCGACCAGGTCCGCCGGCGGCGCCGGCGAGGGCCGGCGATCCGGGTACGTGAGCGCGTATTGGATCGGGAGTCGCATGTCGGGAGTGCCCAGCTGCGCCTTGATGGAGCCGTCCACGAACTGGACGGCGGAGTGCACGACCGACTGCGGATGGATCACGACGTCGATCTGCTCGTACCCGACATCGTAGAGCCAGCGCGCCTCGATGACCTCCAGGCCCTTGTTCGCGAGGGTCGCCGAATCGATCGTGATCTTGGCGCCCATGCTCCAGGTCGGGTGCCGCAGCGCGCGCTCCGGCGTGATCGCCGCGAAGGCCTCGGCGGGCAGGTCGAGGAACGGGCCGCCCGATGCCGTCAGGATCAGGCGGGCGACCGACGACAGGTGCTCACCGACCAGGCTCTGCCAGATCGCGGAGTGCTCCGAGTCGATCGGGCGCAGCCAGCCGAGCGGGCTCGCGAGCGGATCGGCGGGGTCAACCGCCGCACGAGCCGCAGCCAGGTCCTTGGCGAGCGGCATGACCAGGTGCCCGCCCGCGACGAGCGTCTCCTTGTTGGCGGTCGCGACGACCTTGCCGGCGGCCAAAGCCGCGAGGACCGGCCGCAGGCTGACGACGCCGCCGGTCCCGATGACGACCAGGTCGACGTCGTCCCGCGTCGCGAGCTCGATCAGGGCGTCGGCTCCGGCAAGGATCGTGGTGCCGGGCGGGACGAGCGGGGTCAGCTCGCGGATCACCGCCGCCTCCGACAGGGCGACCGCGGCAGGGCGGAACTGCGTTGCCTGGGCGCCGAGCTCGGCCGCGCTGCGGCCCGCGGCGAGCGCGATGATCCGGAACGACGGGTCGGCGGCAAGGACGTCGAGGGCCTGCCGGCCGATCGAGCCGGTCGAGCCGAGCAGGGCGACGCCGCGCGGCCGCGGCTGGTCAGTGAAGGATGCTGACGACATAGAAGCAGGCCACGGGGGCCGCGAACAGGAACGAGTCGACCCGATCGAGCATGCCGCCGTGGCCGGGGATCAGCGTCCCCGACTCCTTCGCGCCGGCGGCCCGTTTCAGCATCGACTCGGCGAGATCGCCAGCCTGCGCAGCGACCGCGAGCACGACGCCGAACCCGAGGCCGGCGAGCCACGGCCGGCCGAGCGCCGCCACGACCACCGCGCCGACGATGCCTGCGGCGATGAGGCCGCCGATCACGCCTTCGAGGGTCTTCGATGGCGAGATGTGCGCCATGAACGGATGCCTCCCGATGCGCCGGCCGGTGACGTAGGCGAAGGTGTCGAACGCCCAGACGACCAGCACGAGGGCGAGGATCCAGGCCCGCTCCGGCCCGAGGAAGCCAAGGACCGCCGCCGGATCCACGGGCGAGCCCGTCGACGCCAGGCGAACCACGAAGCCGAGCATGCCAACGTACAGGGCGCCGAACGTCGTGGTCGCGAAGACGGCGAGTCCTTCGCGGGGATCGAGACGGTTCAGCGCGCCGATGCCGACGAGGACCATGCCGAGGCTCGCGAGCAGCAGCCCCGACCCGCCCGGCAGCGCACTCACCGAATCGCCGAGGGCGACCACGACGGCGAGGGTGATCCCGAGCATGGGCATCGAGTGATGCCCCGCGGCGGTCAGGAGCCGGAACAGCTCCAGGGCGGCGAGGACCACGGCGAGCCCGACGACGAGTGCGATCCACCCGCCCCCGAGCCAGACGGCGACGAGGAGGGGCGGAACCAGGATCGCGGCGCTGCGGGCGCGATCACGGAGCATGCGGTCAGCGCCCGAAGCGGCGGGTCCGGCTGGCGTACTCCGCCAGGGCGGCATCGAGGTCCGCGGGGCCGAAGTCGGGCCACAGCGTGTCCGTGCTGATCAGCTCCGCGTACGCCGACTGCCAGATGAGGAAGTTCGAGAGGCGCTGCTCGCCGCCAGTCCGGATCACGAGGTCGGGATCGGGCAGGCCCGCGGTGTACAAGGCGGACGCGATCGCGTCCTCGTCGATCGACTCCGGCGCGACCCCCGACCGAACGATCCGACGGACGGCGTCGACGAGCTCCGTGCGGCCGGCGTAGTTGAACGCAATATTCAGCAGCAGCCGATCGCCGCCGGCGGTCGCCGAGAGCGCGGATTCGATCGACGCACGGGTGGCGTCCGGCAGCTCGTCGAGCCGGCCGAGCAGCATCACCCGGACACCCTGCGCCCGGAGCTCGTCGGTTTCGCTGCGAATCGCCGACTCGAGCAGGCCGAACAGCCCGACGACCTCGTCGTCGGTGCGCGCCCAGTTCTCGCGGCTGAAGGCATACAGGGTGAGCACCGGGATGCCGCGGCGGACCGCGTGGTTCAGGATCTCGCGAATCGCCTCGACGCCCGCTGCGTGGCCGTCGATCTCGGACACGCCGCGCCCGCGGGCCCAGCGGCGGTTGCCGTCCATGATGATCGCGACGTGGCTCGGCGCCTCGGCGCGCTTGCCGCGTACGCCGGCGGTCGCCGCCGGTCGGTTCGGGATGGAGACGGCTGGCTCGGCCTCATGCGCCCGTGGCGGAGCGTCGGTCGGGCGGATCAGGGGCGCACGCGGCACTAGACCTCGAGGACCTCCTGCTCCTTCGCCGCGCCCACCCGTTCGACCTCGCCGATGTGGCGGTCGGTCGTCTTCTGGAGCGTGTCGAGGAGCTTGTGGCCCTCGTCGGTGCCGACCTCGCCGTCCTTCTCGAGCTTCTTGAGGTGATCCGCGGCGTCGCGCCGGAGGTTGCGGATCTCGACCCGTGCCTCCTCCATGCGCTTGTGGACCTGGCGGACGAGGTCGTGCCGGCGCTCCTCCGTGAGGGCCGGGATGTTCAGGCGGACCACGTTGCTGTCGACGTTCGGCGTGAGCCCGATGTCGCTCTTGGTGATGGCGCGCTCGATCGCGCCGAGGACGCTGCGATCCCACGGCTGGATGACGACCTGGTGCGGCTCGGGAATGCTGATCCCGGCGAGCTGGTTGAGCGGCGTCTGGGTGCCGTAGTAGTCGACGAGGATCCGCTCGACGAGCCCGGTGGACGCGCGGCCGGTCCGGATGGAACCGAGGTCGCGCTCCATGACCTCGACGGCCCGCGCCATCTTGTGGTCCGCGGACGTGATCACCTCGTGGCTCATGCGCGTGCCTCCACCGGGCCCGCGATCAGCGTCCCGACCGGCTGGCCTGCGGCGACCCGCGCGATGTTGTCCGGCCCGTTGAGGTCGAACACGACGATCGGCAGGTCGTTCTCCATGCACAGCGACACGGCCGCGCCGTCGAGCACCTTGAGCTGGTCGCGCAGCAGGTCGGCATACTCGAGCCGGTCGTATCGGCGGGCGCCCGGGACCGTCATCGGATCCGCATCGTAGACCCCGTCCACCTTCGTGGCCTTCATGAGGACCTCGGCGCCGATCTCGACCGCCCGCAGCGCGGCCGCGGTGTCGGTCGTGAAGTACGGGTTGCCGGTGCCGGCGACGAAGATGACCACGCGGCCCTTCTCGATGTGGCGCACTGCGCGGCGCCGGATGTACGGCTCGGCGATCTCGTTCATCGCGATCGCGCTCATCACCCGCGTCGGCGTGTTCGTCCGCTCGACCGCGTCCTGGAGCGCGAGGCCGTTCATCACGGTCGCGAGCATGCCGATGTAGTCACCGGTCGCGCGGTCCATGCCCTGCGCCGCCGCGGACAGGCCGCGGAAGATGTTGCCGCCACCGACGACGATGCCGACCTCGACGCCGCGGCTCCGGACCTCCGCGACCTGTTGCGCGATGAATGCGCACACGGCCGGGTCGACGCCGTACTGGCGACTGCCGAGCAGCGCCTCGCCGGAGAGCTTCAGGAGGATCCGCCCGTAGCGGGTCGAGCCGATCGCGTCACGCCCGGTCGGGCCGTTGCTCACTTGTCTTCCCCGAGTGCATACCGCGCGAAGCGCCGGATCTGGATGTTCTCGCCGATGGTCGCGATCGCCTCGGTCACGAGGGCGCTCACCGATTGCTCGCTGTCGCGGAACGGCTGCTCGAGCAGCACGCCGCCCGGCTCCGAGTACCACTTCTTGAGCCGCCCCGTCGCGATGCTCTCGCGCACGTTCTCCGGCTTGCCCTCGACGTCCGGGGCGGCGAGGATCTCGGCGCGCTTGGCGTCGGCGACGTCGGCCGGGATGTCCTCGATCGACACCCAGCGCGGGTACGTCGCCGCGACCTGGACCGCCAGGTTGCGGACGAGCTGCTGGAACTGCTCGGTCCGGGCGACGAAGTCGGTCTCGCAGTTGACCTCGATGAGCACGCCGACGCGCCCGCCGGTGTGGATGTAGCTCGAGATGAGGCCCTCGCGGGCCTCGCGGCCTGCCTTCTTGGCCGCCGCTGCGAGGCCTCGCTCCCGGAGGAGCGTGGTCGCCTTGTCCATGTCGCCACCGGACTCGTCGAGGGCGCGCTTGCAGTCCATCATCCCGGCGCTCGTGCGCTCGCGAAGCTCGCGGACCATCGCCGCCGTGATCTCAGCCATGTAGGTGCTCGTGCTCCTGTTCGTGCGCGGGCGCGGCGGCCCGCAGTGGTGGGCGGTTGGCTTCTCTTCGCGGAGGGTCAGGCCGGCGTGGCGTCGCGGGTCGCGGCCTCCGCCGCTTCACGGGCCAGCTCGGCGGCGATCTCCTCGGGCGTCGCGCCATCCTCGGCGGGAGCCGGGACCGCGGGACCGCCGGGCAGGAGGTCCTCCTCGTCGTCGGGGGCGAAGCTGAGGGCCGCGCCGCCGGCGAGGGCCGCCACGAGCTCGTCGGTCGTGTCGACGCCGTCGTAGGTGGGCTCCTCCATTGGCTCGACCTCGGGCTCGACCGCCCGGCTCGCGCGCTCCTGGGCACCCTCGATCGCCGCGTCGGCGACGAGCGAGCACAGCAGGCGGATCGCCCGGATGGCGTCGTCGTTGGCAGGGATGATGTAGTCGAGCTCGTCCGGATCGACGTTCGTGTCGCCGGTGCCGACGACCGGGATCTCGAGCCGGTTGGCCTCGGTCACAGCGATGCGCTCGCGGTGCGGGTCGACGATGAAGATCGCGCCGGGCACGCGCTTCATCTTGCGGATGCCGCCGAGCATGAGCTGCAGCCGGGCGAGCTCCTCGGTCAGCTTGGCGGCTTCCTTCTTGGGCAGGCGGTCGAGGTCGCCGGCCTGCTGGCGCGCCTCGAGCTGATCCATCAGGCCGATGCGCTTCTTGATCGTCACGAAGTTGGTGAGCATGCCGCCCAGCCAGCGCTTGTTGACGTACGGCATGCCGGCGCGCGTCGCCTCGGCGGCGAGCGGCTCCTGGGCCTGCTTCTTGGTCCCGACGAAGAGGACGACGTCGCCACGAGCGACGGTCTCGCGCACGAAGTCGAGGGCGACCTCGAGCCGCTTCGCGGTCTGGGCAAGGTCGATGATGTGGATGCCGTTGCGCTCGGCGAAGATGAAGGGCTTCATCTTGGGATTCCAGCGGCGGGTCTGGTGGCCGAAGTGGACACCGGCCTCGAGCAGCTGGCGCATCGAGATGGACGGCACGGTCGGGTAGCCTCCTGTGGTTCGTTCCTCCGCGGACCCTCGTCGGGAGCCGGCCTTGGCCGGCACCACCCCGATCGGGACGGTTCGCGTGTGAGCTCCGGTCTTCGACCTGGTGTCGAGCACCGGGCGGGTTGGCACCGTGGAACGGGTTCCGCGGCCGGCGGAGTCTACCACGAGGTCTCGATCCGGCCCGATCGGAGCCGGACGCTGGCCGAGCCTAGGCGCCGTGGCGGTAGTGCCGAAGTCGATCGTTGGGCTCGACGACGACGAGATCGAAGCGCACGGCGAGGTTGGGGATCGCCGATCCGTCGGGCAGCATTCCGCGCTCGCGCAGCACGAAGCCTGCCTGGTGGAGCCGAGCACGCTTTCGACCGTCAACGGTCTCCTCGGGCAGGCCGAAGGCGCGGCTCGCGCGCCAGCGCACCTCGACGACGACCAGGCACCCCCCGGGCGGCCCGGGGTCGACCGCGACGAGGTCGAGCTCCGCTCGGCCGACGCGGATGTGCGTCCCGAGGATCCGCCAGCCCAGGCTCGCCAGGTGCTCGGCGACCCGCGCCTCCGCCGCGTCACCGGTGCGCTGGGCGGCCGTCCGCATCCCAGGGATCGTGACGCCGCGCGGTCACCGCGGGATCACCGCCGCCTTACCGGCCGATTGGCTCCCGATCTCCGCCCGGCCGCGGCGAGGGATCAGAAGCCGGGACCGCGGCGAACGCGGACGCGCCACCCAGCTCGCGCCGCAGCACCAGCCCCGCTCGCCGAACGCGACGCCGCCAGTGCGGCTGCGGCAGCGCAATCAAGGGGCCGGTCGCGCGGAGCCAGCGCCCGGCCGGCGCCTGCGCGCCGCGCGACAGCATCGGCAGGATCGCGACCAGGATCGCCGGCGTGTTCAGCCAGACGGTCGGGAGCGAGAGGCACACGCCCACCGGCAGGACCCAGCGGCGATTCGACCGCGCGCCCCAGCCGATGAGCAACGCGACGAACGGCAGCCTGATCCATACCGGGACCGGCAGGTAGACACCGTCGCCGGCCGCCGGGAAGTCCATTCGGGCGAGCATCGCCAGCCAGCCGAACCAGGCCTTCGGATCGATCAGGAACGAAGCGGTCGTGATGATGGCCGTCGCGGCGAGCGCGATCGCGAGCGACCGCCATTCGCGTCGCACGGCAAACCACAGGAGCCCGATGCCCGGCGTGAGCTTGGTCACGATCGGCAGCACCCAGACGACGGGCCAGCGGAACCCGATGATGATCGCCGCCGCCATGAACAGGTCCGTCTGGCCGATGGCGATGCTCATCACCACCGGGATGAACAGCCCGATGAGGAACGAGCGCCAGCCTGCCAGCCAGTACAGGGTCGCCGCGACCAGCGCTGTCCACAGGGCCGTGAACACCGGCAGTGGCAGCGCGGTGAGCGGCGAGATCAGGTGGGCGAAGGCAGGCGAGTAGATGTACGCGCCCGACGCGCCGGGCCGCGCGGACGAGTAGTCGAGGCCGAACCGGGTCGACCAGTACGCCCAGAGGTCGAATAGGCGCTCGTTCCACGGGTACACGTTGAGCAGCCGGGCGGCGCAGAAGATCACCACGACCAGCACGAACCCGGACACCAGGAGCCGGCGGATCGCCAGCTCCCCCGCCGCGGGGATCTCGTAGCGCCGGATTGCCTCGATCATCGCCCCCTGCGCCGCACCTCAGCCGACCGCGTCGGATCCCTGGATCGCAACCTGCCTTCCCTCGGCTCCCTCGCGGACGATCGCCTCGGCGGCCGCGACGACCGCTGCCGCGTCCGGGTCGGGCACCTCGAGCGAAACACCGCCAGGGTCGAGCCCCTGGATGCCGTCGAGCCGATCGAGCTCACGAGCCT
Organism: Candidatus Dormiibacterota bacterium; assembly: GCA_035631615.1. GTDB lineage: Bacteria > Chloroflexota > Limnocylindria > Limnocylindrales > CSP1-4 > UBA5189. The sequence continues at coordinate 40,370 of DASQIK010000062.1, read as the reverse complement.
CCGCGTCGGCGTCGAGCGACGCGACCGCCTCGTCGAACAGGTCGAGGCTGATCTGGTCGCCGGCGAGCGTGCGCTGGAGTGCCAGGAAGCTCCGCCGGTGATACGGCGTCAGGCCAAGCCGGCGGATGGCTGTGCGGTGTTCGAGCGTCGCGTAGCCCTGGTTGCGCTCCCAGCCGTAGCCCGGGTAGCGCGCCGCCAGGAGCGTCATCATCCGGTCCCGGACGACCTTGGCCACGACCGACGCGCAGGCGATCGTGTAGCACTTGGCGTCGCCGTCGACGATGGCCGTGTACGGCCCCACCGACGCCTCGAACCCGGCGATGCGATTGCCATCCACCAGCACGTGATCATGGCCGCCGAGCCTTGCAACGGCACGTCGCATCGCGAGGTGCGTGGCGTGATAGATGTTGAGGCTGTCGATCTCGCGCACGGACGCGGCACCCAGCCCGACCGCCACGGCGCGGCGCCGGATGACCGGCGCGAGACGCTCGCGCTGGGCGGCCGACAGGGTCTTGGAGTCGCGGACGCCCGGGATCCGATGGCTGTTCGGGCCGATGATGACCGCGGCGGCGACGACGGCACCGCAGGTCGGCGCGACCCCGACCTCGTCGATCCCGACGACGCGGGTCAGGCCGGCTCGCCAGTGGGGCCGTTCGAATCTGAGGGTGGGCACGCGCGGGGCCATCGCCCCGTCAGGGTACCCCGGGGGCCTGCCGACCGGACGGGCCGCTCGGCCCGAACTCCGATGGCCACCCGCACCGGTCAGGAGCGGGTTCGGCGCTCCCGCAGCGTTGCCGCCTTGCCCACGCGGTCGCGCAGGAAGTACAGCTGGGCGCGGCGCACGCGGCCATGGCGCACGACCTCGATCTTCTCGATGCGCGGGCTGTTGACCATGAACGTCCGCTCGACGCCGACGCCGCTCGCGATCTTGCGCACGGTGATCGAGCGGGCGATGCCGCCGCCCTTCAGGCGCATGATCGTGCCCTCGAAGACCTGGATGCGCTCCTTGCCGCCCTCGACGACGCGCGCCGAGACCTTGACCGTGTCGCCCGAGGCGAGCTCCGGCAGGTCGGTGCGGATCTGTTCGGCGACGATCTCGTCGAGCACGTTCACGGCAGTGGGTTCCCTGTCAATGCGCGGCGCGCGGTCGCGCCGATGGACGTCGAGTTGGGGATCGGCTGGTCGGCCGACGGCGACGAAGGATACCACGCGTTCCGGCGCGTGCCGCCGCTGCTCCAGGGGCGGGTCAGGACTCCGGCGGGAGGAGATCGGGCCGGCGCGCGCGGGTTCGCGCGACCGCGGCGTCGTGACGCCAACGCCGCACCGCCTCATGGTTGCCGCTCACCAGGATGTCGGGCACGGATCGGCCGCGAAACTCGGCGGGCCGCGTGTACTGCGGGTACTCGAGGAGGCCCGCGCTGAACGATTCCTCGACGGTGGAGGCGTCGTCGATAGCGCCGGGGAGCAGGCGCGTCACCGCGTCGATGACCACGAGCGCCGCCAGCTCGCCGCCGGTGAGCACGTAGTCGCCGATCGACAGCTCGAGGTCGACGAGGTCGCGGATTCGCTCGTCGATGCCCTCGTAGCGCGGGCAGACGAGGATCAGGTGCGGGCGACCCGCGAGGTCCGCGGCGCGGCCCTGGCCGAACACCTCGCCGCCCGGGTCAAGGAGGATCGCGAGGGAGTCGCGCCGGCGAAGCGCGTCGAGCGCGCCGGCGACCGGCTCCGGCCGGAGGACCATCCCCGCTCCCCCGCCGTACGGCGCGTCGTCGACGCTCCGATGCCTGCCAAGCCCCCACTCGCGCAGGTCGTGCAGCCGGATGTCGACCAATCCACGCTCGCGGGTCCGCCCCGGGATGCTCTCGGACAGCGGGCCTTCGAGCATGCCCGGAAACAGGCATACGACATCGATCTCGAGGGTCATGCCGGCCCCGGCTCGGTTGGCTTCGCGCCTTTTCCGTGGCGGGACCAGCGCGGCCGCTTGCGCGGCCCCTTCGCGGTCCGTTCGGGTGCATCGACGACCGCGCCACCGAGGTCGAGGACCGCCTCGTCGACCACGATCTCGCCACGCTCCGGCGCGAAGGTCGTGATCACGTCGCGCACGGCAGGCAGGTCGAACTCGCCCGGCGGGCCGCCGCGGACCACGTACACCTCGTTCTCGCCGGCGCGGTAGACGTCGACGACCCTGCCGAGCTCGGCGCCCGCGGAATCGCGGACGGTCGAGCCGATCACCTCGTGCCAGTACGCCGCGCCGGCATCGAGGTCGGCCGTGCGGTCGACCTCGACCTCGAGGTACGCGTCGCGCAGCCGCTCGGCGGCGGGACGGTCGGCCAGCTCCCGGAAGCGAAGCCGCCAGCCGGGACCATCCTCGACCGGCTGGGCTGCGACGATCGTCAGCGGACGCGCATCGCCTTCGGCGTGGAGCACCGCCCCCTCCGCGAAGCGCGCCTCCGGGCGGTCGGTCAGGACCTCGACGCGCACGGCGCCGTTGAGCCCGTGGAGGCCACGGACCTGCGCGACGACCAGCCGGACCGGCGTCATCGACGCGCCGGCCTCGCTCAGATGATCTCCAGCTGGACCGTGCTGCCCTCACGGGCCGCGGTCACCTTGAGCAGGGTCCGAAGCGCCTTGGCGACGCTGCCGTTGCGCCCGATGACCTTGCCCATGTCGTCCTCGGCCACGTGCAGCTCGATGACGGTGCCCTCCTCGTCCTCGACCTCGGTGACCTTGACGGCCTCCGGATCGTCGACGAGGGACCTGGCGACGTACTCGACGAGCTCCTTCGCGCTCACGGCGGCCCTACTTCTTCTCTGCCGGCAGCACGCCGGCGGCACGGAACAGGCGAGCGACGGTGTCGGACGGCTGGGCGCCCTTCGCGATCCAGGCCTTGGCCTTGTCGGCGTCGACCTGGAAGTCGACCGGCTCGCTCATCGGGTTGTAATGGCCCAGCGTCTCGATCGAGCGGCTGTCCCGGGCGCTCCGGGAATCCGCGACCACGACGCGGTAGCTGGGCTGCTTCTTGGCGCCCACGCGCGTCAGCCGAATTCGAACGGTCATGCGTACCTCCTCATTGGGTTGCCTGGGGTGTCGACGGGGTCGCGGGCTTGGTGACGCCGATCACGAGCCGCGAGCGGTTCGCGTTCGCGTCGTCGGTTGCCGTGATCGACACCGCCTGGAGCGGAGCGACGTACGGCAGGTAGTTGGACGTGAACGTGGCCAGCTGGTCGGCCGGCAGGACCTGCTGCACGAGCTTGATGGCCGCGCCGGCGGCGACGTAGACCGTCGTCCGGCTGTTGGCGAGGCCGCGCTGGCCGGCCAGCCTGAAGGTGGCGTCGTCGGCCAGGCTCGAACCCGCGGCAACGTTCAGGATCGCGGTCATGGCCGCCTCGCCGGAGGTCACGATGATGACCTTGCCGTGCGCGGCGATCGAAAACGAGATCGGCCCGGTCGACGGGATGGTGAGGCCCGGCACGGAGCCCGGTGGGACGAATGCGCGGAGGTCGGTGATCGTGACGTTCGTGACCGCCACGCCGGCGATCGTGCTGTGGGTGACCTGGATGCCGTTGCCGCCGGCGATCACGAGCAGGCCACCCAGCGCGGCGACCCGGCTCGACGCCCCGGCCTCGTCGGTGGCCTCGATGAGCAGCGCGGCATACGGGGTCGTGCCGTGCATCGACACCGCCACGCCCGCATCATCGATCCAGCCCACGAGCTGGGCCGGGCCGCCCATGCCGTCCAGGGTCTGGAACGCCGTCGCCAGCTCGGGCAGCGCATGCAGGCGGCTGAGCAGGTTCTGGAGGGCGACGCCGGCGCCCTGCGACTCGGCGAAGACGAGGGTGTCGGCCGGGACCATCGGCGCGAAGACGCTCGGGTGCGTGGCGGGCAGGGGCAGCAGCGACGGCCCGCTCGCCGGCTGCACGACCGGCGCCGTCACGCTGTCGACGACGAGCGACTCGTCCTCGGCGCGCACACCCATCATCGTCCAGTCGGGGATCGGACCGGTGACCGCCGTCAGGTCCGCCGACCCGGGCGTGGCGCTCGCCGACGGCAGCAGCCTGGACAGGGCGTCACCGCTGATGTACAGGGTGGCAAGCCGGTCGAGGCCGAGCGCCGTGCGGGCCGCGGCGTACTTCGCGTTCTTGTCGATGCCCGAGCCCGCCGCCTTCGCATCGAGGGCCAGGTGCACCGTCGCGGTGTCGCCGATGAGGCCCTGCCGGCCGTCCAGCACGCACGCCAGCGTGCCCGCGCTGGACTCGGTGAGGTCGAGGCCGCGGTACGTCTCGTGGGTCGTGGTCTGGCCGCGGAACACCGGCTCGCACGAGGCGGTCCCGCTGGTCGTCGCCGAGAAGACGCCGTGGCCGCCGGTCGCGACGGCTGTGCCGCCTGCCGGCGCCATGAGCGCGAAGTACCCCGGTCCGCTGAGCCACGGCTTGACGTCGTTGACGTAGTCGAGGCCGGTCTGCCCGTCGGTGGCGAGGAGGCGCTTCATCGCCTCGTCCATCTTCGTGCTCAGGGTCGACTGGTCGGCGAAGCCCGGGAAGTGCGCCAGCAGGTTGCCGACGTGCTGGAGCTGGTCCCCGGGCAGGTCCATCCGGATCTCGCCCACGATCGCGGCATCGCCCGGGATGTACTGGAGTGCCGTCGAGGTCGTGGGCCGGCCGAACAGCAGCAGCGCGCCGATGATCACCGCGACCGCGACAACCGCCACGCCACCGGCCACGAGCCAGCGACCCGGACTCCCACCCGTGGCCGCCGTGGCCAACGCGGGCTCCGACGTCGCGGCCGGCGAAGGCTCCGGCGTCGCGGCCGGCGTGGCCGCTGCCGGAGTGTCGATCGGGCGCGTCTCGTCGTCCATCGGGTCCCCCTACCTGCGACCCAGCGGCACGCCACCGAGCATCCCGCGTCCGCGGCCGCCGGCGAGCTGCTTCATGAGCCGCTGCATCTCGGTGAACTGCTTCACGAGCCGGTTCACCTCGGTCAGCGACGTTCCGGACCCGGTCGCGATCCGGCGCCGGCGGGACCCGTTGAGGACGCCCGGGTCCTTGCGCTCGTGGCGGGTCATCGAGCGGATGATCGCCTCGGTGCGCTTGAGGTCGCCCCGATCGACCGCGTCCTGGGCATCCTTGGCCATGTTGCCCATGCCCGGGATCATCGAGACGAGCTGGCCGATCGGGCCCATCTTCTGGACCTGCTGGAGCTGGTCCAGGAAGTCCTCGAGGGTGAACTCGGCGCGGCGGAGCTTCTGCTCCAGCTTCGCCGCCTGCTCGGCGTCGACGTGCTCCTGCGCGCGCTCGACCAGGGTCAGGACGTCACCCATGCCGAGGATCCGGCCGGCGAGCCGGTCGGGGTGGAAGACCTCGAGGGCATCGGTCTTCTCGCCGGTCCCGAGGAACTTCACGCCGATCCCGGTGACCGTCGCGATCGACAGGGCAGCCCCGCCGCGGGCGTCGCCATCGATCTTGGTCAGGATCAGGCCGGTGATCGGGACCGCAGCCGCGAAGGCCTGCGCGACGCCGACCGCCTCCTGGCCCGTCATCGCGTCGACGACGAGCAGCGTCTCGACGGGTTCGACGGCCTCGTTCACCGCGGCGATCTCGGCCATCAGCGCCTCGTCCAGCGAGAGCCGGCCGGCGGTGTCGAGGATGATCGTGTCCCGGGTCTGCTTGCGAGCCGCTTCGAGGGCGCCGCGCGCGATGTCGACGGTCTTCGTGCCGGCAGGCGGGCGATAGACCGGAATGTCGATCGCCTTGCCGAGCGTCGCGAGCTGGTCCGCGGCAGCCGGGCGATACGGATCCGCGGCGACCAGCAACGGCCGGCGGCCGAGCTTCACGATGTGCCGGGCGAGCTTCGCCGAGGTCGTGGTCTTGCCCGAGCCCTGGAGGCCGACGAGCGAGATCACGGCCGGGTTGCCGTGGAGGCGCAGCGTCCGATCGCCCGCCGATAGCAGGTCGACCAGCTCGTCGTGGACGATCTTCACGATCTGCTGGCCGGCGCTCAGGCTGGCCAGCACCTCGGCGCCGACGGCCTTCTCGCGGATTCGGCCGACGACCTCCTTGACGACCTTGAAGTTGACGTCGGCCTCGAGCAGTGCGAGCCGGATCTCGCGCGCGGCGGCGTCGACGTCCGCCTCGCTGATCCGGCCGCGGCCGGTCAGGGTGGCGAGGGTCTTGCGCAGTCGATCGCTGAGGCTGTCGAACACGAGGTCAGGCGGACTCCAGGAAGGACCCGGTGGATGTGGCGCGGCGAGCTGCCGCGAGGAGCGGGACACGCGGGTTCTGGCGTGTGGGCCGGACGGAGTGTAGCCGGATCAGCCGCCGATCGTGAACGTGATCGCCCTGGTCGTCGAGCCGTTCTTGACGAGGAGGGCGAACTTGCCGCTCGCCCCGCTCGGGATCTCGAACCGCGAGAACAGCCCCTTCTTCGTCTTCCCGGGGCCGATCAGCTCGATCGACTGGCTGTGGCCGTCCGACCGAGGCAGGACCACGGTGCCGTCCGGCAGGCGCAGCGCGACGTTGTCGCCGGTGAATGCGAACCCGCCCTGGAACGTTCCCGCGTAGGTCGCGTCGTAGGTCAGGGTCAGCGCCGCAACGCCTGCATCGAGCTCCTGCGAGTAGTCCGGGAGGTCCCAGCGCAGGCCGCCGGCGGTCAGCGAAAGCTTCAGGTCCACCGACGTTGCCGAGCCCTTGAGGGCGAGCGACTGCGGCTCGAACACGGCGACCGCCCCGGCACTCGCGGTCAGCGGCACGCGTGCGATGTGGTTCGGCGCCTTGCCGATCTCGATCACGGCGGTATCCACCGACTTCACGGCCTGCAGGTCGAACGTCAGATTCGCCGGCATCGAGCCGTTGGGCGGGACCAGGGGCACCGTTGAGTCGTGGTTCGGATCGATCCGGGTCCCGCCCATCACGAGCTGGATCGGGGCGTCGAGCTGGTTCGCGTCGGGGTTCGGGTTCTCGAGGCGGAGCACGACCTCGACCGGCCCGCCCCGCTCATCGAGCGTGGCCGTCGCCGTGTCGACGTGGATCACGAGGCCCTCATACCAGACGGTCGCGCCGAGGTCGTAGACCGTCACGGTCGGCGTCGGCTCCGGCGGCGAGGTCGTGATCGGTGCCGGGGTCGGCACGGGCTCGCTGCCGCACGCCGCCAACAGCGCGGCAAGGAGGACAGACAGCACGGCTCCGGCACGCAGGCTCGGCCGCGATCGCGAGGTCATGCGCCATCCTCGAACAGCGCGGCGACGAAGGCGGCCGGGTCGAAGGCGAGGAGGTCCTCCGGCCGTTCCCCGACACCGGCGAACCGCACCGGCACGCCCAGCTGCTGCTCGATGGCGAAGACGATGCCGCCGCGCGACGTGGAGTCGAGCTTGGTCAGCACGATGCCCGTCAGCTCGACCGCCTCGTGGAACGCCAGGGCCTGCTGCAGCCCGTTCTGGCCGGTCGTCGCATCGAGCACGAGGAGCGTCTCCGGCCGGGTGTCGGGCAGGCGGCGGTTGATGACGCGCCGGATCTTGGCGAGCTCGTCCATCAGGTTCGACTTCGTGTGCAGCCTGCCGGCCGTGTCGATCAGCACGACATCGGCCCGGCGCGCGACGGCGGCATCGAGGGCATCGAACACCACCGCGGCCGGATCCGCGCCGGGGGCGTGCGACACCATCTCCGCGTTCGCGCGGTCGGCCCAGACCCGAAGCTGCTCGCCGGCCGCGGCGCGGAACGTGTCGGCGGCGGCGAGGATCACCCGGCGACCCGCCCGCGCCTCCCGCGACGCGAGCTTCCCGATGGTGGTGGTCTTGCCGGTGCCGTTCACCCCGACGATCAACACCACGGCCGGCGTCCCGAGCGGCCTGCCCGGGTGACCGGCCGGCGGCGCGAGGTCCCAGGTCGGGTCGCGCGGGAGGAGCACGGCGGCGAGCTCGCGCCGGACCGCCGCGACGGCGCCGTCCTGGGCGCCCCGGCCACGGGCGCGATCCACCACCTCCATCGCGAGCTGTGCCCCGACGTCCCCCGCGATGAGGCTCTCCTCGACGTCGGCCCACGCCTCCGCCGGGATCGAATCGCCCGTCAGGAGACCGCGCAGTCGGGACATGAAGCCGCCGCGGCTTCGGCGAAGGCCTTCCTCGAGCTCGCGGGGCGGCGCCTGGCCCTCCGTCACTCGCCCCCGACGCCCAGCCCGACCGGCACGGCGGTGGCGCGGGTCGCCTGGGACCGAGCCGCGAGGGCCGTCGCCTCCTCCAGGCGGAGGCTGATCACCCGGCTCACCGAATCGTCGCCGACGGTGACGCCGTACAGGGCGTCCGCGGCCTCGATCGTGCCCCGGTTGTGCGTGATCACGATGCATTGCGTCGCCTTCGCCAGGTCGCGCAGGGCGTCCGTGAACCGGCCGATGTTGGCCTCGTCGAGCGCCGCGTCGACCTCGTCGAGGACGCAGAACGGGACCGGCCGGACCTCGAGCATGGCGAACAGCAGCGCGACGGCGGTCAGCGCCCGCTCGCCGCCGGACAGCATCGCCAGCGCCTGGGGCTTCTTGCCGGGCGGCCGCGCCGTGATCTCGATGCCGGTTGCGGCGAGGTCCTGCGGATCGGTGAGCGCCAGCTTCGCGAAGCCGCCGCCGAACAGCTGGCGGAACCGCTCGTCGAACGCGCGCTCCAGCGCGTCGAACGTCCGGCGGAACTGCTCGCTCACGAGCTTGTCGAGCTCGGCGATGAGCTCGCGGGTGCGCTCGATGGCGGTCTGGATGTCGGCACGCTGGCCCTCGAGGCCGTCGAGGCGCGTCCGCACGTCGGCGTACTCGTCGGCCGCGAACGGGTTCACGGCACCCAGGTCGTGGAACCGCCGCCGGAGGGCGGCGAGGCGCGCGGGGCTCGGTGGCTCGGCGGGCGGCGGCGATTCGCGCCACGCGACGGCCGCAACATCGATGGCGCGCTCCAGCGCCTCCGGGTCCCCGTCGTCGTCGGCGGAGGCGGCCGCATCCGATTCCCCATCGCCACGCAGGTGGCGGATGGCGGTGGCACCGAGGCCGGCGAGCTCGACCAGGAGCTGCTCGCGCAGGGCCTCCGCCGCAAGGCGCGCCTCGACGTCGTCGCGCTCCGCGATCCGCGCTCGCTCCTGCGCGATTCGCACCCGGTCGCGAACGCCGGCAACGTCGACCTCGGCCGCCTTCAGATGATCGCGCTCTTCGCGGGTCTCCGCGAGCACGGAAGCGAGGGTCGCCGCTGCCTGCGCGACGGCGCCGTCGGCGTCGGCGAGCGCAGCCCGCAGGTCCTCGCGCTCGGCGGCGAGGCGCGCCTCGCGCTCGGCGAGGTCGCCTGCCATGCGCGCGGCGTAGGCGAGCTGCCGCTCCCCCAGCGCGACGGCGGCCTCGGCCTGTGCACGATCCCGTTCGGCGGTCGCGCGAGCCAACCGGGCCAGCTCGATGTCCCGGGCGAGGGCCTCGCGGCGGCGCTCCAGGGAGGCATGACGCTCGCGCGTGGCCGCGTCCCCGTGGCGCGCCGGCGCGCCGGCCGACACGTTCTCGGCGGTGTCGCGGTCGATGTCCCCGGCCGGACGAGCTGCGGGTTCGGGCGGGATGGCCGCGCGAAGCCGCGACGCCTCGGCCTCGAGGCGGCTGACCTGGCCGCCGAGCCACGCGCTCTCGCGAGCGGCGGCATCGGCCCGCGAAGCCGCAGCCCGCTCCTGCTCCTCGGCGCGCCGCCGGGCGGTGGCCGCCGTGGTCTCCTGGTCGCGAGCCCGCGCGAGCGCGGCCCGAGCGTCGCTCATTGCGCTCTCCGCGACCACCGCCGCCGCCGATGCCTCGGTCACGGCGGCCGATGTCCGGGCGATGTCGAGCTGGGTTCGTTCCACGTCGGCGCGAAGGTGGAGGCCGCGCCCGTCCGGCCGCGTCCAGGTTGCCACGTCGCCCGCCAGCAGCGTCCCGTCGCGATCCACCACCAGCCAGCCGGGCGGGAGGTCCGCCTGGAGCGCGAGGCACGCCGCGGCGTCCGGCACCCAGACCACGCGCCCGAGGATCCTCGTGACCGCACCGGTGTCGTCGCGGCGCACGGCCTCGGCGAGCGGCCCGCCCCCGTGGAGTCGAGCCGCCTCGACGATCCGGCGGCCCGCATCCCCGGCAGTGTCCCGGGCCGCGGCCCCGACCGCTTCCGCAATGACGGCGACGCCGCGGTCGGCAGTGAGCGCTGCGATCTCCGCGCGTGGCAGGAGGTGCGCCCGGCCGAGGCCGCTCAGGGCAGCATCGACCGCGCGCTGGAGCGGGGCCTCGACGATCAGCCCATCCCCGATCGATCGGCCGCCCCTCGCCCGGGCAGCCTTGCTGAACGCGGCACCTTCGGCGGCCTCCAGCGCCCGGGTGGCGTCGTCGTGCCGAGCCGCCGCAGCCGCGGCGGCGGCGCGCGAACCCGCAAGCCGGTCCGTCGCGGCGCGGGCGGCAGACTCGGCGGCCGCCAGCGCGTCCTGGACGGTCTCGCGCTGCTCCCGGGCCGCGGCCTCCGTGGCGATCGCGGCGGCGAGTGCCGCCGCGGCGTCGTCACGGGCGAGACCGGCTTCGACGCCGCGCTGGACGGCAGCTGCGGCGCGGGCCGACTCGTCCGCCGCCAGTCGCTCGGCCTCGGCCGCACGGCGCCGCGCGGTTGCGTGCTCCTGTGCGCGCGCCGCCTCGAGCCGTCGGATCGCCGCGGCCTCCGCCGGCGACGCGCCGCCCGAGTCGACCGTCGCCGGTTCGGTGGCGGCGCCCAGAGCGAGATCGGCGTCGATGCCCGCGAGCTCGGCGATCAGGTCGTCCGGGGCCGCCGGCACCGAGCGTGCAAGCTCCTTGCGCGCCGACTCGACGTCGGCCGCCGAAGCGACCCGCGACTGCTCGATCCCGGCCCGCTCCCGTGCGGCGGCCGCCACCTCCGAGGCGTGCCGCCCCTCGCGCAGCTGGAGTGCCGCTCGTGCCTCCCGCGCCCCGTCCAGCGCCGATCGCGCCTCGGCCTCGGCGACGGCCTGTCCGGCGAGCGTCGCGCTCGCCGCGGCCATCGCGCGCTCGTGCTCGACGAGCTCCCGCAGCGCACCGTCGAGCGCCTCCCGGGACGCGGCCATCGAGCTCGCCGCGCCGTCCGCGCGCGCCGCCGCCGCGTGCCACCGTGCGTGTCCCGAGAGCAGCAAAGCGGCGGCCAGGTCGTCGGCGGCGGAGCGCCGGCTGGCCTGCTGTTCCGCCTGCTGCGCCAGCCGCCGCGCCTGTGGCCGGAGCTCGGCGAGGATGTCGTCCACGCGGGCGAGATTCGCCTCGGACTCGACCAGCTGCTCCTCGGCACGGCGCCGGCGCCGCTCGTGCCGGCGAACGCCCGCAACCTCCTCGAACAGCGGCCGACGCTCCTCCGGTCGGAGCGCGAGCGCCTGGTCAACCATCCCCTGCCCGATGAACAGGAACGCGTTCTCGGCCAGATGGCCCGCGTCCAGCAGGTCGACGAGGTCCTTCAATCGCACCCGCTGCCGGTTCAGCAGGTAGTCGTTCTCGCCCGACCGATACAGGCGTCGCCCCAGCTCGACGACGCCGTACTCGACCGGCAGCAGCCCGTCGCCGTTGTCGAGGGTCAGCTGGACGTCGGCCATGCCGACCGCCGGCCGCTTCTCCGAGCCGGCCCACACCACGTCCTCGGACTTGCGCGTCCGGAGCGCGCGACCCTGCTCGCCGAGCGCCCAGCGCAGGGCGTCCGCGAGGTTGCTCTTGCCCGATCCGTTCGGGCCAACGACCGCGCTGATCCCGGGCCCGAACTCGACGTGCGTTCGATCCGCGAACGACTTGAAGCCCTGGAGGCGCACCGACAGCAGCCGCGCGGGCGGGCTCATCCGGCCGCCTCCGTGGCGGCCGCGCGCGCAAGCAGGATCTCGACGGCCTCCGCCGCGGCGGCGGTCTCCGCCACGCGACGCGACGGGCCGATGCCCATCCCGAGCACCTCGTCACCGACCGCTACCTCGACCCGGAAGATCTTGTCGTGATCCGGCCCCACGGCCTCGAGGACGCGATATGCGGGGCGGCCTCCGGTAGTCCGCTGGGTGGCCTCCTGGAGCCGGCTCTTCGGGCTCTTCAGCAGCGTCGGCGCGAGGCCCGCCTCGAGCTCCGGCGCCGCGGTGGAAAGCAGCCAGTCGCGCGTCCGCTCCCAGCCGATGTCGAGCAGGAGCGCCCCTGCCACCGCCTCGAACGCGGAGGCGAGGATCGACGGCCGCTTCGGCCCGATGCGCGCGGCCTCGCCTTCGCCGAGCGCGAGGAACGAGCCCAGGTCGATCCGGGTCGCCAGCGCGGCGAGCCCCGGCGCGCTCACGATGGCCGCGCGCCGTGCGGACAGGATGCCTTCGTCGTCGTCGGGATGGCGCGCATACAGGGCCTCCGAGACGGCCAGGTTGATCACCGCGTCACCGAGGTACTCGAGCCGCTCGTTGTGCCCGGCGGCTTCGCCGGGATGCTCGTGGAGCCACGAGCTGTGGGTCAGCGCCTGGGCCAGAAGGCGCCGATCCGAGATCGGGAGGCCGAGCTGCTCGGCGAGGAGGTCGGCCCGGTCCACGATCCCGGCTGGTTCGCGCAGGGCCGACTGGGGAGCGAGCTAGCTGCTGCGCTCGTCGATGTATTCGACGGCGTCACCGACGGTGCGGATGCGTTCTGCGTCCTCGTCGGAGATCTCGGTCCCGAACTCCTCCTCGAGGCTCATGATCAGCTCGACCAGGTCGAGCGAGTCGGCGTTCAGGTCGTCGACGAACGACGCCTCGGGCTTGACTTCTTCTTCGTCGACGCCGAGCTGCTCGACGACGATTTTCTTGAGGCGATCGTAGGTGCTGGCCACTGACTCTCTCCTCCGGGGCTGGGTAGGTGATCGGCTTCCGTTTCGCGAGCGATCCGCCCGAGGACGCCGTTCATGAGGCGTCGCATCGGGTCGCCACTGTAGATCCGGGCCAGTTCGACCCACTCGGCGATGGCCACCCGGGCCGGCGTCGAGGAATATAGCACCTCACCAAGGGCACAACGGAGCAGGGAACGGTCCATCCGGGCCAGCTGGACGACCGGATATTGGGGCGCCGAAGCCTCGATTCGAGCGTCGATCTCGACCCGATTCGCGACCACCCAGCCGACGATCGCGCGGGCCAGCTCGCGGGCTCCAGGGTCGGCTTCGACCTCCCCCAGCTGCCGCTCCAGGACCGCCGTTGCCGTGCGCTGCCCGAAGTCGGCCTCGAACACGGAGGCGAGCGCGACCCGCCTCCCCGCCCGCAGCGAGCGAACCCGGTCGCCGCTGCCCTCAGCCACCGATGTGCCCTCGTCGTTCCTGGTCACGCGCAGCTCCGTGCCGCTGGGCCGCCGCGGCCGTGGCGAATACCCGCTGGAACGGGCGGCGATCCATACGCGGGAGGGACGGCCGGCCCCGGGCAGACCGGGGCCGCGATCCCCTCGCCTGGAACGCCGAGCGAGCAGTACGCCGGAGGAGGAGCTGTGGGTCGCCTACGGGACGACCGAACGTCGACGTATGGAACTCCGGCCGATCCATGCGAGGGTGGAAGGTCCGGTAAGCCCTGATCGACCCGTGTTGCTTCTTCCTATCGCTCTCCCGGCGTTCCATGTCCACGACGTCCGGAACGCCGGCGCACACGTCTCGATCCGTCACTGGACCCCGACGCCGTCGATCACGACGTCGATCTCGGTGACGCGCAGGCCAAGCAGCCGTTCGACGGCGCGTCCGACGGCCTCCCGGACGCGTCGTCCCGTCGTGGCGAGATCCGCGCCCGGCCGAGCGATGACCCGAAGCCGGACCATGACGCCGTCTGTCCGGACGCGAACCATGATCGGCGGTCCGGCGAGCGCGGCGCGCCAGCGGGGGCCGCGGCGGGCGACGCTCAGCACGTCGGGCACCTCAAGCGCAGCGAGGCGTGCAACCTCGACGATGACGCCGCGCCCCACAGACAGGTTCGGCGCGCCCCCGGGCTCGCTCACGCGTCGGCCCCGCTGGTGCCAGCCCCGCTGGTGCCAGCCCTATCGCTCTCGGCGACAGCCGGATCGGGCGCCGACTGCGGGCTCGGCGCCGGCGCGGCAGCGCGGAGGGCGTCCTCGCGCAGGGCGTCCGCGATGAGCGCCGGCACGCCGGCGCGCGCCGTGTTCGCGGCGACCTCGCAGGCGAAGCCGATCATCCGCCGCCGGGCGCGGCCGTGGGTGATGATCACCGCGCCCTTGACGCCAAGGAGCGGCGAGCCGCCCGCGCGCTCGTAGTCGAAGACGCGGCGGATGCGCGAGATCCCGGGCCGCATGAGCAGGTACGCCAGCCGGCCCCGTATCCCGCCGCTGAACTCGCCGCGCCAGAGATCGAAGATGAACGTCGAGAGGCCCTCGAAGAACTTGATCACCACGTTGCCGGTGACGGCATCGGTGACGACGACGTCGGTCATGTCCGCCGTCAGGTCCTTGCCCTCGACGTTGCCGACGAAGCGCAGGTCCGAGGCGTCGAGCAGCTCGGTGGCGCGCTGGATCCGCTGGTCGCCCTTGCCCTTCTCCTCGCCGATCGAGAGCAGCGCGACCCGCGGCTCGTCGATGCCGATCACGCGCTCGGCGAAGATGGCGCCCATCCGCGCGTACTGGGCGAGGTTCTCGGGCGTCGAATCGGGGTTGGCGCCGATGTCGAGGAGCACGAACGGCCGCCCGAGGCGGACCATCTGGACGGCGAGCGCCGGGCGATCGACGCCGGGGAGTCGCCCGATCCGAAGCACGGCGGCGGCCATCGCCGCGCCGGTGTGGCCGGCGGTCACGATCGCATCGGCCCTGCCGCTCCGCACCAGGTCGCAGCCGACGAGGATCGAGGCGTCCTTCTTCTCGCGCAGCGCGAGCGCCGGGTGCTCGTCCATCTCGATGACCTGGCTCGCCGGCACGATCTCGACGTTCGCCGGGAGGCTCCCGCCGGCCCCGCGGATCCGGTCCGGGTCGCCGACCAGGAAGACGTGATCCTCGGGGTGCGCCACCGCGTGATCGAGCGCGCCGGGAACGACCTCGGCCGGGCCGTGATCGCCGCCCATCGCGTCGACGGCGAGCCGAATCCCGCGAGTGCCGTGCGCCGCGGATTCGGGAATGCCCGATGCGATCGGACTGGTCATGCCGTGCCGGAGATCAGGTCGAGGGGGCGTCTTCCTTCGGCGCCTTGATCTCGAACACCGGCCGGCCCGCGTAATAGCCACAGTTCGGGCAGGCGCGGTGCGAGCGCTTGGCCTGGTGGCAGTGCGGGCACTCCTCGAGCTGCGGGAGGTCGAGGGCGAGGTGCGCGCGTCGGTCCCCCTGTCGTGCGTGGGAGACCCTGCGCTTGGGCACGCCCATGGTGAGTGCTGCTCCTTTCGATGCGCGACCGCCGGATGGCGGCCGAGCCGCACGTGCGAGAGCGCCAGGTTGTCATCTGGAATGGGCACGCGGCGCGATCAGCACCGTCGAACCGAGGGCGGAGTCTACTCGCTCTCGGCATCTCCGTCGACACGGAAGGCCTGCAGCGCGGCGAGGCGCGGATCGATGTCGGGCTCGTCGTGCTCCACGTGGCCAGGCCCGAGGCGCTCGCCGCACGTGATGCACAGGCCGGGGCAATCGGGTTCGCACAGCGGCGCGATCGGCTCGCCGAGCGAGATCGCCTCGGCGGCCAGGGACCCGAGGTCGAGCTCGTGGTGGTCGCTCAGGCGGGCGACCTCCGGCTCGGCGCTCGGGTCGAGCGCCCGCCCCGTGACGACGTCGATCGAGGGCAGGACCTCCTCGTGGATCTCGACCTGCGTGGGGAGCTCGATGTCCCGCAGGCATCGGGAGCAGGTCCCGGCGATCGCGGTCGCGAGCTGCGCGTCGATGAAGACGCCGCGGTTCGTGCGGGTGATCTTGAGCCTGCCCTCGATCGGCTCGGTCAGCCGAAGGTCGTCAGGGAGCAGGATCGTCGCGCCGTGGATCTCGTAGCGACGCTCGGTTCCCGCCGGCTCGGCGAGGAGTCCCGCCAGCGGATAGGTCAGGGGCACCGGCGCGGTCATCGCGGAACGGTCTGGCCTGCGTCCTCTTCGTGCGCGAGCACACCCTCGTCTGCGGCCGCGTCGGGCCACTCCTCGAGGTCGCGGGCAGTGTCGTCCGGCCCGGTCGCCATCACGGGCATGAGCTCGGCCTGGCGGGCCTCGAGAACGCCGATCCCCTTCTCGATGCCGGCAAGGGCCTTGCGGACCTCGGCGTCCAGCGAGCCCAGGATCTGCGCGGCGTAGGCATCCGCCCCGAGCCGCACGCCGTCGGCGACCTCGTTGGCATCGGCGATGATCCGGCGACCCTCGGCCTGGGCGGCCTCGAGCAGGCCCCGCTCGCCGATCAGGAACGTGGCCTGCTCCTGGGCGCGGGCCATGATTCGGCTCGATTCGTCGTTTGCCTTCTCGAGGATCCGCTCGCCCTCGGCATTGATCCGTTTCGCCGCGTGGATCTCCTCGGGCACCGCGACGCGGAGCTGGTCGATGAGGTCGAGGACGGCGTCCTTGTCGACGAGGACCTTGCGCGTGCGGGGCACGCCTGTGCCGGTCGCGATCTGCGACTCGAGCCGCTCGAGCAGGAACATGATGTCCATCGAGTCCCGATTATGGCACGCGCAACCCGCTGATCCGGCCCATTCCGGCGCTGGCTGCCTGCGCCGTCCGCCCACGCACGCTCACGTGTGCTCGCGGCCGTGCACGGCGGGCGTCGCTGGATCGGGCTCGGCTCACCGGGTTGGGTGCCGAGTGAGCGTTCGGAGCGCCGTTGCGGCCGCGGGCGGGACCATGCCGCTGATGTCGCCGCCGAAGCTGGCGATCTCCTTGACCAGGCTCGAGCTCACGTAGCCGTTCTCGGTCGCGGTCATGAAGAAGACGCTGTCGACGTCGCCGGCGAGGACGCGGTTGTTGTGGGCGAGCTGCATCTCGACCTCGAAGTCGGAGATGGCTCGCAGGCCGCGCACGATCCACCTCGCGTCGTGGGCGTGCGCGGCGTCGACGGTCAGGCCGTCGAAGGTCGCGACCGAGGCCCGATCGGGATCGATGCCCGCGGCGCGGATCGCCGTCTCGAGCACGACGACGCGCGTCTCGGTCGGCAGCAGCGGGGACTTGCGCGGGTTGGCGAGGACCGCGACGACGACCCGGTCGAACACGGCCAGGGCTCGGATCAGGACGTCGAGGTGCCCGTTGGTGACCGGGTCGAAGGAGCCGGGATAGAGCGCGATCCTCATCGGTCCTCCTCGCCCTCCTCCGCGTCGGCCCAGCGCAGGAACGTCAGCGTCGTCTCGCCGAACCGGCGTTCGCGGGCGGATCGTAGCAGCCCGATCCGGGCGGGCGGCGGGGTCTTCCAGAAGTGCTTCGCGACCGCGATGCCGTCCGGTTCGAGGATGGTGCCGGGCCCGGCGCCAGCGATCGACTCGAGCGCAGCCTCGAGGAGCTCGGGCAGGTCATAGGGCGGGTCGATCAGGATCGCCGCGAACGGCCCCGCCGGGCGGCCGTCGCCCCTTGCCAGCGCGTTGAACCACGAGCCGGCCTGCGAGCGATCGACCCGCGCCTGCGGCCCGGCAAGCCCGGTGGCCGCGAGGTTGCGCTGGATCGCCGCGACCGCGCCGGCGTCCCGCTCGACGAACACGACCGAGGCCGCGCCCCGCGAAAGTGCCTCGATGCCGGCGGCGCCACTGCCCGCGAACACGTCCAGGAAGGCGCGGCCACGGATCGTCGGCTCGAGGATCGCGAACAGCGTCTGCTTCACCCGGTCGCCGAGCGGGCGCGTCCCCTCTCCGGGCGAAACCAGCGCGCGACCCTTGGCGCTGCCGGCGATCACGCGGCCGGCGCTGCCGGAGGCCCTGGGCGCCGCCACGTCCGTCAGGCCGCTCCGGCCGGCTCGCCCTGGGCGATCCGGGCCAGCCAGCCGAGCTCCAGCTCCCGCGCGAGCGCCTCGTGGCCGGACCTGAGCCGGCCGCGATCGTCGAGCAGGTCCTCGGCGACCTTGCGCGCCGTGGCCGCGAGGGCGCGATGGCCCTCGCGCTGCAGGGACGCGACCCGCAGCGCCGGCAGCCCGCTCTGGACGAGGCCGAGCACGTCGCCCTCGCGCCGCAGCTCCCAGTCGCGCTCGGCGAGCTCGAACCCGTCCCGGATCTGGACCACCGCGCGCAGGCGCGCCTGGGCCGTCGCGTCGGGCGAGTCCGAGACCAGCACGCAGAACGACGCCGCGGTCCCTCGCCCGACCCGGCCGCGCAGCTGGTGGAGCTGGGCGAGCCCGAACCGATCCGCGCCCTGGATGATCATCATCGTCGCCTCGGGCACGTCCACCCCGACCTCGACGACCGTCGTCCCGACGAGGACGTCGAGCTCGCCGTCCCGGAAGCGGGCCATCTCGGCATCCCGGTCGATCGCCTTCATCCGCCCGTGCACCATGCCCACCCGGAGCGGCGCGAGCATCTCGCGCAGCCGGACGGATTCCGCCTCGGCGGCCGGCGCCGACGCGTCCCAGAGGCCACCGGGCGCCGGCTCGCCGCTCGCCTCCTGCTCGTCGATCAGCGGGACGACGACGAACGCGCGGTGCCCTTCGGCGGCCTCGATCCGCACGCGCTGCCAGGTTCCCTCGAGCTCGTCGGGGCGCTTGATGCCGGTCGTGATCGGGACGCGGCCCTCGGGCTGGGTCCGCAGGTCGGAGACATCGAGGTCGGCGTACAGCACCTGGCCGAGCGTGCGCGGGATCGGCGTCGCGGTCATCAGCAGCACGTGCAGGGCGCGGTTGCCACCCGCCTTCGCCTCCAGCTGACTTCGCTGCCCGACCCCGAACCGGTGCTGCTCGTCGATCACCACCAGGCCAAGGGATGCAAAGGACACGCGCTCCTGGATCAGTGCGTGCGTCCCGACCACGATCGGCGCCATGCCCGACGCCAGGCGATCGAGCGTCTGACGCGCCGTCGAGGCCTTGAGCGAGCCGGTCAGCAGCTCGACCGGCACGTTCTCGCGCTCGAGGAGTGACGCGAGCGTTCGATGGTGCTGGCGCGCGAGGAGATCGGTCGGCGCGAGGAGCACCGCCTGCGTGCCGGCGCGCGCCGCCGCGGCAAGTGCGTAGGCCGCGACGGCCGTCTTGCCCGACCCGACGTCGCCCTGGAGCAGCCGCAGCATCGGGATCGGCCGGGCGAGATCGGCACGAAGGTCGCGAATCGCGGTGTCCTGGTCCGCGGTGAGGGTGACGTCGCGCTCGAGCTTCTGCGACAACGAGTCCGTGATCGACCGTCGGATCGCCGCGTCCGCGGCGTCGTCGATCGGGACGGGCCGGGCGGCCTCCAGCCCGCGCGCCCGTCGCCGCCCGACCATGCCGAGCTGGAGCGCGACCAGCTCGTCGAAGGCGAGCCGTTGCAGCGATGCATCCTGCGCATCGGGCGTCGCCGGGTAGTGCGCCTCCTCGAGCGCGTCACCGATCGCGACGAGCCGCTCCGCCGCTCGCAGGTCCGCCGGCATGTACTCCGGATACGCCTTGCCCGCGCGATCGAGCGCGTCCCGGACCGCGCGCCGGAGCGTCGGCGCCGTGAGGCCCGCGGTCAGCCGGTAGATCGGCACGATCCGCCCGACGTGGAGCAGCTCGTCGTCGCGGCCCTCCGGCTGGAAGTCCGGGTTGTCGAGGGTCCGCTTGCGCCCGAAGTGCTTGAGCTTCCCGGACACGATCACCTGTGCCCCGGGGTGCAGCCGGCGCTCGATGAAGCGCCGCCCGAACCACGTCGCCTCGATCGAGCCCGTCTCGTCCTCGAGTACCGCGATGGTGCGCTGGACGCGTCGCCGGAACGACGCCTCGACCCGGACGTCGACGACCGAGACGCGCGCCGAGACCACCTTCCCGTCCTCGATGAACGCGAGGTCGCCGAGCTTGCGCATCTCGCGCAGGTCGTCGTACCGCCGCGGCAGGTGGAACAGCAGGTCGCGCACGGTCGCGAGGCCCATGCGCTTGCCGACCCGGCCGAGCACGCTGGCGCCGGCGATGCCGGACCGCCCGAGCGGGACATCGAGCAACGCCGCCCCGGTCGGCGGGGGCGTGGCGGCCGCGGCGGGCTTGCGGTCCCCCACCCCGCCTACTCGGCCGAGATCAGGTAGCGGTAGTGGGGCTGGCCGCCATGCACGACCTCGACCTCGGCGCCCGTGCCCAGGTCGTGGATCTTCCGGGCAAGCGTCTCGGTCGCCGACAGGTCGCCGCCGTCGCCGTAGTAGACCGTGATGAGCTCGAACCCGGGGCTCAGTGCCTTGATCGCGTCGAGCACCGCCGTCGAGGCGTCGTCGTCGACGGCGACGAGACCGTCGTCCGGATCGAGGGCGATGGTCTGGCCCTGCTTGACCTTCCGGCCGCTGACGGTCGCATCGCGAACGGCCTCGGTGACGGACAGCGTCTGCACGGCGCGCCCCGCCATCGTCATCTCGCCCGCGTTGTCGACGGCGCTCTTGTCCGGGTCGAGCGCCAGGAGCGCGGCGAATCCCTCGGCCGCGTTGCGCGTCGCGACCACCCCGACGGGCCGGTCGGACATCGCCGCGACCTGGCGGGCGGCGAGGACCACGTTGGGGTTGTTCGGGAGGAGCAACACCTCGTGGGCGTCGACCGACCGCACCGCCTCGAGCAGCTCGCCCGTGCTGGGGTTGGCGGTCTGGCCGCCGTAGACGACGCGCTGCACGCCGAAGTCCTTGAAGATCGCGGCAAGGCCCTCGCCGGCCGCAACCGCCACCACCGCGAGCCTGGCGGCGTCGGGGCTCGGGAAGGCGGGCGCTCCGGCCGGCGAACCTGCCGGCGCCACCTCCAGCGCCGGCCCGGTCCCGTTCTCGTGGCCCTCGGTCGCGAATGCGGCAGCGCGCGTCTCGCGCACGTCGCTCGCCTGCCGGTCCAGGTTCTCGACGCTGATCTTCGACAGGGTCCCCAGGCCCAGCGCGTAGGCGAGCACCTGGTCCGGGCGCTCGTTGTGGATGTGGACCTTGATCGCCCGTGCATCGCCGGCTACGAGGACGGATTCGCCGATCGACTCGAAATAGCCGCGGATCGCGTCGACGTCGAGCGGCTTGTCCGGCGCCGCCTGGGCAAGGAACATCGTCTCGAACCCGAAGCCCTCGTCGCGCAGGCCGGCACCTGCGGGGGCGCCCGCGTGCGCCGGGCTGACGCCGGCGTGCGCGACGCCACCGTGGCCGGCCGCGGCGAGCGCGGCAGCGCCCGCGAGCCGCGGCGCAGGCGCATCCAACGCCCCGGTCAGGAATGCGCGTGCCCCCTCGAGCAGCCGGAACAGCCCCTGGCCGCCCGAGTCCACGACATTCGCCTCGCGCAGGATCGGCAGCAGCGACGGCGTCTTCGCGACGGCCGCATGAGCCGCCGCCACCGTCCTCCCGAGCACGGCGTCGAGCGTCGGCTCGGCCTCCGCTGCGACCACGGCGGCCGCCGACGCTTCCCGGATCACGGTCAGGATCGTGCCCTCGACCGGCTTCGCGACCGCGCCGTACGCCGCCTTGGTGCCCTGGTCGAGCGCGTTCGCGAGGTCGAGCGCATTGAACCTCGTCTTGCCGGCCAGGCCCTCGGCGACGCCGCGCAGGATCTGGCTCGTGATGACGCCGGAGTTGCCGCGCGCGCCCATCAGGGCACCGAACGCGGCCGCGGACGCGACCCGCTCCGCGGACACCGACGGGCCCAGCGCCTCCGCCTCTGCCAGCGCGGCGCGGACCGTCGCAATCATGTTCGAGCCCGTGTCACCGTCGGGCACGGGGAACACATTCAGCGCATTCACCTCGTCGACGGCCGCCTCGAGCGCGGCGGCAGCCGAGCGGAACGCCCCGAGCAACCCCGCCCCGTCGCAGGACCGGCGGGGCATCAGGTGCGGTTCCGCATCAGAAGACGTCCGAGCCGCTCTCGGCCATGTCCGACGGACCAACGCCGGCAGGCGGCCGGGGATGGGGCGGCTCGCCGCCGGGATGGAGCTCGAGGCGGGCGACCCGGATCGACAGCTGGTCGACCTCGCGCCCGAGGGCGGTCCGGATCGCATGGCGAACGGCGAGATCGACCTGGCGCGCGACCTCGGCGATGGGCAGTCCGTGGGCCACCCGCAGGTGCATGCTGATGGCCAAGGTCCCGCCCGCCACCGAGACGCGCAGGCCGCCCGGCCGCCGCTCGATCCAGCCGAGCACCCGATCGATCCAGCCGCCCGCGAAGCCCGCCACGCCGTACGACCCGAGCGCCACGCCGCGCACGATGTCGATCACCGCCCGACGCGTCACGAGCGCCCGGCCGGCGATGCCCTGGTCAGGCAAACCCTCTCCCTCAAGCCGCGCCCCGCGCGAGGTCCCGGAAGCGCCCGGGGTGCGTGGTATAGTACCGCCCCGTTCGGGCCCGCCCGGCCCCGACGCCCCTCTCCGAACATTCCGAGGTTTCCTGATGGCTCGCTCCTGCGCGATCTGCGGCAAGGTGTCGATGGGCGGCTTCAACCCGCAGTCGTCCGGCTCGAACCGCGTGCGCGCACACCGGCGCATGCAGCCGAACCTGCAGCCGTACGTCCTGACCAAGGACGGCACGCCGTCGAACGTCCTCGTCTGCACCCGCTGCCGGCGCACCGCGACCAAGTCCGCTCGCTAGCGGCCTCGCAGCCCCGCCAGACTCCGGCCCCGAATCCGGCCAGTCGCGCCGGGCAGGTCTCGCTCGTCGGCCTGACGGTGGCGATCCGGGCGATGGCGACTGCGCGCTACGTCTGATCGGCGCAGACTGGGCGTCCCCACCAGGAAGCACGGCGATGCCTCGACTCCAGGCCAAGAGCTTCGCCGCCCCCGACGACGTTCGATCGATGCCGTCGATGCGCATCGAGACGGTCTCGCTCGACGAGGCCCGCGTCGGGCTCTGCAGGTTCGAGCCCGGCTGGCGCTGGTCGACCGACGTCGGGCCGGTCATGGGCGCCACCTCGTGTCCGATTCGCCACGTCGGCTATTGCCTCTCCGGCGCCATCCGGGTCGTGATGGACGACGGCCAGACGCTCGACATCGGGCCCAACACGGTCTTCGAGATCCCATCGGGCCACGACAAGTGGGTCGTGAGCGACGAGCCGTGGGTCACCCTCGATTGGGGTGGCTCGACACGGGCGATGGAGGCCACCCTTGCCGACGGCGCCAACCGAACCCTCGCGACGGTCATGTTCACCGACATCGTCTCGTCGACCGCGACGCTCGAACGGATCGGGCACGCCGCCTGGCAGGACCTCCTCGCCGCGCACAACGCCCGGCTGCGAGCCGAGCTCAACAACTTCCGAGGACGTGAGGTGCAGACGACAGGCGATGGCTTCCTGGCCGTCTTCGACGGGGCGACGCGGGCCGTCCGCTGCGCTGCCTCGATGGTCGACGCGGCCGGCCGCATGGACCTCCCGATCAGGATCGGCATCAACACCGGCGAGATCGAGATCGTCGGCACCGACGTTCGCGGGATGGCAGTCCATACGGCGGCGCGGCTGCTCGCCCTTGCGGCGCCGAACGAGATCCTCCTGTCCCCGACCACGCGCGACCTGCTCGACGATCCGAGCCTCGTGACCGAGGACGCCGGCACCCACGAGCTCAAGGGCCTCACCGGCGCGCGCCAGGTGTATCGCCTCGTTCGGACGGTCGCGGCCGGCCCGACGTCGTAGCCGGCTCGAGCCCGACTACCATCGGCCGATGGAGCCCGCCCTTCCGCTGATCCTGCTCGAGGGCACGGACGGGCCGCAGGCTGGTCCGCCACGCGCTGGCGACCCACGCCTGTTCGACTCGCTGGATCGCCTCCTCGGTGCCGTCGAGGCGCCCGACGTTCGCGCCGGGATCGTCCAGGCGTTCGATGCCGGCGGGCACCCGCTCAGGCTGTCGGCGGCCGCGGATGCGGGGCCCGTCACGGCGACGCTCGAGCCGAACTCGTACCCCGATGCACTGCGAGACGTCCTTGCGGCCGCCATCCGCAGCTCGCCGCACCTGTATCCGGCCATCGCGCCCGACCGGCCCCTGGAGGAACTGGTCGCCGCCATGTGGCGCCTGGAGCAGTTCGCTCGGGCAGATCGACGGAGGCAGCGCCTTGCCCTGTACCGCCAGGTGGGACTGACGATCATCCTCCTCGCCGCGCTTGTGGTCGCGCAGCCGCCGGTCCTCCAGCCGCGTGCTGACGTGCCGGTGCCGCTCCTCCTCGGGATCTGGCTCGTCGTGGCCGTCGGCGCGTACTGGCTCGCCGGTCGCCTCCTG
Source organism: Candidatus Dormiibacterota bacterium (assembly GCA_035631615.1). Classification (GTDB taxonomy): domain Bacteria; phylum Chloroflexota; class Limnocylindria; order Limnocylindrales; family CSP1-4; genus UBA5189. The sequence goes on along the minus strand of DASQIK010000062.1, from coordinate 16,182 downwards.
CTGTTGTTCGCCCCGGGCATCACCAGCGCCGACCGCAGCTGATCCGTTCCCATCCTGCGACGGCGGCGCTGCCCGCGTGGAACGCCTCGGAGGCGAGGGTCGCCGTGAAGGCGCCGCCCCCGGCACTGGCGTCGCCGGACCTGCAGGCGTCGATCGAGTACGTGCCGTTCGCGCCCTCGAACGACGGCTGCCAGACCTCGACGAGGTCCGTCCCGCCGATTCAGCGGCATGAACCTCTCCGCGACGACAGCCCCGCCCGCTCCAACAGCTCCATCGGCCACGCGGGCCGCCAACGTGCCCGCCCGCTCAGGCGCCGCCGGTGTCGAGCCAGATCGTGAACGGGCCGTCGTTCGCGAGCTCGACCTGCATCTCGGCGCCGAACGAGCCGGTCTGCACGTCTCGAACGCCGGAGGCGCGCAGTGCATCGGCAAAGCGGACGTAGAGCCGCTCGGCGAGCGCGGGGTCGGCGGCGTTCGTGAACCCTGGACGCCGGCCCCGCGCCGTATCCGCGTAGAGGGTGAACTGGCTCACGACGAGCGCGGCGCCGCCGGTGTCGATGAGCGAGCGGTTCGTGCGGCCCTCGTCATCGGCGAACATGCGGAGCTCGGTCGTCCGTCGCGCCAGCGCGTCGGTGGTCGCCTCGTCATCGCCATGGCCGACGCCCAGCAGCACGACCAGCCCCGGCCCGATCGAGGCGATCGTCCTGCCGTCGACGGTGACCGACGCGCGGCTCGCCCGCTGGAGCAGCGCCCGCACGTCAGGCGGGCGGAACGGTGGTCGACGCGTCCGATTGCGCCGCTGCTCGCTCGAGCTCGCCGCGCCGGCGCGAGAACCGCGCCCTGGCCGCCGCCTCAGCCGAAGCGGGGATGAGCAGGTCCCAGCGGCGTGCGTCGTCGTCCATGTCGGCCGGATCCTCGACGGACCGGAACAGCAGCACCGGGATCCCGGCTGCCTCGACCTCCTCGCGCAGCGTTCGCGCCTGCGCCCGCCGCAGCGTTCCGAACGTGACCATGCGGTCGCGCGGGATCGGCGGGACACCGTCGTTGAGCTGGTACTGGTAGCCCTCGTCCGCGAGCGCCCGGATCAGGCGGATCTCGCGCGCCATGTCGCGGCCCTTGAGCCAGAGCGCCGAGCCGACGACCAGCACGTCGACGCCTTGCCCCCCGACGAGCTCCGCCGTGTCGCGGTTGACACCGCCGTCGACATGGACCTCGCCGCCGTGCAGCTTGTGCGCGAGGTACTGGCGGGCGGCGAGCAGCTTCGCCTTCGCGACGTCGGTCATGAACGCCTGGCCGCCGAACCCCGGCTCGACGGTCATGACCATGACGATGTCGATCAGGCGCTGGTACGGCTCGACGGCGCTGAGCGGCGTCTTCGGCTTGACGCACAGGCCGGCCGCGCGACCGGCGGCGCGGATCGCCCGGAGTGTCGGCTCGATCGGCTCGTCGATCTCCACGTGGATCGTCACCGAGTCGCAGCCCGCGTCGAGATACTCGTCGATGTACCTCGCCGGATTGGCGATCATCAGGTGGGCGTCGAACGGGATCCGGGTCCGGCGCCGGAGCGCCCTGATGGTCTTGGCCCCGAAGGTGAGATTCGGCACGAAGTGCCCGTCCATCACGTCGAGGTGGATCCTGTCGGTCCCCTCGCGCTCGGCGCGCTTCACCGCGTTGGCGAGGTTGCCGAGATCGGCGTCGAGGATGCTCGCGGCGACGCGGGCGCGTGCCGTCGAGACCGCGTCGAGCCGGTTCGCCGGTGGTCGCGCAACGCGCGCCATCTCAGGCGTCCGTGCCGGCCGGCACCGGCTCGTTCGACCGCTGGCCGCGGAGGGCGCGCGCACTCTCCGCTTCCAGGCGCTGCCGACGCCGGGCGACCGCGGGTGCGGCGGGCTGTCCGGCATGCTCGGCCGCGAGCTGCCCGCAGGCCGCCCCGATCTCCTGCCCCCGGTTGCGCCGGATCGTGACCGGAATGCCCACGGCCGCGAGGCGAGCCGCGAACGCCTCGATGACCGGCATCGGGCTCGCGGTCCATGGGGTGTGCGCCACCGGGTTCATCGGGATCAGGTTGACGTGCGCGAGGTCGCCCCGCAGCAGGGTTGCGATGGCGTCCGCGTCGGCATCGGTGTCGTTGACGCCGCCGATCATCGTGACCTCGTAGCTGATCCGCCGGCCGGTCTTCCGGGCGTGCTCCCGCGCCGCCTCGACGACGTCGGCGACGGGCCAGCGCCGGTTCAACGGCACGAGCACGTCCCGCAGCGCGTCGCGCGCCGCGTGCAGGCTGATCGCCAGGGTGAACTGCGGCCCGAGCGCCGTCAGGCGCCGGATGCCCGGCACCACGCCGGAGGTCGAAACGGTGATGTGCCGGGCACCGAGGCCGAGCCGTGATGGATCGTTCATGACGCCGACGGCCTCCAGCACCCGGTCGAGGTTGAGCAGCGGCTCGCCCATGCCCATGAACACGATGTTGGTGAGCCGCTCGCCGCCCTCGTGGTTCGCGAGCCGCGCAGTGGCGCTCCGCACCTGGTCGATGATCTCCGCGGTCTCCAGGTCGCGCGTGAAGCCGAGCTCGCCCGTCGCGCAGAACGGGCAGCCCACGGCACAGCCGGCCTGGCTCGAGATGCACAGGGTGTGCCGCGCCCGCCGGCCGGCGCGGGCCGGGTAGTGCATGAGCACGGATTCGACCGTTGCGCCGTCGCTCAGCCGGTGGAGCGCCTTCTCGGTCTGGCCGGCCTCGGCGAGCACGATCGTGTCGTCGGTCACCGTCGACCAGCGGAAGGCGTCGTCGAGCGCCGCGGCCAGCGACTGCGGCAACGTGGTCACGTCGGACGGTCGCGCTGCCGATCCGCCCCAGAGCGCGTCGTGGATCTGGCGGGCCCGGAACGCTGGCTGCCCGTGCTCGACCAGCCACTGCTCGAGCGCCGGCCGGTCCAGCGCCGAGATTCCGGGTCGCGGATCCCGGGGCGACGGCGTTGCGGGCGGCGGCAACGACGCGACGGGCAGGCCCGGGGTCACGGGTTGAGCGCCCGCCAGACGCGTGGCCGTGTCATCGGGAGCTCGCGGAGCCGGACACCCGTTGCGGCCGCGATCGCATTGGCGACGGCCGCCGCGCCGGCGATGACCGGTGCCTCCCCGATGCCCTTCGCGCCGAGGGGCCCATCGGGCGCCGGCACCTCGACGCTGGTTGCCTCGAGCCGGCCGACGTCCTCGGCGCGCGGGAGTGCATAGTCGAGGAACGTGCCCGTGAGCAGCTGGCCGTTCGCGTCGTGGACGAGTCGCTCGTGCGTGGCCCAGCCGAGCGCCTGCACGGCCGCGCCGTGCTGCTGCCCGACGACCAGCGCCGCGTTCAACACCCGACCGACATCCTGGACGACGTGATCGGCGAGCACCGCGACGCCGCCGGTCTCGCGATCCACCCGCACCCGCACGACGTGCCCGGACACGGACGGCGCGAGGCTCGGCTCGTCGGCACCGGCCTGGGCCTCGATCGGCGAGCGACCCGCACGGGCGTGGGCGCGGACGAGCTTCGCGATCGGGATCGCCTTGTCGGGCGTGCCGCGGGGCTGGACCGCGCCATCGACGAGCTCGAGGTCCTCGACGGCGATCTCCAGCTGGAGTGCAGCCGCCGCGAGGAGCCGCTCGCCGACGGCTTCCGCAGCCGCGCGAATCGCCCGCCCGGCGGAGTACGTGATCGTGCTGCCGCCACTGCCGGGTGAGCTCGGGGCGGCGTCCGAGTCGACCGTCACGATCTGAACCGCCTCCGGCGGGATGCCCAGGGCGTCCGCGACGATGGCCTGGAACCCGCCGGCAACCCCGGACATGTCTGCGACGCCGGTGACGACCTGGACGCTGCCGTCCGGCGACACGCGGCACGCCGCCGATGCCGCATTCGTCGCGCCCGGCCAGTAGGCCAGTGCGAGGCCGACGCCCTCGTCGGTGCCTGCAGTCCCGCGATCACGCCACGTCGCGGTCGCCTCGAGCGCATGCAGCACCTGCGCGGCGCCGTGGCCGGCCCACGCCTCGCCATCGACCATCTGGCCCCCGGCCACGCTGAGATTCCGGCGCCGGATCTCGATCGGATCGAGTCCCAGCCCGGTCGCCACCTCGTCGATGGCCGTCTCGATCGCGAACGCCATCTGTGGCGCACTCGGGGCGCGATACGCGCCGACGCCGAACCGGTTCGTCCGGACGCCGTAGGCCTTGATGTCGACGGCGGGCCAGGCGTAGGGACCGGCGACGAGCACGCCGGCGAGCGATTCGGCACTCCCCTCCTCGAACGCGCCGGCGTCCGTCACGATCCGCGCGCCGAGGTGGGTGAACCGGCCGTCGGCGTCCGCGGACAGGCTGAGCGCCGTCGCGTATGGCTGACCCGGGTTGGTCGCCGCGAAGTCCTCCGTGCGCGTGGCCGCGAGCCGAACCGGCCGGCGCAGCTTCCACGCGGCGGCTGCCGCGAGCGTGTCGAACAGCGGCCACTTGCCGCCGAAGCCGCCACCGAGCGTCGTCCCGACCGCACGCACCTGCCGCTGCTGGAGGCCGAGCGCCTTCGCGACCTCGTTGCGCACCGACAACAGCGCCTGCGTCGACGACTCGACGACCAGGGTCCCGTCGGCGTCCACCCACGCCGTGCAGGCGTGCGGCTCGAGGTAGCCCTGGTGGATCCACGATGTGGCGTACGACGCCTCGCGGGTGATCGCGGATCGGGCGAGCGCGCCCAGCGGGTCGCCCTGGCGGTAGCGATAGCGGCCGGTGACGTTGTCCGAGAGGTCCTCCTCGTCGATCGATTCATCGCTGGTGCCACCGACGCCGGCGTGGGTCTGGGCGTCCATCGATCCGGTCCGATCGCCCTCGACCGCGAGCTCCTCGCGGGCCAGCTGCGATCCGGCGACCATCGCCGCCTCCGGGTCGACCACGGTCGGCAGCGCCCGGAGGCGCACGTTGACCAGCTCCGCCGCGTCGGCCGCGGCAGCCGGGGTGCGACCGACCACGAGCGCAACCGGTTCGCCGGCGAACACGACCTCGGTCCGCGCGAGCGGCCGGCTCAGACGGTCCGTGCCGGTCGCGGTGATCGGGAGATCGGCGGCGGTCAGGACCGCGACGACGCCCGGGACGGCGAGGGCCGCAGTCGCATCGATCGAGACGATCCTCGCGTGCGCGCGCTGGGCGAGCACGAGGCGGCCATGCAGGAGGCCCCGCTTCGGCTGGTCGGCGTTGAACCGGGTCGCGCCGCGAACCTTGGTCGGCGCATCCGGGCGCGGACGCGGCGCTCCGATCGGGCTCGTGGCTGGGTTGGCGGTCATCTGGTGCTCAGGATGCCCGTGTCGACGAGCTGGCGCTGGCCCCGCAGGAACTCCCCACCGCCCACCGGGCGCTTGCCCTCGCGCCGCGCCTCCTCGAAGACGAGCCGGCCGTCGAAGGTCGTGAGCGCGAGCCGGCCGTCCTCCTCGACGAGCCGCCCGGGCTGGTCGCCGGCACGCGTCGCCGCGACGGAGGCGGCGAGCACTGATACCCGACCGACCGGGGTGTCCACGAACGATCCCGGCCACGGCAGGAACGCCCGGACCTGTCGCTCGAGCTCGCGCGCAGGTCGCGCTGGATCAAGGCGTCCGGCCTCGCGTCGAAACGGCCGGGTGAGCGTCGCGCCCTCGGCCCGCTGCGGCCGCGCCCGGAGCGTTCCGCCGAGCCAGCCTGCGATGGTCTCCTCGAGCAGCGCGGCGCCCCGACGGGCGGCCTCAGCCTCGAGCTCCGGCGCGCGCTCCGTGCCGTGCAACCCCCACCTTCCCGCGGCCACGATCGGGCCCGTATCGATCCCCTCGTCCATCCGGAAGATCGTCACGCCTGCGTCCGCATCGCCGGCGGCGATCGTCTCGGGGATCGGCGTCGCACCCCGGTGGCGCGGCAGGAGCGACGGGTGGACATTCAGGATGCCGCGCGGCGGCAGCGCGAGGAGGGCCGCCGGCACGATCTGCCCGTAGTCGGCCAGCACCCCGAGGTCAGGCCGCAGCTGGGCGATCTCCGCAACGGCCTCGGGGGACCGCACGCGAGCCGGCTGCAGGACGGGCAGCCCGAGCGACCGCGCCCTCGCCGCGACCGGCGTCGGCGTGACGACCCGCGACCGACCAGCCGGTCGATCCGGAGCGGTGATGACGGCAACGAGCCTGGTCGCAGGCAGTGCCGCGAGCGCCTCCAGGATCGGGACGGCAAACGACCCGGAGCCGAAGAAGATCGTTCGAGCCGGGTCGGCCGCCCGCTGGGGGGCCGGACCGGCGGTCATGCCAGGGCGGGCGTTCGTACGCCGGCGGTCTCGCCGTCGTGCTCCGCGTCGCCGTCCCCGCGGGCCCCCTCACCGTCCTCGTCCGGCCCGCCGACGGCGATCAGCTCGTCCATCGAGTCCAGGTAGTCGATGTAGAGCTTGCCGTCGAGGTGATCGAGCTCGTGCTGGAACGCCCGCCCGAGGAGCCCGGAGCCGGCGACCCGGATGCGTCGGCCGCGCCGGTCCTGGGCCACCACCCAGACCCGCTCGCGGCGGGTCACATAGGCCGCGTAGCCGGGGATCGACAGGCAGCCCTCGAGGTCGCGGTCGTCCCCGGTCGACTTCACGATCCTGGGATTGACCAGCTCGAACAGCCGGTCCTCGACCTCGACGACGCAGACCGACAGGGCCTCGCCGATCTGCGGCGCCGCAAGCCCGACGCCGGGTGCGGCCCGCATGGTGTGGGCAAGGTCATCCAACAGGCCGTGCAGGAATCGGCCGAAGCTCTCGACCGGCTGGCCCTTGATCCTGAGGCGCGGGTCCCCGAGGAGAACGATTGGGCGGACGCTCACGCGGCCGAGTATACGGTCGAGCTCGGCGTCCGCCCTCGTCGGTCGGTCGGTCAGGCGACGCCGGACGTCGTCGGCTCGTCGCTGGCGATGGGCTCGCCGGTCATCGACCCGGTCGGGACCATCGGCTCGGCCGGAGCATCGGATCCGTCCCCGCCGGTGGCGTTCGCCGCCTTCGCCGCAGCCGCCTGGCTCCGAAGGTCGACGGCGATGTCGCGCGACTTCTCGGCGATCCTGTGACCGGCCTGCTCGGTGAACACGGCGGCGCGCTGGGCCAGCGGCCCGGCCTTCTCGCCGGCGATCGCGGCGAGCTCTGCGGCCTTGGCGCCGACTTCGCGGACGACCGGGGCCGCCTGCGTCGCCAGGTTCTCGATCATCCCCTGGAGCTGGGTGAGCCACTCCTGGGCCTTCTGGCTGCCGGTGCTGGAGGTCTGCTCCGGCTCGGTCCAGCTGAAGCTGTCGTCGGTCGAGCCCATCTCGGGCTTCGGCTTGGTGTCGGTCATGTGAAGCTCCTCGTGACGACGGTGCGCTCGGGCAAGATCTGCGCGTGCGTCTCGGCTGATCCTACCCTTGATCGGCGATTCCGACACGAAACGCGATCGGCTCGGAGATCACAGGAGCGTCTCGGGATCGACGTCGATCGACCACGGGGCGCCCGGCGGCGGATCCAGCAGCACGACCGGGTCGCTGCCACGCAGGACCACGTTGAATCGCCATCGATCGCCGCGCTTGGCGATGAATGCCGGCGCGGGCCCACTGACCTGCACGGCCCCCGCGCGCGCCCGGAGCGTCTCCACCAGCTCGCGCCCGACGCGCTCCGCGTCCGCGCGATCCGGCAGCGCAACCGTCAGCTTGACCAGCCGGCCGAACGGCGGCGAGCCGAACCGGCGCCGCAGGTCCAGCTCCGCGTAGTAGAACGCGGCCGCTCGACCCTGCGCGACCGCCACGATCGCGGGGTGCTCCGGCTGGTAGGTCTGGATGATCGCCCTGCCCGGAAGGTCGCCGCGCCCCGCCCGCCCGACCGCCTGGGCGAGCAGCTGGTACGTCCGCTCCGCGGCGCGCTCGTCGGGCAGGTTGAGCGCCACGTCGGCCGACACGACGCCGACGAGGGTCACCGCGGGGATGTCGAGGCCCTTGGTCACGAGGCTCGTGCCCACGAGGACGTCGAGCCGCCCGTCGGTGAACGCGTCGACGACACGCGCCGCGGCGCCCTTGCGCTCGACGACGTCCCGGTCGAGGCGTCCGACGCGCAGGCCGGGATAGCGATCCTTCACGTCGCGCTCGAGCCGCTCCGTGCCGCCACCGAGGTACCTGATCCGCGCCGAGCCGCAGTTCGGGCAGCGGCTCGGCATCGGCCACGCGCGGCCGCAGTGGTGGCAGCGCAGCGTCTGGCCGGCCTGGTGGTAGACGAGCGGCCGGGTGCAATCCGGGCACGCGGCCACGTAGCCGCAGTCCCGGCACAGGACCACCGACGCGGTGCCGCGCCGGTTGATCACCAGGATCGCCTGCTCGCCCTCCCCCAGGGCGCCGACGGCGGCCGCCAGCGACCGCGACAGCATCCCGAGGTTGCCTGCCGCGAGCTCGGCCCGCAGGTCGACGACCTCCACCTCCGGCGCCGCGCCGGACAGGCGTGTCGTGAGTCGAACCCGCTCGATCGAGCCGTCGCGGGCGCGGCCCTCGGTCTCCACCGACGGCGTCGCCGACGCGAGCACGACCGGGGCGCCCGCGAGCCGCCCGAGGGCGATCGCCGTGTCGCGCGCCTGGAGCCGCGGTGTCCGGTCGCTCTTGTAGGCCGCGTCGTGCTCCTCGTCGACGACGATCAGCCCGACGTCGGCGAGCGGCGCGAGCACCGCGAGCCGCGTTCCGACGACGACGTCCACGTCGCCGCGGCGAATGCGCCGCCATTCGTCCGCGCGCTCGCCATCGCCGAGCCCGGAATGGACCACGGCGACCCGAGCCTCGAGATCCGCGCGGAGCCGGTCGACCAGCGGCAGCGCGAGCGAGATCTCGGGCACGAGGACCAGGGCCGGACGCCCGCGCGCGAGCGTGCGGGCGAGCAGCTCGACGTAGATCGCCGTCTTGCCGGCCCCGGTGACGCCGTCGAGAAGCATCGTGCGAGCGCCACCCGCGGCGGCGGCGCGCTCAACGGCGGCGACTGCCGCTTCCTGCTCCTGGCTGAGCTCGCTCCCGGCGGGACGCGCACCGCGCCGCCCGGCCGGTCGCGCCGCGAGCGGCAGGCGGGGGGCCTCGCGAGCATCGACGGTCACGAGCCCACGACGCGCGAGCGTCGCGACGGTCGACGAGCCATGCCGCGCGGCAAGCTCGGGAGCGGGGATGCCCGCCGGCGGGGCCGCGGAGAGTTCCGCGAGCAGCGCGCGCTGTCGCGGGCCGAGTCGCGGCGCCCGGTTCCCGGGTGCGCCGGCCACCTCGGCGGCCACCTCGGCGGCGCGCACGTAACGAATCCAGCGCGGGCCGGCGCCCGCGGCGATCAGCGTCCAGTCGAGGTCGACCAACCCCCGCGCCTCGAGCCCGCGAAGCCGCCGCAGCAATGCAGGCCGCCCCTCCCCCGCCCCGAGACTGCGGACGGGCCGCGCTCCGGCGGCGAGCGCCTCGAGGAGCGCGCCGTCCTCGGGTGCGAGATCGGCCGCCGGTCCAACGGCGTTGTCGGGCCGCCGTTCGGCGACCAGCTCCAGCCGCTCGAGCAGCGCCGGCGGGAGCATGGCGCGGAGCGTCAGCGCCGGGGGCGCCAGGTAGCGCGTCGCGATCCAGTCCGCGAGGCGCATGCCGAGCGCGGGGAGCAACGGTCCATCCGTTCGAACCCGATCGACGATCGGCTTCGTCTCGATCCCCTCGACCTCGACCCCCGGTCCGAGCACGATCCCGAGGGCCTGCCGTCGCCCGAACTCGACCAGGACCGCCTCGCCGACATCGAGGTCGGCGAGCGCATCGGGAACCGCGTACGAGTACGGTCGAAGCCCCGCCCCGCCGGCCGCGTCGACCGCGACCGCGACGATCCGGCGGCCGGTCATGTCCTCAGACCCGGGTGCGGCGGTCCGGGTGGGCTGCCTTCTCCGCCATGACGATGTCGTCGATGCGCTCGGCGGTCCGCTCGACCTGGTCGGTCTCGTTCGGCACGACGTAGTCGTAGTCCTCGGCGCGGGCGAGCTCGATCGCGGCGTTGCGCTGCCGGAGGTCGAGCTCGTCGGCGGTCTCGGTCGCGCGGTTGCGGAGGCGCGAGAACAGGTCCTCCAGGGACGGCGGGACCAGGAACACGAGCAATGCGTCCGGGACCTTCTGCTTGACGACCGCGGCGCCCTGGACGTCGATCTTCAGGACGACGTCGTGGCCCGCGACGAGGGCCTCGCGGACCTCGTTGCGCGGCGTCGCGTACCAGTAGCCGTGGACGTTGTTCGACTCCAGGAAGCCGCCGGCTGCGCGCCGCTCCTCGAACGTCTGCTGATCCAGGAAGTGGTAGTGCACCCCATCGATCTCGTACGGCCGCCGGGGGCGGGTGGTGCAGGTGACGACGAAGTGGCGCTCCGGTTCGGCCGGCATCGTGGCGAGCGCGGTGATGACGGTGTCCTTGCCGACGCCCGATGGGCCGGACACGATGACCAGCATCGCTCCCGGCGCGCCCTGGACGGTCCCCTCGCTCCTCATGCGAGTGCCGCCCTGGCGCGCAGCCCGGCGAGCACCTCCTCGAGCTCCTGTGGGAGCGGCGCCTCCGCGCGGATGAGCCGCCCGCTGGACGGCGACGTCAGCTCGAGCCGCCAGGCGTGGAGGAACAACCGCTCCAGCCCGTCCGGTCCGCGCCGCGACGTGCCGGTGCCGTACAGCACGTCCCCGGCGACCGGATGGCCGATCGCTTCGACGTGGACGCGGATCTGGTGCGTGCGGCCGCTGATCAGGTCGAGCTCCAGCAGGGTCCAGCCGGCGAACCGCTCGCGGACCCGATAGCCGGTCGTCGACTGGCGCCCGTCCGGGACGACAGCCATCCGCGTGCGCCTGCCCGGGTCACGCCCGATCGGCGCCTCGATCCTGCCGGCGGCCGCTGCCACCGTCCCCATGACGAGCGCGAGGTACGTCTTCTTGACCCGCCGAGCCTTCAGCTGGGCCTGGAGCGAGGCCTGCGCGGCATCGTTTCGCGCGACCATCAGCAGCCCGCTCGTGTCGCGGTCCAGGCGATGGACGATGCCCGGCCGCTGGACGCCGGCGATGCCGCTCGGGGCGAGATCGCCGCCCATACCGAGCAGCGCGTTCACGAGCGTGCCGGAGTCGTGTCCGGCCGATGGGTGCACGACGATGCCGGCCGGCTTGTTGACGATGAGCAGGTCGGCGTCCTCGTAGACGACGTCGACGGGGATCTCGGGCTGGGCGATGGGCTCGGCGGCGGTCGGCGGCGGCACCAGCAGCTCGAGGATGGCGCCCGGCTCGACGAAGGTGTTGGCCTTCACCGCGTGGCCGTCCATGGTCAGGCCACCGTCGGAGATCAACCGCTGGACGCGGCTGCGCGAGAGACCGCTCAGGTCGGCCGCCCAGCGGTCGGCGCGCCCGCGCGGCCCGTCCGCGGGAACGGCGATGCGGCGGATGTCCGGGCCGGCTCCGCTCGCCACCGGAGCCGTCGTGTCGTCAGGCACGATCCGACCCGCGGCGGACGACCGTCGGCCACAGGCTTGCGGCCAGGAGCAGCACGATCGCGAAGCTGATGCCGGTGTCCGCGACGTTGAAGGTGTACCAGCGGGTGGCGCCGATGCCGGCATCGACGAAGTCCACGACGTAGCCGAGCCGGAGGCGATCGATGAGGTTGCCCACCGCCCCCCCGAGGAGCAGGCCCAGCGTGATCGACAGGTACAGGCTCCGGCCGGCCCGGGCGTGGTACAGCACGATCATGACGACCACGATCATGGACACCACGCCGAACACGAGGGCCTGCCCGTGGAACAGGCCGAACAGGCCGCCGTTGTTCTGCGAGAACACGAGCCGGATCGTGTCGCCGACCACGTCCACCGACTGGCCCGGCTGGAGGAACGAGACGAGCCACGCCTTGGTCAGCTGGTCGGCACCGATCACCACCGCCGCGAGCCCGAGGAAGGCCGCCCAGTGCGGGGTTCCCGGCGCGGCCGGTTCGCTGCGAATCTCGCTCACGCGGCGCTCGACCCGTCGCGGAGCCCGCGGATCGCGATGGTGACCGTGCCGTTGGTGAGCTCCACCGCGGCGTCCGTGGCGCCACTCCCCTCCGGCGCCGCGCCCTTCGTGACCGTGACCGCGAGCGTCTCGCGGGCCACGGAGGCGAGATGCGGCTCGACCTCGGCCGGCAGGCCGGCGACCCACAGCTCGATCCGCGCGTCGAGATCGAGGCCGGCCCCCTTGCGCAGGTCCTGGACCGCGCGCTGGAGCTCGCGAGCGTCACCCTCGGCGCGCAGCGCGGGCGTGACCTCCGTGTCGATCACGACGACGAGGCCTTCGTCGTGCGCGACCGCGGTGCCGGCTCGCGGCGTGGCGAGGATCTCGACCTCGTCGGCGGCAAGGGTCGCTCCGCCGAGGGTGACCGAACCGTCAGGGTTGACCACGAAGTCGCCCTCCCGCGCCGCCGCCATCACGGCCGGAATGGCGGGGCCGAGCCGCTTGCCGACCTTCGGGAGCAGCGGCTTGACCCGCCGGTCGACGAGCGTCGACTCGTCGTCGATCCGCTCGATCACCTTGACGTTGATCTCGTCCGCGATCAGCTCCAGGAGCTCGGACCCGACGGCGATCCCTCGATCCGGGATCGCGAGCCAGGCGCGCGCCAGCGGCTGCCGCGTCCGCAGGCCCACCTGGGCGCGGAGCGTTCGCGCCAGGTCCACGGCGCGGCGCGCCACGGCCATCGACGCCTCCAGCGGCTCGTCTCGGAGCGCCGCGATCTCGGGTGCAGGCCAGCGCGTGAGGTGGACGCTGTCGGGCAGCCCGGGGATGTCGGCGACGAGGTTCTGGTACATGTCCTCGGCGAGGTACGGCAGGATCGGCGCCAGGGTGCGCGCGACGGTCACGAGCGCCGCGTGCAGCGTGGCGAATGCGTGCTCTCGGTCGGCCGGGTCGGCGCCCCCCGCCCGCATGCGATCCCGCGACCGGCGCAGGTACCAGGTCGACAGGTCGTCGATGAACGCGCGAGCGGCCCGCGTTGCGCCCACCGGATCGTAGTCGGCGAGCCGGTCGCCGACCTCGGCGGCGACCCCCGCCGAACGCGACAGGATCCATCGGTCGAGCGCCGGCCACGCCGCGACGGCCGACCGGTCGGCCCCGATCCCCTCCCGCGGTGCCCACCCGGCCAGCCGCGCGTAGGTGACGAAGAACGCGTAGACGTTCCAGAGCACGAGCAGCTCGCGGCGGGCGTCGTCCGCGGCGTGCCAGCCGAACAGGATGTTGTCGTCGGGCCGCGCGGTCGTGTACATCCAGCGCATGACGTCGACGCCCATCCGCTCGGCGGCCTCGTCGAACTCGATCGAGTTGCCCCAGCTCTTGTGCATCGGCCGGCCGTCCTCGCCGAAGAGCGTGGCGTAGCCGAAGATGGTTTCGAACGGTCGCTCGCGAATGAGGACGGTCGACATGGCGAGCATCGCGTAGAACCAGTTCCGGAACTGGCCGGGGAAGCTCTCGCTGACGAAGTCCGCCGGGAACCACTTCTCCCAGTAGGCGCGGTCCTCGCGATAGTGCAGCGTCGAGAACGGGACGATCCCCGCGTCGAGCCAGGGGTTCCCGACGTCGGCGATCCGGTGGACCGGCTCGCCGCAATCCGGGCAGGCGATCACGACCTCGTCGATGTAGGGCCGGTGCGGCGTGTGGCCCTCGAACCGCTCCCAGCCCGCGATCGCGCGTTCCTTGAGCTCGTCCCGGCCGCCGATGACGTCGAACCGGCCGCACGCGGGGCAGTCGTAGATCGGCAGCGCCAGGCCCCAGTAGCGCTTCTTGCTGATCATCCAGTCGTGCATGTTCAGGAGCCAGTCCAGCTCGCGCTCATAGCCGAACGACGGGATCCACCGGATCTTGTCGACGACCTCCATGATCTGGTAGCGGAGGCTCGCGTCGACCTGCTCCCTGGTGAGCCTGTCGCGCGGCTGGTCGTAGACCTCGCCCATCGAGATGAACCACTCGTCGACGAGCCGGAACAGCAGCGGCGTCGCGCACCGCCAGCAGTGGGGATAGCGGTGGGTATACGGCGCGAGGTGATAGAAGAACCCGCGCTGCTCGAGGTCGTCGACGATCTCCTCGGCCACCTCGCTCGCGGCCTTGCCGGTGAGCCAGCCGAAGCCCGCGTAGTACCGGCCGTCCTCGTCGATCGGCCCGATCACGGGCAGCCCGAGGGACTTCCCGAGCTGGAAGTCCTCGGCACCGGCGCCGGGCGCGATGTGGACGATGCCGGTGCCCTCTTCCTCGCCGACCTGGTCCCAGGGGATCACGCGGTGCTCGTACGGCGTGGCCGGGTCGTCGCGGGTGCCCTTCGCGAACGCTTCGACGCCCGCCGGCAATGAATCGAACGGCCCCGTGTAGCGCCAGCCCACGAGCTCGCTCCCCCGCCTGGACTCGAGCACCTCGAACCGGCCCTGCACGGAGGTCTTCAGGGTGCCCCGGGAGAGCCAGAACGTGTCGGCGCCCTGCCTGATCCGGACGTACTCGAGGTCCTCGCCGACGGCGGCCGCCACGTTCGCGGCGAGCGTCCACGGGGTCGTCGTCCAGACGAGCAGCGATTCGCCCGGTCGGTCCACCAGCGGGAACCTGACGGTCAGTCCGGGGTCCTCGCGATCCTGGTAGCCCTCTGTCATCTCGTGCTGGCTGATGCCCGTGCCGCAGCGCGGACACCACGGCATCGAGTCGTGGCCCTTGTAGATCCAGCCCCGGTTGTGGCACTCCTTGAGGAAGCCCCAGATCAGGTCGTTGTTCTCGTTGCTGAACGTGAAGTAGCTGCCGCCCACGTCGGGCATGCCGAGCCGCCCGACCAGCATCTCGACCGTATCGGTGACCGGCCCGTTCGGGCCCTGGATCGTCGTCTCCTTCCAGGGCGCCTCGCCGAGCTCCTCGCTCAGCCGGCGCAGCTCGTCGGGGTCGTTCCAGTCCATCCAGAAGCCGAGCCGCATCGACTGCTCGGTCTGGCGCGCCGCGTAGGTGAGCACGCGCTGCTTGCACAGGGTCACGAAGTCGGCGATGCCGAAGGCCTCGATGTCGCGCTTGCTCTTGAACCCGAGGTCGCGCTCGACGTTGACCTCGACCCACAGGCCCTGGCAGTCGAACCCGTTCTGCCAGCGCTGGTCCTCGCCGAGCATCGCGTGGAAGCGCTGGAACAGGTCCTTGTACGTGCGGCCCCAGGCATGGTGGACGCCCATCGGGTTGTTGGCCGTGATCGGGCCGTCGAGGAAGCTCCAGGGCTCGCCGCCCGCGTTCTGGGCGCGCAGCCGGGCGAATGTGGCGCGATCCCGCCACTGCGCGAGGACGCCGTGCTCGAGCGTGACGAGGTCGGGGCGTGAGGGAACGGGCTTGAACATGGGACGGGTTATCCTACCCGCGATGCAGCCGCCCCACGAAACGCTTCCGCGGGGCCGGTCCCCCTTCGCCGCCGCGTTTCTCTCGCTGGTCTTCCCTGGGCTCGGCCACGTCTACCTTGGCGCCTACCGCCGCGGCCTCGGGTTCGCGGCACCGCCCCTCCTCACCGCCGCGCTCGTCGCGGGCTTCGCCGTCCGCCTGTCCGCATTCGACCTGGCCGGGCTGGCGGTCCAGAGCTGGTTCCAGGTCCTCGTCTTCGCGGGCAACCTCGTGGCGCTCGTGTACCGGGCAGCCGCGATCGTCGACGCCTGGTCGATCGCGCGGATGCTCACCGGACGAGCAACGGCCTCGCTGCCGGCGACGGTGCGCGCGGCCGGCATGGCCTCCATCGCGAGCCTGTGCGCCGTGCTCCTGGTCATGAGCGGCGTCCACATCGCGGTCGCTCGGTACGACGTGCTCCTGTCCGGGACCACGAACTGCATCTTCAACCAGGACACCAACTGCGCTGCCACCGGGTCGCCTGGACCGAGTGACAGCGGGGCCCAGGACACGCCGTTCCCGGCGACCGCGGAGCCGACCATCGGCCCGGCCATTTCGGGCAGCGCTGCTCCGCGCTGGAACGGCAAGGATCGGCTCAACATCCTGCTGCTGGGCGCCGATGAGCAGGGTGGCGGCCACCGCACCGACACGATGATCACGGTTTCGATCGACCCGGCCTCGGGCCAGGTGGTCATGTTCCAGCTGCCGCGGGACACCGTCGACGTGCCGATTCCCCCCGGCTCCGCCCGGAACGTCTGGGGATCGTCGTACTACGGCAAGATCAACGGCTTCCTCAGCGACGCAAGCGTGCGGCCTG
>DASQIK010000061.1:0-9984 GCA_035631615.1 Candidatus Dormiibacterota bacterium | reverse complement strand
GGGGTGGCCCGACGCGTTCCTTGCGGATCCGGTCGGGGATGCCCTCGGGACGCCGGACAACCCGATCCCGGCGATCCTGTCATCCCGCCTGCCGATCGGATCGGCCGACCTCCAGCCAAGTGACACGTTCCGCATGATCGTCGAGGGCAAGTCGCTGACGTTCCGGCTCACGGAGCGCCGGGCAGCGTTCGCGGGCATCACCGACGCCGCCTCGTTCGCCGTCGTCCCGTTCGATTGGATCCAGGCGGCGTTCGGGAGCCGGCTCGTCTCGCCATCCGTGCTGTGGCTGCGGGCGCCCGGTGGCCTGTCGGCGCCGCTCGCCGCGGAGATCGCTGGCGTCGGTGAGGCGGCGCGCGTCGTCTCTCGCTACGACACGTACAACGGCCTGCACGAAGCGCCGTTCGGGGCGGTGATCGTCGCGGGCTACGGGGCGGCGCTCGTCACCGCCGCGATCTACATGGCGATGACGATCATCGGCGCCGTCATCCTGTCGGGGGCGCGCCGGACCCGGGATCTCGCCTTCCTGCGCACGTTGGGCGTGACGGACGTCCAGCGCCTGGCGCTCACCGTGATGGAGCACGCGCCGCCGGTCATCCTGGCGATCATTCCCGGCGTCGCGTTGGGCATCGGCATCGCGCTCCTGTGCGCGCCGGGGCTCGGGCTCGATACCTTCGTCGGCGCGACGGGCGTGCCGCTGTACGTCGACGCGCCCGCGCTCGCTGCCATCGTGGCGACCCTCGTCGGGG
This sequence comes from Candidatus Dormiibacterota bacterium, assembly GCA_035631615.1. Taxonomy (GTDB): domain Bacteria; phylum Chloroflexota; class Limnocylindria; order Limnocylindrales; family CSP1-4; genus UBA5189. Next base: position 9,238 of record DASQIK010000061.1, on the reverse strand, counting down.
TCGTGGCCGTGGCCGTCGCGGCAGGGACCTGGATCTCGAGCCAGGCCCGGATGGCCGACGCGCTCCGCATCGGCGACGATTAGCGCGAGCATGGACAACGCATGAGCAAGGACAGCGCCGAGATCGTCGATCTCCCGTCGCCTGGCCAGCCGGGCGGCGTGTCGCGCGGCGCGCCTTCGGGCGTCGACCTGCCGTCGGACGCCGAAAAGGGGCGGACGCGCGCCGTGCCATTGCACGTGCCGGCGGGCAGTGGCCCGATGATCGTGTGCGACAACCTGGTCCGGATCTACAAGGTCGCCGACCTCGAGGTCGTTGCGCTCCAGGGCCTCGACCTGGTCATCGAGCCCGGCGAGTTCATCGCCATCGTCGGCGCATCGGGCAGCGGCAAGAGCACGCTCATGAACATCCTCGGCGGGCTCGACGTGCCGTCGGCGGGTCGGGCGGTCGTCGCCGGCCACATCCTCGGCGAGATGGCTCGGAAGGAGCGCTCCGAATACCGCCGAAGCGTGATCGGCTTCGTGTGGCAGCAGACCGCGCGCAACCTGCTCCGCTACCTGACGGCCCGCCAGAACGTCGAGCTGCCGATGCTCCTCAACGGGGTTGGTCGCGGCGAACGTGGCGCTCGCGCGACCGACCTCCTGCAGCGCGTTGGGCTGGCGGAGCGCGGCGACCACCGGCCGGAGCGGCTGTCCGGCGGCGAGCAGCAGCGCGTCGCGATTGCCGTCGCGCTCGCCAACCGGCCCTCGGTGCTCTTCGCAGACGAGCCGACGGGAGAGCTCGACACGACCACGGCACACGAAGTCTTCGACCTGCTGCGGTCGATCAACCAGGAGCTCGGCGTGACCATCGTCGTCGTCACGCACGATCCGCTCGTGAGCGAGCAGGTGAGTCGCACCGTCGCGATCCGTGACGGTCGGACGAGCACCGAGACGCTCCGACGGCGCGCCATCACGGGCGCGGGCGACCACCACGTGATCAGCGAGGAGTACGCGGTCCTGGATCGGGTCGGGCGGCTTCAGCTGCCGCGCGCCCACGTGGAGGCGCTCGGGCTCGAGCGGCGCGTGCGCCTCGCCCTCGAGGAGGATCACATCGGCGTCTGGCCGGACCGGGATCGATCCGGTGACGGCGACGGCGACGGCCGTGGGGACCAGCATCTCGACCACACCGGCCAGCCCGGCGAGATCGCCTGATGCGCGACCTGCAGTACGCCCCGCCCGAGCGCCGCCTTGCCGAGGAGCCGGGTCGGCCGCCGATGGTCGAGACGCACGACCTGTCGCGTGACTACCCGATGCCGGGCGGCGTCATCCGCGCCGTCCGCGACGTGAACGTCCGGGTCGGCCACGGCCAGCTCGTGGCGCTGCGCGGCCGGTCGGGATCAGGCAAGACGACGCTCCTGTCGATGATCGGCGCGCTCGACCGGCCGACCCGAGGCAGCGTCTCGGTCGATGGGCTTGCGGTCTCCGAGCTGCCGGAAGGCGACCTGATCGCGTTCCGGCGTCGGAACATCGGGTTCATCTTCCAGGCGTTCGGCCTGATGCCGATCCTGTCGGCCGCCGAGAACGTCGAGGTGCCGCTGCGGCTCGTCCGCGCCGATCCGAAGGAGCGGGACGCGCGTGTCCTCGAGCTGCTGGAGCTGGTGGGGCTCGGTGGTCGCGCCAACCACCGGCCGCACGAGCTCTCGGGCGGCGAGCAGCAGCGGGTGGCGATCGCCCGCGCGCTGGCCAATCGCCCCGACCTGCTCCTCGCCGACGAGCCGACCGGACAGCTCGACTCGCAGACCGGCCGGTCGATCATGGTCCTGCTCCAGCGGTTGATGCAGACCCAGGGCGTCACCGCCATCGTCGCCACCCACGACCCGACGCTGATCGACCTCGCCGACCGGGTCATCGAGCTGCGCGACGGCGCCGTGGTCGACGACAGCATGCCCTCGCTGCCGAGCCGCCCGACGATCGACTGAGGGCTGCGACGGGTGCGCCGGTATCCTTCGCCGGTGCCCACCAGATCCAACGGCAGGACCGCCACCAACCTGATCGAGCTCGAGCAGCCGGTCGAGCGCGCCTTCCTCGTGGCGGTCGACACCGGCGCCGAGGACGGCTGGAGCGCGGAGGACTCGCTCGCCGAGCTGGCGAATCTCGCGTTGACCGCGGGCGCCGAGGTCGTCGGCGCCGAGTGGCAGAACCGCCGCCACGTCGACCCGCACTGGTACGTTGGCAAGGGCAAGGCCGAGGACCTCGTCGCGGCCAAGTCCGAGACCGGCTTCGACCTGCTCGTCGCCGACGACGAGCTCTCGCCGACACAGCAGAAGACGCTCGAGGACCTGGTCAAGACCAAGGTCATCGATCGGAGCCGCCTGATCCTGGACATCTTTGCCCAGCACGCGCGCACGCACGAGGGCCGGCTCCAGGTCGAGCTGGCGCAGCTGGAGTACCAGCTCCCGCGCCTGACCAAGCTCTGGACGCACCTGTCGCGCACCCAGGGCGGAATCGGGTCCCGGGGCCCCGGCGAGAGCCAGCTGGAGACCGACCGGCGGATCATCCGCGACCGGATCAAGAAGATGAAGGAGCGCGTGGACGACGTCCGGAAGGCGCGCGAGACGGCCTCGCGCGGCCGCGATCGGCGGCTCATGCCGACCGTCGGCATCGTCGGCTACACGAACTCCGGGAAGTCGACGCTGCTCAACTCGCTCGTCGGCAGCACCGTGACGCTGGCCGAGGACAAGCTCTTCGCGACCCTCGACCCGACGTCCCGCCAGGTGCGCCTCGGCGACGGCCAGACGGCGATCCTCACCGACACGGTCGGCTTCATCCACAAGCTCCCGCACCAGCTCGTCGACGCGTTCCGGGCGACCCTGGAAGAGGTGAATCGCGCCGACGTGCTGATCGAGGTGGTCGACGTCGCGGATGCCCACGCGACCGAGCACCGCGCCACGGTCCAGGCGGTCCTCGACGAGCTCGGGGCCGGCGACAAGCCGCGGCTGGTCGCCTGGAACAAGGCCGACCTGCTCGCCGCGGCGGCGGGCGATGGGGCAGGAGAGGCCCCGGCGGTCGCGGGGACCGTGATGGTCTCTGCCCTGACCGGGTTCGGGCTGGAGACGCTGCGCGTGGAGCTGTCGGCGCTGCTCGCGACGCTCTGGGAGGACGTCGACGTCCGCCTGCCGTACACGGCGGGGGAGCTGCTGGCGCGCGTCCGGGAGCGGGGCACCATCGAGCTGGACTACGGCGACCGCGACGTACGGGTCCACGGGCGCGTCGCGCCTGCCCTCGCGGCCGAGCTTCGTGGACGGACTGTGGACGGAAGCACGGAATTGCCGTCCTGAACTTCGAAACTCGTGGATAAGTGGGTTCCGGGCCGTGGTGCGCGCGGGCTACATTACGTCTTGCCCAGAGGGGCCAACGAAAACCTGACGGACCCGCCGGTGCTTGCATCGGCACCCGAACCTCGTGCTTGCATGAGGGGAGGGGGTACGAGAAGGAAGCGGCGGTTCCTCTGGGCGTTTCGTTGTGCCCGGGGAACGTTCGGACGCTCGAGCGAAACGGCATCATTGCGGGCATGACCAGGCCCGACGCGACGCTCGAGCCGAGGCGCGAGCAGCTCACCACCCCGGACGGCCGCTCCCTCGACGTGTGGCAGGCCGGGCCGCCCGATGCCGACCCGCTCTTCTTCCACCTCGGCACGCCGGGCGCGGGTTTGCCATTCGGGTGGCACGTCCGGAACCTGGCGGACCGCGGCCTGCGCTACGTCAGCGCCTCGCGGCCGGGCTACGGCGACTCGACCCGGCGCGAGGGCCGGTCCGTGGCCGACGTCGTCGAGGACACGCGCACCGTCCTCGACCGCCTCGGCGCCGACAAGGCGTGGATCCTGGGCTGGTCCGGCGGCGGCCCGCATGCGCTGGCCTGCGCGGCGCTGATGCCCGATCGGGTTCGCGGGACCGCCCTCATCGCCAGCGTCGCCCCGTATCCGGCGGAGGGCCTCGACTACCTCGCCGGCATGGGCGCCGAGAACGTCGAGGAGTTCTCGGCGGCGCTCGCCGGCCCGGAGGCGCTGATCCCGTTCAAGGAGCGCGCCCGCCCGCGATTCCTCGACATCACGCCGGGCGAGGTCTCCGGCGCGTTCGGCGACCTGGTCGACGACGTCGACCGCGCCTCCGTGACCGGCGAACTGGCCGAGTACCTAGCCGCGCTCTTCCACGAGGCGCTGCGCACCTCGTACTGGGGCTGGTTCGACGACGACATGGCGTTCGTGAAGCCGTGGGGCTTCGACGTCGCCTCGATCGCCGCGCCGGTCCACGTCTGGCAGGGCGCCCACGACCGGATGGTCCCGTACGGCCACGGGGAGTGGCTGGTGCAGCACCTTGGCAACGCCCGTTCGCACCTGCTCGCCGATCAGGGCCACCTCACGCTGATCGTGGACTCGTTCCCGCAGATCGTCGACGCGATGCTCGCGGAGGGTGCCTGACCGCGTTCGTGGACGGGCTGTGGACGTGAGCACCAGATTCCCGGTGCGAACTCCGAATCTCGTGGATAAGCCGCTTCCTGGGCCCGCCGACGCGCCGGTACAGTACGTCTTGCCCGGAGGGGCCCTGAGCGATCAGGGTGGACCGGTCGATGCTCGCATCGACAGCCGGTCCGGTGCTTGCACCGGATTGGTGGTCCGCCCAAAGCGCCACAGCGGTTCCTTCGGGCGTTTCGTTGTGTCCGGAGCGGGGCAGGGGAGGGCGACGTGAGCGGGGTCGCCGGCTCCAGCGGGCCTCGCCGGATCGAGGGCTGGTCGGGGGTCCCGATCACGTCCCGGGTGCCGGCGCTCGCACTCGTGGCCCTCATCGGAATCGCGGCCGTCGTGCGCGCGACGGCCCCGTTCGTGTTCGTCGGCATCCTGTTCATCTATCTGTACACGCGGCGCTTCGGTACGCGCTCGCCCGCCCTTGCCGCCGTGCTCCCAGCCGCCGCGATCCTGGTCTGGCGGGCGCTCCCGCAACCGCTTGCCGCGGCAGGGGCCGTGGACTGCGCGAACCTCCTCGCCCCGCCCGCGGTGTGGCGCTTCGCGGAGGGCTTCATCGGGCTGGCGACGGTGGCCCTGCTCGTGCTCGATCGGCGCACCTCCCTCTCGGAGCTCGGCTTCCGGCGCGGCTCGCGCCGCGTGCAGCTCCTGGCGCTCGTCGCGCTCGTCGTGGTGACCCCGATCGCCCTCGATGCGGGGACGATCTTCGGCAGCCCGACCATGGGCGGCCTGTTCTTCGGCAGCTACGCGATCGACCTGAGCCAGCCGCTCGCGTTCGTGCCGGCGGTGGTCTTCGGCGCATCCAACGCGCTGGCGGAGGAGCTCGCGTACCGGGGCGCGATGCGGACCTGGCTCGTCCCGAGCCTCGGCGTCGTCGGCGCAAATCTCGCGCAGGCGGTCGTGTTCGGGCTGGCGCACACCGGCGCGGACTTCGTCGGGCCGCAGGGCGCGATCCCGGTGATGCTCGCGATGATCGTCACCGGCTTCGTCGGCGGCGTGATCGCGCGCCGGACCAACTCGTTGACGCTCCTCATCGCGATCCATCTCGCGGCGGACATCCCGATCTACTTCTACTGGGCGTGCCGGGTCGGGTAGAACGGCCCGAACGGAGGGCGTAGGCTGCCGTCATGTCGATCACGTTCGGCGTCGGCGGGTTCTCCGGCCTCCACAGCGGCCACGCCCCATCCCCGTTCGATGCGCTGAACGGCTCCCGGCTCGCCGGCTCGATCTCCAGCCATCCGCTCCACGACGTGCGGATCGAGGACCTGTTCAAGGCGATCGACGGGCCGCTGACCGGCTCGATCACGATCGACGGCAGCGTGCGCGTCGGCGACCCGATCAAGGGCACGATCGACCTGACCGCGCTTGAAGCCATCGAGTCCCGCCACGCATACCTTCGCCTGGTCTGCCTGCGCCTCGTCGAGGAGCGCAAGAGTGTCGGCTCCGGAAGCAACCGGTCCGAGTGGGTCCAGGCGGACGGCTCACTGTTCGTCGAGAGCCCGTTCCTCGAGCCCGCGATCCCGTTCGAGATGGCGGCGGGCGATCACTTCACGGCCCCATTCGCCATCCCGGGGCCGCCGCTCGGGCCGCCGACGGCACACCTCGGCGAAGCCATCGTGGCGTGGGCGGTCGAGGTTCGATTCGACGTCGCGATGGGCACCGACTACCACGTCTCGGCGCTGCTGCCGATTGCCCAGAACCCGGATCTGCTGGCGGCCGGCGTCGGGGACCAGGGCGGCGACTCGATGCTTGCCTCGGTCGACGTCGACGGTGGGACGATCAGCATCGACTCGCCGTTGCCGGCGCGCGCGGGCTCGACGCTCGTCGTGCGCGCGAGCTGGCCCACGGCGCACGCCGGCGCCGGGCGGATCGAGCTCCATAGCGGCGGCAACGCCCCGAACGGGGTGTTCGCGCTGATCGTGTCCGCGCCCATCGCCGACGGCGACCTTGCCTCCGGGGCCGCTCGCGCGGAGCTGGCGCTCCCGGCGGACCTCACGCCGTCGTTCGACGGCGCCAACCTGAGCTTCGGCTACTCCATCCGGGTGCTCGTCGACCGCAGGTTTCGCCCCGACGACTCGATCCAGCGGGTGGTCGCCGTCATCTGACGTACGATCGACCGATGAAACCGTGGATCGGGCTCCACCTGCCCCTGTACACCTATCCCCACACCTCCTCCGCCCAGCTCTTCGACCGCGTGGTCGAGCAGGCCCGGGCGGCCGAGTCGAACCGCTTCCGTCTGGTCACGGTCATGGACCACCTCTACCAGATCGGCGGCATCGGCCCGGAGGACGAGCCGATGCTCGAGGGCTGGTCCGTCCTGAACGCCCTGGCCCGGGAGACGCGCTCCGTCCGGCTCGGAACGCTCGTGACGGGCGTGACCTACCGGAATCCGGCGCTGCTCGCCAAGATGGCGACGACGCTCGACATCACGTCGGGCGGCCGCGCGATCCTCGGCCTCGGGGCGGCGTGGAACGAGTCCGAGCACGACGGTTACGGCTACGGGTTCCCCCGGGTCGGGGAGCGGATGGACCGGCTCGACGAGGCGCTCACGATCGCGAAGGCCATGTTCACCGAGGATCGGCCGTCGTTCGAGGGCCGCCACTACCGCATCCACGAGGCCCACAACGTCCCGAAGCCCGTGCAGCCGGGCGGTCCGCCGATCCTCATCGGCGGGGGAGGGGAGGAGCGGACGCTCCGGATCGCCGCGAAGCACGCCGACATGACCCACTGGTTCCCGCTCGGCTTCGACGTGCTCCGGCACAAGACCGAGGTGCTCGAGGGCTACTGCGCCGAGATCGGCCGGGATCCGTCGACGATCGAGCGGACGATGGCCACGCCGGCGATCGTCGCCCGCGACGAGGCCGCCAAGGCGAGGCTCCTCGAGACGGTGCCCGCCGAGCGCCGCCCGTACATCCAGGGCGGCACGCCGCAGCAGGCCGCCGAGGTCCTCAAGCGGTTCATCGACGCCGGCTTCACCGGCTTCACGTTCAACAACAACTACTACCGGACGATGGACCAGATCGCGCTCATCGCCGAGGTGCTGCCGCTCATCGGCGGCTGACGACGGGCGGGGCCAGGTCACCCGCCGAACAGCTGCTGCGAAAGCGCCGTTGCGGCCCAGCTCAGCCACTCGTCGTGGGACCAGCCCCGGCCCTCGACGAGGACGTGGTAGACGTCCGTCCCGGCGTACAGCAGCAGCAGGTCGGTGGCGCGCTCCAGGTCGAGCCCGGGGCTGCGCTGCGCCTTGGCGCTGAGGAGCTCGACGACCTCTCGATAGCTGTCCGCCTGCAACTTGTCGTGCGTGGCGATCACCCGGGCTGTCTCGGGGTCGCCATCCGCGGCGACCTGTGCGGCGATGGCCAGCGGCGTCACCCGGCGGGTGATCTCGCCCACGCCGGTCAGGAAGTGGCGGAGTGCCTCGGTGACCTTCGGCTCGGCTGCCATCGCCAGATACCACGGCTGGTGCTGCGGGATCTGCGGGTCGTCCTCGCCCATGACCGCAAAGTCATACGCCCGGCTGAGCAGGGCTGCCTTCGTGTGGAACGTGAAGTAGACGGTCTGCACGGCGACGCCGGCCGCATCGGCGATCTCGGCCATCGCCGTGCCGGCGTAGCCCTGCGCACAGAACAGGCCGTAGGCGGCCTTGACGATGCGCCACTGGGTTGCCCTGGCGCGACCCCGACGCGACAGCTTCGGGGCCTCGAGTTGCTTGACACTCGACATCTCGCGCGGCACTCTAGCAGCGCCGTGCCCTGGAGTCGAGTTCTAGTGACGGCATCCAACAGAGGAAGGGAAGGCGCGGAACGTGCAGGACACGCTGTCTGTGGAGCGAGGCGCTCGAGGCGCCCGCAACGGCTATCGGCTCGGCGGAGCCCTCTGGGTCGTGGCCGGCGTTGTCTGTGCCGGGCTCCTCGTCGTGGTCTTCGTCGGGGAGAACCTCCTGCTGCAGAACCCGGGCCTCTCTGCGGCGGTTGCTGCCGCTGCGCTCGCCGCGCTCCTGACGGGCGGCATGCTGCTTGCTCGTCCCAGCCGCGCCGTCGTGCGTTGGTCCACGTTCCTCGGGCTGGCGCTGCTCATCGTCTTCGGGTCGGTCTTCGTCGCGGCGCTGGGTGGCGCCGACCCCGGCCCGATGCTCTCGTCGGGCCTGATCATCGTCTTCGGCGTCGGAGGAGCGCTCGTCAGCTATCTCGCAGGGAGGTCCGGGCCGTCGTTTCAAGGGAGCTGACCGCCTGCACCAGCGGCGCAGGCTGGGTTCACGGACTCCGCTACGTGCTGCCGGCCAATAGGCGGTCGGTCGCCGCGTCGAGCTCGCCGGCGTACAGGCGATCGATGGCGTCGCGGAAGATCGGCTCCCCGGGAGCGGCTCCGGGGTCGCTGCCGATAAGGTGAGCCACCCCGGACCGTTATTGTCTGGCGGAGTCGTACTGGCTGAACAGGTTCACCGAGAAGGCCATCGACGAGCTCGCCGTCGAGCTGTTCCGGTGGGGAGGTCCCGAAGGGTCGGCTGAGTACGGCCGGCTGACCCATGGCACCCGCAAACGCTGGCAGCGGCGCGCCCGCGACATGATCGACGCCTGCCCAACCATCACAATGGGCCTCCGACGCCACCGCAGAGCGCTCGAGGAGACCGCCGCAATCGGTCGTCAGCCCGCCCAGAACGCCCCAGCGCGGCCGCAACGCCCGGTCGTTGACCTTGGTCGCCCGGTATACCCGTCGGCGGCCCTGGCGGGCCGGTCCGACG
>DASQIK010000060.1:0-4128 GCA_035631615.1 Candidatus Dormiibacterota bacterium | reverse complement strand
CCCGGTCCAGAGCCCGAGCTGACCCACGATGAGCGAGCAGGTGCGGCGGCCGGTGGAGCGGGATCCGCTCGTCGCCGCCCTGGCCCGCTACGTGGAGGCCCTCCACCGGCAGTATCCGGAGGGTCCGGACCAACTGCGCCGGGAACGCTTGGCTGCGGCGCGAAACAGAGCAAATGTGGTCGTCATGGACACGACGCGCAAGGCCGGGGCCGCATGAGGGAACCTCGCACGCTCAAGCGCCTGCCCCGCTCCCTCGACGACATCCGCGGCCTGCGGGTGGCCCGCTGGATCCGCGAGTCGACGGCCGGCCAGTACGACCGCTACGGCCCAGCGAGCCAGCGCGAGCAGCAGGACCGGTTCATCGAGCGCCACGGCCTCGTCGACACCGGCCTGGTGTTCCAGGTCGCTCACAGCGGCACGACGGTCTGGCGTTCGGCGACGATGACCGAGATGCTCGCCGAGGCGCGGGCCGGGGCGTTCGACCTGCTCCTGGCCGGCTACTCCGACCGCTGGCAGCGCAACCTGCGCCGGACGCTGGAGCTGCTGGAGGACGGGCTGCACCCCGTCGGCGTCGCGCTCGTCATGTGCGACCGACGGATCCTGTCATCGGACCCCCACGACTGGGACGAGCTGATCTCCGAGGCCGCCGGCGCCGAGAAGTACAGCCGGAGGCTGTCGGAGCGCATCACCGACGGCTACGCCGCCAAGTTCGACCGCCGCGACGACCCCGGCGGGCACGCGGGGCTTGGCTTCCGGCGCTCCGTGGACCCGCCCCACGTCCTCGAGGTCGACCAGGACACGATCGGCACGGTCGTCGCGTTGTTCGAGCGCTACGCCCTCGGCAGCGTCAGCGCGAAGGACCTCGCCGAGGAGACCGGCCTTGCCGAGAGCCGGATCCGGATGATCCTCATGAACCCGATCTACAACGGCTGGATCCGCCGGTACCGCCGGAGCCGGAGCGAGACCCGCAAGCCCGCGCCGTGGCGGGCCGACCCCCCGGTCAGCGACGAGCTGTGGGCGCGGGTCGAGGACGTCCGCCGGTCGAAGACCCGCGCCGGCGGCCCGCGCCGCCCCGACCGGGTTGACCTCCTCAAGGGTCTCCTCGAATGCGTCTGCGGACGCCGGGTCCGGAGCGACGGGACGTTCGCCGACGGCCGACACCGAAAGCTCCACGCGAATCCGTGCGAGGCGTGGGGCAAGCGCGCCCGGCTCGGCGACGAGGTATGGGAGGAGCCGATCCTGGCGCAGGTTGAGGCGATCGACCTGGGCGACGCGACCATCTCGGCCGTCGTCGCCAGTCTCGGCACAGGACCACGCCCGGTCGCAATCGACCGGGCGCGGATCGACCGCCAGATCCGAGCGCTCGCGCTGGCCCATGCCGCCGGCCGCCTCGAGGACGCGCCCTATCTCGAGCGGCTGCACGGGCTCCGGGATGCCAAGGAGAACCTCGAGCGCACGAGCACCGACGGGATCTCGCCCGAGCGTGCCGTGGCCTGGCTCGAGGCGCTGTCAGCGACGTGGAGGGCGGCCGAGGTTCCCGCCGAGAGGGCCGACCTCCTCCACGCCATCTACGACCGCATCACCATCGCAGGGAGGAAGATCGTGTCCGTCAGGCTCACTCCGTCGGCCTACGCCCACGGATTCGCGCTCGCGCTACCCGAAAAGGTTGCAGTGGCGCGCCCGACAGGATTCGAACCTGCGACCTTCGGCTCCGGAGGCCGACGCTCTATCCACTGAGCTACAGGCGCGCGAGCCCGGATGATACCGGCTCGCATTCGCGGGGAGCCTCGGCCTGTTGGTCGGAACGCCGATGCTGGCACGAGGCGGCGGGACCTACTCCGAGGTCGACCCCATCGCCGATTGGGCGACTCGGGCCAGGTCCAACGCTTCCTTGACCGAAAGGAGGCGCCCCATCGCCGTCGCACGCTCGAGGTCGTCTGCGCCCAACTCGGACTTCGCCCGCTCGGCGTATTCGCGTCCTGGATCGTCGTCCGAATAGACGTTCATGATGCCTTCCTCGCGGGCAAAGACTTCGGCTGCTGCCGCGATCTGCACCGCCCGCAATGGCCGTCTCTCGACCGTCTCGACTGCCGCCAGCCCGATCATCGAGGTCCCGACGCCGCGGACACTGCCGACATCGAGGTACGCCGCTGCGGACTCGAAGAAGAACCGCCGCGCCGCCGTCCGATCGTCGAGCGCGAGATGTGTCCAGGCCATCTCGGTCAGGATGCGTGCCTCCTCGGCCCGGTCACCGATGGCCTCAAAGGCAGCCAGCGACTCCTCATACAGCTTGATCGCCTCGCCATGGTCGCCCCTCAGTGCCGCGAGTTGCGCCAGACCGCCCAGCGAGAGCCCTGAGCCCTCCTTGTCTTCGAATCGTCGTTGGACGGCCAGGGCCTCGGTGTATCTCGACGCGGCCGTCGCGGTGTCACCCGACACGGCGTTCAGAATCCCGTCGAAGCTCAAGGCAAACCCCAACGCGAGCGGATACTTCTGCGCCCGGCTTCGGTCGATCGCCTCGCGTGACCACTCGACGGCCCGTTCCATATCGACGGTCAGGTAGAAGAGCGAGAGGAGCCCTGCCGCGAGGGCGATCTCTGTGGCTGCGTCGAGGTCACGCGCAATGCGATAGGACTCCAAACCCTGTTTGATGGCCTCCTCGAAGTGGCCCAACGACCATGACGCCAAGCCTGCCGTGCGCAGCGCGTTCGATCGGCCGAGGGTCGGTCCGGAGCCGACAGCTGTGCCGAAGAACGCGCGCACATAGTCACGAGCGCTCAGATGCTTCGAGCGGATGTGCCAGTAGAGCCACAGCGATCCACACGTCCGCATGCCGAGCTCGGCCGACGTCGGATCCTGTTGCCTCGCCCTGCGGAGCAGGAAGTCGAGTCCGGCCTGGAGATCCGCATCGTCGCCGACACCTCGCTCGATCGATCGGACCTGATCGTCGCCCTCGATCCCCGCTCGGATCTCCTCGGCGACCTGCACGAAGTGGGCCGCGTGCCTTCGGCCGATTTCGTCAGCTTGTCCCGAAGCCACGAGTTCCTCGCGTGCATAGTCCTTGATCGTCTGGAGCATCTGGAACCGGTCTGCAGGGCCCGCGGCCTGGACGAGGGCCTTGTCGACCAGCGACTCCAGATCGTCGAGCACTGACTCCGAAGGCTCGGAGCACACCGCTTCGATGCCCTCGAGCGAGCATCCACCGGAGAACACCGACATCCTCCGGAAGAGCTGCTTCTCCGATGCCGTGAGCAACGAGTGACTCCAGTCAATCGTCGCTCGCAGCGTCTGCTGCCGGTCAGGGCGGTCTCGCTGTCCGGTGGTGAGGACGTCGAGGGCGTGGTCGAGTCGCTGCAGCAGGGCTTCCGGCGACAACAGGCGTATCCGGGCAGCCGCGAGCTCGATGGCGAGCGGCAGGCCATCCAGGCGCCGGCAGATCGCCACGACCGCGGCAGCGTTGTCCGCGGTGAGTTCGAAGTCGCTCCTGGCCACCTTCGCCCGCTCGACGAACAGCGCGATGCCCGGAAAGGCCACCAGCGCCTCTGGGCTTTCAGCCGTCGCCTGTTGCGGCAGCGCCAGCGGGCTGAGCGCATATCCGCGTTCGGCCTCGATCCTGAGCGGCGTCCGGCTGGTGGTGATGATCCGCAGCTCCGGGCATCCGCTCACGAGCGCGGCGATCTCGGGCGCCGCAGAGACCACCTGTTCCAGGTTGTCGAGCAGGAGCAGGGCCTGCTTGTCCCCGATGAGCGCAACGATGCCCTCGGCCTGGCTCCTGCCTTCTGCCTCCTTGACACCCAGCGCATTGGCCAGGGCGGGCATGAGCTCGGAGGCATCGGTCACGGCGGCCAGCGACACGAAGGCGATCCCGTCGAGGAATCGTGACGCGAGGCGATGGCACACCTCGATCGCCGTCCTGGTCTTTCCGATGCCGCCTGGACCCGTGACCGTGACCACGCGGTGTTGCTCGAGGAGGCCGATCAGGGCGATGAGGTCAGCGTCCCTCCCAAGCAGTGGCGTTGCGGGATCGGGCAGGTTGCTCGGCAGGCTCGCGAATCGCTCACCCTTGCCCAGCAGGAGGTCCGCGGCCGGGACCGCCAACCCGGCGGCGGAGACCGCGTAGATCTCGAA
>DASQIK010000059.1:0-17547 GCA_035631615.1 Candidatus Dormiibacterota bacterium | reverse complement strand
CCCGAAGATCGACCCGACGATCAGCCAGGACCCGCGCCTGAATCCACCCGCGAACGTCCTTGCGACGCTCAAGGAGCTCGCCTACCTCCAGCCTGCGGACCTCAAGAACTACACAGACCGCTGGAACCAGCTCCGCGCGTGACGGCGGGAGCCGAGCCCGCGGCGGCGCCTCGCGCGGTGGTCGCCGCCGGACGATTGGGCGCGACGGCTCGGGGTCGGATCGCATCGGCGGTCCTGCTCGCGCCGGGCGTCGTCTGGCTCGCGATCTTCTTCCTCGCGCCGCTCGCGATCATGGGCGCGATCAGCCTCGGTGCGGTCGACCCGGGCGCGCACATCACGCTCGCCAACCCGAACCTCGACAACTACGCCCAGGCGCTCCGCCCGGAGTACGTGACCGCGTTCATCCGGTCGCTGTACTACGCGCTGGTCACGACCATCCTGTCGCTCGCGATCGGCTACCCGGTCGCGTACTGGATCTCGCGCCACGGTGGGCGGCGCAAGATCCTGCTGCTGATCCTGGTGATGCTGCCGTTCTGGACGAGCTGGCTCATCCGGACCTACGCCTGGATGATCATCCTGCGCGACAACGGGATCCTCAACTCGCTGCTGCTCGGGATGGGCGTGATCAGCGACCCGATCCCGATCCTGAACTCCGACGCGGCCGTCATCCTCGGGATGACCTACGGCTTCCTGCCGTTCGCAATCCTGCCGCTGTACGTCTCGATCGACCGCCTCGACCAGTCGCTCGTCCAGGCTGGCCGCGATCTGTACGCCTCGAGTCGCGGCGCGTTCCTGCACGTGACCCTGCCCCTCACGCTGCCGGGCATCGTCGCCGCGGCGCTCCTCACGTTCATCCCGGCGCTCGGTGACTTCGTGACGCCGGACCTGCTCGGCGGCGCCCAGACCACCACGATCGCCAAGATCGTGCAGGTGATCTTCACGAGCGGCCGCGACTGGCCGTACGGGTCCGCGCTCGGGTTCCTGCTGATGGCCATCACGATCGCGGGCACGCTGCTCGCCCTGCGGAGCCTCCGGCGCGAGGTCATCGGATGACAACCAGGCCGTCGCGCTGGCTCACCGCGTTCACGGTCTTCATCTACGCGTTCCTGTTCGCGCCGATCGTGGTCCTGATCGTGTTCAGCTTCAACGAGTCCAAGCGGAACTTCGTGTGGCTCGGGTTCACCCTCGACTGGTACCCGAAGCTGTTCGAGAACGACCGCCTGATCGGGGCGCTGTGGGTGACGATGCAGGTCGCGGCCATTGCCGTGGTCGGTGCGACGATCCTCGGCGCGCTGCTCGGCCTCGGCCTCGCCCGCCTCCGGTTCCGTGGCTCCGGCGCGGTCCAGACGCTGCTCCTCCTGCCGATGGTCACGCCCGAGGTGATCATGGGCATCAGCCTGCTGGTGTTCTTCACCCAGCTGTTCGGGCTGAACGGGTCCCTGCTCCAGATCTCGCTGGCGCACATCACGTTCTGCGTGTCGTACGTGGCGATCACCGTCCGCGCCCGCGCGGCCAGCCTGAACCCGCAGCTCGAGGAGGCTGCCCGCGACCTCGGTGCGTCCGCGATCGGCGCGTTCCGGCACGTGACCCTGCCGCTGCTCGCGCCGGCGATCGCCGCCGGGGCGATGCTCGCGTTCGCGCTGTCGTTCGACGACCTGATCGTGACGTCGTTCAACGCCGGCGTCGGCTCGACGACGCTCCCGATCGCGATCTACAGCTCGATCAAGTTCGGCGTGACGCCCCAGATCAACGCCATCTCGACGATCATCGTGGTGATCGTGTCGCTGGCGCTGGTCGTCGCTTGGCGGCTCGGCGCGTTCCGGACCGCCGCTCAGGCCGTCGTCGCCGACCCCGACGCCGCGTAGGCGCCCTGCCGCCGGCGCGGGTATCCCTCAGCGGTATGAGTCAGCCCCGTTGACGGCCGGCCGCGTTCGTCCCGATACCGCATGCGCATGGAACGCACGGCTTCATACCGATGCGGAATGAAGACGTTGGGTAGGGGCCTCGGGCGATGTGTACCCATACCCAGGCGGAATAGCCGGGTCTATGCGGGTTGGCCGAGCGGCACCTTCTTCGTGGCGTCTAGGAACGGGATCGCCGCGCTCCGCGCCGGCCACAGCTCGCCGTCGGGCGCCTCGATCTCGAGCTCGGTGCCGGGGCCGGAGAGCCCGATCGGGAGCCAGACGAACCCGATGTTGCGCTCGAGGCGCGGGCTCCAGATCAGGTCGGTGACCGTCCCGACGGGCTCGC
Organism: Candidatus Dormiibacterota bacterium; assembly: GCA_035631615.1. Taxonomy (GTDB): domain Bacteria; phylum Chloroflexota; class Limnocylindria; order Limnocylindrales; family CSP1-4; genus UBA5189. Next base: position 15,297 of record DASQIK010000059.1, on the reverse strand, counting down.
CGCGGTGCAGCGCGAGCCGCTTCTCGGCCAGTTCGAATGGCAGCGCGGCACCCGGCGCCTCGATGCCGACGAGCTTCTTCGCGACGCCCTTGATCCGTATCTCCTCGAGGGCCGCCTTGCCGATGTAGTCGGCCGCCTGCGGCTCGACGAGCCGCTCGAGGCCCATGATCTCGAACGGGTTGTTGGCGATGCTCATGTCCGAGCCGTAGTTGAAGATGCCGGCCTCGATGCGGCGCGCCTCGACCGGGGCGACGGGCCGGATCCCGAACTCCCTGCCGGCCTCGAACACGCGATCCCAGAGGTCGGCGCCGCGCGACGGGTCGCGCAGGTAGATCTCGTAGCCCACCTCGCCGGTCCAGCCGGTGCGGCTGATGACCACGGGGATGCCGTCGAGCTCGGTCGTGAGGGTCCAGTAGTACTTGACCCCGAGGATCGCGTCGCCGAACAGCTTGTGGAGCACGTCCTTCGACTTCGGGCCCTGGACCTGGATCGGATACACATCGGGCTCGCGCACGGTGACGTCGAGACCCGAGTTCACGGCGACGCCGCGGGCGTACAGGCCGGCGTCGCTGTCGGCGAGGGCGAGCCACCAGCGATGCTCCTCGACCCGCATGAGCACGGGATCGTTCACGATCCCACCGTCGTCGGCGGTGATCAGGACGTACTTGCACTGGCCGACCGCACACTTCGTCAGGTCGCGGCAGGTGAGCCGGTTCACGAACTCGGATGCGTCAGGGCCGGTGATCTCGACGATCCGCTCGACCGACACGTCCCACACGGTCACGCCGTTGAGGAGCGCCCAGTACTCCTCGACCGGGTCGGCGTAGTAGCCGGGCAGGTACATGTGGTTGTAGATGTCGTACGCCGAGCAGCCGGCGGCGAGGGTCTTCTCGAAGAACGGCGAGCGGCGATACCACGGGCCGAAGTACAGGGTGCTGGACGTGGGCTTGGCGGCGGTCATGGTCGGGGTCATGTCGGTCTCCACAGGCGGCGGGTCGACGGGAACGGTCAGCTCGGGGCCGCCCCGCCAGGGTCTTCGTAGTCCCAGGCCGGGTGGACCGGATCGGTCACGATGAGCGCATCGACGGCGACCGCGGCCGTCGAGGTCGCGATCACCGGGTTGAGGTCGACCTCGCGCCAGGTTGGGTTGGCGTCCATGGCATCACCGAGCCCCGCAATGATCGCGGCGACGGCCGCCCGATTGACGCAGCGCCGGCCGCGGACCTCCTCGAGCAGTCGGGAACCGCGCAGCTCGCCGAGCATGTCGCGGGCGTGATTTGCGCTGATCGGGGCGAGCCGGACGACCGCGTCATCGAGCGCCTCGGCGTAGATGCCACCGATCCCGACGAGCACGAGCGGACCGAACTGCGGATCGCGCCGCGCCCCGACGATCAGCTCGACGCCCGACGCGACCATCGACTGGACGAGAACACCGTCCGCGTCGTGGTCACGGCCCGAGGCAAGGACACGCCGGAGCGCGCCAGGGAGCGCCTTTCGGCTCTCCACGCCGAGCACGACGCCGCCGACGTCACTCTTGTGCGCGAGGCCCGGCGCGTCGAGCTTGATGGCGACGGGCCAGCCAAGGGCGTCGGCCGCCTGCGCGACGGACTCCAGCATCGCCCGTGCGTCGGTGCCCTCGACCGCGATGGACGCGACGATCGGCAGCCCGGCGCCGCGGAGCAGCTCCAGCGACTCTCGCTCCGGGATGACGACGAGCGGCTGCGCGATCGATCGCGCCGGCGTCGCCCGCGCCGCTGTCGTGGGCGCGGCGGGATCGTGACCGTACGCCTGCACCCGCTCGGCAAGGCGCGGCCAGGCTGGACGGATCGGGCCCGAGGCGGCGCGGGCCGCGTGGCGGCGTTCCCACCAGGCAAGCCGCGCGATGGCCCCGAAGGCCGGCGTCGTGCCGCGCAGGATCGGCGAGCCGCCCGCGGCCTCGTGCTGCGCCTCGACCTCCGGGGTGACGTCGCCGGAAGTCAGCGAGACGAAGACCGGCAGGATCTCCGGGTGGTCCTCCGTGGCCGCCAGCAGCTCCGCGCCGAGCTCGACCGCGAGCGCGACCTCACCGGGCTGCGAGCGGTACGGGAAGTCGTGGACGAGCGCGAGGACGTCGTAGGCACCGCTGTCGACGAGCGCCTCGAAGGTTGCGCGGTACGTCGGCGCACCCTCGCCCGCGCCCCACGGGTCGATCGGGTTCGCCACGTGGGCGAGGGTCGGCAGGGCCGTCGAGATTCTCGCCTGCGTGGCGGCCGGGATGGCCGGCAGGTCCAGCCCGATACGCGGAGCGAGGTCGGCGATCAGCGAGCCCTCGCCGGTCGAGACAGTCACGACGGCGGTGCGGCCGCGGCCGACGCGGCGGTCGATCCGCCGCGAGCGACTGACCAGCGCCGCCGCCTCGATGAGCTCGTCGAGGTCGTGGCAGCGGACCACCCCCGCCGCTCGCAACGCGGCATCGGTGGCGCGGGCGTCGCCGGCCAGCGAGCCGGTGTGGGCGATTGCCGCGGCGCGCGCCTGCGGGCTGCTCCCGACCTTGACCGCGAGGATCGGCTTGTCCATCGTCAGGGCACGATCCGCCAGCGCGAGGAACAGCTCGGGCCGCTTGAAGCCCTCGAGGAACAGCGCGACCGACTCCGTGCTCGGGTCGTCGAGGCAGGCCGCGAGGTAGTCGCACGTATCGAGGACGACCTCGGCGCCGCAGCTGATGATCCGGCTCCAGCCGATCCGCGTGCCCGCATGGACGAAGGCATCGGTCACGCTGCCGGACTGGGCGATCGCCGCCATGCCGCCACGCCGGAGGTTGGCCGGCAGGTCATCGATGTACGTCGCGCTCGGCGTCGTGAGGTCGATCACGCCCATGCAGTTCGGGCCCACGAGGGCGATCCCCGCCTCGATCGCGATCGCGGCCACCTCGGCCTGCATCTGCGCCGCCGGCTCGCCGCCCTCGACGACACCACCGCCGGGGATCACGACCGCCGGCACGCCGGCCGCGGCAGCTTCCCGGACGATTGCCGGCGCGCGGAGCGGATTCAGGGCGACCACGACGATGTCGGGGACCTCGGGCAGCGAGGCGAGATCCGGGTAGCACGGGCTCCCGTCGACCTCCTCGTAGCGTGGGTTCACGAAGTGGCAGCGCGTTTCGCTCCCCACCCGCGGGATGTTGTCGCGCATCGTCCGCGCGAGATCGGACCGCGGCGACGCACCCACGATCGCGATGGAGCGCGGCGCGAACAGCGGGTGCAGGTCGATCGCGGACCGTGTCGCCGGAGTGGCGGCGCTCGCCCCCGTGGCCGCCCGGGTCATCCGACGACCCGATCCACGCCACGGCGCTCCAGCGAGCGGGCAATGATCAGGCGCTGGATCTCGCTCGTGCCCTCCCAGATCCGGTCGACCCGCAGCTCACGCAGGTAGCGCTCGGCCGGGTTCTCGCGCATGTAGCCGCGGCCGCCGAAGACCTGGAGCACCCGGTCGGCACAGGTGAACGCGGCCTCCGAGGCGAACAGCTTGGCGAGCGATGCCTTGGCGTGGACCACCTTCGCGTCGGCGCCGGTGTCGGCGAGCCATGCCGCCTCACGGGTGAGCAGGCGCGCCGCCGACGCGTCCGCGGCCGAATCGGCCAGCGGGAAGCTCACGCCCTGGAAGTCGAAGATCCGGCTCCCGAACTGCACGCGCTCCGTGGCCCAGGCGACGCCGAGCGTGAGCAGTCGCTCCATCGCCCCGGTGCAGCGGGCGCCAATGTGGATCCGCTCGTTCACGAACCACGCGTTTGCGAGGTCGTCGGCGGCGCCGACGGCGCCGAGCCGCGCGGCATCCGGGACGCGCACGTTCTCGAGCACGAACTGCGGGTGCCGGTCCGCGAACGTGTGCATGTAGCTCGGATCGGCCTTCATGGTCAGGCCGGGTGCGTCGTAGTCGATGAAGAACAGCGTCGGCAGGCGCGCGTCGCCGTCGACGACCATCGCCTGGACGACCATGAAGTCGGTGTTGTCCGGCCCGGTCACGAACCATTTCTCGCCGTTGATCACCCAATCCGAGCCGTCGCGGACGGCCGTCGTCTCGAGCGTCCGCGCATCGGAGCCCGCATTCGGTTCGGTCACGGCGTAGGCGCCGAAGCGCTCGCCGCGCAGGCTCGGCTCGAGGTAGCGCCGGCGCTGGTCGGGATCGGCGTGGATCAGCACCTCGTAGGCGCCCGGCACGTAGCTCCACAGGCCGCCGGTCACCTGCCCGTACTGCTCGTGGACGAGCACCTGCTCGAACACGGTCCAGCCCTTGCCGCCGACCGCGACCGGCAGCTCGCCACCGGCCAGCCCCGCCTCGATGGCAAGCCGTCGCAGCTCCGCGCCACGGGTCGCGGGCAGGCGCCCGCCGGCCGCCTCGAACGCAAGCTCGATCGGCTGGAGGACCTCGACGACGAACCGCCGGGCGCGCTCGCGCAGCTCGACCTGCTCCCGCGTCAGCCCGAAGTCCACCGCCCCGCCGCTCCCCGGCCTAGCGCCGAGCGGCGACGACGACACGGCCGGCGGCGCCGTTGGCGGCGCCCTGGCGCTCGCGATCCTTGAGCACCTGGCCCGCCGCGAGCTTGCCCGGCGCGCCCATCACGCAGCCACCCGGATGCGTACCCGAGCCGCACTGGTAGTAGCCGTCGATCGGGGTTCGGTACTGCGACCAGCCCGGCGCGGGCCGGAAGAAGTACATCTGCGGCGCCAGGAACTCGCCGGCGAAGATGTTGCCCTCGGAAAGGCCGACCGTTCGCTCGATGTCGAGCGGCGTGCGGACCTCGCGCTGGAGCACGAGGTCGCCGAAGCCCGGAAAGAACGACTCGAGCGTCGCCTGGACCGTGTCGCCGAGGTTGTCGCGCTCCGTGTCCCAGTCGCTCTCGCGCAGCTTGTACGGCGCGTACTGGACGAAGCAGCTCATGACCGCCTTGCCCGGCGGGGCCATGTCCGGGTCGACCGTCGATTGGATCGCCGTATCGAGGTACGGCCGCTTCGAGTACCAGCCGTACTTGGCGTCGTCGAAGGCGCGCTCGAGGTACTCCATCGACGGCCCGATGTTGGTGAAGCCGCGGTACTGGTCCGTCCGGTCGCCGAGCGCCGGGTAGCGCGGGATCGCGTCGAGCGCGAAGTTGACCTTGGCCGAGGTGCCCTGGAAGCGGAAGCGGCGAATCGCCTCGACCAGGTCGGTCGGCAGCTCGCGCGGATCGACCAGCTCGAGGAACGTGCGCCGGGGGTCGAGCGCCGAGACGACGATGGGGGCGTGGTACGCGCCGCCGTCGGACAGCGCCACGCCGGTCGCGCGCCCGTGCTCCGTGATGACATGGTCGACCGGCGATTCGAGCTTGATCTCGACCCCGAACGATTGCGCCGCGCGGGCGAGGACCTTGACGAAGCCGCCGTTGCCGCCCTTGTGGAACGACCACGCGCCGAACTCGCCGTCGTGCTCGCCGAGGAGGTGGTACAGCAGCACGAGCCCGGAGCCCTGCGAGTACGGCCCGACCTTCGTCCCGATGATCGAGGTCGAGGCGAGGTAGCCCTTCAGGATGTCGGACTCGAAGTAGTCGTCCAGAAAGTCCGCGGCGGACCCGGTGAGCAGCCGCACGCAGTCGTGCAGCAGCTTCTTGTCCATCCGCTTGAAGCGCGAGCCGAGGGCGGCGAGGCGGATGAGCTCCTCCGGGTCGTCGCTGAAGATGTCGGGCGGTACTTCGTCGAGCAGCGGCTTGATCGCCTGGATGACCCGCGTGATGTCCTCGTTGTAGGCGTCGTACGCGTCGATGTCGTGCCGGCTGTGTCGCCCGATCTCGCGCCGGTTCTCGTCGTGGTCCTGGCCCAGGAGCAGGTAGTCGCCGTCCTCCTTCGGGCAGAACGTCGTCGGCATGAGGATCGGCATGAAGCCGTGCTTCACGAGGTCCAGGTCCTGGACGATGTCCGGCCGGAGCAGGCTCAGGGCATACGAGAACGAGGTGAACCAGAAGCCGGGCCGGAGCTCCTCCGTCAGCGCCGCGCCCCCGGCGATCGGGCGGCGCTCGAGGACGAGCACGCGCAGGCCCGCCTTCGCGAGGTAGGCGGCGTTCGTCAGCCCGTTGTGGCCGCCGCCGACGACGATCGCGTCGAAGGTGCGATCGTCGAGCGTGGAACGAACCGGCTTCGAGGCGCCGTTCGTGGCCGGAGTGGTCGTCGCCATGGGTCAGGCCGTCCTTCGCGGTGGGTTGAAGAGTGGCAGGCGCGTCACCTGGGCGTCGAAATACTCGTATCGGTGGGCCACGGCGAGCTCGAGCTTGACGCGCGAGCCGGGTGCCGTCCGGTCGAGCGGGACGCGCGCGAGCGCGATGTGCCGCTGGAGCATCGGCGAGTACATCTGGCTCGTCGCGTAGCCAAGCTGGTTGAGCTCGTCGTCGTAGACGTAGTACTCGTCCTGGATCGGGGTGTGGTCCTTGGGCGGGATCAAACCGGCCGCATCGTAGATCCGGTCATGGTCGCGCCAGTCGATCACGAGCCCGGTCAGCTGCCAGCGCGATGTCTTGTCGCGCAGCTCGCGGCGGATCGCGTCGGCCCCGATGAAGGTCCGGCCGTTGTCGCCGGCGTCCTTCACCATCCAGCCGAGCCCGAGCTCGACCGGGGTCGAGCGATCGGCGTCGGTCCACGCGAACCGGCTGGAGTGGAAGTCGACGTCGAGGAGCAGGAGGCCCGCCTCGATCCGGGCCATGTACAGCGCGGTCATCCCGAACGGGATCACGCCGCGGCCGGCGCCCGCCCTGGTGACCGCGTCCCAGACCTTCAGCGCGCCGTCCGCGGGCACCCAGATCTCGTAGCCGAGGTCGCCGGTGTAGCCGGTGCGCGAGACCACCGCCGGCACGCCCGCGGCGGGCGTCTGCACGAGGTCGAAGTAGCCGAGGCTGGCGGCGCCCGGCGCGACCGCGGTGACGAGGTCGCGCGCGTACGGCCCCTGGATCGAAAGGATGCCCCATCCATCGGTCTCGTCCTCGATCCCGACGTCCAGCCTGCCGACCAGGCCCTCGAAGTAGGCGAGATTCGGCTCGGCGGCGGTGAGCAGGTACTCCCCGTCCGCGACATGGAGGAGGACGCCGTCCTCGATCACGAAGCCGCGGTCGTCGCACCACAGCGTGTACTGGGCCTTGCCGACCGGGCACTTGCGCGGGTCACGGGCGAGGACGCCGGCCAGGAAGCGCTCGGCATCGGGGCCGCGGAACCGGTACTTGTACAGGGGCGAGGTGTCGAACAGGCCAGCCGCGTTCCGGATGGCGAAGTACTCGAACTTCTCGGACATCTGGTAGCGGACCGCGACGAGGCTGTTCGCCCAATGCTCCCAAAGGCCGGTCTGGTTCAGGGCGCTGGTTCGCTCGTGGAAGGGCGTCGTCCGGACCATCTCGGCTCCTGGCTCCCCTTGCGGTCGGGCCATGGTACCCGGTTGTTGGACAGGTGCGCAATATCGGCTAGAGTGGTCGGCGATGGCCCGCATGACGCCCGATCGACGACGCGAAGCGATCGTCGACGCCGCTCTCGCGGTGGCGCGGCGCAAGGGCCTCGCCCCGACGACGGTCCGCGACGTCGCACAGGAGATGGGCACCTCGAGCGGGCTCATCCACCACTATTTCGAGTCGATGGACCACGTCCTCGCGGCCGCGTTCGAGCGGATCGCGGGCGAGGATCTCGCCGAGACCGAGGCGCTCCTCGCCCGTGCCGGCGACCCGCGCGCCGTCATCGCCGAGTTCCTCGACTCGTACGCGCCGGTCGGTGACGACTGGGCGTTCCAGCTCTGGCTCGACGCATGGGCCGAGGCGGGCCGGCGGCCCGTGCTCCGCGAGGCATCGAGCCGGCTGAACCTCGGCTGGGCGGCGTTGCTCGAGCGCGCGATTCACGCCGGCGTCGCCGACGGCACGTTCACCTGCGCCGACCCGAGGGGCGCCGCGTGGCGAATCCTGTCGCTCGTCGACGGGCTCGCGCTCCAGGTGGTCGCCCACCAGACCACCATCGATAGGGGGGACATGCTGGCATGGGCGGCGTCGGCCACCGAGCGCGAGCTCGGCCTGCCCGCCGGTGCGCTTGCGGTGCCTACGCCACCTCGCGCTTGATCGTCGTCGAGGCGAGGGCGACGAAGAAGATCGCGATTCCCGCGAGCACGAGGAGGTCCGTCTGGACGATGCGGCTGGACAGGTCGGCGCCCTTGAGCATGACCTCGCGGAGGCCCTCGATCGCGTAGGTCAGCGGCAGGACGTGCGCGACCGCGTTCAACGCGTCGGGCAGCTGGTTCACCGGGAAGAGCAGGCCGCCGAGCAGCCCCTGGGGCACGATCACGAGCGGGATGAACTGGATCACCTGCAGCTCGGTCCTGGCGAACGTCGACAGGAAGATCCCCAGGTTCACCGCGCCGATCGAGAGCAGGAACGCGATGAGGAAGGCCAGCACCGGCGAGCCCGCCGAGTTGACGCCCAGCCCGATCGAGAACGCCGGGATCGGCCCGATCGCCGGCACGTTGATCGAGTTCAGGATGAACAGCGTCAGCACGATGACCTGGATCGTCGCGAACGCGCCGAACCCGAGGCTGTACCCGAACACGATCTCGGTCCGCGTCACGGGCGTGGCGAGCAGCCGCTCCAGGGTCCCGCCGATGCGCTCGCGCAGGAAGCTGATGCCCGTCAGCAGGAAGACGAAGAAGTAGCCGAAGAAGCCGAGGAAGATCGGGGCGAGGACGTCGACCTGGGTCGCGTTCGGTGTCAGGTACACGGTCTCGTGCGCGATCTGCGGGATGATCGCGGGCGAACCGCCGGGCGGGGCGAGCGAGCCCGTCAGGGTTGCCACGGCCTTCTGGAGCTTCCCGAACTGGCTGGCCTCCGCGCCGGGCTCCGTGCCCTCCGTGATGACCGTCAGGGTCGGGCGCTGACCGGCCGCGACGGCCGCCACCAGGTCCGACGGGATCACCAGCGCGAGGTCCGCGTTGCCGGCCTTGATCGCCGCGACCGCGTCGTCCCTGGACGCGACGGTGCCGGCGATGGCGATGCCGTTCGCGGGATCGCTGGCCAGGGCGGTCAGGGCGCTGACGATGTGCGTGCCGACAGTCTGGTCGGTGTTCACGATCTCGATCCGGACGTTCGTGTCCTTGGTGTCGCGGAGCACCCAGCCGAGGAGCGCCGTCACGACCAGCGGGACGACGAACATGAGCCCGAGCGTGCGCTCGTCGCGGCGGAAGCCCTGCGCGATTCGCCGGGCAATGGCGAGGATGCGCGTCGGATTCATGCAACCGCTCCGGCATCCGGCGCCGTTCGGTCGAGCGGGCGACCCTCGGGATCGAGGCCCGACAGGACGAGGAACGCGGCCTCGAGGTCCTTCTGGCCTGCCGTCTCGCGCAGCTCGGCGCCCGTGCCTCGCCCGATGACCTTGCCGTTCCGGACGAACACCAGCTCATCGCACCGGTCGGCCTCGTCCATCACGTGGCTCGCGACGAGGATCGTGGTCCCGTCGGCGGCGAGGCGCCGGAAGTGCGTCCAGAACTGGACGCGCAGGGCCGGGTCGACGCCAACGGTGGGCTCGTCGAGGAACAGCACCTTCGGCTCGTGGACGAGCGTGCACGCCAGCGAGAGCCGCCGACGCATCCCGCCAGACAGCTCGAGGGCCGGCGTTCCCTTCCGGCCGCCGAGCTCGACGAGGTCGAGGACCCGATCGATCGCGGCAGGATCCGCCTTGCCTTCGAGTCGCGCGAAGAAGGTGAGGTTCTCGCCGACCGACAGCTCCGGGTAGATCGCCTCCGCCTGGGGCATGTAGCCGATTCGGGCGAGCGTCTGCCGGGACGGCATCTTCGTCCCCAGGATCCGTGCCTCGCCGCCGGTTGCGTGGGCGAGGCCCGTGAGCAGCCGGATCAGCGTCGTCTTGCCCGAGCCGTTCGGCCCGAGCAGGCCGTAGATGCGACCCGGCGCCAGCGCGAGGTCGATCCCGTCCACCGCGCGAATCTCGCCGAATCGTTTCTGCAGGTTCACCGCCTCGACCGCGGGCGCCGCGGCGACAGGCGGCACAGGGGCGCCCACGGCGGCGCTCACGCCGGCCGTCCCGGCTCCATCGACAGCCCGACGAGCCCGGCCGCCACGAGCGCGCCGACCGCGGCCTCGGGATCCATGGGCAGCGGCACGATGCGCTCGACCATGGGCCGGGTCATGAGGTGGAAGAAGATCGGCCCGACGAACATCTGGAGCGCGAGGATCGGGTGCATCGGTCGGACCCGGCCTGCCGCCATCTGCCCGACGATGTACTCCGTCAGGACGCCGAGGGTGGACTCGAACAGCGGGCCCATCCCGTCGAGCGTCGGGCTCGGGCCGGACGTCACCTCGTGGAAGATCGCCCGCATCAGGCCCAGTCGCTCACCGGAGATGCCGACGATCGCGCCGCCGATCAGTGGGAACACGACCTCGGGTGGTTCGGACCGATGCTCGGCGATGATGGAGCGGATCGCCTCGAACGGCGAGTAGACCTCGATGAGCCGTCGCAGCAGCGCGGCCTTGCCGGGAACGAGGCGGTACAGGGTCCCGCGCGAGACGCCGGCGGCGGCTGCGAGGTCCTCCATCGAGAGCTCGTCCAGCGAGTGCCGCACGAGCATGTCCCTGGCCGCGGCCAGGATTCGTGTCTCGGCGGCCGGCTGCGGCTCGAGGGCCACGCTCCTCAACAGCGATTCGCGCGAGCCGAAGTGTCGATAGAAGGTGGCCCGAGACACGCCCGCCCGATCCGCGATCGTCGCGACCGGTGCCCCGGCGTCCTCGGCGAGGACCTCCCGCGCGGCCGACATCACCTGGCGCCGGATGGTGGGGTCCGCGGCGAGGGCTGGCACGACCGTGAACCTAGATAGGACGCGGTGTCCCGTCAAGTCTCAGCGTGTCGCGAACTCCGCTACCTGGCGGGCCGCCTCGGCTTCGTGTGTCGGTCGGCGGCGGACAGGGATCTGATCTCGGGCGCCTTGAGGATGCGGGCGCGGCCGGACCTGAGGTCGCCGAGCCGGACGGTTCCGATCCGGACGCGCACGAGCCGCAGGATCGGCGCATCGACGGCCCCGAACATTCGCCGGAGCTGGCGCTTCCAACCCTGCGCCAGCGTCGCGCGGTACCAGACCAGGTTCGGATCGGGCGCCGGGTCGAGGGTCTCCGCGAGGCTGCGGTTCTCGACCGAGGTGGTGGCGCGCAGCCGCGTCGTCAGCTTCGCGAGGCCTTCCTCGATCCGGATGCCGCCGTTGAGGAGGCGAGCCTGCTCGGCGATCAGCGGCGCGGCGAGCCCGACGGCGTACTCGCGTTCGACGCCGAAGCGCGGGTGGAGCACGCGCTCGGCCCATTCGCCGTCGTTCGTGAGCAGGAGCAGGCCCTCCGAGTCCTGGTCGAGACGGCCGACCGGATAGAGGCGCGTCCCATCCGGCACGAGCGCGGTCGGGATCAGGTCGAGGACGGTCGTCGCGGCGTGGCGATCCTGGGTCGTCGAGGTGACGCCGGCCGGCTTGTGCAGCGCCACGTATGCGCGAGCGACCCCGACACCCACCGGGTTGCCGTCGAGCTCGATCGTCGAGACGAGCGGATCGACCTTCTGCCCGACCACCGCGACCTTGCCGTCGATGCGGACGCGGCCGGTCGCGACGAGCACCTCCGACGCGCGGCGCGACGCGACCCCGGCGGTCGCAAGGACCTTCTGGATGCGCTCCTCAGGCATCGTCGTCGATCGCGAGGAGGAGCACGCCGCCCTCCTCCGCGAGGCGCGCGGCGACGTCGGCGTCGAGCGGCGGCAACTGGTCGAGGCTCTCGAGCCCGAACCGCTCCAGGAACTCGAACGCGGTTCCGTACAGGATCGGGCGCCCCGGCGCGTTCGAACGACCCAGCTCCACGATCAGCCTGCGGTGCAGCAGGCTGCGGATCGTGTGGTCCGAGTCGACGCCGCGAATCCGCTCGACGGCGGCCTTCGTGACCGGCTGTCGATAGGCGACGATCGCGAGCGTCTCGAGGCCCGCCGGCGAGAGCCGAACCGCGTCCGCGCCGACATAGCGGGCGACGAGCGCCCCGGTCTCCGCCGCCGTGGCGAGCTCCACCCGATCCCCCACCGCGAGCAGCCGGATGCCGCGGCCGCGCAGGCTGACCTCGAGATCGCCCAGCCGCTCATCGACGGTCGCACCATCGACCCCGGCGATCGTCGCGATCTCCCGCCGGGACAGGGGCTTCTCGGCGACGAACAGGAGCGCCTCGAGGCCCGCTTCGGTCAGCTCGCCCGGCGCGGGTCGCTCGCGGGACTCGACGAGCCCGGTCGCCTCCGGGGACGCCATCGCCTCCACCGAATCGATTGCCTCGGTCATGCGAAGGACGCCAGCGACTCGTCGATCGGCGCGCTCTCGACGTCGGGCGCGACGCCCGCCGCGCGGCGCTCCTCGGCCGTCGTGCGGCGGGCCGTGATCGGTCCGAACGGCTCGGCCTGCTCGACGACGACCTCGCGCCGCTTCATCAGCTCGAGCATGGCCAGGAACGTCACCGCGACCACGACCCGGTCGCGGACCCCGAGCAGCAGGTCCTGGAGGACGATCGACGGCGCGCCCTCGAGGGCCATCCGGATGATCGACGCACGCTGCGCCAGGGTGATCTCACGCCGAACGGTCTCCGGCGGCCGCTCCGGCTCCGGCAGGACCTGGACGAGGCCGTCCAGCGCGCGGATCAGGACCGCCGGGTCGAGCGGCGCCGTCGAGGGCGCCGTGGCGGCCCCCGCGAGCCCCGCCGCAAGCGCCGCCGCCGGCTCGCGGCGGAACAGGCCGATCCTGTCGAGCGCCCCGGCGTTGAGCGTCGCGCCGGCGTCGCGGAACGCGCGATACAGGACCAGGCGCGCCCTGAGCTCCGCCTCGGGGTCGACTCCCTCGTCGTCGAGCGGCAGCGCAGCGCCGGCAGGCGAGCGCGGCAGCATCGCGCGGCTCTTGATCAGGATGAGCTGGCTGGCGACGGCGACGAACGCGCTGATGCTGCTCATCCGGTCGTGCTCGATCGCCCCGAGCGCCTCGAGATACGCCTCGGCGACCGCGCCAAGCGGGACCGTCAGCACATCCAGGCGGCGGGCCTCGATCAGGGAGAGGAGCAGGCCGAGCGGCCCCTCCCACTCGGCAATCGCGACGTGCGTCGCCCAGTCCCGGCCGCGGCCCGGCTCGATGCGCACCGCGGGCGCCGCGGCGGCGACCATCGATTCGAGGGTCATCTCAGCTCGCCTCGTCGGCAAGTCGCAGGCGCTCGCCGGCGTCGGGATCGCGCGGGTCGTCCTGCCATCGGATCAGCTCGACGGTCCGGGGCGGGCAGCCGGCCGCCTCGGCGATCCGGGCGGACAGCTCCTGGTGCTTCCGGAGCCGCTCGAGCGTCCGACGCATCCCCGGCAGCCACGCCACCAGCGGCTCTGCCCGGATGTGTGCCGTCCCGAGCGAGTAGACAATGCGCGGCACCAGCCCGGCGTCGCCCTTGCCGGCGTCGTGGAGCAGGCCCGCGAGGAGGACCTCGGTGTCGGCCATGCCACCCGCGCGCAGCGCCGCGACGACATCGAGCCCGTGGCGTCGGTCCGCGACGTGCATCGCGTCGAACAGGGCCAGCTCCGCGGGCGTCAGCCAGCTCGTCAGCTCCGCCCGCTCGCCCGGGCGGACCCGTGCGAGGAGATAGCGCCTGGTCTGGCGAACCTTGGCCGCCCACCAGGGAACCGAACCCGGCCTCACGCCCCAACCACGAGCCGCAGCAGCGGCTGCAGGACCTGGTCGAACACCAGGCCGATGAGGGTGTTCCCACCGAACAGCGGCAGGAACATCGCGCCGAGCAGGATGAACAGGCCGTACTGGTTCATGAACCCGCGGACCTGCCAGGACGTTCGGGGGTCGAGGAAGGCATACAGCACCTTCGATCCATCGAGCGGTGGGATCGGCAGCAGGTTGAACACCGCCAGGAGCAGGTTGATCTCGATGAACCGATACAGGATGTTGGCGAGGAGGTCGACCTGCATCCCGGTCGCGAGGATGTACCGCAGCGGGATCGCCGCGGCGATCGCCAGGACGAGGTTCGAGATCGGGCCGGCCACGGCCACGATCGCCTCGCCCCAGCGTCCGCCCTGCAGGTTCATCGGGTTGTACGGGGTCGGCTTGGCCCAGCCGATGCCCACCCCGGCGAGCATCGAGACCGTGAGGAGCAGCGCGCCGGTCGGATCGAAATGGGCGATCGGGTTGAGCGTGAGCCGGCCCATGAGGCGCGCGGTGCCGTCGCCGAGATAGGTCGCGGCGAGGGCGTGGGAGAACTCGTGGACCGGGAAGGCCACGAGCAGCATCATCGCGAGGACGATGGCGACCTGGACGAAGTAGTCCGGCGTGAGGTTGCCGAACATCAGCGCGCCCTCACAGGCGCCCGAGCAGCTCGGTCTTCTTCGCCTCGTACTCCTCCGGGCTGATCGCGCCGCGGTCGCGCAGGTCGGCCATGCTGGCCAGGGTCTTCGTGATCTCGTCCGACGTCATGCTGGTCTTCGCGGGAGCAGCCGGCGCGGACGCGACGTCGGGCGCGACCCCGGCGTCGGCGACCGCCCCGGGAGCGGGTTCGGCGACCGGCGCGCGCGTGGGCTCCGGGGCGGCCGCGGGGGCGGGGGGCGGCATCGGGACCGAGGCGCGCAGGGGCGGCGCCGGGATCTGGAACGCCTCCTGCTCGAGCTTGTGCTTCTCGTCGAGCATCGTCCGCTTGAACAGCTGGACCTGCGCGAGCATCCGATACCGGGCGACCGACTCCTCGGCCGCGGTGAGGATCTCGAGGTTGCCGTAGCCGAGCATGCGGCCGAGCACGCTCTGCTCCAGGACCGCGTCGTTGATCTTCTCGAGCGAGCTGTCGGCCGAGCGCTTCTTGAGCACGCCCTCCACCTTCATCACCCGCCGGTTGGTGATGACGTAGTCCTCGGCGTACCACTCGACGTAGATCTTGAGCAGCCAGAGGAGCGAGATGACGAGCAGCGCGAGGCCGATCCAGCCGAACGCCTGGCGCACGATGTCGTTGGTCGACAGGAAGAAGGCGTCGAGGATCACGATGACGAGCGAGGCGATCAGGATCGACCAGGCGACCCGGCCCTCGATGATGGTCGCCAGGACGTGCTGCCGGCCCCGCAGGGCGACCCGCTCGCCGTCCGCCAGCAGCCTGTCCGCGTAGCGTGCCACCCGTACTCCTCCCCTAGGCCCGTGGATGGGCCCGAGCATAGACCTCGCGGATGCGTTCCCCGGTCACGTGGGTGTAGAGCTGCGTGGTGCTGATGCTCGCATGTCCGAGCAATTCCTGGACGA
>DASQIK010000058.1:0-40139 GCA_035631615.1 Candidatus Dormiibacterota bacterium | reverse complement strand
GTGCTCCAGTTCGGGGACCACCGCGTGTTCCTCGACCTCGGCAACGATCGGAAGAGCGTCACCGACCTCATGAACGCGCCCCAGATCGACGCCGAGCTCCTCAAGAGCGTCATCGTCAAGCACGACTCCGGCGTCGACCTGCTCCTCGCGCCGACGAGCCCGGAGGAGGCCGATCTCGTCACCCCGGAGAACCTCGCCGGGGTCCTCGCCATGCTCCGGACGATGTACGACTACGTCGTCGTCGACGTCGACAAGCGCCTGGGCGACCTCGTGCTGTCGATCCTCGACCACGCCGACGAGGTCCACATCGTCATGACGGCCGACCTGTCGTGCCTCAAGAACGTGCGGCTGGTGCTCGAGGCGCTGCGCAGGATCGGGTTCGATCCGAAGCGGCTGAAGCTGGCGCTGAACCGATCGAACGCGTTCACGGGGATCTCCGTCGGCGCTGCCGAGAGCGCCCTCAAGCGCGAGTTCGAGACGAAGATCACGAACGAGTACCGGGTCGCGATCTCGGCCCAGAACACCGGCTCGCCGTTCACCTACTCGAAGCCGGACGTGCCGCTCAGCCACGAGATCGCCGAGCTCGCCCAGGCGATCGATGCCTCGTTCGCGCCGCAGGTCACGGCCGGCGCGGGCGCGGAGGCGGCACGGGTCGGAGCCGGCCGAACACGCTGAGCCGGCACGGCGGCGCCATAAGCCGCCGATAAGCGGGGCTCGGTAGGGTGGGCGGGTGCTCGCGACCCTGCTGTCCGCCACGCTCATCGCCCTCGACGGGCGGGTCATCCGCGTCGAGGTCGACGTGGCGCCCGGGTTGCCCGGGTTCACCATCGTCGGACTCGCCGACGCGTCGATCCGCGAGGCGCGGGAGCGGGTCCGGGGCGCCCTGCGCAACTCCGGGTTCGTGCATCCGCCGCGGCGGATCACGGTCAACCTCGCCCCCGCGGACGTGCCCAAGACGGGCTCCGCGGCGGATCTCGCGATCGCCGTCGGAATCCTGATCGGCTCGGAGCAGTTCACGGCGCGTGCGGGTCGGGCTGCGCTCATCGGCGAGGTCTCGCTCGGGGGCGAGATTCGCACCGTCCCCGGGCTGCTGCCCATGGTCGCCGCGCTGGCTCGGCGCGGCGTGCGCCGGGTGATCGTCCCGGCCGAAGGCGCGGACGAGGCGAGCCTGATCGACGGGCTCGAGATCGTCCCGGCCGCCACGGTGGCGGATGCCGTCGACGCGCTCCGGTCGCGGCGGCACCCAGGCCCGACCCCGCCTGCCCGCGTGGAGCTGGCGCCGATGTCATCCGCTCCCGCGCCGGCTGCGCAGATCGGCCTCGCGCCACCGCTCCAGCCGCCGGACCTTGCCGACGTGCGCGGGCAGCTCGAGGCGCGACGGGCGCTCGAGGTGGCCCTCGCCGGCGGGCACGGGATGCTCATGATCGGGCCGCCGGGGACCGGCAAGACCATGCTGGCTCGTACGATCCCGGCGCTGCTCCCGCCGCTGTCGGATGCGGAGTCGCTCGCGGCGACGATCGTGGCCTCGGTGTCGGGTGAAGGCCCGCTCCACGAGCTCGTGCGCACGCCGCCGTTCCGCGCCCCCCACCACACGAGCTCGTACGCGGCGATCGTCGGCGGGGGACCGAGCCTGAGCCCCGGCGAGATCACGCGCGCGGATCACGGCGTCCTGTTTCTCGACGAGCTGGCCGAGTTCTCGCGGGACGTCCTCGAGGCACTCCGGCAACCGTTGGAGGACGGCCGGGTCACGATCGTGCGGGCGTCCGGCGCCGCGACGCTGCCGGCACGGTTCCAGCTCATCGCCGCGACCAATCCGTGTCCGTGCGGCCACGCCGGCGACGAGAACCGCTGCACCTGCGCGCAGGGCGTGCCGGAACGCTATGTCGGCCGGATCTCGGGGCCGTTGCGCGACCGGATCGACGTCTGGGTCACGCTGGCCCGAATGAAGGCGGCGGCCATGGTCTCGGGGCCAGAGCCGGAATCGTCGGCGGTCGTTGCGGCGCGGATCGCGGCCGCTCGCGCGCGACAGCACGCCCGCCTGGGCGGCCGCGTCAATGCCCGGATCAGCGGACGCGCGCTGCGCGCAGTCGCGGGTCTGCGTGCGACCACGTCCAGCCACCTGGCCGAGCTCGCCGACACGGAGCAGCTGTCCGGTCGGGGCACGGAGCGGCTCCTGCGCGTCGCTCGAACCGTCGCCGATCTCGAGGACGCCGGCGACGTCGGGCTGGCGCACCTCGAGGAGGCGGCCCGCTGGCGGCCGCCGGCGACGCGGCCGCCTGTCGCGCTGGCGGTCTGACGGTGCTCGGCGTGGGACCTGGACCCGCTGAGCTCGGCGCCGCGGCCCCGTCCCGGCTGCCTGCCGTGATGCCGGCCTCGGATCGCGACGCGCTGGCCGTGCTGCTGTCGGTCCAGGGACTCGGGCCGTTGACGCTCGCGCGGCTTGTCGGGCGGCTCGGCACGCCCTCGGCGATCCTGGCGCTGGCCGGAGCGGCGAATGCCGCGGACCGGCTCGTCGACGCAAGCCGGTCCGACGCCGGCTCGTGGCACGCGATGCCGTCGAACGTCGCCGACGCACTGGTCGAGGCGGCGGGCGACGCGCCGCAGATCCTCGCGGAGGTTCGCCGGATGGGCGTCCGTGTCGTGACGCCGACCGATCCCGACTATCCGCGCCGGCTCCTCGGGATCGAGCTGCCGCCTCCGGCGCTCTTCGTCCGCGGCTCGCTGGCCGCGCTCTCGAGCCCGCATGTGGTCGCGGTCGTGGGCACGCGCCGGCCGAGCCCGCCAGGCCGCCGGATCGCCAGCCGCATCGCCGCCGCGCTCACGAAGGCGGGGGCGACCGTCGTGTCGGGCCTCGCGATCGGGATCGACGGGGCCGCGCACGCCGCGGTGGTCGCCGAGCAGGCGGCGACGGTCGCATTCATCGGCGGTGGCCACGCCCGGCTGTTCCCGCGCGCCCACGATCGGCTCGCGGACGCCATCGTCGCGGCGGGCGGCGCGGTCGCCTCGGAGTACGCGCCTCGCGTCGAGCCGTCGCGGGGCACCTTCCCGCAGCGCAACCGGCTGATCAGCGGCTCGGCCGACGCCGTGGTCGTCGTGGAGGCGGGCGCGCGAAGCGGCGCGCTCGTGACCGCATCCTGGGCGCTGGAGCAGGGACGGGACTGCTTCGTGGTGCCCGGCCCGATCGACGCGCCGACCTCCGCGGGCTGCAACGGCTTCCTTCGCGACTGGCACGATCTCGCGCGGATCGTGTCCGGCATCCCGCAGCTCCTCGACGACCTCGGGCTGCTTGCGGAGGTGGCCCTGCCGGGGCCGGGTCACCACCGCGGCGACGCGACGTCCGTCGAGATCAAGTCCACCGTGAAGCCGCCGACGGCGCGGGCGATGCTCTCAGGCCGGAGCGAGGCCGAGCAGGCCGTGGCAGAGGCGCTGGTACACGGCGCGGTGACCGTCGATGAGCTGGTCGCCGTGACGCGCCGGAGCCTCGGCGAGGTGCTGCGGGCATTGACCCGGCTCGAGGCGATCGGGCTCGCGCGGGCGTCGCACGGGCGCTACGAGCCGGCGGGCTCGCTCGCGTCCGCGGATCCGGTGGCCGCCTGACCCGGCGGGACCGCGTGCTATCGTCCCGGCCGTGATCCGGGCCATCCTGCACCTGCTCAACGACCAGCCGATCGTGGTCGACCTGCTCGAGATGCCGACGCCCGGGGACGTCACCGTCATCTGCACGAACATGCGGACGGTGGACGGGAAGAAGCCCGTGTTCATCGACTTCGCATCGTCAACCTTCGTCTTCCCGATGGGCTCCGTCCGCTTCGTCGAGATCCCGCCGGTCGGTGGCGAGGCGGCAGGATCGGCAGGCCCGGCGATCGCGGCGCCGACCGAGCCCGAGGACCTCGAGATCGACGAGGACTTCCTTCGTCGCGTACGCGAGGCCTGACGGAGCGAAGCCTCGCGCACGTGCGCGTTGAGCCACTGCCAATTCGGCGGTGATCGGGCGATACGGGGTCCGTGCGTATACTCCCGCGATGCCGAAGCACCTCGTGATCGTCGAGTCGCCCGCCAAGGCACGGACGATCGAGCGCTATCTCGGCCCCGATTACCGTGTCCTCGCCTCCTACGGCCACGTCCGCGATCTGCCCGACAACCCGGGCAAGGGCAAGTTCGGGGTCGACGTCGAGCACGGCTTCGCGCCCGAGTACGTGATCGCGGACGACCGGCGCAAGCAGGTCGCCGACATCGAGAAGGCCGCCAAGTCCGCCGACACCGTGTACCTGGCCACCGACCTGGATCGCGAGGGCGAGGCCATTGCCTGGCACGTCGCCGAGGCCGCCCACGTGCCCGACTCGAAGACCCGGAGGGTGACGTTCTCGGAGATCACCGAGCGGGCGATCAAGGAGGCGTTCGCGCACCCGCGCGGGATCGACACCAACCTCGTCGACGCGCAGCAGGCGCGTCGGATCGTGGACCGGCTGGTCGGCTACACGCTCAGCCCGCTGCTCTCGCGCAAGGTCCGCGGCGGCCTGTCCGCCGGGCGGGTGCAGTCGGTGGCCGTCCGCCTGGTGGTCGAGCGGGAGCGCGACATCGACGCCTTCGTCGCGCGGGAGTACTGGACGCTCCGGGCGCTGCTCGCCACGAAGGCGGGCGACGAGTTCGAGGCGGAGCTCGTCAAGATCAACGGCAAGCCGATCGACGTCGGCGATGGCACCGCAGCCGGGCGCCACGCGGCAACACTGCGCACGCTCCAGCCGCTGGTCACCTCGATCTCGACCAAGACCCAGAAGCGCAGCCCGGCGCCGCCGTTCACGACCTCGACGCTCCAGCAGGAGGCCAGCCGCAAGCTCGGCTTCAGCCCGAAGCGGACGATGTCGATCGCGCAGCGCCTGTACGAGGGCGCCGACACGGCAGACGGACACGTCGGGCTGATCACGTACATGCGCACCGACTCTGTCGCGATGGCGGGCGAGGCGATGGGCGAGGCCCGTGCCGTGATCCGCGACCGCTATGGCGAGCCATACACGATGCCGAAGGGCCGCGTCCACAAGACCAGGTCCAGGGGCGCACAGGAGGCCCACGAGTCGATCCGCCCGACGTCGTTCAAGCGCGACCCGGACGCGATGGCCAGGTACCTCAAACCCGAGGAGCTGCGCCTGTATCGCCTGATCTGGCAGCGTGCGCTCGCGAGCCAGATGGAGGCGAAGGAGCTCGAGACCACGACCGCGGAGCTCGCCGCGGCGCCGTACGAGCTGCGCGCGACCGCGACCCGGACCCTGTTCGACGGCTTCGCGCGGGTCTACACGGAGGGCCGCGACGAGAGCGCCACGGACGAAGACGCCGAGGTTCGCCTGCCGGCGCTCGCCGAGGGCGACGCAACGGCCGTCCGCGACGTCACCGCGACCCAGCACTTCACCGAGCCGCCGCCGCGGTTCACGGAGGCCTCGCTCATCAAGGCGCTCGAGGAGCTCGGGATCGGCAGGCCGTCGACCTACGCCGCCACGATCTCGACCATCGTCGACCGTGGCTACGTCCGCATCGAGGAGCGCCGGCTGCATCCGGAGCAGGTCGCCGGGATCGTGGTCGACCTGCTCGTCGAGCACTTCGGCGACTACGTCGACTTCCAGTTCACGGCCAAGATGGAGGAGGACCTCGACGAGGTCGCCAACGGGACACGGGCGTGGGTGCCGCTCCTCGAGGCGTTCTACGCGCCCCTCAAGCTCCGCGTCGACGAGAAGCGCCGCGAGCTCAAGCGCAGGGACTTCACGACCGAGGAGACCGACGAGGTCTGTTCGCTCGGCCACCCGATGGTCATCCGGCTCGGTCGGAACGGCCGGTTCCTCGCGTGTTCGCTGTACCCCGAGCACAAGGAGTCGCGCCCGCTGCCGGGTGACGAGGCGCCGCCGCAGGCCGGGGAAGGTGAGACGTGCCCGCAGTGCGGCCAGGGCACGCTCGTCGGGAAGCGCGGTCGGTTCGGCCCGTTCGTCGGCTGTGACCGCTACCCGGACTGCGACTACATCCGGCGCGAAGGCCCGGAGCCGCCCGCCCAGCTCCCGTTCGAGGTCGTCTGCCCGAAGAACGCGGACGGCAAGCTCAATGCCCGTCGCGCCCGGCGGAGCGGCACCGTCTTCTGGGGATGCTCGAACTACCCCAAGTGCGACTACACGACGAACCACGAGCCCATCGGCGCGCTCCACGAGACGGACGACGGGCCGGTCGCGAAGAAGGCCGACGGGTACCTGTGCCTGAAGTGCGGCGCGGCGATCGAGGTTCCCGGCACGGGCTCGCCGATCGGGCTGCGACTGTCGGGTGGGCCGCCCGATCCCACGGCCCTCGCGCCGGCACGGCGTCCGGGCGGGCGGCCGGGTGGCGGCCGGACGGGCGGGGGCAGGTCGAGCTCGGGCGGGGGGACGCGCGGACCGAGGCGCGGCGTGCGGTCGACGCGGACGGCGGCGAGGACCTGACCCCGCCGCCGCGGGCGGGGTAGCCTCCGCACGTGGGCACCGCTGCCGGCACTGCGTCGAACGCCGCTCCGCTCGATCGGTTCCTGCTCAGCCTGCGTGCGAAGGACGCGTCGGAGCACACCCTCCGCTCGTACGGCACCGCGGTCGGTGCCTATCTCGAGTGGCTGGACGGTCGCGGCACGGACTGGCGCACGCCGACACGAACGGAGCTGCGGGCCTATCTCGCAAAGCTCGTCGGGTCGGGTGCGCGGACATCCGTCAGCCAGCGGCTCGCCGCGATCCGCTCGTTCCACCGATTCGCCGCGCGGGCCGGTCTCGCTGCCGGTGACCCATGGGGCGCCATCGCGACGCCGCGGCTGCCCCGCCGCCTGCCGCGCGTCCTCGAGGTCGACCAGATCGAGCGCCTGCTCGCCGCGATCGACGAGGACGAGCGATCCGCCCACGACGGCGGCCACCGCGACCCGGAGCTGGCCAGTGCGATCGCGGTCCGCGATCGCGCCCTGGTCGAGGTGGTCTACGCCGCGGGCCTGCGCATCAGCGAGCTGGCGGCGGCCGAGCTCGGGAACCTCGAGCTCCGGCGCGGCGAGATCCGAGTCCTCGGCAAGGGCCGCAAGGAGCGGATCGGGCTGCTCGGGCGGCCGGCCATTGCCGCCATCGAGGACTACCTCGAGCACGCGCGCCCGGTGCTCATCGCGCACCGTCGCGGAGCGGCCGCAACCGACCCGGAGCCGGACTCGATCTTCCTGAACCACGCCGGCAACCCGATCGGCGTGCGCGGGCTCCGCTTCCGTATCGACCGCCTGTGCCGGATCGCGGGACTGCCCGTTGGGGTCTCGCCGCACACGCTCCGCCACTCGTTCGCCACGCACCTCCTCGACGGCGGGGCCGACCTGCGGGTGGTCCAGGAGCTGCTCGGCCATGAGAGCCTGGCCACGACGCAGGTCTACACCCACGTGTCGGCCGCCCGCCTCCGTGCCGCGTACGTCGACGCGCACCCGCGAGCGCGGGCCGCCTTGGTCCACCCGATCGAGGGATCGTCGTGACCGACGTCGACGCGGCCCCGTTCGAAGACCTCGATGGGATCGGCGGCCTTCCCGAGCGGACAACGGCGCGGTCGCTCGCCAGGGCCGGGATCACCGTCGCGAGCGTGTACCTCGTGGCGCGGCTGCTCGGGTACGTCCGGGTGGTCGTCATCGGGACCGCCTTCGGGGCAGGCGACGAGCTCGACGCGTTCTTCGCCGCCTTCCGCATCCCGGACCTGATCTTCCAGCTCGTCGCGGCCGGCGCCATCGCGTCCGCGCTCGTGCCAATGGTCGCGGGCCTGCTCGCCAAGGGTGAGACCGCCCGCGCATGGCGTGTCGTCTCGACGCTGGCGAACCTGATGCTGGTCGGCCTGCTGGCATTCGCGATCGTCGGGTTCATCGCGGCGCCTGCCCTCGTGGCCGTCATCGCCCCTGGCTTCGCCGGTGCGAAGCTCGAACGCACGATCGAGCTCACCCGGCTGATGCTGCTCTCGCCGATGTTCCTGGCGCTCGGCGCCGTGGCGACCGCGGCGCTCAACGGAGGCCAGCGATTCGGCGCATCCGCGATTGCCCCGGTCATCTACAACCTCGCGATCATCGGAAGCGTCGTGCTCCTCGCGCCGACCATGGGCGTCACCGGGGTCGCGCTCGGGGTCGTCGCCGGCTCGCTCGGACACCTCCTGGTGCAGGTACCGCCGCTCGCTCGGCTCGGCTATCGTTACGTGCCCCGGATCGACCTGGACGATGCCCAGGCGCGCATGGCACTCGCGCTGATGGGGCCGCGCGTCATCGGGCTCGGCGTGACCCAGATCACGTTCGTTGTCATGACCGCGATCGCCTCCGGGCTCGGCGCCGGTGCCGTATCGGCGTACTCGATCGCGTTCTCGCTGCTGCAGATCCCGCTCGGGGTGATCGGAACGCCGCTCGGCATCGTCACGTTCCCCTCCATGGCCCGCGAGCTCGCGCTCGGGCGGACCAGCCACTACCTCGAGATCCTGAGCAGGTCGCTGCGGATCCTTGCCTTCGTCATGCTGCCCCTCACTGCGCTCGGGATGGTCCTGCGGGTCCACGTCGTCGAGCTGCTGCTCGGGTACGGCAAGTTCGATCAGGCGGCGGTGCAGCTGACCGCCGACACGCTGCTGCTGTTCCTGATCGGTCTCACCGCCCATTCGGCGATCGCGGTGCTGGCACCTGCCTTCTATGCCCGCCGGAACACGCGCACGCCGACCATCGCCGCGATCCTCGCCGTGGTCATCAACTGCGCGCTCGCCGTCACCCTCGTCGGGCCGCTCGGCCTGCCCGCGATCGGGCTTGCGATCGCCGTCGCGGCGTGGAGCGAGGCCATCGCCCTCGTCTTCTGGCTGCGGCGGAGCGAGCCGGCGTTCGACATCGCCGGCGTTGCCTCCGTGCTGGCCCGGTGCCTCGTCGCGGCGGCCGTCGCGGCGGCCGTCGCGTTCGTCGTCCTGCAGGCGACGGCCGGCCCGTCGCCGCTCGGCAATCCGCCGCTCGGCGGCCACCCGGGGCAGCCCAAGGTCGAGGTCCTCATCCAAGCCATCGTCGCGACGGCAGCGGGCGGCGCTGCGTATGTGGCCGTGGCGGCGCTGCTCCGGGTGCGAGAGCTGAACACGCTCGTCGCGATCGTCGTCGACCTCGTCCGGCGTCGAGGCAGGGCATGACCGAGTTTCGTGAGGCGCGGCCCGAGGAGCTCGCGACCTGGGACGACCTGACTGTCCGGCCCGCCGGCGGCCACGTCCTGCAGTCGCTTGCCTGGGCCGAGCATCGCGCGACCCGGGGCTGGCGGCCGAGGTATCTCGTGGGCGACGACGGGTCCGCCGTCCTGGCGCTC
Source organism: Candidatus Dormiibacterota bacterium (assembly GCA_035631615.1). GTDB lineage: Bacteria > Chloroflexota > Limnocylindria > Limnocylindrales > CSP1-4 > UBA5189. The sequence continues at coordinate 30,819 of DASQIK010000058.1, read as the reverse complement.
ACGCGAACCTGGCCGATCATCGGCGGCGCGAGCGCGTACCTGGCGCGCGGTCCCGTTCCGACCGCCGGCATCGAGGACGCCGTCGCCCGCCTCGATGGCGCGACGCGCTGGCTGGCGGCCCACGGCGTCGACGTCGTCGCCTCCGACGCGGAGGTGCCCGCCCTGGGCTATGCGGCGCGCATCGCGACCCTCGGCTTCCGTGCGATCGAGGAGATCCAGCCGTCCCGCCATCGCCTGTCGTTGCGGCTCGGGCATGGCGTGACCGAGGAGTCGGCGCTCGAGAACGTCGGGAAGTCGACGCGCCAGCGGATCCGGCAAGCCGAGCGCGACGGGCTCGCGGTCGTTCGTCATGACCAGGCGGCGAGCAGCGGCATGCTTGCCGCGGCCGGGTACGAGGATGTCGAGGCTCCGACGGAACGCTTCGACGCGGCCATCGGGCGGTTCCACGACCTGGCCCTCCAGACCGCCGATCGCCGCCACTTCGCGCTGGGCTCGCGAGCATCGTTCCTCGACTGGACGACCCGCGCCCACGCGGCCGGCCACCTCATCCTCCTCCTGGCCACCGATGGTGGCGGCGAGGCGTCGCCGGTCGCCGGGCTGATGCTGTATCGCCATGGCGGCCGGCTCTCGACGGCGCTGTCCGGCGATCGTCCGGATGCCCGCCAGCGGCATCCCGGCGCATTCCACCTGCTGCGCTGGCGAGCGATCCAGCTCGCGATCCGCGAGGATGCCGTCGAGATGGACCTTGGTGGGGTCGATGTCGCCGGCGCGCGCCACGAGCCGAGGCCCGGCGAGCCGATGTATGGCCTGTACCAGCACAAACGCTCGTTCGGCGCCGAGTGGGTCGAGCTGCCCGGTGCCCACGAGCGAGTGATCCGGCCGACGCGGTACCTCCTCGGGCGGATCGTCGCCCGGGTGGTGCGCCGATGAAGTCGAGCAAGATCAGGTTCTTCGCGGCCGAGGCGGGGTCTGGCGGGTGGCCCGCGTCCTCGTGGACGCCGGCGACGTGGGACGCGCTCGTCCGCTCGAGCGAGCGCGCGAGCTATCTCCAGACGACGGGCTGGGCCCGGGTCAAGGCGGCGACCGGCTGGTCGGCGGTCCTGATCGGCGATGCGGCGGGGAAGCGCGGCGAGAACGAGACGCTCGGCGGGCAGCTGCTGACGCTGCCGATCCCCATGACACCGTGGCGCTTCGCCTACGCCCCGCGAGGCCCGATCGCCGCGAATTGGAATCCACACACGATTCCCGAGTGGACGATCGCCCTCAAGGCCGCGGCGCTGGGACGCGGCGCGCTCGCCGGGACGGCCATCGTGCGCATCGACCCGGAGATCGAGGCGGGCTCCGCGTTCGGCCAGACGACGATCGAGGACTGGCTCCGCAGCACGGGCTGGCGCCGGGCACCGGACATGCAGCCGCATCGGACGCGAATCGTCGACCTCGGCGTCGACGAGGCGGCGCTCTGGTCCGGGCTTCGGAAGAAATGGCGCCAGTACGTGAACAAGGCGCGCTCGAACGGCATTGTCGTGCGCGACGTCGACCCATCGATCGAGCCGGACGCCTTCGATACGTTCCATCGCGTGCTGCGCGACGTCGCGAAGCGGACCGCGCTGCCGCTCCGATCGGCACAGACGTTCCGGGAGATCTGGGAGGCATTCGCCCCGACCGGAGAGTGCCGCCTTCTGTTCGCCGACGATGCGAGCGGGGCCACGCAGGCGGTCCTGCTGCTCGTTCGATGCGGGACGCGCGTCGTCGAGCCGTACGGCGGGATGACCGACGCAGGCGCCGACTCGCGCGCCAACTACCTGCTCAAGTGGGAGGCGATCCGAACCTCGCGCGACCAGGGCGCGACCTCGTACGACATGTGGGGCCTCATCGGCACCGGCATCGACTACTTCAAGGAGGGCTTCGGCGGCCGCGAGGTCACGTACGTCGGCGCCTGGGATCTCGCGTTGTCGCCGGTCGGCGCGCGGGTCTTCCGCGCGGGCGAGCGCGGCCGCCACCTCTATCGCGCGCTTCGCCGGCGGCTGCGCGGCGAGAAGCTGGCGCTGCCGGCCGCGCCGGGGTCGGAGGGCTGACCCGGATGGCAGCCGTGCCGGCGCCCCGCCAGCTCGCCGAGCTGCTCGATCGGTGGCGCGCCGAGGACCGGCTCGTTGGCATCGCTCCGGCCCACGCCCGCGACGCGCTCTCCTCGATCGACATCGGCGGCGTCCGCGACGATTCGCGGGAGGTCGAGCCCGGCACCCTGTTCGTGGCGGTCCAGGGCCTGCGCGTCGACGGCCACGCGTTCGTCGAGCAGGCGCTCGGGCGTGGCGCGGCCGCCGTCGCGGTGGAACGGCAAGTCGGGGAGCTGGCGGTCCCGCAGCTGATCGTCGATCGGGGAGCGGCGAGTCTCGCCTCCGCGGCCGCCTGGTGGTACGGCGATCCCAGCCGCCAGCTGCTGACCGTCGGCGTGACCGGCACGAACGGCAAGACCACCACGTCGTTCCTCGCCGCGGCGGGTCTCGCGGGAGCGGGATTCGCCACCGGCCTGGTCGGGACGATCGGGATCCGCGTCGGCGGCCACTTCGTCCCGAACGAGGAGCCGAACACCACGCCCGGCGCGCTGACGCTCCAGCGGATCCTGCGCGAGATGGTCGACGCCGGCGAGCAGGCGGTCGTCATCGAAACGAGCTCGCACGGCCTCGCTGCGGACCGGGTCGCCAGCGTCGACTACGACGGCGCGATCTTCACCAATCTCTCCCACGAGCACCTCGATTTCCACGGCACCTTCGACGCCTACCGCTGGGCCAAGGTCAGGCTGTTCGAGCGCCTGCCCCAGCATGCCAAGGGCGGCCGACCTGGGATCGGCGTCATCAACGCGGACGATCCCCACGCGAACGCGTTCATCGACGCGACCCGTGGCGCGAAGGCCTTGCCGGTGACCTATGGCGAGCGGCCGGAGGCGGACATCCGGCTGACCGGCCTGTCGGTCGAGGCGTCGGGCACCCACGTCAGGGCGCAGGTCGCCGGCAGGGTGCGAAAGCTCAATGTGCGCTTGCCGGGTCGGTTCAATGCCTACAACGCGATGGCCGTGCTCGGCCTGGCCCATGGCTGGAGCCTTGACCTTGAGGGTGTGTCGGCGGCGCTCGAGGGGGTCGCCGGGGTCCCCGGCCGGATGGAGCGCGTGGAATGCGGCCAGCCGTTCATGGTCGTGATCGACTTCGCGCATACCTCGGCGTCGCTCGACGCGGTGCTGCGCGAGCTGCAGCCCATGACGCGTGGCGGTCGCGGCGTGATCACGGTGGTCGGCGCCTCGGGCGAGCGCGACACCGGCAAGCGCCCGCTCATGGGCGAGGCTGCCGCGAAGCGCAGCCGGCTGCTCATCGTCACCGAGGACGACTCCCGCAACGAGGATCCTGCGGCCATCTTCGAAGCGGTCGCGGCAGGCGCAGAGGCTGCCGGCATGCGCTGGGGCAAGGACCTGCTCGTCATCGGCGACCGCCGCGAGGCGATTGCCGAGGCGTTCCGGCGAGCAAGGCCCGGCGATGCGGTGCTCATCGCCGGCAAGGGCCACGAGACCTGGAACATCGGCCCGAACGGACCTGAGCCCTGGTCGGACCGGGAGGTCGCCGAGGCCGAGCTTCGACGACACGGCGGGTGATCCGACCCACCGCCAGTTCCCGCACGGGCCGCTGCTAGACTTTCGAGCGATGGTGGCCCCGCACACGCGGGCCGAGCGGCCCGCCGAGAGCATCCCGGCCGCGCGCCCGGCGCGGAAGGCTTCGCGGCGCGCCGCGCCTGATGGGACGGACGGCTCGCCGCCCAAGCGGACCCGAACCAAGGCGAACGGCGTCGCCGCGAACGGTGTCGCCACGAACGGCGCCACGGCGCATGCGAAGCCGGTCGCGAAGACCGTGAAGTCCGCGCCGAGGCTTCGCAAGGACAGCCCCCAGGCCCTCGGCGAGGCCGTCATCGCCTCGATCCTGCGCCACGACCCGGACGCCGACGCCGCACCGATCCGGGCAGCGATCGAGTTCGCGATCGAGGCCCACGGCGATACGCGCCGCGCCTCGGGCGAGCCGTTCGTCACGCACCCGATCGCCGCCGCCCAGATCCTCGCCGACCTCGGGATGGACCCGGTCGCCATCCAGGCCGAGCTGCTGCACGATGTCCCGGAGGACACCGAGTACGCGCTGTCCGACGTCGAGGAGCGCTTCGGCGCCGAGGTTGCGCAGCTCGTCGACGGCGTCACCAAGCTCTCGAAGTTCTCGACCCTGAGCCACGAGCAGCAGCAGGCCGAGAACATCCGGAAGATGTTCCTGGCGATGGCGGACGACATCCGCGTCGTCCTGATCAAGCTCGCCGATCGGCTCCACAACATGCGCACGATCGCCGCGCTGCCGCCGGAGAAGCAGCTCCGGATCGCCCGCCAGACCCTCGAGATCTACGCCCCGCTCGCCGAGCGGCTGGGGATCTGGCAGATCAAGTGGGAGCTGGAGGACCTCGCCTTCAAGGTCCTCGAGCCGGTGCGATTCCGCGAGCTGGCCAAGCTCCTCGACACGCGCCGGAAGGGCCGCGAGTCGTACATCGAGGCCGCCATCGCGGAGCTCAAGCCGCGGCTGAAGGCCGCCGGCATCGACGCCGACCTGCAGGGCCGGCCGAAGCACATCTACAGCATCTACAAGAAGATGCAGCGCAAGTCCGCCGAGTTCGCCGAGATCTACGACGTGTACGCGATCCGGCTGCTGGTCGACGAGGTCAAGGACTGCTACGCGGCGCTGGGCATCGTGCATGCGCTGTGGCGCCCGATCCCCGGCCAGTTCGACGATTACATCGCCGTCCCCAAGAACAACCTGTACCAGTCGCTCCACACCGCGGTCATCGCGATGGACGGCAAGCCGCTCGAGATCCAGATCCGGACGCACGCCATGCACCAGGTCAGCGAGGTCGGCATCGCCGCCCATTGGCGCTACAAGGAAGGCTCCAAATCCGACCGCGAGTACGACGCCAAGCTCGCCTGGCTGCGCCAGCTGATGGACTGGCAGCGCGACGTCTCCGACGCGACCGAGTTCGTCGAGGGCGTCAAGCTCGACATCTTCCAGGACCAGGTCTTCGTGTTCACCCCCAAGGGCGACATCAAGGACCTGCCCGCCGGCGCCACCCCGCTCGACTTCGCCTACCGGATCCACACCGACGTGGGCCACAAGACGATCGGCGCGAAGGTCAACAACCGCCTCGTCCCGCTCGACTACAAGCTCAAGAACGGCGACATCGTCGAGGTCGTGACGACGCGGGCCGGGCACGGCCCGTCGCGCGACTGGCTGAACGTCGTCCGAACCCAGCACGCCCGCGAGAAGATCCGGCAATGGTTCAAGCGCCAGGAGCGGGACGAGAACATCGTCCACGGCCGGGAGGCGCTCGACCGCGAGTGCCGACGGCTGGCCCGCACCTCGACCGCCGCGATCGGCCAGGACAAGCTCATGGAGGTCGCGCGGCAGCTGAACTACGAGAGCATCGACGACTTCTACGCTGCCGTCGGCTACGGCGCGGTGAGCCCGCAGTCGGTCGTCATGCGGCTCGGCGTCGTCGACGACAAGGAGCTGGTCCTCCCGACCGTCGCGCCGCCGGTCCAGCCGGCCCGCGCCGGCGGCGTCCGCGTCAAGGGCGTGGGAGACCTCCTCGTCCGCTTCGCCAAGTGCTGCCACCCGATCCCCGGCGACCCGATCCAGGGCTTCATCACCCGCGGCAAGGGCGTCACGGTCCACCTCCGCTCCTGCCCGACCGTCCTCAACGAGCGCGAGGTCTCGCGGCTCATCGACGTCGAGTGGGAGGCGGCGCCCGCCCAGACCTACCCGATCGCGATCCGCGTCGAGGCGTACGACCGGACCGGCCTCCTGAGCGACATCACCCAGGTCGTCGCGGAGGCGAAGGTCAACATCCTGGCCGCCGACGTGTCGGTCGGGTCGGATCACACGGCGATCGTGCGGGCCACGCTCCAGGTCGCCTCCGTCAGCCAGCTCTCCCGCGTCCTGTCGCGGATCGAGCAGCTCAAGGACGTCTCCTCGGTCCAGCGCGACCTCGGCTGATCGCCGCAGCGTCTCGGCCCGATTCGCGCGGCTAGACTTCGGCGATGCCCACGTTCCGCGCTGCCCGGGGGACCCGTGACCTGCTCCCGCCGGAGCGGGTCGGACTCGCTCGGTTGGAGCGGCTCGCTGCCGATCTGGCCGCTCGCTACGGGTACCGGCCGATCGAGACGCCGCTGTTCGAGCAGTCCGGCGTCTTCGAGCGCGGAATCGGGGAGGTCACCGATGTCGTCGAGAAGGAGCTATTCCTGCTCGCGCCGCGCGAGGACGACGGCGAGCGCTGGGCGCTCCGGCCCGAGCCGACCGCCGGGATCGTCCGCGCCTACGTCCAGCATGGGATGCAGACCTGGCCGCAGCCGGTCAAGGTGACGATGACCGGCTCGATGTTCCGGTACGACCGGCCGCAGGCAGGTCGATACCGGCAGTTCTGGCAGTTCGATATCGAGGCGATCGGCGACCCGGGCCCCGCCGTCGATGCCGAGATCATCGAGCTCGCCGCCCGGTTCTATCGCGACGCGGGCCTGCCCGCGGTCACGATCCTGCTGAACTCGATCGGCGACGCGAACTGCCGCCCCGCGTACGTGGAGGAGCTGCGCGCCTACTACGAGGCGCACCTCGCCGAGCTGCCGGCGCTCGAGCGGGCGCGCCTGGGGAGGGCGCCGTTGCGCCTCCTGGATTCGAAGGACGAGCGCGTCGTGGCCCTGAACGCGGCCGCTCCCCAGATCACCGATCGCCTGTGCGACGCGTGTGCCGCGCACTTCGCCGCGGTGCGAACCCATCTCCACGCGGTCGGCGTGGAATACCAGCTCGAGCCGCGACTCGTGCGCGGCCTGGACTACTACACGCGGACCGCGTTCGAGGTCTACCCGGTCGGCGCGACGGGCCAGCAGTCCGCGATCGGTGGCGGGGGGCGGTATGACGGGCTCGTCGAGCTACTCGGCGGTCGCCCGACGCCGGGCATCGGGTTCGGGCTGGGGCTTGATCGCGTGCTGCTCGCGCTGGGCGCCGCGGGCGTTGCGCCGGCGCCCGAGCCCGTGCCGGTCGCGGTCGTCGTCGGCAGCGAGCCAGCGGACACGATCACCCGGTTGCGCATCGCGACCGAGCTTCGCGGCGCCGGGCTCGCGGCCCGGGCCGAGCTCGGCAACCGAAAGCTGGGCAAGCAGCTCGAGGCGGCCGCCCGTGACGGCGCGCACTTCGCGGTGATCATCGGCGACGAGCTGACCGACGGACACGTGCAGCTGCGCGACCTGGAGGCAGGCACGCAACGGGCGGTGTCCGTCGCCAGCCTTGCACGCGAGCTCGAGCGCGCGACCAAGAGCCATCGCCACGGCGAGGCGAAGCAGATCTAGGCGGGGCCCGTGGGACCATCGTGGGCAGACGAAACGCGAGCGTTGCGCAATCGAATGCCCGAGAACGGCAGGCCGCTGGCGATCACTGGGTTCCAGAACGCCCAGATGTCCGGCACGAACCGCAGCTCGATCCCGGCGCGTGCATGGAGCTCCAGGACGTCCCCGAGCGGCCGAACCTCGATCGGCTCGACGGGCACGCGGGCGATCCATTGGCCGTCGGCGTCCGGCCACGGCTCGAATGCGGCTCGGTCGAGCTCGTAGACGTACAGCTTCGCTGATCGCACGCGCCCGAGCCAGTCGAGCTCCGTTGCCTGCACGCGCGTCGCACCCGTCTGGAATGTCGCCTGCAGGAGCGACCGTTGGTCGTCGGTGTTTGCCCAGACCGCGCCGCGCGGGCAGTCCCTCGGGAACCAGTAGACCGGCGCGTGCTCGGCGTCGATCGCCCAGACCGCCGGCGCCTGTGTCGGGTTCGTGCGCGGCACGTGCGGCGTGAACCGCCTGATGGATGGGTCTTCGCTGAAATGGAGCACGGGTTCCGACCTGCTCACGCGGGTGCCGCCTCGATCCATGTCGGGCTCAGCCGCTGGATGAGGGTGAGGCCGGCCGCGCCGAGCGCTTCGTCGAGCTCCTGGGCCGAGAGGACGCGAGCGGTGAACGGCTGTCGGACGACCCGTCCGCCGACGTCGTACACGGTCACGGCCGAAACGAACGGCGGGTCGATCCGAACGTCGATCATGCCGGGCTGACCACCCGGCGTGGCGGACGTGTCTGCGGCGGTGCGCGTCCAGTCAATCGGGTGATGCTCGACGAGCATCCTGCCGACGCCAGCGGGGTCGGCCAGGTGCCTGCGGGCGAGGTCGAGGAGCGCGATCCCACCATCGGGATCGGGCCGATTCACGAGATGACTTCCAAGCACCACGACCGGGGCGCGGTGCCCGAGATCCAGGGCCTTGAGCGTTTCGATCGGGACATCGGGAGCGATCGTCGCCTGGACCGCGACGTCAGGCGCATACCCGAACGCCGTGAGCGCGAGGGCGATCCGACCCGCGACGCCGTCGGGCGCCGGTACGCCGTCGGGGCGGCGGCGGACGATCGCGAGGATCGGTGTCGGTCGGGTCGGCGTGATCAAACCTCGAAGACGACGCCACGGGCGCGCAGCTCGGCGACCCCCGCCGGCACGTCGATGTCCGGGACAGGGAGCACGGCGTGAACGCGACGATCGCCAGGCATTGGTTCTCCTTCTCGACCGATACCATACCCGGGCCATGCCCACCGACTACACGAGCCCCTACCGGACGCACACCTGCGGCGAGCTGCGCGCGAGCGACGCGGGCAGGCCCGCGCAGCTGTCCGGCTGGGTCAACCGCCGGCGTGACCAGGGTGGCCTGATCTTCCTCGACCTGCGCGACCGGCACGGGATCACCCAGGTCGTGATCGACCGCACCGATGCGCCGGCAGCCCACGAGGCGGCGAGCAAGGTGCGCGGCGAGTTCGTCGTGACCGTTGCGGGCAACGTCGCCAGGCGACTCGAGGGCACCGAGAACAAGCGGCTCGCGACCGGCGAGGTCGAGCTCCAGGGAACCGAGCTGACCGTCCTCAACGAGGCAAAGACACCGCCGTTCTACGTGAACGACCCCGATGCCCAGATCGACGAGTCGCTGCGGCTCAGGTACCGCTACCTCGACATCCGGCGCGAGCCGATGGCGCGTCGCCTGCAGCTCCGCTCGAATCTCGTGCACGCGATCCGCGACGCCCACCACAAGGCGGGCTTCCTCGAGATCGAGACGCCGAACCTGATCAAGGCGACCCCGGAGGGCGCCCGCGACTTCCTCGTCCCGAGCCGGCTCCAGCCGGGCAACGTGTACGCGCTGCCCCAGAGCCCGCAGCAGCTCAAGCAGCTGCTCATGGTCGCGGGGGTCGATCGCTACTTCCAGATCGCGCGCTGCTTCCGCGACGAGGACCTGCGTGGCGATCGGCAGCCCGAGTTCACCCAGCTCGACCTCGAGATGAGCTTCGTGGACGAGGGCGCGGTCATGGACTTCGTCGAGTCGATGATCATCGAGGTCTCGCGCTCGGTGATGCCGGAGCGGCCCCTCCAGTCGGTGCCGTTTCCTCGCATGACGTACGCGGAGGCAATGGACCGCTACGGCTCGGACAAGCCGGACCTCCGATTCGGCATGGAGCTGGTGAATCTCGCCTCCGCGCTGACCGGCACCGACGGCACGCCGGCCTCGGGCTTCCGCGTGTTCGACGACAACCTCGCCGCCGGCGGCGTCGTGAAGTCGATCGTCGCGCCGGGGATGGCGGGCGCGACGCGTCGCGAGATCGACGCCCTCGTCGACTCGGCGAAGCGCCTCGGGGCCGCCGGACTCGCGCACCTGGCGGTCGAGGCGACCGGGGCTGTGAAGGGCCCGATCGCGAAGTTCCTCGGCGACGACGGCGCGGAGCGGCTGGCCACCGCGGCCGGGGCGAGCCCGGGTGACCTCGTGCTGATCGTGGCCGACACGGCGAAGGTCGCCAACGAGGTCCTCGGCAAGCTCCGGCTGGAGGTCGGCACCACGCTCGGGCTGGCCGACGACAGCGTGCTCGCGTACGAGTGGATCACGCGCTTCCCGATGTACGAGTGGGATGCTGAGAACGAGCGCTGGCACGCGACCCACAATCCGTTCTCGGGCGTGCTCCCGGAGGACGAGGCGCTGCTCGTCACCGCGACCGGCGACCCATACCGGCCATCGCCCCGCGACCCCGCGGGCAAGGCCCGCGCCATGCAGTACGACGTCGTGCTCAACGGCTGGGAGCTCGGTGGCGGCTCGGTGCGCCTCTGGCGGCGTGACCTGCTCGAGAAGAGCCTCGCGCTGCAGGGTCACTCTGCGGAGGCCATGCACGAGAAGTTCGGCGCCATGCTCGACGCGTTCGACTACGGCGCGCCGCCGCACGGCGGCATTGCGATCGGCATCGACCGCTGGGCAGCCCTGTTCACCAAGCAGACCAACATCCGCGAGGTCATGGCCTTCCCGAAGACCCAGACCGGCAACGACCTGATGCTCGAGGCGCCGTCCGAGCCCGAGCCGGAGCAGCTCGCGGAGCTCGGCCTCAGGTTCGTCGGCCGCCGCGCGCCCGCGACACCTGCCGCGTTCGACGCGGCCGCCGGTACCGCGGAGAATCTCGCCTGAGCGACGCCCCGGTCGCCCTGGGCTTCCTCGAGCCCATCGCGCGTCGCCCGAGACTCGCCGCGCTCATCGGCGCGATGTGCATTGCCTTCTCGGGCATCTTCTACCGGTTTGCCGAGGTGACGCCCGCCACGGCAACGACGTTCCGCTGCCTGTACGGGCTCCCGATCCTCGCCCTCGTCGGCTGGTACGAGCACCGGCGCTTCGGTGCGCTGCCGACCCGCACCGTGTGGCTGGCGATCATCGCCGGCGTGTTCTTCGCCGGTGACCTGCTGTCGTGGCACCACGCGGTCGACGCGGTCGGGGCGGGTCTCGCCACCGTGCTCGGCAACCTCCAGGTCATCGTCGTCGGGCTCGTGGCCTGGGTCATCTTCAAGGAGCGGCCGCCCAGGCCCGTCCTGCTGGCGCTCCCGATCGTGCTCATCGGCGTGGTGCTGATCTCCGGCATCGTCGGGACGGGCGCCTACGGCCCGAACCCGCCGCTCGGTGCCTCGCTCGGGATCGTGACGGCGTTCGCGTACGCGGGCTATCTGCTCGTGATCCGGCGCGGCTCACGTGACCTGCGGCGGCCGGCGGGTCCGGTGGCGATCGCCACCGCATCGACCGCCGTCGTGGCCATCGTCTACGGCCTGCTCTCGCACGAGCTCGACCCGATCCCGGCGTGGCCGAGCCACGGTTGGCTCGCGCTGCTCGGGATCACGTCCCAATCGGTCGGCTACCTGGTCATCTCGATCTCGCTGCCCCGCCTGCCCGCCGCCCTCGTCTCGATCATCCTGCTCGCCCAGCCGGTCGCGACCGTCATCCTGGCGCGGATCCTGCTGGACGAGCGGCCGTCGCCCGACCAGCTGATCGGCGTGGCCCTGGTGGTCGCCGGCCTCGCCGTTGCGACGCTGCCGATTGCCCGCATCCGCGGCCTGGCAACCCGACCCGCGACGTGACCCGCGGCTTGACGGCTCGCCCGCGATCCCGCCCGCCCATGGACAATTCAACGCGATGAGCGACTTTGCAGCACTCGACCGCGCCGCCCTCAGCGTCGAGGGACCCAGCTCCGGGTCTCGCGAGGGTCGCGGCTCGCTCGCCCTCAAGGCGCTCGCAGTCCTGAACGCGGCAGGCGTCATGCTGGCGCTCTTCGCGCCGCTCACGCCGGTCGCGACGCTCCTCACGCTCCTGTTCAACATCGGCGCGGCCGGGCTGGCGGCCGTGTACGTCGTCGTGGCGATCGGACTCGATCGCAACCGGCCGTGGGCGATCGCGGCCCTCCGGCCGCTCCTCGTCCTGGTCGCGGTGGCCGGGACGTTCACCCTGATCCAGGGCTTCGCCGCGGGCCGCATCCGCATCCCGTTCGACGTCGCCCTCGCGGTCTGGGTGCTCCTCGCGCCGACCGAGGTCAAGCCCTTCCCGAAGCTCCTGCCCCGCAGCCTCGCCTGGATCGCGGCGACGGTGCCGATGTTCGCCCTGATGTTGTTCGCGGAACCGCTTGGCGGCTGGGGCGGCGCGTTCGACGTGCACCAGCCCGACCTCCAGGCTGGCCTCCAGGTCGACTGTGGCACGCCCGGGTCCGGGCCACCCGCGACCGTCACCATTCGCTACGCCTGGTCGTGGGCGTCGGCGACCGTCCTGCCGAGCGGGACCGATATCGCCGTCATCGGCTGGACGGGCACTGACGACGGCGGTCATCCCCTGTATGTCGTCAGGGACATTCCCGACGAGGCAACCGGGATCCACGCCGGGCTCGCCGGCTATCCCAGCACCGCCATGGCCGATGCGATCGCCCGCGAGACCGGTGGCTCGTTCCGCTGGGCCATGCCACTCGACGAGCAGCAGCTCCGGCCGGGTCAGATCCAGCTGACCTTGCGCCTGGCGCACGCCGCGCCGTCGGGACCGCAGCCCCTCGTCGTCAGCGCGACGTACATCCACGAGGGCCTGTGGCGAGCCGACGCGGCCCACGTCACCTGCTCGTGGTGAGCGGCGGGACCGGCTACTCCGCCTCGGCCTGGTCGTAGGGGGCGAGCGCCGGCCCCTCGATCGGGGAATCCTCGGAGTCGTCAGCCGCCGCGGCGCCCCATTCGTGCCGGTGCGGGGCGGCGGGCTCGCTCGGACCAAGGTACGGCGGCAGGTCGGCGCGATCGACGGCCGCATCGTGGATCGCACCCGGATCGCCGAGCTCGATGGCGCGCATCGCCAGGCCGGCGGCGGCCAGATCCTCGAGGATCATGTCGGGCATCCGGTCCGGGGCGATTCCCGCCAGCAGGGCCGCGCTCTCGGTCGGCAGGAGCACCGGCCAGCCGGGGGTGCCCTCGTAGGCGGGCCGGAGCAGCGTCGATCGATCGACTCCGTGCGCCTCGATGAGCGACGTGATCGTCTCCGGGCTGACCCAGACCATGCGCGCCGGCCAGATGAACGCGCCGTCGACGTCCCGAACCTCGGCCGAGGCGACCTCGATGCCGCGCAGCATCTGCGCCGCGGGGTGGCCGTTCGGCGGCGGGACCGGCTCGGCGAGCGTCACCGCGGCGCCCGCGAGCGCGGCGGCGACCGCGCCGTCAGGGTCGAACGAGACGACCACGATCGGGAGCGCTCCGCCCGACCACGCGGCGTCGGCGATCCGCCGCACCCGCGCCTGCCCCTCGACGTCGGCGAGCGCCGACTCCGGGCTCGCGGCGAGGACGACGGCGGCAACGGTCACCGCGGAATCGTATCGCGGCGAGAGACAGGTCTACCGCCTAGATGAGGATGATCGCGTCACCGCCTGGATCCATGCCGTTGGCGATGGCCTTCAAGGCTGCCGACCCGGAAATCGGGAATGCGCTGGCGAGCTCGTTCAAACGAACAATTCGCCGGCACCAGGCCGTATCCGCCAGAACCAGGATCAGCCGATCGACGTTGCCATCGCGCTTCTTCAGGGCCACGCGACGGCCAAGCTCCTGCAGGTCCGTCGGATGCATCTCGCCCTCGATGCCGATCGTGACCCTGCCGCAGACGATGACCCGGTCCCAAGCTCGCTTGTCCCCCGGAATCGGTAACGGTACTTCGGAACGCCACGACCACGACGGTCCTGCCGCCCTGCGCAGACGCTCGAACAGCGCGATGTGGGCCTTATCGCGAATCGGCTGTCCCGCCGGATACAGCTTGATCGAGAGATCAAGCCCGACCGCAGTCGCAAGGAGCGCCAACCTCGAGACTGGTACTGATTCGTGGAGGCCGCGCTCGATTCGCGACACCTGGGCCTGTGTCAATCGGGCCGCGACGGCGACCACGCGCTGGCTCAGGCCACGATTGACGCGCGCCATGTGGAGCTCCCGGCCGAGATCGACGAGCGCTCGCAGCGCGCGTTGGTCGGCCTGGGCGAGGGCGCGCTCGATCGCGGTCATGAACCGATCGTGAACGAGAGGGCTTATCGCCCGGTCACGTGCCAATTCATCGGCGATATCAGTCGACCCAGCATTTGCCCGTCTCGGCCGTCGTTGATGCCGTACAGGCATCGAACGTAGCGATCGATACCGCCCACGCATGGAATCGGATTTCGAAACGGCAACGGACGCATGACCCACATCGCTGAGAGATCAGGTGCGCGCAGGGGAGGTCCGGAGACGGGATCAGCGGGATTCGGTCTCGCACGTGGGACAATGCGCGGCCCATGAGCAACGACCTCCGCGCTCGCGCGCCCATCGACCCTGGCCCGGAGGCCCGGAGCGAGGTCCGCGAGCACCTCCGGAATCTCGCCATCGTGGCCCACGTCGACCATGGCAAGACCACGCTCGTCGACGCAATGCTCCGCCAGACGGGCGCGTTCCGGGCGAACGAGGCGGTTGTCGATCGCGTGCTCGACTCGGGCGACCTCGAGCGCGAGAAGGGGATCACCATCCTCGCCAAGCAGACGACCGTCGACTACGACGGCGTCCGCCTGAACATCGTCGACACGCCCGGCCATGCCGACTTCGGCGGCGAGGTCGAGCGCTCGCTGCTCATGGTCGACAGCGTGCTGCTCCTCGTGGATGCGGCGGAGGGCCCGCTGCCCCAGACCCGGTACGTCCTCCAGAAGGCGATGGCGCGCAAGCTGCCGGTGGTCGTGGCGCTGAACAAGATCGATCGTGGCGACGCCCGACCGGCGGAGGTCCTCGACGCGGTCTACGAGCTGTTCATCGACCTCGGCGCCGACGACGACCAGATCGACTTCCCCGTGCTGTACACGAACGCGAAGGCGGGGACGGCCACGCCGGATCTCGCGATCCCCGGCACGGACCTGCGGCCGCTCTTCGACAAGCTGATCGAGGTCACCCCACCGCCGCGGTTCGTGCCCGGCCATGCGCTCCAGCTGCTCGTCACGAACCTCACCGCCAACGAGTACGTCGGCCGCATGGCGGTCGGGCGGATCCGCAACGGCACCATCCGGATGGGCCAGCGCGTGACGGTCGTGCGCGAGGAGGCCGACGACACGGCCGGCGCGGTCGAGCCGGGCCGGACGGTGACGCTCAACGGCAGCGTCACGGCCCTGCAGACCGCTCACGGCATCGAGCGGGTCGACATCGACGAGGCGGGCCCGGGCGACATCGTGTCCGTCGCGGGGCTGCCCGACGTGACCATCGGCGACACCCTGACCGATCCGGGCGATCCGCGACCGCTGCCGCGCCTGGACGTCGACGCCCCGACGCTGCGGATGACGTTCGGCGTCAACACGTCGCCGCTCGCCGGGCGAGAGGGCAAGTACGTGACCTCGCGCCAGATCAAGGCCCGGCTCGACCGCGAGATCCTGGGCAACGTCTCGATCGAGGTCTATCCGACCGTGTCCGGCGACACGTTCGAGGTCCGCGGCCGCGGCGAGCTGCAGCTCGCCGTGCTCATCGAGCAGATGCGGCGCGAGGGCTACGAGCTCACCGCCTCGCGGCCGGAGGTGATCCTGCGCGAGACGCGCGACGGGCTCCAGGAGCCGTACGAGCGAATCACGGTCGACATCCCGCCGGACTACATCGGCGAGGTCCAGGCCGCGCTTGCCGGCCGCAAGGGCCGGCTGGAGCAGATGTCCACCGACGCGGACGGTCGCGTCCGGCTCGAATACGTGCTCCCGGTCCGCGGCCTGATCGGCTACCGCGGCCAGCTGCTGACCGAGACGCGCGGCACCGCGCTCCTGCACCAGATCGGCGAGGGCTATGGCCCGTGGGCCGGCGAGGTCACCCATCGGACGGCGGGTGTGCTGGTCAGCGACCGGGACGGCTCGAGCAACGCCTACGGCCTGTTCAACCTCCAGGAGCGCTCCGAGCTGTTCATCGGCGCGGGCGTCGAGGTCTACGAGGGCATGATCGTCGGGGAGAACGCGCGATCGGGCGACATGGACGTCAACCCGGCCAAGGAGAAGAAGCTCACCAACATCCGGACCCACGCGCACGACGAGGCGCTGCGCCTCACGCCGCCTCGACCGCTCACCCTCGAGGCTGCCCTCGAGTTCATCGCCGAGGACGAGCTGGTCGAAGTGACCCCGCAGTCGATCCGGCTCCGGAAGCGGCTGCTCCTCAAGCACGAACGAGAGCGCGAGCGCGGCAAGGCGTTCGAGCGCGACCGCGCCGGCGAGCGGGAGGCATCCACCACCGGATGAAGCGCGACTGGACGGTCGCCGAGATCATGGCGATCCTGCGTACGACCGTCGATCGCGTCGAGGAGCTGACGGCGACTGCATCGTCCGCGGAGCTCGCGCCGGCGGGATATGACGACGACTGGTCGATCGCTGCCGTCTTGGCCCACCTCCTCGCGTGCAACGACGTCCTCGGCGGGGCGATGCTTCGCATCCTGGCGGAGGACCATCCGAGCTGGCGGGCGAGTAGCCCGCGCGCGTGGCAGGTCAAGTCCGGTTACCACGACCGCGCTTTCGACACGCTCTTCGCGGCCTTCCGCAAGGGACGCGCCCAGCTGCTCGAGGTGCTCGAGGTGCAAGCGCCGGAGGCCTGGGAGCGCACGGCTACTGTAATTGTCCCGCCGAACCGGGTCGATGAGCGCTCGGTTCGGTACTACGGCGAGTGGCTGGCCCAGCACGAGGGCACGCACGTCAAGGATCTTGGCCGCCGTTCGAAGGCCAGGACGGCTCGCGTCAGCCTCGTCGGTAGCTGACCTTCGACCCCTGCCCGCGCGTCCAGCCCATGCGGAGGAGCACGACCGCCCACATCCGGTAGGGTCGCCAGGCATCCGAGATCCGCTCGACATCCGCCGGGGTGACGGTCTCCATGCCGTACAGGTCGCGGATGACCGTCTGCCCGAGCTCGTCGCTCGCCGGAATGCCGTCAGCTACGCCGCACCCCCGATAGAGCACGGCATCCGCGGTGAATGGCCCGACGCCGTGCAGCTCCCGCAGCGCTGCGAGCGCGGCCTCTGGAGCCATGGCACGCAGCGCTTCGGTATCGAGGCGCCCGTCGAGGGCCGCCTGCGCAAGCCCA
This sequence comes from Candidatus Dormiibacterota bacterium, assembly GCA_035631615.1. Classification (GTDB taxonomy): domain Bacteria; phylum Chloroflexota; class Limnocylindria; order Limnocylindrales; family CSP1-4; genus UBA5189. The sequence continues at coordinate 13,819 of DASQIK010000058.1, read as the reverse complement.
TGGAGCCGGCGGACCTTCTCGTCGTTGAGGCCGCGCGCCTCGCGCAGCTCGAGCAACCGGGCCGGCCGCGGGAACGCCGGGACTTCGACACCTGCGATGGTGGGCCGGTCGCCGAGCCGCTCCGCCAGGTCCCGCTTGATGACCGCCGACTGGCGGCGCGAGATCCGCTGCCCGATGACGAACGACGTCACGGCCTCGTACGCGGAGTAGAAGCACACAGGGCGCAGGTAGCCGTGCTCGCGCTGGAAGCGCCCGACGATGGCGTCGCGCTCGCCGACCGCCGGCCAGCCGCTGCCGTCGTGGTCGAGCGACAGGGATCGCGCAGCCTGGCGCAAGCCCACGACGAGCACGTCTTCGGCGGCATCGGATCGGCCACGGACGACGCCATCGGCGTCCTGCCAGAGCTCGATCGCGGCGCTCGTGTCAAGTCCCTCGACCGCGAACGCCAGCGTGATCGACCCGGGCCCCACACCGCCGCCACCGATCCCGGCCGGGAATCCGCCCGCGAAGTCCTGCGCGGCGGCGAGGCTGAACGGCCCCAGCGGGGTGAGCTCGATGGTCGCCATCACCCCCGAGTCTACGGTCTGACGGCCCACGACCCGACCCTACAATGCCGCGATGCAGGCTGGCTCCGCGACCGTCGCCGCCGTAGCCGCCCCGCCTGCCGACGCCGCGACGGACTCCATCACCGGCCTGGCGAAGCAGGGTCGCGTCCGCGCGTTCGACCTCGCACGGGGCCTGGCGGTCGTGTTCATGATCGGCGTCCACGTGCTCTGGCACTGGGGCGCGCCCGACACCTGGACCACGCCGATTGGGCAGGTCATCAGCTTCCTCGGCGGCCCGACCGCCGCCCCGGTGTTCATGTTCCTCATGGGCGCCTCGCTGGCGTTCTCGTCGCGGACGTCGTTCCGGTCGCTCGCCGTTCGAGGACTGTGGCTGCTCTGGCTCGGCTACCTCCTCAACTTCCTGCGCGGCGTCATCCCCGCGTATCTCGGGTTGTCGACCGGCCTCGTCACCGCCGACCAGATCGCGCCGTTCACCCTGCCCTGGCTGGCCACGACCGTCGACGTCCATCACATGGCCGGCCTGTCCCTCATCGCGCTCGCCGCGCTGCGGATGGCAGCGAGGCCCAACTGGATCTGGGTCGCAGTCGCGGCCATCGTCGTCGTGACCGGCCCATTCGTTCGCGGGCTGAGCTTCGGGACCCCGCTCCTCGATGCTCCGCTGACGCCCATCCTCGGCGGCGCGCCGAACGTGTACTACGCGGTCGTGCCGTGGATCGGCTTCCCGCTCGTCGGCGCGGTGTACGGATCGCTGGTTGCCCGCACGCCGGACCGGACGCGCGTGTTCCGCCTGGGCGCGCTCGTCGGCGCAGCGCTGTGTGCGATCGGGATCGGGCTGTTCGTCGTCAGCCGGCCGTCGTTCGACGTCACCACGTACTGGCGGATGCCGCCTTCGTACTTCGTCGCGATCACCGGCCTGGTCCTGGTCTGGCTGTACGCCTGCGACGTCGCCGTCCGGTACGTCCGCGAGAATCGGGTGTTCGGCTTCCTGTACGGCTGGAGCAGCCGCGTGATTGCGATCTACTTCACGCACTGGCTGATCGTCGGGTGGGGGGTCGGGATCTTCGGGTTTCGCGACCAGCCGCTGGCCGGCGCCCTGTTCGGCATCGTCGTCGCGATCGTCGCGACGGCGCTGCTGTCGCGCTACGCCGTGGGGCTCGAGACGCCGCGCTGGCTGGAGCGCCTCGCCCGCGATCGCCGGGCCGCGGGCGCCGAGCCGTCGCTGGCCGCCGGCGGCGGCTGACGCGCGGGAGCCAGCGCCCGTTCGATCGTTCCGCCCTGGCCCTGGAGCACGACTGCGGGAGCATCGGCGGGCCCGGTGCCGCCCGCCACCCGGCCGAAGGTACCCGGGGTACGGCCATACAATCCCGACGTGCCGATCTACCTCGACCACGCGGCCACGACGCCGCTGCGCTCGGAGGCCCTCGAGGCGATGCTGCCGTACCTCGGCGGCGACTTCGGCAACCCGAGCAGCCCGCACTCGTATGGTCGCCGAGCGCGCGCCGCGCTGGACGAGGCGCACGAGCGGATCGGGCGCGCGATCGGCGCCGGGCCGCGCGAGATCGTGCTCACGAGCGGTGGCACGGAGGCGCTGAACCTGGCGCTCAAGGGCGCCGCGTGGGCGGGCAAGGGCCGCGGCCATCGGATCGTCACGAGCGCGGTGGAGCACCACGCCGTGCTGCACGCGCTCCAGCACCTCGAGAAGTTCGGGTTCGAGGTCGTCGAGCTGCCGGTCGATCGCTACGGCCGGGTGGACGCCGACCAGGTCGCCGCGGCGATCACCGAGCGCACGACGGTCGTCGCCATCCAGCTCGCGAACAACGAGGTCGGGACGATCCAGCCGGTCGCGGCGATCGGGACGGTCGTCCGCGAGAAGGGCCCGAAGGGCTGCCTGTTCCTGGTCGATGCGATCGCGGGCGCGGCGTGGCTCCCGATCGACGTCGACGCGCTCGGCTGCGACATGCTCGCCGTCGCCGGCCATAAGCTCGACGGTCCGAAGGGCGTGGGTGCGCTGTACCTCAAGCGGGGCACCCACATCCTGTCGCAGCAGCAGGGCGGGACCCAGGAGCGCTACCGCCGAGCGGGCACGGAGGACGTTGCCGGAGCGGTCGGGATGGGTGTTGCATTCGAGCTCGCGGTGGCGGAGCGCGATGCGTCCGCCCGACGCATCCGCAAGCTGCGCGATCGGCTGAAGGCCGCGGTCCTGGCCGAGGACGGAATCGAGCTCACCGGGCATCCCCGCGATCGGCTGCCGAACCTGCTGTCGGTCGTGGTCGGCGATGCCGACGGCTCGTCGATCGTCGTGAAGCTCGACCTGGCGGGCGTCGCCGGCTCCGTCGGGTCGGCCTGCACGACCGGCTCGATGGAACCGTCCCACGTCCTGACGGCGATGGGCTACCCGGAGGACGAGGCGCGGGGCTCGCTGCGGCTGTCGCTGGGCCGCTCCACGACCGAGGCCGAGATCGATGCAGCGATCGACATCGTGCCGCGGGTCGTGCGCGAGGCGCGCGCCGCCGCTGCCGTCCTGGCCGCGGACCCGCTGGGCCAGGCGGTCGCGTCGTGACGCGCACGCTCGTGGCGATGTCCGGCGGGGTCGACTCGTCGGTCGCCGCGGCGCTCCTCACCGAGGCGGGCCACGACGTCGTCGGCGTGTGGATGCGGCTCCACGACGTCGCGGATTCGGTCTCCGAGTTCAAGAAGAGCTGCTGCTCGCTCGACGCGGCCGAGGACGCGCGGCGCGTCGCGGGCCAGCTCGGCATCCCGTTCTACGTGATGAACCTCGAACGCGAGTTCGAGGCGGGCGTGCTGGCGCCCTTCCTCGGCGCCTACCTTGACGGCCAGACCCCGAGCCCATGCACGGACTGCAACACGACCGTCAAGTTCGGGGCGCTGCTCGGCCAGGCGCGGCACCTGTACGAGTGCGACGCCGTCGCCACCGGGCACTACGCCCGGCGGGCCGAGGATGAAGCGGGCCGCGCCGAGCTGCTCAGGGCGCGCGACGACGACAAGGACCAGACCTACTTCCTGTACGGGCTGCGCCAGGACCAGCTGGCTCACGCCCGTTTCCCGCTCGGTGACCTGACCAAGCCGGAGGTCCGCGAGGTCGCCCGCGACCTCGGGCTGGCGACGGCCGACAAGCCCGAGAGCCAGGGCATCTGCTTCATCCCCGATGGCGACGTGCGTGGCGCGCTCCGGTCGCGAGCGGGCTGGGCGCCGGAGCCGGGCCCGGTGATCAACGCGGATGGGGATCGGGTCGGGGAGCACGGCGGCGCGGCCGGCTACACCGTCGGACAGCGCCAGGGCCTCGGGGTCGCACTGGGCGAGCCACGCTACGTCTCGCGCGTGGATCCGCGCACGAACACCATCACGCTCGCGCGGCGGCAGGACCTCGAGACGATCACGATCGCCGTGGAGGACGTGCGATTCGTCGCCGGCGAGGCGCCGGCCGCCGCATCCGGTGCGGCCAGCGCGTTCCGCGCCGAAGTTCGGGTGCGGCATCGCGGCTCGCTCGTGCCCGCGACGATCCATCGCGAATCTCGCCCCCGTGGAGACTCCAACGCCTGGGTCATCGAGACGGACACGCCCGTGTGGGCCGCGGCGCCGGGCCAGGCGGCGGTCTTCTACGACGGTGAGCGCTGCCTCGGCGGCGGGCGGATCGCTGCCGCGGGTGCTGCCGCGTGATCGGACGGACGGCATGATCGGCCCCGCGCTCGTGCTCGCCGTGATCGTCGGGCTGTTCCATGTCTCCGCGTACGTGTTCATCCGCGGGCGCGCCGGGGCGCGGCTCGTGCTGCTGCTCCCGGCCGCCGTGCTCGGCGCGTGGGCCGGCGACACGGTCGGTGCCCGGATGTCGATCGACCCGATCCGGATCGGCGACTTCAACCTCCTCTCGGCGACGGTGGTCGCGTGGCTGGCGATCGGGCTCGTCGCGATCCTGACCGTGCTCGTCCCGCCGAGATCGGCCGAGGACGACACGCCGCAGGTGTCGACGACGATCCGCCGAGGCTCCGGGCCAAACGCAGCCGCCGAGCAGGGCCCGGAGCCCCAGGCGCCGGCGTGATCGAGCGCATCAGGGGCGTGCTCAACGGGGCGAGCTTCCACCGTGGTCTCGCGCTCGGCGCCATGGTCGGCGCGGCGATCGCGGGCTCGACCCTGTGGGGCCGCATCCGGGAGGCGCGCCAGCGTCGGCCCTGATCGTTCCGAGCCGGGACCACCTGTCGGCGAAGGTGGCTCGGCTACCATTCCGGCGATGCCCGGCCCCGTTCCAGAGCACGATCCACGGATCGCTTGGCTGTCCGCCGCCGAGATCCGGACGCGTTTCGTCGAGTTCTTCGCCGAGCGCGGGCACGCGGTCGTCCCGAGCGCGAGCCTGGTGCCCGCCGGTGACCAGACCCTGCTGTTCACGAACTCCGGGATGGTCCAGTTCAAGGACGTCCTGACCGGGGCCGAGAAGCGCGGCTACGTCCGCGCGGTGGACTTCCAGCGCTGCCTGCGCGTCGCGGGCAAGCACAACGACTTCGAGGAGGTCGGCCGCACGCCGCGGCACCACACGCTGTTCGAGATGCTCGGCAACTGGAGCTTCGGCGACTACTTCAAGCGCGATGCCATCCACTGGGCGTGGGACTTCCTCACGAAGGACCTCGGCATCCCCGGCGAGCGCCTCGCCGCGACGACGTACAAGGACGACGAGGTCGCCTGGGACATCTGGCGCGACGAGATCGGGCTGCCCCCGGAGCGGATGGCGCGCTGGGGCGACGTCGACAACGGCGACGACCACAACTTCTGGCGGATGGCGGACACCGGCCCGTGCGGCCCGTGCAGCGAGATCCACTTCGACCGCGGCGCGCACCTCAGCGAGGGCCCCCACTGCGTCCCGGACCATTCCGAGACGTGCCCGCGCTGGCTCGAGATCTGGAACCTCGTGTTCATGGAGTTCGACCAGCGGCCGGAGGGCCGGACGCCGCTCCCGTTCACGAGCGTCGACACCGGCATGGGCCTCGAGCGACTCGCCAGCGTCGTGCAGCAGGTCGGCTCGAACTACGACACCGACCTGTTCACGGCGATCCACGAGCGCCTGCGCGAGCTGTTCGGGCACGACCCGGACGCGTTCGAGGACCAGCGCTTCAGCTACCAGGTCATCGCCGACCACACGCGCGCCGTCACGTTCCTGATCGCTGACGGCGTGCTGCCCTCGAACGAAGGTCGTGGCTACGTCTGCCGCCGGATCGTCCGGCGCGCCGTCCGCCATGCCCGGCTGCTCGGGCGCCGGGAGCCGTTCCTCGCCGAGTCGGCCAAGGTCGTCATCGCCACCATGGCCGAGGCGTACCCGCACCTGCGCGAGAACGAGGCCTCGATCCTGGGCGCCATCACCCGCGAGGAGGCCCAGTTCACCCGCACGCTCGAGGCCGGCACGGACCTGCTCGAGGAGGCGCTCATCCCACTGACCTCGAACGATCGCAAGGTCGGCCGGAAGGCCGACGACCTCCCCGCCGGCTCGCCGGTCCTGCCGGGCTCGGTCGCGTTCCGGCTCCACGACACGTACGGCTTCCCGATCGACCTGACGGTCGAGCTGGCGGCCGAGTACGGCGTCGCCGTCGACCGGGCAGGTTTCGACGCCGCGCTCGCCGAGCAGCGCGACCGGAGCCGCTCCGGCAAGAAGGCCGATCTCGCCCGGGTCGCCGAGCAGGGCGCGCTGTACGAGCAGATCCGTGCACGCGCCGGCGACACCGAGTTCGTCGGCTACGAACGGACGACCGCCACCGGCAAGGTCGTCGCGATCGTTCGCGATGGGATCGAATACCAGGACCTCGAGGCCAGGGGGGACGAGGAGCTCCGGACCGAGGCGGGCGCCGCGGCGGAGATCGTGCTCGATCGAACGGCGTTCTACCCTGAGGGCGGTGGCCAGGTCGGTGATCGGGGGGCGATCGAGCTCGGCGGGAACGTCGCGTTCGAGGTCGCCGACACGCAGCGGGTGGCAGGCACGCAGGCAGCCGGACTGATCGTGCACCGGGGCACGCTTCGTGGCCGGCTGGCCGTGGGCGAGACGGTCACGGCCACGGTGGACGCGGGACGTCGTGCGCACACGATGCGCAACCACACGGGCACGCACCTGCTCCACCGCGCGCTCCGGAACGTGGTCGGCGACCGGGCGAAGCAGGCCGGCTCGCTCGTGACCCCGGACGGGTTCCGCTTCGACTTCCCGTTCGATCGGGCGCTCACCCCCGACGAGAAGCGGTCGATCGAGGACGAGGTCCGGCGCGTCGTTCGCGAGGACCGGCCGGTGACGGTGGAGTTCCTGCCGATGGCCAGCGCGATCGACCGCGGGGCCGACGCGTTCTTCGACGAGAAGTACGGCGAGACCGTGCGCACCGTCCGGGTCGAGGGTTACAGCTTCGAGCTGTGCGGCGGCACGCACTGCCGCGCATCGGGCCAGATCGGCGGCTTCGTGATCACGACCGAGCGGAGCATCGGCTCGGGCGTGCGGCGGATCGAGGGGCTGACGGGCGCCGGCGCCGATGCCCACCTGCGGGCGCGGGTCGATCAGCTCGAGCGCGCCGCGGCGACCGTCGGCGCGATCTCGGTCGACGCGGTCGCGGATCGCATCGCCGCGCTCCAGGGCGAGCTGCGGGAGGCGAAGCGGAAGCTCCGCGAGGGCGGAGGAGCGAGCGGCCTGCCGAAGCCCGGGGACCTGCGCGAAACGGTCGAGAGCTTTGACGGCATCACGCTCGTCACGCTCGCGGCCCCGTTCGAGTCAACGGACGCGATGAAGGGCTACGCCAGGGACCTCCGGTCCGCGGTCAACGCGAACGTGATTGCGCTCGCCCTCGACGCCGACGAGCCGCAGGTCTTCGTCACCGCGGACGAGACAGCGGTCACGAACGGCATCTCGGCGGGGGATCTCGTCAGGCTCGCCGTCGGTCCCATCGACGGCAAGGGCGGCGGGCGCCCCGAGATGGCCCAGGGCCGCGGCACGAAGCGCGAGGGCGTCGGTGACGCGCTGGCGGCGATCCGCACCGCGGTGATGCAGCGCCCGCAGGTCCTATGACGGCCATCCGCCGCCTGTGGACCCGTGACACGGGCCCCGACGCACTCACGGCGTGCACCGCGCTCGACGTGGGGACGGAGTTCGCCAAGGCGCTCGTGTTCCAGATCGAGGGCGGCAAGGGCCTCGTCAAGGGCGTCGGGCGCAAGCGGCAGGGCCTCGCCCACATGCAATCGGGCACGGTGGCCGACATCTCCGCCGTCGTCGACAACTGCGCGGTGGCCCTCCAGGAAGCGGAGGAGATGGCGGGATTCCGGCCAGAGCAGGTGGTGATCGGCATCGCCGGCGAGCTGGTGAAGGGCTTCACGACCGTCCACGACCAGCAGCGCGTCCGTGCCGACATCCCGATCACGGAGGCGGAGCTGGGCAGGCTCATCGAAGGCGTCCAGCGCCAGGCGATGCGCGAGGCGGAGCGCTCCGTGACCTGGGAGACGGGGCTCCAGAGCGTCGATGTGCGCCTCGTCCACGCGGCGGTCGTCGGCGCCTGGATCGACGGCTACGCAGTGACGAACCCGATCGGGTTCCAGGGCCGCAACGTCCGCATCGCGATCTTCGACGCGTTCGCGCCGCTGGTCCACCTCGGCGCGCTCCAGACCGTGGCCGCGAAGCTCCAGATGGAGCTGATCGCCGTCGTCGCCGAGCCGTACGCGGTCGCGCGCGTCCTCGACAGCGAGCAGGTGCGCCAGGGCGGCGCGTTGTTCGTCGACGTCGGCGGTGGCACGACCGACGTCGCGCTGGTGCGCCAGGGCGGCATCGAGGGAACGCGGATGTTCGCGCTCGGTGGGCGGGCGTTCACGAAGTCGATCGCGGATCGGCTCGAGCTGCCGTTCCCGCGCGCCGAGGCGCTGAAGGTCGACTACGCCCGCGGCATCTCGGGCGATCGCGCCGCGGAGGTGCGCGACATCGTGTCCGATGACGTCGCCGTCTGGGCGGCCGGAGTGGAGCTGGTGATGGATGAGCTCGCCGCCGGCGACCTGCTGCCGGGCAGGATCTACCTGTGCGGCGGCGGCTCGCGCCTGCCCGAGATCCGCGCGGCCCTCGCCGACGAGGCGTTCGCCCGGCAGCTGCCGTTCGCGCGCCCGCCGGAAGTGACGATTCTCGCGCCCGATCAGATCGAGACCGTGCGCGACGACACGCAGCTGCTCGAGGACCAGCAGGACGTCACGCCGATGGGCCTCGCGTTCCAGGCGATCGAGCTCGGCTCGTCGCAGAACCCGCTTGACGCCTCGCTCCGGCGCGTCATCCGGTCGATGAAGCTCTGATGGCCGACGAGACCGACGCGCCCGCACCGTCGCCCCAGCCGGCGCCCACGCCGGCGCCCACGCCGCTCATCTACCTCGACGTCGACGACGAGATCACGTCCGCGGCCGCGCGCATCCGGTCGGCAGAGGCGGATCGACTCGCGCTGGTGCTGCCGTACGGCTCGCGCCTCGCGACCTCGCGGATCAACTTCCGGCTCCTCGCCCGCGAGGCGGCGGAACGCGGCAAGCGGATCGAGATCATCTGCGCCGACGCGTCGGCCCGCGCCCTTGCCGTCGCCGCAGGGCTGGTCGTCCATCCGTCCGTCGCCGCGTTCGAGGGACGGAGTGTCCCGGTCGACGCAGCGGCCGGAGCTGCAGCCGCAGCAGCGGCCGCGGCGGCCACGACCCCCGGGTTCGCGTCCTCGCTCGCGTCCAGGGCATCGGGCTCGATCCGCAAGCGCCGTGCCTCCGACGCCGCCGAGGATGCCGATGGGACCAGCCTCGTCACCTTGCCGCGCCGCAGCTCGCCGAAGGTGCCCATCGTCGGGCCGCCGCGGCCCCCGGTGCGAACCGGCGTCGCGATCGGAATCGGGGTCGCGCTGATCGCCCTCGTGATCGTGGGCAGCCTGGTCGCGGCCGACCTGCTGCCGGCCGCGACGATCACGCTCCACCCGCGCGCGGAGCAGCTCGGCCCCCTCGCGCTCACGATCGAGGCGCGCGCCGACGTGACCGCCCCCGACCCAGCGGGCCTGGCGATCCCCGCGCAGCGGATCACGTTCCAGCTCCAGGCCGCCCAGACGTTCACCGCAACGGGCATGAAGCTCGTCGAGACGAAGGCGACGGGGACCGTGACGTTCTCGAACTTCGACACTGGCGGCGCGAACCGGATCGACGCCGGCGCCATCGTGAAGACGCCCGACGGGATCGAGTTCGCGACCCAGGCGGCGGTGACGCTGCCCAACGCCACGATCCAGTTCCCGTTCACGATCGTGCCCTCGACCGCGAGCGTCGGCGTGCAGGCCGTGACGGCCGGCCCCAACGGGAACGTCGGCAACAACACGATCACCGTCGTCCCGAAAGGCCAGAATCGGCGCCTGCTCCAGGTCACCAACGAGCAGGCGACGACCGGCGGCGCGAGCACCCCGACGACGGTCATCAGCAGCCAGGACGTCGACGCCGCGAAGGCCGCGATCGACGCGGCGCTCAATGCCGACCTCGATCGGCAGGTCAGCGCGCGAACCGGCGTCCCCGTGGGGCTGACACTGTTCCCCGAGACGCGCGCGGTCGGCGCCACGACCTATGCCACGGACCCCGCAACGTTCGTCGACACCGAGGCACCGACGTTCGACCTCAACGCCACTGCCCAGGCAACGGTCATCGCGGTGGATCCGACGCCCCTTGGCGCGGTGGCTGAGGCGCGCCTGCGGACGAAGGTGACATCGGGCTGGGCGGTCCTCGCGGGCAGCATCGCCTCCGAGGTCGGCGTTCCCAGCGTCGCCGGCGAGGTCATCAGCTACCCAGTGTCGGTCCACGGGACCGAGGTCCATGGCTTCGACCAGGCGGCGCTGATCGGCCAGATCAAGGGGCTCCTCCTCGGCGATGCCCGTGCGCGCCTCGCCGACTACGGCGACGTCGAGATCAGCGTCTGGCCCGACTGGGTGTCGACGATCCCGACCCACACGGATCGGATCACATTCGCCATCGGCGAGCCGCAGGCCTCGCCGACGCCGGGTCCATGACCTCGAACCACGCCTCGGGCCTGCCCGGCGGCGTCCGCGGCACGCTCCTCGGGATCGACCTGGGCGAGCGGCGGATCGGGCTCGCGGTGGCGGAGCGCGACGCATTTGCCGCGCGCCCGCTGGCGACGGTCAACCGCGCGCGCTCCCTGGCACCCGCCGATGACGCGGTGGTGCTTGCCCGCGTCGTCACCGAGCAGCGGGTCGTCGAGCTGGTGGTCGGGCTGCCGCTCGAGGCGAACGGCAACGAGGGCCCCATGGCCAGGGCCGCCGCCGCCTGGGCGACGGCCATCGGGGAGCGTCTCGGGCTGCCGGTGACGATGCGCGACGAGCGGCTGTCGAGCCACCTCGCCGAGTCCCGGCTCGGCCCGATGCCACGGGGGCGGTCCGGCGGCGCCCCTTCGCCGACGCAGCGCGACCGCTATCGTGAGCGCGTGGATCGAGAGGCAGCGGCGATCATCCTCCAGGACGAGCTCGACGCCCGGCGTGGCGCGGGACCCGTGGCCGGGTGACCGTCCGCAACGGCCGCGCGCCACGGGAGCCGGAGATGCCGTCGTGGCGGGCTTCCGATGGCCGGGGCAATCCACTCGGCGACGCTCGCGGCCGCGGGCCCAACGGGAACGGTGGCCCCGACGGGAAGCGCGGCCTCCGGCTGCCCGGCTTCGTCCGGTTCCTGCTGTTCGCGGGCGGCCTGGCGGTGCTCGTCCTCGTGGTCCTCCTCACGGCCCTCCGCCCGCTTGTCCGGGCGGGCATCGTCGGCTGGGCATGGGACAACCCGAGCTCGATCACGAGGTTCCCGTTCATCGGAGATTTCGTGCGCGAGGACCTTGGCAGCGCCATCACTGCGCCGGCCGGAACCGACCCGACCGAGGCCGTGTTCACGGTGAATCCGCGTGAGACGATCTCGCAGCTGGCTCCGCGCCTTCTCCAGGGTGGCTTCATCACCAGCGAGCACGCCTTTCTCTTCGTGGCGCTCGAAGCGAACTTGAACACCCAGCTGACCGCCGGCGATTTCGTGCTCAGGCACAACATGACGCCGGCGGAGGTCGTGGCGGCCCTGGTCCGCGACAGGGTGCAGGTGACGACGGTCAAGGTCACGTTCCGCGAGGGCCTCCGCCTCGAGCAGCAGACCGCGCTGCTCGAGACCATCACGTCCGGCGTCGACCCGGCGGCGTACTACCAGCTCGCGAAGCACCCCACCCAGAAGATCCTGGCGGACTACCCGTGGCTGACCGAGGCCGGCCTGCCGGCCGGCGCCAGCCTCGAGGGCTTCCTGTACCCGGCGACGTACGAGCTGGTCACGTCGGCGAACGGGGGCCCGTACACGGTCACCGACGCCGAGGCCCTGATCCGGATGCAGCTCGACAAGTTCTACGCGGCGGTCGGACAGCAGCGGATGACGGTGCCCAAGGCCAGGGGCCTGAACTTCTACCAGATCCTGAGCCTGGCTTCGATCGTCCAGCACGAGACGGCCCAGCCGGATGAGAAGGCGCTCGTCGCGGGCGTCTACCAGAACCGCCTGGACCGCCTGCACGGCTTCGTGCCACTGCTCGGCTCGGAGCCGACCGTGATCTATGCGCGGGACACCGACCTCCTCGCGACGATCCCGATCGAGGAATGGAAGACGTTCTTCTTCTGGGAGGCGATCAAGACGAAGATCGCCGACCTGCAGGTCTCGAAGGCGATGCAGCCATGGCAGACATACCAGGTCACCGGCCTCATCCCCGGGCCGATCTCGACGCCCACGACCATCGACATCGACGCCGCGCTGAACCCCGACCAGACGGCCGGCTACCTGTACTTCCTCGCGCTGCCGAACACGGGCAAGAACATCTTTGCGAAGACCCTCGCGGAGCAGACCGCGAACATCCACAAGTATTACCCGTGAGGCCGCCGCGATGACCGAGCCGCTCCGCCGCCTGATGCCCGCGAGCTGGCCGCATCCCGCCGACTTCCCGGCGCCGCCCACCGCGTCGGATCGGGCGCGCTGGGCCGACGCGGATCGGGCGGCGCGGCCGGAGCGACTGCGCAGGCTTCGGGAGCGCATGACCCGGGAGGGCGTCGACGGCTACTTCGGCGTGCGCTGGGAGCACATGCGCTACCTGACCGGGCTGCCGTTCGACGAGAGCGAGGTCACGGGCTCGGGCGACTCGGGCAAGTTCCTCGTCGGCCTCGACGACCTGTGGGTCCTCGCCGACAGCCGGTACACGATCGCGGTCAAGCGCGACGCGCCGGACTCGACGCTGTACGAGATCGAGCGCCAGCTCGTCGACGTCTGGGCGGATCTCATGGCCGCCACCGGCGTCAAGCGCGTCGCGATCGAGGCGATGACCATCCCGCATCTCACCTGGGAGCGGCTGATCGCCGCGGCGCCCGGGGTGGAGCTTCTCGCCATCGAGGGTTGGGTCGAGACCGATCGCCAGCTGAAGGAGCCGTCGGAGCTGGAGCGTGTCGCCGCCGCGTGCGCCGTCGCCGACCGGGCACTGGCGTCGCTCCTGCCGTCGATCCGCCCGGGCGTCACGGAGAAGGAGCTCGCGCTCGATCTCGAGTGGCGAATCCGCACCGGCGGCGCCGACCGCCTCGCGTTCGACGTCGCGTGCCTCGCGGGCGCCGAGGCGGCGCTGCCGCACGGTGCGCCTGGCTTGCGCAAGGTCGAGACGGGCAAGGTCCTGCTGTTCGACTTCGGCGCCCAGGTCGAGGGCTACCGGAGCGACATGACCCGCACGCTGTTCGTCGGCGAGCCGACCGAGCGCGACCTCGCCGTCTACCGGACGGTGGCCGCCTCGCAGGACGTCGTGTTCGAGAGCCTGTGGGAGGCGGTCTCGTCGGCACAGCGAGGGGTCGCGCTGCCGTCGGGCCGCACCTACGACCAGATGGCCCGCGACGTCATCGACGCCGATGGGCGCTTCCCGACCTACGGCCACGGGCTCGGGCACGGAATCGGGCTGGCCACGCACGAGCTGCCCGGTCTCGGCAAGCGGAGTCCTGACGAGCCGCTCCCGCGCCGGACCGTGTTCTCGGTCGAGCCGGGCATCTACATCGAGGGCGAGACGGGCGTCCGGATCGAGGATCTCGTGATCCTGGACGTCGACGCCGGACGCGTCGCCCGGATCACCAACTTCCCGCGCGACGAGGTCGTCGTCGGAGTCTAGGCACGGGGCTCCGCTACAATCGGCCGACCGAATCTCGAACCTTCCGGCGGGCGCGCGCGAGTGATCGGCCAGCCCTGGCCAGCCG
>DASQIK010000057.1:0-1722 GCA_035631615.1 Candidatus Dormiibacterota bacterium | reverse complement strand
CCGCCGCGCGGCGCCGGGTTCCGCGCGGCGGAGGGCCCGAACGCGTCGGGTACCCCGAACGCGACGGAGGACCCGAACGCGACGTCGATGGTCACCGGGTGACCTTTTTCAGGGGTTGATCGGCCGGTTCTGCCCCGTGGGCGTCTCGGGACTGGCGGCGTCGAGTTTGTCCAGTGCGGTCGAGCACGTGCCTCGCGTCTGGTGCCGCCCCATGACGAGGCGGTACCAGCAAAACGCTCGCGAACCGCCAGATTTGGTCGCGGGGTGACCATCGCCCGGGTTTCCTGCGGGAGGCCTCGGATCAGGCCGGACGGGCGGACCTCGCGGAGTCCTCGGCGGAGAGGTCCTTGTCCTGCATCTCCCAGGCGTGGTCGAGCGTGTGGAAGGCGGAGTGCCGGATCAGGAACGGCAGCGTCCACGAGCGCATCTGCTTCCGGACCCTGCCCGCGTTGCAGGCCCGGATCGCCTCGAGGTATGCCGCGCGGTGATCTCGGAGCTGGTCGCCGCTGAGCGCCGGGTGGTCCTCGAACGTGAGGCCAACTCGCGCGGCGAAGTCGAGGCGCTCGACCCGCTGCACGTGCCGAATGATGTGATCGCGATCGCGCCCACCGCCGCGGGGCCCCGGCCGCATCTCCGGCGTGACGCGCGCCGCGACGTCGTCGAAGAACGTCCACGCCGCCTGCAGCAGCGTCAGCCTGCGGTCGAGGTCGGCCTCACCCAGCTGGCTGTGCTCCGTCGAGGACGGCGAGAACGAGATGCCCCAGAAGGCGGTCGAGCCGGTGCCGACCCGGTCCTCGACGACCTCGAGCCGTCCGGCGGCGTCGAACTCGCTCGCCATCCCGGCGAGCTCCGCGATCGGCCGGTAGCGTGGTCGATACGCCTCGAGCGTCTCCAGCGCGACCGTGGCGCTCTTGGCGCCGCGGTTCCACCCCGGCCAATCGAGGCTGAACGCCACCGACCGCTTGTCCCTCGTCCCGTGCTCGACGACGGTTCGGACGGGCACCTACAGCGCCGACGAGCCCGCCCCGACGGCGTCGCCCGCGAAGGCGCGCTCGAGCTCGGCGAGGTCGATCTTGCGCATCTCGAGCATGGCCTTCATGGCTCGTTCGGCAGCCAGCCAGTCCTGGCTCGCGAACATCTCGGTCATCCGGCGCGGCACGACCTGCCACGACAGCCCGAACTTGTCCTTGAGCCAGCCGCAGACGCTCTCCTCGCCGCCGTCGGCGGTCAGCGCATGCCAGTAGCGGTCGACCTCGGCCTGGTCGTCGCAGTCGATCGACAGCGAGATGGCCTCGTTGAACCTGAAGTCTGGCCCGCCGTTGAGCCCGATGTACGAGCGGCCATCGAGGCTGAAGTCGACCGTCAGGACCGACTCCCTGGGCCCGCTCGGCGTGTCCGCCGGTGACCTGTTGATCGCGACGATCCGGCTGTTGGGGATCAGTGCCGTATAGAACCGCGCGGCGTCCTCGGCGTTGCCGTCGAACCAGAGACAGGGCGTGATCTTGTCCACCTGGGCCTCCTGCTGTGTGTCGGTCCACCCTACCCCGCTGGCACGATCCGCGGCTTGCAGCGAGCCCTCGTTGTAGTCCCCCAAGACGTTGGTATCAGTCACGCGGCCAACTTCAGCAGAAGCCGCTGACGAGGTGTCTGTCCGCCGAGGCCCAGGTGAGGGCGCACGTCGTTGTAGTACTCGACGAACCGGCCGAGCGCAACCTGCCGCTC
>DASQIK010000056.1:0-1904 GCA_035631615.1 Candidatus Dormiibacterota bacterium | reverse complement strand
CTCGGCTCGACCACGTGGTGTGCGGCGCGCATTCGGGTGACAATGCATCGAGGAGCCCTCCCGAGTGATTGAAGAGTCAGCGCTCTCAACCTACTCGGTGACGGGCTCCTCGTTTGTCACCAATGTCTTGGGAGAACAGACCTAGGTCGCGCGACTCGACTCGGCGAGGGTTCCTGGACCGGCGGCGCGCGCCGACCTGAGCGCTGCGTGTGCGGCCTCGACGAGCGCATCGCCGCTCGTGCCGTCGGCCGGGAAGTGTGCCAGGCCGGCCGAGATGGTCACCCGCCGGTTGCCGGCCAGCGTGATGCCGGCCACCGACTCGACGACGCGCCGGACGACGGTCGTCCCCGTCGCCCCGGGCGCAACGAGCATGAACTCGTCGCCGCCCCACCGCGCCACCGTGTCGACGAGGCGCACGGACTGGCCGACGACCGCCGCGACCTCGCGCAGCACCTCGTCGCCGGCAGGCCGGCCGTTGGCGTCGTTGTAGCCGGTCAGGTCGTCCACGTCGAAGACCGCGACGGACAGCTCCGAGCGCTGGCGCGCGGCACGCGCGATCTCGAGCTCGAGGACCCGTGACAGGGTGCTGGCATTCGCCAGGCCGGTGAGCTGGTCCGAGTTGGCGACTCGCTCCGCCCAGTCGATCCGCTCGTCAGCGAGCGAGGCGAGACGCGCCCGGTCGACGACGACCGCGGCGAGATCGGCGATCGCAGCGACGCGCTGGGCGACCTCGTCTCCGGGTGCGCTTGCGCCCTCGACCGCGAGCGCGCCGATCGGCTCCTCGATGCCATCCCTGCCGACGACGATCGGCCAAGCCGAGAGCACCCGGCCACCGTCTGCCCTGGACGTCGTCTGGATGCGCTCCTGCGCGGCCAGCTGGACCGCGTGGTCCGCCGCGCCGACCGCGGCCTCCAGCGTCGGGATGTCGTCCGGCGGGTAGCCGCGCGATCCGGCGATGGCCAGGCCGCCTTGGTCGGCGACCCACAGGAACGCCGCCGCGCGCTCGGCGCCGGCCGCGCGCAGGCAGATCTCGAGGAGCTCGTCGAGCGTGGCGTCGGGGTCACCGCTGCGCGCTACCGCGCGGATTGCCGCAAGCAACAGGGGGTCGGGCGTCAAGGCCGGCCGATCGTACACCGATGGGGATGCCCGTCAATCGAACAATCGATCGAGGCCGCCGCAGCGCACCCATCGCTGCGTTGTCGGCTACGCGGGCGCGCTCACGCACGTTCGAGTGCGCTCGCGCGCCTGCTCGCCTCCGCCTTGCGCTGGGCACACTGCAGCCGCCTCGAGGATCGTGGCGACCCCAAACCCCGGGCCTATACTCCCGCCCGTGAAGCTGGTCGTCGCGATCATCCACAACGAGGACGCCGGCGCACTGGTCGATGGGCTCCTCGAGAGGGACTACCGCGCGACGCGGCTGCACTCCTCCGGCGGCTTCCTCAAGCAATCGAACGCGACGATCATGCTCGGCGTCGAGGACGACCGCGTCGGCGACGTGATGTCGATCATCGCCGAGCACTGCACGGCCAGGACCCAGGTCGTGAACCCGATGCCGCCGATCATGGAACCCGGGGAGTTCTTCATGCCCTACCCGCTCGAGGTCGAGGTGGGCGGCGCGACCGTGTTCGTCCTCCCGGTCGACCGGTTCGAGCGCCTGTAGAGCGGCGCCGGAAGTGACCGGCGATGCCGTGCCCCGCGACTGGATCGAGTGGCATCGCGGCTACGAGGACGCGACGACCCAGCTCGCCCGGCGGCTTGCGATCGTGCAGGACCAGGTCGCACGAGCCTTGCGGGCCGCTGGCGATGCGCCGATCCGGCTGCTCAGCGTGTGCAGCGGCGAGAGTCGCGACGTGATCGAGCCGATCGACCGGCTCGGCGTGGCGGCTCGCGTCCGTGGCCGGCTC
>DASQIK010000055.1:0-14559 GCA_035631615.1 Candidatus Dormiibacterota bacterium | reverse complement strand
CCGAAGCGGCACGTCGTCGTGCTGCCCGACGGCGACGACCCGGGCGCCGGCCGCGATCGCTGCGCGGATGGCCTCGACGCCGTCGTAGGCGCGGGCGGTCAGGTCGATGATCACGAGCCCATCCCCGCCGCCTTCCGGCGCGAGGAGCCGCTCGAGATCGGCGATCCGACGAGCGGGTCGTGCGCGGGCGCCGGCGGCCGCGATCGCTTCGGACAGGCGCGAGGCCCAGATGAGGTCGTCGGCGAGGACGACGACCGAGCGGATGGTGAGTGCCGCCTCAGGCAAGGTCGGCGGCGAGGTGCCGGAACACGTCCCGCGCCGACACGACGCCGACCGGGATGCCACCCTTGACGAACGGCACGTGCCTGAACCCTCCGACGGCCATCTTGTGGATCGCGACCGCGACCGGGTCGCCGCCGCGCAGGATGACGGGATCCTGGGTCATGACCTCGCCGATGGTTCGGCCCGCCGTCGGCTGCCCCGCGACCTTCAGGATCGCGTCGCGGTCGGTGAAGATGCCGACGAGCGCCCCGCCATCCGTGACGAGCAGGCAGTCCACGCCGTCGCCCTGCATCCGCCGGATCGCCTCGTCGATCGTGGCGCCCGCCTCGATGAGGTTCGGCGCCGGCAGCCCGAGCTCATCCAGGTGGAGGCCGAGCAGCTGGCCGCGGAACGTCGTGATGCCCTGCGGCGTGTCGGCGTTCCAGAGGTCGGCGCCGCAGTTGGCGCACGTGTCGTCGCCCGGAAAGTTCCCGAAACGGCAGACCGGGCAGATCAACTCGGCGCTCCTATTCGACCGTCCAGGTTTCGCCGGTGTTGAGCAGCTTGCGAAGATCACCCTGGCCACGGCTGGCGGTCGCCTGGGCGAGCTGGTCGGTGAGCATCTGGTCGTGGGTCGGGCGGGAGATGCGCCGGATCACGCCGACGGGGACCGGGAACTCGGGCCAGTAGATGTGGGCGAGCATGAACGCGATCAGCGGGTCGGTCTCGTCGTGGACGAGGATGTCGGCCTCGGTGATGCCCTTCTCGCCGATCGTGACGACCTCGGGTTGGTGCCCCGCGAGGCGGATGCCCTTGTTGCGATCCTTGCCGAAGACCATCGGCTTGCCGTGCTCGAGGACGACCGTGCGGTCCTCGCGGACCTCACGGTCGGTGAACTCGCGGTGCGCGCCGTCGTTGAAGATGTTGCAGTTCTGCAGGACTTCGACGAAGGTCGAGCCGTGATGCATGCCGGCGGCGTTGAGGGTCGTCTGCATGTGCTCCGTGAACGTGTCAACTGAGCGGGCGATGAACGTCGCCTCTGCGGCGAGGGCGATCGCGAGCGGGCTGACCGGGAAGTCGATCGTGCCGTACGGCGACGACTTGGTGACCTTGCCGAGCTCGGAGGTGGGGCTGGCCTGGCCCTTGGTCAGCCCGTAGATCCGGTTGTTGAACATGATGATTCGCACGTCCACGTTCCGGCGCAGGGCATGGACGAGGTGGTTGCCGCCGATCGACAGCGCGTCGCCGTCACCGGTGATCACCCAGACCATGAGGTCCGGTCGCGCGGCCTTGAGGCCGGTGGCGATCGCCGGCGCTCGGCCGTGGATCGTGTGGAAGCCGTACGTGTTCATGTAGTACGGCAGGCGGCCCGAGCAGCCGATCCCGGAGATGAAGACGATCTTCTCCTTCGGGTAGCCGAAGTCCGGCATCACCTTCTGGGTCTGGGCCAGGATCGAGTAGTCGCCGCAGCCGGGGCACCAGCGGACCTCCTGGTCGGAGACGAAGTCCTTCCGGGTCAACACCGGCAGCTCGACGGCCGCGGCGACCGGACCCGCGCCGTTCGCGCCCCTGGCTGCGCCGTTGCCGGCGCCGTTGCCGGCGCCGTTGATCGTGTCGGTCATGCGACCTTGACCCCCAGGGTGGCGAGGACGCGCGCGGCCTCGGCCTCGAGCTCCGCGATGCGGAACGGCTTGCCACGGACCTTGTTGTAGCCGACGGCATCGACGAGGTACCTGGCGCGGATCAGCATCGACAGCTGGCCGAGGTTGACCTCCGGAATGAGCACGCGCCGGTAGGCGCGGACGACGTCGCCGGTATTCGCGGGGAACGGGTTCAGGTACCGGATATGGGCGTGGGCGACGGACGCGCCGCGGCCCTGGAGCCGCTCGACCGCGCTCCGGATCGCACCGTACGTCGAGCCCCAGCCGAGGATCAGCAGGTCGCCCTCCGGAGGACCGTAGACGTCGAGCGGCGGGATGTCCGCCGCGATGCCGGCGATCTTCGCCTGGCGCAGGAGCTGCATCCGGTGGTGGTTGTCGGGGTCGTAGCTGACATTGCCGCTGATGTCCGCCTTCTCGAGGCCGCCGATGCGGTGCTCGAGGCCGGGCGTCCCCGGCACGGCCCATGGTCGAGCCAGGGTGGTCTCGTCACGGCGGTACGCGTAGAAGCCCTCGCGCTCGGTGCGGTTCGGGACCTCGATCGACGGCAGGTCGTCGACGCTCGGGATCTTCCAGGGCTCCGCGCCGCTGGCCAGGAACGCGTCGGACAGGTACACGACGGGGGTCATGTACTTGAGCGCAAGCCGCCACGCCTCGATCGAGAAGGTGAAGCACTCGGCGGGGGTTGCGGGCGCGACCACCGCGACCGGGGAGTCCGAGTTGCGGCCGTAGAGCACCTGGAGCAGGTCCGCCTGCTCGGTCTTCGTGGGCATCCCGGTCGATGGGCCGGCCCGCTGAACGTCGACGACGACGAGCGGCAGCTCGACCATCACCGCGCGCCCGAGGGCCTCGCTCTTGAGCGCGATGCCGGGGCCGGACGACGCGGTCATGCCCATGGCGCCCCCATAGCTCGCCCCGATGGCCGCGCCGATCGCTGCGATCTCGTCCTCGGCCTGGAACGTCTTGACCCCGAAGTTCTTGTAGCCGGCGAGCTGGTGCAGGATGTCCGAGGCGGGCGTGATCGGGTACGAGCCGTAGAACAGGTCGCGCCTGGCGAGCCGCGAGGCCGCCACGAACCCGAGCGCCGTCGCCTCGTTGCCGGTGATGTTCCGGTAGTGGCCCGGCGCGAGCTTCGCCGGCGGGACGACATACCGCTCGTGGAAGATCTCGGTCGTCTCGCCGAAGTTGTAGCCGGCCTTCAGGGCGCGCTTGTTGCCCTCGGCGATCTCGGCCCGCTTCGAGAACTTGTCGTCGATCCAGGCGACGGTCGCCGTCATGTCGCGCTCGTACAGCCAGAACATCAGGCCAAGGGCGAAGAAGTTCTTGGTCAGGTCGACCTGCTTGTTGGTCAGGCCGAGGCCCTCGAGGGCGCGCGAGTTCAGCGTGGAGATCGGGACGCTGAACACGTTCCAGGGGCTGAGCGAACCGTCGCTGAGCGGGTTGCTCGCGTAGTTGACCTTCTGCAGGTTCTGCGCCGTGAACGCGTCCTCGTTCACGATCAGCGCGCCGCCTGCGGGGAGCTCGGCCAGGTTCGCCTTGAGCGCCGCCGGGTTCATCGCCACGAGCACGTCCGGGGCGTCGCCCGGCGTGTGGATGTCGGTGCTCGAGAAGCTCAGCTGGAAGCCGGAGACGCCGGGCAGCGAGCCGGCGGGGGCACGGATCTCGGCCGGGTAGTCGGGGAACGTGCTGATGTCATTGCCGAACGCGGCGGCGTTCTTGGTGAACTGGGTCCCGGTGAGCTGCATGCCGTCGCCGGAATCGCCGGCGAACCGGATTGTGACCCGTTCGAGCTGCTTCTCGGTCGTGGGGATGGCCTTCGGCGGAGCCTCCGTGCTCACGCGCCCTCCGTCTCGGTCATCCGCTGGTGCGGTCGGGGCGGGAGGTTCAGCAGCTCCTCGGGAAACGCCTCGGCGAGGTACTTGAGGACGTCGACCGGGCGCACGACGCCGACGAGCACGCGGTCGTCGTCCACGAGGGGGATGTTCCGGAACAGGCCGGTCTGCATGAGCTCGATCGCGCGACGGACGGGCTCGTCGATGTGCAGCACGTTCGGGTGGTCGACCATCAGGCGCTCGACGGGCTGCGCGAGGTCCGTGCCCGGGACCACCAGGCGGGCGAAGATGTCGCGCTCCGTCAGGACGCCGAGCAGGCGGCCGGCGGGATCGGTCACGAACACCGAATCGGCCGTGCCCGCGCTGCGGATGACCTCGAGACAGCCCTGCAGCGAGGTGCCCGGAGCGACGGTCAGGGGGTCGCGCCGGGTGAGCACCTTGAGCTTCTCGTCGATCAGGCCCGGGACCCTGGAAGCGACCGCGCGCTCGGTGAGATCAGTCACGCCGGGAAGTGTACGAGCCTGCGCACGATCGGGCCGACGGTGGCGGCCGTGCCCGCCAGCCGGCGATGCGCATCTAGCCTGCGATGCGAGCGAGCGCTCGCCGCAGGACGACGGCGAACTCGACGTCGAAATCGGCGCGGGCCTCGGGCGACATCGGGTCGCGATGCCGCATCCATGCGATCGGGTGGGCGAACGCCTCGACCCGCAGGGCCCGATCGAACGCGGGGACGAGGTTGGAGCCCCACGGCTCGAGGTACGCGTCGCGGAGTCTTGGGAACCACGGATCGTCGGGTCGCAGGCCGTTCTCGCGCTCGAGGAATCGGAACATGACGTACAGCGACGCGAACGGGTGGCCGATCGACGCGTCGCCCCAATCGACGACCCGCAGCTCGCTCCCGCGCACGAATACGCCGTTCACGTGCAGGTCGTCGTGCTGGATCGAGTCGCCCGGCGACTCTGCCGCGACCTCAGCGCAGAGCTCGGCGAACTGCGGCGCAAACCTTCGGGCTGCCTCGATCTCGCTCGGTTCGAGTGGCAGCTCGCGCGACAGGAGCATCTCGTAGCGCTCCGGCAGCATCGAGACCCGCAGGTCGAGCACAGCGTGCTCCAGGTGGTCGGCTATCCATGTCTGCTCGCCACGTTGCAGCTCGGCATAGCGCGGAAGGATCCGTTCCCAGATCTCCGGCGGGTTGCCGAGGCTCCCGATCGATCGGCCGGCGTCCGCGGTCAGCAGCCAGGCCCGGTCGGCATCATGCCCCAGCACGCGGATGACCCGATCGGGCCAGCGCCGGAACAGCTCGGCGGTCAGCCGCGGTTCGAACGCCTGCGCCGGCTGGCACGCCTTGAACCACGCGGGTCCGTCGGCGGTTGGCACGGTGACCACGCTCGCCCAGGGGCGGACGCGGACAAGCTCGATCGGCCCGGTGGGCGTCACGATGCTTCGGATCCAGGCCTCTGCAGCAACGAGGTCCAGCTTGCCGGCTGGCGGCATCGAGTCGGTCAGCCGCCTCGCGCTGCGGCGAGCGCCGCCTTGATCCCGTCGTTCACGAAGCTGATGTCGGCGCCGATTCCGACGAACGTGAATCCGAGGTCCAGGTGCGGCCTGAACGACGCGGCGTCGTACAGGAGGATTCCCGCCGCCTTGCCATGGGCGCGGCACGCGTCGACGACCCGCCTGAGGCCTGCCTGGTAGGCGGGGTTCGCGAACTGCCCGGGAACCCCGAGCGAGTGCGACAGGTCGGCCGGGCCGACGAACAGCACGTCCACGCCATCGATCGCCGCGAAGTCGTCGGCCGCCTCGAGGGCCGATGGTGATTCGATCTGGAAGATGCCGGTGATGTCGTCGTTGAGGGCGGCCACGCCCGCGTGATTCACCGTTCCCAGGCGCGCGCCGCGAGTCAGGAGTGCGACGCCGCGCTGGCCCGCCGGCGGGTAGCGCAGGAAGCTCATCGCCTCGCGAACCTGCTCGGCCGTGTCGAGCCGTGGGACGACGACGCCTGAGGCGCCCATGTCGAGCGCGCGCCCGATGCGCAACCGCTCACCGGACTGTGGCCGGACGAGCGCGACGGACCCGCTGGCCTCGATCGCGGTCAGGTGCGCGAGCAGCTCGGATTCCGTCGTGTTGCCGTGCTCCAGGTCGACGACGACCCAGTCGAGGCCGGACCTGCCGAGGAGCTCCGCCGATCCTGGCGAGCCGAGGCTTGCCCAGGCGCCGAACAGGGTCTCGCCCCCGAGGATCCGGCTGCGGAACGCGCTCGTCACGTCCGTATGATGCCGGGATGACCGCCTCCGCGTTCGGGCTCCGCGACCTCTGGCCGCTGTACGACCTGCGGCTCCGCACGGGCGACCTGGAGCTGCGATATCCCACGGAAGCAGAATTGCCGGCCTTCGCCGACATCATCGAAGCGGGCCTGCATCCCGCGGGCGAGATGCCCTTCGCGATCCCGTTCACCGACGTGCCGACCGCGCAGCGCAACGTCGAGTCGTACCAGTGGTGGATGGGCAGCCGGGGGCGCTGGTCGGCGGACTCCTGGACGCTCACGTTCGGGGTCTACGAGCGGGGCACGCCGCGTGGATTCCAGGACCTGCGCGCCGACCGGTTCCCGGCGCTGCGGACGGTGCACACGGGATCGTGGCTCGGCTTCGAGTTCCAGGGCCGAGGCGTCGGCAAGCTGATGCGGCAGGCCGTCCTCGGCCTTGCCTTCGACCACCTCGGTGCCCAGGTCGCGGAGACCGAGGCGTTCCTCGACAACCCGGCCTCCAACCGGGTCAGCCTCGGCGTCGGGTACCAGCCCAACGGGTTCGGGCGCCTGGCGCCGCACGGGATCCCTCGCGACACCCAGCGGTTCCGAATGACCCTGGCCGACTGGCGGTCCCGCCCGCGGCCGACCCTCGCGATCGAGGGCCTGGAGACGTGCCTGCCCTTGTTCGGATTGGGCGCCGAGGACACATCGAAGGCGTAGTCCACGGATCTCGGCCCAGTCGGTGAGCACGCCGAGCCCGGCGCGGATGCGGGAGGGCGGGGCATGGTGACCAGGCGCCGCTCTTCGGGCATCGGCTATTCGAACCCGCCGAAGTGCCAGCCGTCGATGGCGGGAGGCCTGATCCCGAGCTGGGTCAGGATCGTCGTCGCGTGGGCCCGATGCTCGGTTGCGTGGTTGATCGCCTGGACGAGAATCACGCTGGCGGGGATCAGCTCGCCCGGGTCGCGCTCGATGGGTTGCTCGCCGCGGATCGAGGCGGCCGCTGCGTGCAGGCGCGGGCCGGTCTCGCGAACGATCTCGAGCAGTGGTTCGACGCCTGGAAACGGGTCGTCCTGCTGCCACGCCGTATCGGGCACCCAGCCGGTCAGGAGGAGCGTATAGAACAGCTCGCCCGAGGCGATATGGGCGAGCGTCTCGCCGAGCTCGCCGTAGGTGCCGTCGACGGTGGTCGCGTACTGCTCGGTGGTCAGTCCGCGGCAGGCCACGAGGAGCTGTTCGTTGGCCCACCGGTTGTGCTCGAAGATCGCGGCAAGGGTGGTCATGGGGTCCGAGTATGGCGCGCCCGCGGCCGTCGGCATATTGCCCATGGCGCGCTGCTAGCCTCGCTCGATGCCCCGCGCCATCGCGTTCGGAATCGCCCTGACGGTGATCTCCGCATTCGCGTTCGGTTCGGGCCCGCTGTTCGCAAAGCCCGTCTACGCCGAGGGGGTCGGCTGGCACGTGCTCATGGCGTGGCGGTTCCTGATCGGCGCCGGGCTCGCCTGGGCGTGGTTGCTCCTGCGCGAATCCTCCCGCGCCGGCCTTCGGCGCATGCGCCGCCGCGATCTCGCGATCGCGATCTCGCTGGGCGTCCTCTACACGGGGAACTCGGCAACGTACTTCGCGGGCCTCGAGACCGTGTCGGCGTCGCTGGCCGCGCTGATCGTCTACGTCTACCCCGCGCTCGTGGCCGTGATCACGTTACAGGTCGGACGGCCGCTCCAGGGCCGGCGCGCCTGGGGTGCGCTCGCCATTGCGCTCGCGGGCGTGGCGCTGGCCGTCGGCAACATCGACGCCGCCTCGGCGCCGCCCCTGACCGGCCTGGTCCTGATCGCGGCGTCGCCGGTGATCTACTCGGTCTGGATCGTGCTGTCAGCGCGGCTCTCCGGCGAGGGCCGCAGCGGGGTCGGGGCGGAGGCCGGCGCCGGGGTCGTCGATCCGCTCGCCGCGGGTGTCGTCATGCTCTCGGCGACCGCGGTGACGTACTGGGTCAGCGCCCTCGCGCTCGGTCGCCCGGTCCTCCCCGCACAGATTCCGTCGGGTGCCTGGGTCGGCCTGGCCGGCGTCGGAGTCGTCTCGACGTTCATCGCCGTGCAGGCGTTCTACGCGGGGGCGCACCGGATCGGCGCGGCGCGCGCCTCGATCGTGAGCACGGTCGAGCCGATCTGGACGATCGTCCTGGCGAGCCTGCTGCTCCAGGAGCGGCTCGAACCGCTGCAGCTCGTCGGCGGCGCGATGATCCTCGCCGGCGTCGTCATCGCGCAGACCAGCGCCGGTGCCGCATCGAGCGCGGCGGAGCTCCGAATCGCCGACGAGTGAAGAACCTCTGGCCGGGTCAGCCGCCCTTCCGGTACGTTCCCGTCAGCTTCGTCTCGCCCAGGGTGTGGCCCCGCGCGGCGTCCAGGACCTGGCTCGCGGACGGGGTGCCGGTCAGGGCGAGCGCGGCATCGAGCGCGATGAACCGGAAGACGTAGTGGTGGGTGCCACTCGGCGGGCATGGCCCACCGTACCCGGCCTTTCCGAAGCTGTTGCGACCCTGCGCAGGGCCGTCCGGTGACGCCGAGAAGCCCGTCGGAATCCCGCCGCTCGCAGTGGCCTCGACGTTGAAGAACACCCAGTGGACGAAGCCACCGGCGTCGGGGTCGGTCATCACGAGGGCGAGGAACGCCGCTCCATCTGGCGCTCCGGTCCATTCGAGCGGCGGGGAGGTGTCCTGCCCGTCGCAGGCGTAGGTCCGCGGGATCGCCCCGCCTTCCTTGAACGCGCTGCTCGTGAGCGTGAACGTACCCGCCGGCGTCGTTTCAGGCGTATGCATGGCAATCTCCGATTGTGCAGCCCTGATCGTCGCAGTGGCACTGCCGTCGGTTGGCGCCGCGGCTTCGATCGTCGGGCGATTGGTCGGGCCCAGTTGCGCCTGGCATGCCGTGACCACGACACAGGCGATCAACCCCAGGATTCGAGTCCGAATGGCCACGTGGACCATCCTGCCACCGCGGCGCGGTTCAGTCCGGGAACGCCTCCGGGCCTCGTTCCGCGAGCTCCGAGGCGTGCCCCTGTGCGTCCTCCGGCGGCAGCCACGAGTACGGGTAGCGGTCGTCATCGAGGTCGAGCGCGGCCTTGGTGAGCTTGAGCGGGTGGAACGTGTCGACCATGACCGCGAGCTCCTCGGTCGCGTCCTTGCCGATCGACGCCTCGACCGAGCCCGGGTGCGGGCCGTGCGGGATCCCGGCCGGGTGGAGCGTGAACGAGGCGATCTCCACGCCGCGGCGGCTCATGAAGTTGCCGGCGACGTAGTAGATGACCTCGTCGCTGTTGATGTTCGAGTGGTTGTACGGCGCCGGGATCGCGAGCGGGTGGTAGTCGAACTTGCGAGGCACGAACGAGCACACCACGAAGTTGCGCGCCTGGAACGTCTGGTGGACCGGCGGTGGCTGATGGACGCGGCCCGTGATCGGCTGGAAGTCGGCGATGTTGAATCGGAACGGCCACAGGTAGCCGTCCCAGCCGACCAGGTCGAAGGGGTGATGGCGGTAGTGGTAGGCCGTGACGAGGTCGGTCGAGCGGACATGGATGACGAAGTCGCCCTCGTCCGATTTCGGCGCAACGTCGTCGGGCTGGTGCAGGTCGCGCTGCGAGTACGGCGAATGCTCGAGCAGCTGGCCGTAGTCGTTGCGGTAGCGCTTCGGCGGCTCGATCTCCGACGGCGCCTCGAGGTACAGCATCCGTTGCTCCGAGCCCTTGTCGGGGTCGAGCCGCCAGGTCGTCCCGATGGGCAGCACGAGATAGTCGCCAGGGCCGTACCGCAAGGGCCCGAAGATGGTGTCGCAGACCCCGGTCCCCTCGTGGACGTACAGCATCTCGTCGGCCACGCCGTTGCGGTAGAACGCTCCCGCGGGCATGGGCTCGGCCGGTCGGACGATCCCGAACACGACGTCGCTGTTGAAGTACAGGGGGATGCGCCCGGAGATCGCATCGCCCTTCGGTGGGACGTCGCCGGTCTTGGTCAGGTGGTGTCGATGCACGTCCTCGTTGGCCGCCTCGAGCCTGACCTTCCGCACCGCCTCGACCTTGTGCGTCCGGGTCGGCGGCGTGAGGTGGTACAGCAGGGAGCTGCGCCCGGAGAACCCCTCGACGCCGAACAGCTCCTCCGCGTGCAGGCTGCCGTCGGGCGCCCGGTGCTGGGTGTGGCGCTGGCGCGGGACGCTGCCGTGCTGGACGTAGTACATCGCGATCCAGTCTAGCGAGCCGTCACGGCCCGACCGCCTCGGACCATGGCTTGTCCAACTTCATCCCGAGCTCGACGATCCAACCAGCAAGGACCATGCAGCCAGCGCGATCAGCCGCAGCGCCATCAGTCGGGTCAGCCGCTGCGGCCGCGGGCGTCGACGGGCCACACGCCGACGATCGACCCGTCCCGGGTCGCGAGGAATGAATCGCGCAGGTCGATGACCGGGCAGACGTGATTCGGGATCACGACGACGACCTCGCCGACGCGTGGGCTCGGCGTCCCGGGCGGGATCCGAACGACGCCGTGGTAGTCCGAGACGCGTTCGAGCGAGGCGTCCGGGTAGGCAGGCAGCAGTCCGTGGCCGGTCAGGTACGAGGCAACGTCCTTGGTCAGCGTCTTGGCTCCGGCATCGATCACGACCTGGCCGGCGACGGCGGCTGACACGACGGTCGCCGCGACGGCGATCGCGACCCCATCACCGGGCACCGCGCCGATCGCCCATTGCTGGCGGTCGCCGATCAGGTACGTGCCGGCTCGGATCTCATTCACCGGCGCCACGGCCGCGGTGAGCTGCGTCGGCGTCGAGCCGGCGCTGATGACGACGGGCTCGATGCCCTCGGCAGCCAGCGCCGCGGCGCCGACCGCCAGCGTGGCAACCTCCTCCGCCCCCGCGGGAGCGGCCGCGCCCGGCGCGTAGGCGTGGCCTCCGTGCGTGAAGACGCCGCGAACCTCGAGCCCGAGGTCGCGCGCTGCCGCCGCGATCTCACCGGCGCGGTCGGCCGGGGCGCCGGTGCGCCGGTTCCCGGGGTCCAGCTCGAGCATGACGGCCAGGCGACGGCGTGAGCCGGCGACCGCCGCGGCCAGGCGCTCCGCACCCTCGATCGAGTCGAAACCGACCACGAGACGCAACCCCATGATCTCGTGCAGCACTCCGAGCCGAGCGGCCTTCGGCCCCTCCGCCCAGACCGGATAGGCGATGAACACGTCGTCGAGGCCGGCGGCCGCGAACACCTCCGCCTCGCCGAGGTTGCCGACGGTCAGCCCGCTGGCCCCAGCCTCGAGCTGAAGGCGCGCCAGCGCGACGCTCTTGTGGGTCTTCGCGTGCGGCCGGAGCGCAATCCCGCGCGCCGCGAGCGCATCCCCGAGGCGCCGCGCGTTCCGCTCGACGATGTCGAGGTCGATGACGACGGCCGGCGTGTCGATGTCGGCGGGCAGCCGCGGTGGAACGATCGGTTCGATCGTCGGCGTGCCCTCGATCCCCGTCATCGGCCGCCTGGACGCTCGACGACCGGGGTCGTGAGCTCGCCGAGCCGCTCGATGGCGAGCGTCACCGTGTCGCCAGGCTGGAGCCAGCGCCGCAGCGTCGAATCCTTGACCTCGAGCAGGCAGCCGGTCCCGACGGTTCCGCTCCCGAGCAGGTCGCCCGGGCGCACGTGGACGTCGGTCGAGGCACGTTCGAGCATCTGCGCGAACGAGTAGCGCGCGATCGACCACGAGCCGCGCGAGACCTCCGTCACCGTTCCATCGGAGGCACGGACGGTCGCGGTCATCGTCAGGTCCGGCGCCGCCGCGTCGCTCCCCCAGCGGTCGGCGAGCTCGTCCGGGGTCACGATCCACGGGCCGATCGTCAGCGCGAAGTCCTTGCCCTTCGCCGGGCCGAGCCGGACGGTCGACTCGTCGCGCTGGAGGTCGCGAGCGGACCAGTCGTTCACGATCAGGTAGCCGCCGATCGCCTCGCCGGCTCGCTCCTCGGGCAGGTTGTACGCCGGGGTGTCCACGATCGCGCCGACCTCGAGCTCGAAGTCGAGCTCCACGCTCCCGCGCGGCGCCCACACGGGGTCGCCAGGGCCCCTCAGCTCGGACACGTTTGAGAAGTAGAAGATCGGGAGCCGGAACCAGGCGTCGGGAATCTCGCCGCCGCGGCGGTTCCACATCGTCGCGACGTGCTGCTCGAACGCGTAGAAGTCGCGGAACGTCGGGGGCCGCAGGATCGGTGGCCCGAAGGCGAGATTCGACGCTCCCAGGACGGCGTCGTCCTCGGGGTCCAGCGCGCCGGCCGGCGCGAAGCCGTCGAGAATCTCGCCGAGCGCCTCGATCCGCAGGCCGCGCGCGAGCACGTCGTCGAGCGTCGTGATCGGCTGCCGGAACAGGCTCGAGTTGTGCGCGCGCCGCGGGTCGGCAGCGAGAAGGCGCCGTCGGGCGACCTCGACATCGAGCCAGGATTCCGGATCGGCCGCCCACCCGTGCTGCGCCGAGAGTCGCCACGAGGCGCCCGCCGGGGCATGTCGCTCGCGCACATGGGCGATCCGCATCCGACGAGTCTAGGCAAAGGTGGCGTTGAGCCGCGCCGCCCCGGGACACGTATGGCACCATCGGCCGACACGCGAGCGAGGTGCAGCGGGTGCGGCTCCAGCGACAGCGGTTCTCCGAGTCGAGCGACATCCGGACCGTCCCGCACGGGAGGATCGATGTCGTCGCGTTGGACGACCACATCGTCGGGCGAATGACGTACGAGCCGGGATGGCGCTGGTCGACCGATATCAAGCCGATCGCCGCGACGGAGTCGTGCCAGTACCACCACCTCGGCGTGACCATGTCCGGGCGCCTGCGGGTCCAGATGCCGGACGGCACGGAACTCGAGATCGGACCCGGTGAGGTCTTCGAAATCCCACCCGGCCACGACGCATGGGTGGTCGGCGACGAGCCATGGGTGTCGATCGACTTCGAGGCGATGCGGACGTATGCCCGCGCGGCATCGATAACCGAGCGGACGCTCGCATCGATCGTGATCACGGATCGTGGACTCGACCCAGCGAGCGAGCGAGCTCGGCGGCGCGGCCTGGCGCGACCTCGTCGGCGAGCACAACCGCAAGGCCGGTGCGGCGATCGACCGCTATCGCGGCCGCCTCGTCAAGACCACCGGTGACGGCGTTCTAGCGCAGTTCGACGGCGCCGAGCGTGCAGTCCGAGGGGCCGCCGCGATCCGTGCTGCCAGCAGTGAGCTGGGCCTGGCCGTCCGGGCGGGTGTTCACAGCGGCGAGGTGGAGGTCACGGCCGAGGACATCCGCGGGATCGCCGTCCACACGGCGGCGCGGATCATGGGCGTCGCGGGCGCCGGCGAGATCCTCGTGTCGGCGACCGTCATGGACCTCGTCGAGGGCTCGGACCTCGTCTTCGAGGACGCGGGCTCCTACGAGCTGAAGGGCCTCGCCGGCAGGCGCACGCTGTTCCGGCTCAAAACGGGCGGAACCGCATCAGCCACAGGATGACGAGGAATCCGCCAGCGCCGAGATAGAGGAGCGTTTCCGGCGTCCGCGATACCAGCAGCGCGACGAGGTCCGGATCCGATGCGGGCACCGGATCCGGATCGGCCGCCTTCAGCGTCCGGGTGCGTTGGCCGAGGGCGAGCCGGATCCCGTTGAAGTACTTGCCGCCGACCGGCGTCATGAGGCCCGCGATCACGATCAACAGGGCCAGCGAGATCCAGATCCACCACTGCCCGAACGAGCCGAGCACGATGCCCGCGACGATCCCGGACACGAACAGCACGAGCAGCCCGATGCCGGCGACGCCGAGC
Source organism: Candidatus Dormiibacterota bacterium (assembly GCA_035631615.1). Classification (GTDB taxonomy): domain Bacteria; phylum Chloroflexota; class Limnocylindria; order Limnocylindrales; family CSP1-4; genus UBA5189. The sequence continues at coordinate 758 of DASQIK010000055.1, read as the reverse complement.
GACCGCGCGGACAGGTCCAGCAGCGCCGCGAGCCGGCCGCGATCGCGCTCCCGGCGTACCTGGAAGGCGACGAACATCGAAACGCCGTGGCCGGCGACGAACATGAATGCGCCGGCGACGTGCAGGAACACGATCCAGCCGACGTAGGGCGTGAGATCCATGGTGGTGCTCCTCCTCTCCTTCCCTGATCTCGGGCTCAGGCCGCTCCCGGTTTCGACGCGCGCCAGGCGCGGCGTGCGTACCAGACGGCGAGCGCGAACAGCAGCAGCGCGTTCACCGGGTGGAGCGCGGCCACCACGCCGGTGACGTTGGGCAGGATCGTCTGGACGATGTACAGCGCCAGCAGACCGAGGCTGATCAGGATCGCCTCGCGGCCCGCGCGGGCGGCGATGGCCGTCACGACGACGGCGAGGGCCGCCAGGCCGACGATCGAGTAGCCGAAATCGCGGTGCGTCGAGAAGTCATTCGAGCCGCCGAGCTGGGCAATGGCGGCACCCGCGAGAAAGACCTGGACGACGATCGTGGCGACGAACAGCCACGCAGCGCCACCGTGCAGTCGCTTGAGCATGCATCCGTCCCTTCCCCCGACTTGCCCGTTCCCTTTCCCGATCGCTAGGGCTCCCGTCCACGATGCAGGACCGCGAGGAGCATCGTTGTGGTCACCTCGATGGCCTCGTCGAGCGACAGCCCGGCCGCGCGCAACGTGAACAGGAGACCGGACTGCATCATGCCGGCGAGGGTCGCGGCGAACACCCGAT
>DASQIK010000054.1:0-16168 GCA_035631615.1 Candidatus Dormiibacterota bacterium | reverse complement strand
CCCGATCCGCCACGAGCGGTCCGAGCGCGGCTACCTGCAGCTTCCCGAGCTGCTCCCAGAACTGTGCGTCCTTGGCCTGCAGGGCCGGGATGTTGGGCAGGTTGTGGCGCTCGTCCGTGAAGACCGCCCACCACTCCCCGCTCCGGTCGTTGAAGCGGAGGATCGCCTCGAGGAACCGCCGGATGCGCTCGTCGTCTGACGTCGCGCCATCGAGCACCCGCTCATCGGGCATGTCGAGACTGGCCAGGACCTCGTCGACCACCGCCTCCATGAGCCCGTCGGGACTTCCGAAATGGTTGAGCACGGTGGCGCGGGACACGTCCGCGGCCGCCGCGATCTCGGCGATCCGCGCGCCCAGGATCCCGCGTTCCCGATACGTCGCGACGGCAGCGTCGAGGATGCGTCGATGGGTCGCCGCGGACGTTGCCGCGCGCTTGTCGAGGCTGTAGGTGCGCGGAGTCATGCCGCCACATCGCTTTCATTGACTAGCATCGCTAGTCAATATAGACGGAGGGGACGTCTCGTCAAGCGGGTTATCCACGAACCCGCCGGGTCAGTGGGCGGCGTTCTCCTCGATCCGGCGGACCTTGTCCGCGAGCCCTTCGAGGACGCGCATCCGGAGCTTTGAATGATCCTCCATCAGCGAGTGAAACTCGCGGTGCCCGACGACGAGGGCCCGCAACGGCCCCTCGGCGGTCACCGTTGCGGTCCGCGGTCCTTCTGCGATGAGGGACATTTCCCCGAACACGGCGCCCGGACCGAACTCGTTGATCTGATGGCCGTCGCGCGTGGCCGTGGCCTTGCCGGAGACGACGATGAACATCTCGGTGCCCGGTTCGCCCTGGCGCATGATCACGTGCCCGTCGGGCACGTCGACCTCGTCGACCAGCTTCGCCACGCGCTCGAGGTCCCGCGGACCGCAGGCGGAGAAGAGCTGGATCGACTTCAGCATCTCGATCTTCGGGTCCGAGCTCGCCATCAGAGGTTCCCTCTCCTTGCCTGTTCGATCTCGATCGCCTCGAACAATGCCTTGAAGTTGCCGACGCCAAATCCTCGGGAGCCATGCCGCTCGATGATCTCGAAGAAGAACGTCGGGCGGTCCTGGATCGGGCGGGTGAAGATCTGGAGGAGGTAGCCCTCCTCGTCGCGGTCGGCCTCGATGCCGAGCTCCTCGAGCATCGGGATCGGGACGCCGACGTCGCCGACGCGGTCGGCGAGGGTCTCGTAGTAGGCATGGGGCATGCCCAGGAACTCGACGCCGTTCTCGCGCAGCTGTCGCACGGTGGCGACGATGTCGTCGGTCCGCAGCGCGATGTGCTGCGTGCCGTTGTCCAGGTAGTAGTCCAGGAACTCCTGGATCTGGCTCTTCTTCTTGCCCGCGGCGGGCTCGTTGATCGGGAACTTGATCCGGCCGTTGCCGTTGGTCATGACCTTCGACATCAGGGCGGAGTACTCGGTATGGATGACCTTGTCGTCGTAGTGGATCAGCTGCGCGAAGCCGAAGACGTCGCGGTAGTAGTCGACGAACTTGTTCATGTCGCCGAGCTCGACGTTGCCCACGCAGTGGTCGATCTCGAGCAGCGACAGCCCGCCGGCCGCCTTGGCCGGCTTCTTGATCCGGCGGTAGCCGGGGGCGAACACGCCGTGGTAGTCGCGGCGATCGACGAACGAGTGCCGGACCTCGCCATACGTCGCGACCGCACTGCGCCGCAGGACCCCGTCCTCGCCGCCGTCGAGCTCGACGGGCTCCAGCACGGAGCGCGCGCCCCGGGTGGTGGTCTCGCGCCACGAGGAGGTGGCGTCGTCGACGTTGAACGCGATGTCCTTGACGCCATCGCCGTGGCGATGGACGTGCTCCGCGATCTCGCCGTCCGGGCTCAACGCGCCCGTGAGCACGATCGTGATGTCGTTCTGGCGCATCACGTAGCTCGACCGATCGCGCATGCCGGTCTCGAGGCCCGCGTAGCCGATCGGCGTGAAGCCCCACAGGGCACGGAAGTAGTGCGCCGCCTGGCGGGCATTGCCGACCCAGAACTCGACGTAGTCGACGCCGTTGAGCGGCAGGAAGTCCTTGGCCTCCTTGTACGCGTCCTTGTTGACATGCGCCCCGGCCTGGTTCGCGGCGCCGCGGGTGATGGTCTCGGTCATGGTTGGCCTCCGGCTTTTGCCTGCAGGTCCAGCAGGCGATCCCGCCAGCGCTCCAGCGCCGGCTCGTCGGCGAAGAGAACGAGGACGGTGTTGTCGCCCGCGATCGTGCCGACCTGGTCGCTCAGCGAGGAGCGGTCGATCGCCTCGGCGACGATCGAGGCGGTGCCCGGCGTCGAGACGAGGAGCAGGATCAGGCCCGACCGGCGAACGTCGACTGGCACGTCGCCAAGGACACGCCGGAGCATCGAATCATCGCCGCGGGGTAGCGCCGTGAGCGAGGCGGCAGCGGCATAGACGTGCCGATCACCGCGCACGACCTTGACGAGGCCGAGCTCGGCGATGTCACGACTCACCGTCGCCTGGGTGGCCTCGAACCCGCGCTCCGCCAGGCGCTCGGCGAGCTGCTGCTGGCTGCCGATCTGGCCGTCGGCCACGAGGTCCCGGATGGCCTGCTGGCGGGCGCGTCGGGCAGCGCGTCCGATCGGCGGGACGGGGCTGAGCGCGCGTGGTCGCTCCATGGCCCGACTATACGCCTGAGCGACCGACCGGCCCGTCTCGACTCAGGCGATTCCGAGGCGCTCTGCCGCCGCCGCGAGCTCCGTGGCGACGCGCGCGGGAGCCGTCCCGCCGATGACGTCGGCGCGCGCGATCGCGGCCGCCGGCGTTGCCTGCGCCCGGAGGTCCCCGGGCACGGACGGGTCACCCGCCAGTGCGCGAGCCGCGTCGTCGTCACTCGCCGCCAGCGCCGCGGCGAACGCATCGGCCGGGAGCTCGTCGAGCTGCACCTTGGCCGCCTCCGCCGCGCGGACCAGCGCGCCGACAACATGATGCGCAGCTCGGAACGCGACCCCTCGCTCAACGAGGCGATCCGCAACCGCCACGGCGGTCGTATAGCCCTCGCTCGCCGCCTCGGCCATCCGCGCCTCGTCGACGTGCAGCTCCCCGATGACGCCGGCAAGGACCTCGAGGGAGGAGCGCAGGGTCCGGCAGCTCTCGAACAGTGGCGCCTTGTCCTCCTGCAGGTCCCGCTGATACCCGAGCGGGAGGCCCTTCAGCAGCGCCAGGATCCCGGCGACATGACCGATGACGCGCGCCGCGCGCCCGCGAACCAGCTCGGCCGGGTCCGGGTTGCGCTTGTTCGGGAGCATGGACGAGCCCGTCGAGAAGGCATCCGACAGCCGGACGAAGCCGAACCGCGGGTTCGACCACCAGACCAGCTCCTCGGCGAGCCGCGACAGGTGGACCATCGCCAGGGCTACGGCGGCGAGCGTCTCAACGACGAAGTCACGGTCCCCGGACGCGTCGATCGAGTTGTGGGTCACGCCGTCGAAGCCGAGGTCCCGGGCCACCGCGGCACGGTCCAGCCGGAAGCCTGCCCCGGCGATCGCGCCCGCGCCGAGCGGCGACACGTTCGCCCGGGCGCGCGCGTCCGCCAGCCGGCCGCGATCGCGCTCGAGCATCTCCACGTAGGCGAGCAGGTGATGGGCGAAGAGCACCGGCTGGGCCGGCTGGACGTGGGTGTGGGCGGGCATCAACGCGGTGGCGTGCCGCCGGGCAAGCCCGACCATGGCGCGCTCCAGGCCGACCACCGCCTCGTCCAGGGCGTCGATCGTCCGGCGCAGCCAGAGCCGGAGATCAGTGGAGACCTGGTCGTTCCGTGATCGGCCCGTGTGCAGCTTCCGGGCGACCGGACCGAGCCGCGCCTCGAGCGCGAACTCCAGGTTCATGTGGACGTCCTCGAGCGCCGGATCCCAGGCAACGTTGCCGGCCTGCAGATCCGCGCGGAGCGCCGCGAGGCCGTCGCGTAGGGTCGCCGCCTCGGCCGCGGAGAGGAGCCCCGCCCGCTCGAGACCCGTCACGTGCGCGATGGATCCCTCGATGTCGTCAACGGCGAGCTCGGCGTCGACCTCGATCGACCGACCGAAGTCGGTAGCCCCGGGGTCCGGACGGCCTTCGAAGCGGCCGCCCCAGGCCTTCACCGGCGGTCAGCCGCCGACGGCGACCGGTTCGACCTGGGCGTCGTGGACTTCGAGCGGCAACGTGTCGAGCACCGGATCGGCGCCGGCGAAGCTGCTGCGTGCCGCCTCGGTCCGGAGGGGCAGACCGAAGATCGAGATGAACCCGACGGCGCTGGCATGATCGAAGGCGTCCCCCTCGTCGTACGTGGCGAGAGCACGATCGTAGAGGGAGCTCGGGCTGCGGCGCCCGGCGATCGCCGCGGTGCCATGGTCGAGGCGCACGCGGACCTCGCCGGTGACGTCGTGCTGGGCCGCGGCTACGAACGCGCGCAGGTCGCGCTGGAGCCGCGTGAACCAGAGGCCGTCGTAGGTCGCCTGCGCGACCTCGTCGCCGACGAGGCGTCCGAACCGGAGCTGGTCCTTGGACTGGGTCAGGCCCTCGAGCGCGCGGTGCGCCGCGTGGAGGACGACCGCGGCTGGTGCCTCGTACACCTCGCGGCTCTTGATCCCGACGAGGCGATCCTCGACGTGGTCGATGCGCCCGACCCCGTGGCTGCCCGCGAGGGCGTTGAGGCGCTCGACGAGGGTGACCGGGTCCAGTGGCGTGCCGTCCAGGGCCAGCGGCACGCCGGCCTCGAAGCCGATCGTGACCTCGGTCGCCGCCGGGGCGTCGGCGGGCGCCACCGTCCATGCATAGGCATCCGGCGGGGGCGTCTGCCACGGATCCTCCAGGATGCCGGTCTCGACGGACCGGCCCCAGAGGTTCACGTCCACCGAGTACGGCGATGCGTGGGTGACGGGGATCTCGATGCCGCGAGCGTTGGCGTACTCGATCTCCTGGTCGCGGGTCATGCCCATCCCGACGCGCATCGGCGCGACGACCTCGAGCCGGCGATCCAGCGCCTTCACAGCGACGTCGAAGCGGACCTGATCGTTGCCTTTCCCCGTGCAGCCGTGTGCGACGGCGTCGGCGCCTTCCCGATGCGCCACGTCGACGAGGAGCTGGGCGATCAACGGGCGGGCGAGGGCGGTCGCGAGCGGATAGGCGCCCTGATAGATCGCGCCGGCCCGCAGTGCCGGCCAGACGAAGCCCTCGACGAACTCGCGCCGCGCATCGACGACGTACGCCCGGGTCGCGCCCGCGCTCAGCGCCCGCGCCGCGGCGCCGGGGCGCAGCGAGCCGCCGCCGACGTCGACCGTCAGGGTCACCACCTCCACGTCGTGCCGCTCCTGGAGCCAGGCGACGGCGACCGACGTGTCGAGACCGCCGGAATAGGCGAGGACGATCTTCTTCACGGAGACAGCTCCAACAGGGAAGGGCCGAGCCCGGAGCGCATGTCGCGGCTCTCTGTCCTGCATTAACATGCGCCGGCTGCCTCAGTGTTGCATAGTCATGCAGCGTTGTCTATCATCCGGCGATGCGATCTCCGCTGCCCCTGCCCAACCCCGCCGCGCGGCACCTGCTGTCGATCACCGACCTCGGGCCGGACGGCATCGCCGACGTCATCGACCATGCGATGGCCCTGAAGTCGCAGGCCGGCTCCGGCTCGCCGCTCCCGCAGCCGCTGGCGGGGCGCCACCTTGCGCTCATCTTCGACAAGCCGAGCCTGCGGACGCGTGTCTCGTTCGAGGTCGGGATTCGGCGCCTTGGCGGGGCCTCGACCGCGCTGAGTGCGTCCGAGATCGGGCTCGGCAGCCGCGAGCCGATCGCCGACATCGCCCGCACGCTCTCGCGCTACGTCGATGGGATCGTGGTCCGGATCCACTCGCACGCGCAGCTTGCGGAGCTCGCCGCAGCGGCCGACGTTCCGGTCGTCAACGCCCTGACCGAGCACGAGCACCCGTGCCAGGCCCTTGCCGACCTCCAGACGATCCGCGAGCACCTCGGTGGGTTTGCCGGCCGGCGGCTCGCCTACCTCGGCGACGGCAACAACGTCTGCCATTCCCTCCTGCTCGGCGGGGCGGCGGTGGGGCTCGACGTTCGTGTCGCCTGCCCAGCCGGCTACGAGCCGGAGTCGGGCGTGATCGACGAGGCGCGCCTGCTCGCGCGGGAGAGCGGCGGCCACGTCGAGGTCGGCCACGATCCGGCCGCGGCGGTCCGCGGTGCCGACGCTGTCTATACCGACGTCTGGGCCTCGATGGGCTTCGAGCAGGAGGCGGCGGAGCGCGCCCGCGTCTTCGCGCCGTTCCGAATGACGTCGGCGCTGCTGGCCGGCGCGCCCGATGCGATCGTCATGCACTGCCTGCCCGCGCACCGCGGCCAGGAGATCGACGCCGATGTCATCGACGGGCCAGCGAGCGTGGTCTTCGACCAGGCGGAGAACCGGATGCACGCGCAGGAGGCGCTCCTGGTCCGGTTGCTCCGGACCCATCGGCAGCGAACCGCCGCGTCCGGTCGAGCCGGAGCGGCTGGTTTCCAGGCGCCGACGCGGTTCCCGGCGCCGGCGGGCCTGGGCGCCCGCCGCTAGTTCGTCGAGCGGCGAAGCCTCGTCCCGTACGTTCGGTCCTCCAGGGCCCGGCGCAGCGCGTCCGGCCCTCGCCCGTCGGCGATGACGACCTCGGGGCTGCCCGCCTCGAGGACCGCGATCGCGGTGCGGACCTTCGGAATCATTCCCCCGGAGATAACGCCCGCCGCGATCATCGACTCGACGGCGGCTGCGTCCAGGTCCGAGACGACCGCACCGGACGCATCCAGGACGCCGGACGTATCCGTCAGGAGCACGAGTCGCGCCGTGAGGGCCGCGGCGAGGCCACCCGCGACCTCGTCGGCGTTGACGTTGCAGATCTCACCGGCCGCGTCGAGGGCGAGGGGCGCCACCACCGGCACCAGCCCGGCGGCGAGCAGCGCCTCGAGCGGGCCGGTGCGGGCGCCCGTGATCCGGGCGACACGGCCCAGCTCCGGGACGCGCGCCGCGACCAGCAGGCCGGCGTCGATGCCGGTGCAGCCGACCGCGTCCACGCCGAGGCCCACCAGCGCCGCGACGAGCTGGGCATTGACCACGCCGCCGAGGACGGCGACCGCGACCTCGAGCGCGGCCGCGTCGGTGATCCGGCGGCCCTCGTGCCAGGCGCTCTCGATGCCGAGCCGGGCGAGCCAGGCCGAGAGGCGCTTGCCGCCACCATGGACGATCACCGGCCGGTGCGTGGCCGTGATGTCGGCAACGCCGCGCAGGGTCGCGTGCTGGTCGTCGAGGGTCTCGCCCCCGAGCTTGACGACGACCCGTTCGCGGCGGTCCCCACCCATCTCCACGCTCACGTGCTGTACGCGGCGTTCTCGACGACGTATGCCTCGGTGAGATCGCAACCGAATGCCTCGCCAGACCCGTCGCCCAGGCCCAGGTCGACGCGCAGGAGGACCTCCGGCGCGTCCATGCGTCGCGACACCGCCGCCCGATCGAACTCGAGCGGGGCGCCGTCGAACACGGGCACGCCGGCGATCGCCACCGCCAGCCGGTCCGGGTCCAGGGCGATTGGCGCACCCGCGACCACGGCGTTCCCGATGGCCGCCACGATCCGGCCCCAGTTGGGGTCTCGCCCGTGGATCGCGGCCTTGAGCAGGCTGCTGGCCACCACGGACCTGGCGGCCGCTCGGGCCTCCACATCGGTGCGGGCGCCGCTCGCCTGGCAGGTGATCAGCGTCGTGGCGCCCTCGCCATCCGCCGCCTGTTGGCGGGCCAGCGATCGCGCGACCGACTCGATCGCCCGCGCGAGCGCGGCGTGGGCGGCGGTTCCCGGCGCGATCTCGGTCCCTCCTGCCGCACCCGACGCGAGGAGCAGCACGGTGTCGTTGGTGCTCGTGTCGCCATCGACCGTGAGCTGGTTCCAGGTGCGCTCGACCGCCGGCCCCAGGATCCCCGCCAGGGTCGGCGGCGCGACGTTCGCGTCGGTGGCCACGAGCGCGAGCATCGTGGCCATCCGTGGATGGATCATCCCGACGCCCTTGGCGACGCCGGAGACGAGGACCGGGGGGTCGCCCGCTGCCGCACCGGGGAGCCGGACCTCGACGCTCGCCGACTTCGCGCGGCTGTCCGTCGTCCGCATCTGCTCGCCGAGCGCCGCGAACGCGGCGTCCGTCGCCGCGAGGCCGGCCGGAACGAGGCGCGCCAGCCCGGCGCGGATCGCGTCCACGGGCAGGCGGCTGCCGATGAGGCCGGTCGAAATCGCGACGGTCAGCTCCGGGTCAACGCCCGCGCGGTCCGCCAGCGCGCTGCCAAGCGCTGCCTGGTCACGATCGCCGGCTTCGCCGGTCGCTGCATTGGCACAGCCGCTCGTGCACAGCACCGCGGCGGCGTGGCCGCCGGTTGCGGCGAGGTTCGCCCGCGTCAGACGGATCGGGGCGGCCGGCACCTGGTTCGTCGTGAACGTGGCGGCAACGCTGGCGGGGCGCCCGGTGGTCGCGAGGACCCCGAGATCGGGCCGCCCGGATGCCTTGATCCCCACCGCCATCGCGCCGGCCACGAACCCGCCTGGCAGCCGGGCACGCGGCTCGACTGGCGGCAGGTCGCTCGGGAGCACCTCGAGCCGGCGCATCTCAGGGCGCGAGCGGGAGCTGCTCGAGGCCGCTCGCCTCCGGGAGGCCGAACACGACGTTGAACGCCTGGATCGCCTGCCCGGCGGCGCCCTTGACCAGGTTGTCGAGCACCCCGATCACGGTGATCCGGCCAGTCCGATCGTCGAGCCGGGCATGGACCCGGAACGTGTTGCTGCCGGTCACGTGCTTCGTCGCCGGCGGCTCGCCGACGACCTCGACGAACCGCTCGTCCGCGTAGGCCTCGCCATACAGCGCATCCAGCTCCGCCTGGGTGACCGCCCGGCTCGGCCGGACGTGGGCGGCGGACAGGATGCCGCGGCTCATCGGGATGAGGTGGGGCAGGAAGTCGACGGGCGAGAGGAGCGGCCCGCCGGCGTCGGCGCCCGCTGCGGCGAGCTCCTGCTCGATCTCCGCGACGTGCCGGTGGCCGCCGAGGCCGTACGCCTTGACGCTCTCGTTCACCTCGCCGAACTGGAGGTCCGGCTTCGGGTCACGGCCGGCGCCGGAGACGCCGCTCTTGGCGTCGACCACGACGTCGGCGAGCAGTCCCGCGCGCGCGAGCGGCGCCAGCGACAGGATCGCCGCCGTTGCGTAGCAGCCAGGCGAGGCGACGATCCTCACCGCCTTGTCGCGGAGTGCGGCGAGCTCCGCCCGGTGGAGCTCCGGGAGGCCGTACACGGCCGTGGCGAGCAGGTCCGGCCGGGGATGCTCGAAGTGGTACCAGCGCGGGTAGTCCGCAGGCGCCCGGAGGCGGAAGTCCGGCCCCAGGTCGACGACGGCGACGCCGCGGTCGAGCAGGTCCGGCACGAGGGTCGCGGCGGCACCGTGCGGGAGGCCCAGGAACACCGCGTCGAGCCCGTCCGGCAGCTCGCTGCCGACGACGTGGCCGGTCCCTGCGAGGTGCGGCTGGCTGCGACCGATCGGCTCGCCGCCCCGATCCCGACCCTGGAGCGCGGCGATCTCGACCGCGGGGTGGCGGGACAGCAGGCGCACAACCTCGCCACCGCCATAGCCGGTGGCGCCGATGATGCCGACCTTCAGGGTTCGGGCCATGGCCGACGACTATAGTGCGCCGGTGAGCGCCGGCCCCCAGCAGCCCGGTGACCTGCCGGACCTCCAGCTGCCCGAGCCGGGCGCACGCCTCGGCGCGGTGAGCGTGCGGGCGTCCCCGGAGCTGGACCTGGCGGAGCTCATCACCACCCTGCGCGACGCAGGGGCGGAGATCGTCGCGATCAACACGTTCCCGGCGACGCTCGGCGAGCCGAACGTCACCAAGGTCTTCGACATCGAGACCCGGAGCTTCGACAGCGCCGCGGCGGCCCGGCTCCTCCGCGGCGTGAGGGGCGTGGTGAAAGCGGAGGCGCGCAAGACCCTCGGCCAGATCTTCGGCAAGCGCGTGATCATCATCGGGGGCGGTGCGCAGGTCGCCCAGGTCAACCTCGGCGCCGTGACCGAGGCGGATCGCCACAACCTCCGAGGCGAGCGGATCAGCGTCGACACGATCGCGCTCGTCGGCGAGCGGCAGATTGCCGACGCGGTCCGGGCCGTCGCCGACCTGCCGCGGGCGCACATCCTGGTCCTCGCCGGCTCGATCATGGGCGGCGAGATCACCAAGGCCGTGCACGAGCTCCGGGCGGTGGGCATTCCCGTGATATCGCTCAACATGGCCGGCTCGGTGCCCGGCGCCGCCGACCTGGTGGTGTCGGATCCCGTGCAGGCCGGCACGATGGCGGTCATGGCCATCGCCGACACGGCCCGGTTCACGCTCGCGCGCCAGCGCGGGCGGCGCTATTAGCGCGGGATTGAGCGCGAGCGAGCCGTGGCCGAGACCGAACGAATGACGGAGCCGATGGACGCGCGAGAGACCGGCCGGCGATTCCTGTCGCCGGTGATGGCGCGCTACTTCGAGCGCGACTGGAGCCACGGCGAGGGGCATCGCCTGTTCGACGTCGACGGCCGGTCCTACCTCGATTTCGCGACCGGCATCGCGACGACGATCCTCGGCCACCACCACCCGCGCGTCTCCGCGGCGGTCCACGCCCAGGTCGATCGACTGACCCACGTCATGAACGGGCTCGGCTACGCGGAGCCGGTGTCGCGGCTCGCGGAGCGACTGGTGGCGACGCTGCCAGCGCCCCTCGACAGCGTCTTCTTCGGCAACTCCGGCGCCGAGGCCATCGAGGGCGCCCTCAAGCTCGCGCGCCGAGCCAGCGGACGGCCCTGGATCGTGGCCTTCGAGGGTGGCTTCCACGGGCGGACCTACGGGGCGCTGAGCGTGACCAGCTCGAACCCCAACTATCGAGCGGGCCATGGACCGCTCCTGCCCGATGTCCAGCTCCTGCCCTACCCGCAGGCCTACCGCGAGCACGGAGGAGACGAAGCCGCGGCCACCGCGGCCGCCCTCGGCGTCGTCGACGAGTTCCTCGCGACCGGGGTCGACCCCCGGAGCGTCGCCGCGTTCCTCATCGAGCCGGTGCTGGGTGAGGGCGGCTACGTGCCGGCGCCGGTCGCATTCCTGCAGGGCCTCCGCGAGCGCGCGGACCGCCACGGGATCCTGCTCATCGCCGATGAGGTCCAGACCGGCTACGGCCGGACCGGACGGATGTGGGGGTTCGAGCATGCCGGGATCGTCCCTGACGTCGTGTGCGCGGCGAAGGGCATCGCGAACGGCCTGCCGCTCGGCGCGATCGTGGCCGGCCGGGAGCTCCACGAACGCTGGGGCAAGGGCGCCCACGGCTCGACGTTCGGTGGCAACCCGGTGTCGTGCGCCGCGGGCCTGGCGGTGCTCGAGACCATCGCCGCGGAGGATCTCATCGGGAACGCGGCCGAGTGCGGCACGCGCCTTCAGCGTGGCCTCCGCGACCTCGCCGCCGGCGATCCGCGGATCGGCGACGTTCGTGGACGCGGCCTGATGCTCGGCGTGGAGCTCATCCGGGACCGGGGCACGCTGGCGCCAGACGGCGAGCTCGCGGACCGCGTGATCGCCGGCTGCGCCGATGCCGGGCTCCTGCTCCTGACCTGTGGCGCAGCCCACAACGTGGTCCGCTGGCTGGCGCCGCTCGACGTGACGGAGGCGGAGATCGACGAGGGCCTGGGGGTGTTCGCGGGTGTCCTCGCGTCGAGCTGAGGGCCGTGCGACACTGCGATCGATGGGAGCCCTCGACAGTCAGGTCGTTCGACTCGAGGACGCGGCCGCGAACCTGATGGCGCTCCGCGGCGACGTCGAAGCCGGGGTGCCGTGGCCGCTGGCCGACGTGTGGGGCGTCGAGCCCGAGGCGAGCTGGGGCCCGCCGGAGCTCCTGGCCCACGTCGAGGAGTACCTGCGCTACTGGATGGGTGAGATCGAGCGCGTGCTCGCGGGCGACGGCGGCACGCCGGTCCCGTTCGGGCGGGTCGCCAGCGACACGCTCCGGCTGGGCGTCATCGGACGTGATCGCAGCCTGCCGATGCGTGAGCTGTTCGGCCGCATCGAGGCGGACGCGGCACGGATCGCGGCGCGCCTGCGGGAGCTCACGGAGGACGAGGCTGCACGAATCGGACTGCACCCGGCGCGTGGCGAGCTGACCGTTCGGGAGATGCTCGAGCCGTTCCTCGTCGGCCATACCGAGGGCCACGTCACGCAGCTGCGCGAGATCCTCGCCGGCGGCTGATCCCGGCTAGCTGGCGGGTCGTTCGCCGGAATCGGCGGGGACGCCGGCCTCGAGCTGGTCGCCGAGCTCGACCGTCCGCCGGAACGCGGCCCACACGGCCTCCGACAGGACCGTCCGGAGGCGCCCTGATTCAAGCTCGTGGAGCGCCGCTGCGCTCGTGCCGCCGGGCGAGGTGACCATGTTCCGGAGCTCGGCCGGGTGCAGCCCCGACTGCTTCGCGAAGAGCGTGCTCCCCTCGAGCGTCTCGACCACGAGGTCGTGGGCGACGTGGCGCGCGAAGCCAAGGTGGACCGCGGCGTCGATGAGCGCCTCCATGACCAGGAAGACATACGTCGGCCCGGTGCCGGACACCGCGGTGGCCATCGCGACGAGCTTCTCGTCGTCGACCTCGATCTGGACGCCGAGCGCGCCGAGGAGGCTCGCGGCCTGCTCGCGCTGCTCGGCGGAGGTCTCGGGCGTGGCGTACCAGACGGTCATGCCCTTGCCGAGCTGCGCGGGCGTGTTGGGCATGCTCCGGACCACCTCGCGATGCCCGAGGTGGCCGATCAGGGCACGGGTGGTCGCCCCCGCGAGGATGCTGATCACGAGCTGGCCCGGCTTGAGCCCACCTCGAATCTCGCGCCCGACGCGAGCCAGCATCTGGGGCTTGATCGCGAGCAGCACGACATCCGCGCCGTCGATCGCGGCGGCATTCCCGTCAACGGTGCGCACGCCGTGGACGCGCGCGAGCGCGTCACGCCGGTCGGCGCGCGGGTGGCTGGCGACGATCTGGTCGGGCCTGACGAGGTTGCCCCGGAGCACGCCGGCGATGATCGCCTCGGCCATGACGCCGGAGCCGACGGTTGCGATCGTGCGACCCGAAAGGGAGGACATGGGCGCGGAGTATGCCATGGGCGCCTCGGGCGCCCGCGGGGTCGCCGAGCCCGCGCGGTCGCCGAGTGCGCGGGCCGCGCCGGAATCAGCCCGCGTTCAGCGCGGCTTGGCGAGGTCGACGGCGCCGCGCGCCGCGGCGCGGTCGGTGAACCAGGTCGCGTCAATCTGGGTGTAGTTGGCCCACTCGGCGGGGACCTGGTCCTCGGGGAAGATCGCGTTGACCGGGCATTCGGGCTCGCACGCGCCGCAGTCGATGCACTCGTTCGGGTCGATGAACAGCTTGCGATCGACGCCTTCCTCGTAGTGGATGCAGTCGACCGGACAGACCGAGACGCACGAGATGTCCAGGACGTCGATGCACGGCTCGGCGATGACGTACGCCATGACCCGAAGGACTCCTCTCGACTGCTGGACGCCCGTTTGGCGCCCGAAGGGTAGCACCGGCGCTCGCGACCTTGACACGGCATCGGCCGCCCACGGATAGTGCCGCGATCCACGGGTCGCTCGCACCGAGGCACCGCTTGACCACCCTGATCCAGACCCAACCAGCGAAGGTGGCGAGCGGCGCCGGCAGCGTCGCGGCCGTCCGCCTCGACGGGCTCGTCAAGCGCTTCGGTGGCGAGGCGGGCCGGCGCGTCGCCCGCTCCGGCGGCACGCCCGTGCCCGGCCAGACCGGCGTGGTCGCGGCGGTCGACGGGATCGATCTCGAGATCGCCGACGGCGAGTTCTTCTCGATGCTCGGCCCATCGGGCTCGGGCAAGACCACGACGCTCCGGATGATCGCGGGATTCGAGCTGCCGACCGAGGGCCGCGTCTGGCTGCACGGGGTCGACGTGACCCGCAGGCCGCCGTTCGAACGCGACGTCAACACGGTCTTCCAGGACTACGCGCTGTTCCCGCACATGACGGTCGGCGACAACGTGGCCTACGGCCTGACGGTCCGGAAGGTGCCGAAGCCCGAGCGCGCGCGGCGGGTCGGCGAGGCGCTGTCAATGGTCCGGCTCGCGGGCTACGAGGGCCGCAGGCCGTCGCAGCTCTCGGGCGGGCAGCGGCAGCGCGTCGCGCTCGCGCGGGCACTCGTCAACCGGCCCCGCGTGCTGCTCCTCGACGAGCCCCTCGGCGCCCTTGACCTCAAGCTCCGCGAGGAGATGCAGCTCGAGCTCAAGGCGATCCAGCAGGAGGTCGGGATCACGTTCATCTACGTGACCCATGACCAGGAGGAGGCGCTCACGATGAGCGACCGCCTGGCCGTGTTCAACCGCGGCAGGATCGAGCAGATGGGCACGCCCGCCGACCTGTACGAGCGGCCGTCAACGGCGTTCGTGGCCGGGTTCGTCGGCACCTCCAACCTGCTCCGCGGCGCCGCGGCGGCGGCCCTCGTCGGCAGCGACGGCCTGTTCACCGTCCGCCCAGAGAAGATCCGGATCACCGATCCGGGCTCGCCGGTCGGCGACGACGAGGTCGGCGCGGACGGCACGATCCGCAATGTCGTCTATCTGGGGCCGGACACGCGCTATATCGTGGCGCTCGATGCCGGCTCCGAGCTGGTGGTCACGCAGCAGAACCTGCACACATCGTCCATGGAGGTGCTGGCCGCACAGGGTCGACCGGTGCGGCTGGTCTGGAAGCGACAGCACGTCCTCCGCGTCCAGGAGTGACGCCGGAGCGCAGCTGAGGAGGAGGGACCATGTTCCAGCGCAAGCTCGGGGGCCTGATCGCCATGGCGGCGATCGTTGCCGCAGCGTGCTCGTCGGGATCGCCATCGGCGGTCCCGGCAACGGGGGCACCCGCCACGACCGCGCCCGGCACGGCCGGCGCGGCAACCCCGGGGGCGACCGCTGCTGCCGTCAACGTCATCGAGTCGATCGGCCCGGGTGAGGGCGAGCTCGACATCATCATCTGGCCGGGCTACGCCGAGGACGGCTCGAACGTCGCGTCCTACGACTGGGTCCACCCGTTCGAGACCAAGACCGGCTGCCAGATCAAGACCCGCAAGGAGGCCGGCAGCTCGGACGAGATGGTCAGCCTCATCCGGCAGGGCGGCTACGACGGCCTGTCGGCCTCGGGCGACGCGACCATCAGGCTGATCAAGGACGGCCTCGTCCAGGCGGTCGACGTCCAGAAGCTGTTCCCCGAGTGGCAGCACTTCTGGGGCCCGATGCAGAGCCCGGTCCACAACACGGTCAACGGGATCCACTATGGCCTCTCGCACGGCTGGGGCGCGAACCTGCTGATGTGGAACACGAAGGTCGTGACGGCCGCGCCGACCAGCTGGTCGGCCGTCTTCGCGACGAGCCCGCTCCCGGCGTACGCGGGCAAGGTGACCGCGTACAACTACGCGATCTACATCGCCGACGCGGCGCTGTATCTCGAGAAGACCAACCCGGCCCTCGGCATCACCGACCCCTACGAGCTGACGCGAGATCAGTTCAACGCGGCGGTCGACCTGCTGAAGGCACAGCACGCGAACCTGATCGGCAAGTACTGGGGCACCTACGGCGAGCAGATCACCGACTTCGAGCAGGGCCTGTCCGTCATCGGGACGACGTGGCCGTACCAGGTCGGCGCGCTCCAGGCCGAGGCGCCGCCGATCCCGGTCAAGGCGATCCTGCCGACCGAGGGCGCGACCGGCTGGGCCGACACGTGGATGCTGTCGTCGACGGCCAAGCACCCGAACTGCATGCTGATGTGGATGGACTGGATGTCCCAGCCCAGCACCCAGCAGCAGGTCGCCGAGTACTTCGGCGAGGCGCCGGCCAACCTGGCCGCGTGCCCGCTGATGGACGCCCACCCGGGCGCGTACGGGTACAAGGGCTTCTGCGACTTCAACCACGCATCGGACGCCGCCTACGCGCAGCAGGTGAAGTTCTGGAAGACGCCGCTCGCGGACTGCGGGGACTCCCGCGGCACCACCTGCGTCGACTTCTCGGAGTGGGTCAGCGCGTGGGACACGGTCCTCGCGGTCAAGCCCATCGCCCACTAGGCAATCGATGCGGGCGCCCGGGCCG
>DASQIK010000053.1:0-27947 GCA_035631615.1 Candidatus Dormiibacterota bacterium | reverse complement strand
GGACCCATGTACCCGATGTAGTTCGTGTTTGCGGCGCTGATGTCCGCGTCGAGGTTGAAATTGATCCATAGATGGGCCGCGATCGGATGCTTCGCGCCGGACAGGATGACCATCACGTCATTGCCGCGGATCGAGCCCTCGCTCGGGATGACGTACTTGGTCTTCGGCTTGTCGGTGAGCATCTGGAACCAGTCGCCGGACCAGCAGTGGGTCAGGTACACCGAGCCGCTTGTGAAATCGCCGATGTCATCATCGGTATACAGGCGCAGCAGCGGCTTCTGGACCTCGAGCAGCCCGAGGATCTCGTCCAGCTGGTTCGTGTCGGTCGTGTTCGGCGAGAACCCGAGGCGGTATGCGCCCGCCGCGAAGCACTCGCGCAGGTCGTCGAGCATCGCGACATGGCCCTTGTAGGTCAGGTCCCAGAGCGCCGACCAGCTCGTGAGGTCTGCTGCGATCGACTTCGGGTCCCAGGCGTAGCCGGTCGTCCACCAGTAGTTCGGAACCGAGTACGCATTGCCCTGGTCGTAGCCCGGGCTCTGCCAGTCGGGGGCGAGATTCGCGAGGTTCGGGATCAGCGAATGGTCAAGCTTGAGGATCGTCCCGTCGGCGATGAACTTGTTCACCCACGTTGACGCCGGATAGGTGACGTCATAGCCACCGCCCTTGCCGTCGCTTTGAACCTTGCCGATCTGCGTCGCCTCGTCCGGGAAGTTGTCATAGGTGACCTTGATCCCGTACTTGTCCTGGAACTTCGAGACCGTGTCCTGGGCGATGTACTGGTCCCAGTTGTAGACGAAGAGCTCCTTCTCAGGGGTCGGGACGGGCGTGGGCGCCGCGGTCGGCGCGCTGGTGGCCACCGCCGCCGCAGTCGTGCCGGGTGTCGGCGAGGCGGGTGCCGGCGTCGGGCTTGATGCGGCCTGGCCGCATGCGACGAGCAGCTGGGTCAGCGCGGTGGCGGCGCCGAAAGCGGCGGCGCGGCCGAGGAACTCGCGCCGGCTCCAGTGCGCCTGGTCGAGCTTCAGCGTGAGGGCTTCATCGAAGGTGAGCCAGGTCGGCCTGCGAGATCCGGTCATGCCTCGTCCTCCAATTCGACCGACCGATCGCCGATCACCAGCGCTTCGGCCGGGAGCCAGGCCAGTCGCACCGCTTGGCCCGATTCGAATCGAGGCCCGGATTTGCCCGCGAGAACCGTCATCGCCAGGCCTCCCTGGGTGCGAATCTGATATTGGACCGCGGCGCCAAGGTACGCCACCTGTTCGATCGTCGCGTGCAGCGGCAGGCCCTCCATCGCCTCATTGGAACCATCGACCGAGATCGCCTCGGGCCGGATGCTGAGCTGGACGGCCTGGCCTGGCTGGCGCCCGTCGGGCGCGATCCGGCACCGGTCGCCCGAGTCGAGGCGAACGACCGCCGCCCCGTCGGCGATTGACTCCACGGTCCCGCGCAGCAGGTTGGTGGTCCCGATGAAGTCGGCGACGAAGGCGGTCGCGGGCCGGTCGTACAGGTCCTCGGGCGGCCCGACCTGCTCGATCCGCCCGCCGCGCATGACCGCGATCCGATCGCTCATCGTGAGCGCCTCCTCCTGATCGTGGGTCACGTACACGAACGTGATCCCGACGTCCATCTGGATCCGCTTGAGCTCGACCTGGAGGCGCTTGCGGAGCTTGAGGTCAAGGGCACCGAGCGGCTCGTCCAGGAGGAGCACGTTCGGCTCGTTGACCAGGGCACGGGCGAGCGCGATGCGCTGCTGCTGGCCGCCGGACAGCTCGTTGGTGCGGCGCTTCTCGTAACCGGCGAGGTGGACGAGCTCCAGGATGGCGCCGGTCCGGCGGCGGATCTCGGCGCCGTCCACGCCACGCCGTTTGAGCCCGAACGCGATGTTGCCGGCGACGTCGAGGTGCGGGAACAGCGCATAGCTCTGGAAGACCATGTTGACCGGGCGCTTGTCCGGCGGCGCGCTGGTCACGTCCGTGCCGCGTAGCTCGATCCGGCCGCTCGTCGGCAGGTCGAAGCCGCCGATCATCCGCAGCGTCGTCGTCTTGCCGCAGCCCGACGGTCCGAGGAGCGAGAAGAACTCGCCTGCGCCGATCTGGAGCGAGACGTCGTCCACGGCGACGACCTCACCGAAGCGCTTGGTGAGGTGCGCGAGGCCGATCTCTGGCGAGGCACCGGCGGTGGCGTCGCGGGCGAGCGTCACGATCCCGCGAGAGTACCCCAATTGAGCGGTTGCGCAACAACGGCCGGGAGCCGCTCGGCGACCGTCGCCGGGAAGGCGCCGGGTATGCTCGCGGCGTGCAAGCCCAGGACCCAGCTGCTGCCCGCGCGGGCATCGTCGTCGCCCTCGACGGGCCGGCGTCGTCGGGCAAGAGCAGCGTCGGCGCCGCCGCGGCGAAGGCGCTCGGCTACCGGTTCTGCGACACCGGTTTGCTGTACCGGGCGGTGACGTGGCTGGCCCTGGATCGGGGGGTTCCGGCCACCGACCCCGGCGGCCTGGTTGCCCTGGTTCCGGAGATCGAGCTGCTCGACGACGGTGGCGGGCGCCTCGGCCACGTCGCCGTCGACGGCATCGACATGACGGCCGAGGTGCGCCGCCCCGCGGTCGATGGCGCGGTCTCGGAGTTCTCGGCCGTGTCCGAGCTG
This sequence comes from Candidatus Dormiibacterota bacterium, assembly GCA_035631615.1. Taxonomy (GTDB): domain Bacteria; phylum Chloroflexota; class Limnocylindria; order Limnocylindrales; family CSP1-4; genus UBA5189. The sequence continues at coordinate 25,307 of DASQIK010000053.1, read as the reverse complement.
CGCCTTGCGCTGCTGACGCGCCAGCGCCGCCTCGCGAGCGGGGGTCGCATCGTCATGGCGGGCCGCGACATCGGCACGATCGTCCTGTCGGACGCCGACCTGAAGCTGTTCCTCGACGCGTCGGTCGAGGAGCGCGCGCGGCGGCGCATCCTCGAGCGAGGGATCGACCCGACATCCACCGATGCGGCCGAGATCGTCTCGGAGCTGAAGCGGCGCGACGAGCTGGATTCGACGCGGGCGATCGCGCCACTGCGGGCGGCCGACGACGCGGTGATCATCCGGACCGACGGCAACGAGCTCGCGGACACGGTTCGGCAGGTCGTCGAGGCGATCCGAGCCGCCGAGTCGCGAGCCGGCGGCGCGGCCCCGGCCGCGGATCCCGCGACCTCTGCCATCGCCTCGGGCGTCACCCCGGAGCCAGCCGCGGAAGCGGCGGCCGAGCCTGTGCGACGGCCGCGCGACACCCGCGTCCCCCGGTCGCCCAGGCGGCCGGTCAAGCCGACGCCGATCGCGACGCGGAGCACGCCCCTGATCCGGTTCGGCTGCCTCGTGCTGCGCTCGGTCGCCCGTGCCATCGCACGCTTCCGCATCGAGGGCGATCTCTCCACCCTGCCGAAGACCGGCCCGATGATCGTGGCCGCAAACCATGCCTCGAGCGCGGATCCGGTGCTCATCGGGGCGTTCCTGAACCAGGTGCTCGGGCGGCCGCTGAACTGGCTGGGCAAGCGTGAGCTCGTCGAATTCCCGCTCACGGGCTGGGCGTTCCGTATCGCCGGCATCCATCCGGTCGATCGGGAGGCCGCCGACCTCGAGGCGTTCCGCACGGCGATGCGGATCCTGGAGGCGGGCCAGCCGCTCGCCGTGTTCCCGGAAGGCACCCGGAGCAAGGATGGCGCGCTCCAGCAGGTCCGGGAGGGCGTCGGCATGCTCGCGCTGCGGAGCGGCGCACCGGTGCTCCCGGTCGCGGTCATCGACAGCGACATCCTGTGGCCCCGGGGAACACTCCTGCCGCGCTACGGGCGGCGGGTCACGGTTCGGTACGGCACGCCGTTCCTCGTCGCCGACGAGCTCGCGGCGCAGGGGATCCCGGTGCGAGGCCGGGCGGCCACCGAAGCCGCCACGCGCCTGGTCATGGGACGCATCGCCGCACTCCTCCCGCCGCGCCAGCGCGGCGTGTACGCAGGCGACGTTCCGCGGGAGGCGCCCAGGCCATGAGCGATGCCGTCTTCGCTGCCGGCCGCGAGTTCATCCTCCGCGAGGCGCGCCTCCTGGAGCGCCGCCTGTTCGCAGCCGTCTTCGAGGGCGCGGATCCATCGGGCGTCGTTGACGCCCCCCGCGGCTACCGGAACGCGGACGGCGGCTTCGGCCACGCCCTCGAACCCGACAAACGCTGTCCTGCGAGCCTTCCACTCGACGTCGAGGTCGCGTTGGAGGCGCTCGTCATCGCGGGCACCGCCGACCTGCCGATGATGACCGCCGCGTGCGACTGGCTGGCCTCGGTTGCCGACGCCGATGGCGCCGTGTCGCTGTGCTTCCCGGTGATCGAGGGCTATCCGCGCGCCGAGCACATGACGGACTGGACGTATGCGCCCGCGCTCAACCCCACCGCCGGCATCGTGGGGCGGCTCGACCGGCTCGGCGTCAGCCATCGATGGATCGACCGCGCCACGGGCTGGTGCTGGAGCCGCCTCGCCGGCAGCTTCGACGAGGATGCCCACGCCATCGGGGAGGTCCGGATCTTCCTCGCCAACGTGCCGGATCGTGAACGGGCGGCGACGGTCGCCCAATCGGTGCCAGGCTGGCTCGCCTCCGCGCAATGGTTCCGCGCTGACCCCGCAGATCCGGGGTACGGCGTCACACCACTCCATCTCGCGCCGACCCCCGACAGTCCGTGGCGCGCTCTGTTCGACGACGCGACGATCGACGGCCACCTCGACCGCCTCGAACGCGACCAGCAGCCCGACGGCGGCTGGGCGATCACCTGGCAGCCACCGAGCCAGGCGTCCGCCCTCGAGTGGCGCGGCATCGAGACCCTCCGAGCCCTCCGCGTCCTGCGCGCATACGGCCGCTGAAGGCCGCCGAGGGCCGCTCGCCGGGAGCGGGGCGCACCCGTGGGATACTTGTTCCGTCATGCCAGCAGGTAAGGGGACCGTCGCGGAGATCCGGATCGCCAGGCGAACCGGGTTCTGCTATGGCGTGCGCGAGGCAATCGACAAGGCCAAGGAGGCGAGCGCCGCCGGCAAGGTGACGCACACGCTCGGCCAGGTCGTCCACAACGAGGGCGTCATCCGGGACCTGCACGCGCTCGGAATCGAGACCGTTGACACGCTCGACGACGTCGACCACGGCGCCGCCGTCGTCATCCGCGCCCACGGCGTCCGGCCGGAGGTCATGGAGCGCGCCGCGTCGCGCGGCCTGGAGGTCATCGACGGCACCTGCACCTGGGTGATCCAGGAGCAGAAGGAGATCGTCAAGCTCGTCGAGGAGGGCTACACGATCGTCCTGCTCGGGACGCCGAAGCACCCCGAGGTCGTCGGGCTGCTCGGCTTCGCCCCGAACGCCATCGTGGTCGACGAGGAGGAGGACTGGGACCAGATCCCGCGCCGCAAGAAGATGGCGCTGATCAGCCAGTCGACCCAGCCGCCCTGGAAGTTCGAGAAGCTCGCCGCGTCCATGGTCGCGCGCAGCCACGAGCTCAAGATCGTCAACACCGTCTGCCCGGTCACGATCCGGCGCCAGGAGGACACGCTCGAGACCGCGCGCGAGGTCGACCTCATGGTCGTGGTCGGCGGCCGGTCCTCGGCGAACACCAAGGAGCTGACGCGGCTGTGCGGGATCGTCGGGACGCGGGCGATCCAGATCGAATCCGTGCGGGACCTGACCGACGCCACCGCCTTCGAGGGCGCCCGGGTCGTGGGCGTGACCGGCGGGACGTCCACCCCGATCGAGGATCTCCACGCCGTCGCCCAGCGGATCCTCGAGATGGCCGGTACCGCGGCCGCGCGCCGGAACGCCCCCGCGCTCGCGGATGCGGCCTTTGCGCTCGCCGCCACCCCGGCCGGCCGCACGACCTCGCTGCCAACCACCCTCGCAGCCGCGGGGTAGCTCCCGACCGATGGCCGGCGGAGGCGGGCTCCCGATCGTCGCCATTGTCGGGCGCCCCAACGTCGGGAAGTCCACGCTCTTCAACCGCGTCGTCGGGGAGCGCGCGGCGATCGTCGAGGATCGGGCTCGGACGACCCGCGACCGGCTGTACGGCCTCGCCGACTGGAACGGCCGGCGGTTCATGCTCGTCGACACGGGCGGGCTGGAGGTCGATCCCCGCGACCCGATCGAGGCGCGCGTGCAGGACCAGGCGCGGGTCGCGATCGCCGAGGCCGACGTCATCGTCTTCGTCGTCGAGGCGATCACCGGCCTGACGCCGGCGGACGAGGAGGCTGCCGCGCTGCTGCGCCGGGCGAAGGCGCCCGTCCTCGTCGCCGTGAACAAGAGCGACAACGCCCGGCGCGAGCTCGAGGCGGCCGAGTTCTACGCGCTCGGCTGGGAGCACACGTTCCCGGTGGCCGCGGTCCACGGACGCGGCGTCGCCGATCTGCTCGACGAGGTCGTGGCGGCGCTCCCGCGCGAATCGGAGGCGGAGCTGGCGCGGAAACGGCGCGAGATCGAGGCGGACGCGTTCTCCCGGGAGGTCGAGCAGGGCCGGCTCGAGCCGCTCGTCGTCGGCGAGGCCGGGTTCGACGACGACGGCGACGACGACGATGATGCCGTCGCGGCAGCGGGCGTCGACGACGAGGCGGCCCGCAGGTGGGACGCGATGATCGCGAGCGAGTCGGACGACGAGCCGCCCGCCATCGCGCTCGTCGGGCGCCCGAACGTGGGCAAGTCGAGCCTGCTCAACGCGCTCCTCGGGCAGGAGCGAATGATCGTGTCGGACATCCCGGGCACGACGCGCGACGCCATCGACACGCGCCTCCCGTGGGGCCGCACCGAGATCGTGCTCATCGACACCGCGGGCATTCGCCGCCGTGGGCGGGTCGCGGGCGGTGCGGACGCCGACCGCTTCTCGACGCTGCGCTCGTTCCGCGCCATCTCGCGCGCCGACGTGGCCGTCCTCCTGATCGACGCGGTGGACGGGCTGACCGCCCAGGACATGCACATCGCCGGCTTCGTGGTCGACGAGGGCAGGGGACTGGTCGTCGCAGTCAACAAGTGGGACGCCGTCGAGGACAAGACCGGCACCACGTTCGACCAGTACGTCGAGTGGATCCGGAGCGAGGCGCCGTTCCTCGACTTCGCGCCGATCGTGAGCATCTCGGCCAAGACGGGCCAGCGCGTCGGGCGCGTGCTGGAGCTGGCGGTCGACGTCTGGGCCGAGCGGCGCCGGCGCGTCTCGACGGGCGAGCTCAACCGGATCATCGGCGACGCGACGGCCCGCCAGGAGCCGCCGATGGTCAAGGGCAAGCGTCCGAAGCTGTTCTATGCGACGCAGGTCGCGGTCGCGCCGCCCACGTTCGTGTTCTTCGCCCGCGAGGCGGGGTCGGTTCACTTCAGCTACCGGCGCTACCTCGAGAACCGGCTGCGCGACGTGTTCGGCTTCCTCGGCACGCCGATCCGCCTCGTCTTCCGTGAGCGGGTGACGGTCCGCGAACCGCGGCCGCGAGCGGGCGCCGGACGCAAGGGCGCCGCCAAGGCCGCCGCGGCGCCGAAGAGTGCCGGCGCGAAGCCCGCGGCGAAGGCCGGCGCCCGGGGCTCCGACGCGCGTCCGAGCAGCAAGGCCCGCCCGAGCGGCGCCAGGACCGCTCGAGCTCCGCGCCGGGGATGACCACGGACGGCGCCGCCGAGGGGCCCCCGGCCGAGGCCGGATCCCCGCGAGTCGCCGTGATCGGGAGCGGCGCCTGGGGCACCACCCTCGCGGTGCTCGTCGCCCAGCAGGAGCCGGTCCTCCTCCTCACCCGATCGGCACAGAGTGCGGAGCAGATCGCGAAGGACGGCAAGAACATCCGGCGCCTGCCCGGCATCGAGCTGTCGAAGCGCGTGCTCGTCTCCGCCGACCCGAGCGAGCTCGCCTCGGCGACGGATCTCGTTCTCTTCGCGGTGCCCTCGACACACCTTCGCGACATGGTCGGGCACGTCCGGCGCTGGATCCCTGGATCCGCGGACATCCTGTCCGTCGTCAAGGGCCTCGAGCGCGGGACGCTCCTCCGGATGACCGAGGTCATCGCCGAGGCGGGTGGGATCGACCCGCACCGAATCGCCGCGCTGTCAGGACCGAATCTCGCCCACGAGATCGCCCGCGGGCTGCCTGCGTCCGCGGTCGTCGCATCGGAGGACCCCGCTCTCGGTGAGCGGATCGTGGCGCGCCTGAGTCGCCGCGCATTCCGGCTGTACACGAACCCGGATGTCGTCGGCGTCGAGCTGGCCGGCGCGCTCAAGAACGTGGTCGCGATCGCCGCGGGCGCCGCGGACGGCCTCGGCTTCGGCGACAACGGCAAGGCGGGGCTGATCACGCGCGGCCTTGCCGAGATGACTCGCCTCGGGATCGCCGCGGGCGCGAACCCGCTGACGTTCGCGGGCCTTGCCGGGATCGGCGACGTTGTCGCGACCTGCGGCTCGAAGCTCTCGCGCAACCATCAGCTCGGCGATCTGCTTGCGTCGGGCCGCAAGTGGACCGACGTCGAGAACGTCCTCCAGGGCGTGGCCGAGGGCGCCTACACCGTCGATGCGGCGCTCGCGCTCGCTGCGCGATACGACGTCGAGATGCCGATCGCGCGCGAGGTCCACAACGCGCTCTTCGAGGGCAAGAGTGTCCAACGCTGCCTGATCGACCTCCTCGCCCGCGAGTCCAAGGACGAGCTTGCGGACTTCCAGCGCTGGATCGACCGGCTGGACCGGAGTCCAGCAGGAGGCGATTGATCGCGGAGCAGGGCGTGTTCGTCGCGAACGGCGCGCAGCCTGTCGCCTACCTGATCCTCGCCGCGGCGCCGTTCACCATCGTCGGCATGAGCCTCGCCCTCTACCGGAGGGGGCGCTGAAGGCCGCTGCTAGACTGGCGGCTGCGTCGGGGCGTGGCGCAGCCTGGTAGCGCACCAGTCTGGGGGACTGGTGGTCGTGGGTTCAAATCCCGCCGCCCCGACCAATTCTTCCGCACGATTTGACCATCAGGCGGATCGTCACGCCCGAAATGGGTGGTATGGCGGGTGGGAGTTGGCGTGCATTAGGGGACATGAGATGCGCCCGGCTGAGGTAGAGCCGGAGCGCAGAGCAGTTGTCCTGAGTGGAGGACACCCGTCATGGCCCAGTCGGGGTCCCGGAAACCGTAACGGCGATCGCCACACGAGGGCACCATCCAGCAGCGATCGGACCACCCCGGATGGCGTGGTGAGCTGACCTGGATCGAGCCGGACGGCACCCGCAAGCGCCGGGTGGTCACGGGAGCCACGTCTGAGGCGGCACGAGTTCGCCTCGATGACATCCGACGAGGGCTGCGGCTCGGGACCCTGACCCGGTGAACCTCGGCATCCTGCTTCACCAGGGCCGGATGACCTGATCGTGCTCGGCCGCTCAGCCGAACTCGACAACGCGTCCCTGGATCGTCCCGACGTCAGGGTACTCCTCACGGTGCTCGACCCCGATCCCTTCGAGGTGCAGCCCTTCGGTGGCCGCATCCGTCAGGAACAGGTATGGCCGGTATCCGATGCGGGCGGCGATTGTGTTCTTGAGAAGGCGATGGGCGACGTTGACCGCCGGGCCGAGGAGTTCGGTCTGTGAGCCGACCGTCTGGCGGACGGCCTGGCCGCGATGGACGACCATCTTCAGATCGAGCCGCTCGACGAGCGAGCAGGCGGAGCACTCGTGGGTTTGTGCCTGTCGGGTCGCTACTCGTCGAGCCCGGAAGGCCGCGTGCAACGCCCGGAGTCGTGCCAGGACGACAGCCCCCCGGCCGTCCAGCGTTGCCGCCGGAGCCGTGGCGAAGACCGCATCGCCCTCGAGCTTGACGACGGCGAACTCCGGTTGGACGCCTCCCGCGAGGGCATCGAGGAGCTCGCCCATCAGGGCGTATCCGGGAGGCACCTCATCAGCGAGATCCACGCCATGAGCGTTCTCTACACCGGCCAGGAACCCCGTGTAGCCGGAGATGTCGGCCAGTAACAGGTAACGCTGGCCGACCGTGGTGACTGGTCCCGTTGGCTCCGTCATCGCCGCGGAGCGGATCGTACGTCAAGCATCGCCCCATCGACGCTTGACGCCTGCTCCAACCGACTGCTGCCAGCGCCCTCGGGGACGGCCTCGACGCGCATGATGGTGGCGGCGGCCTCCATCGCGAGCGCCTTGGTTCGATGAAGGTGCTCGATCCCGCACGCGCGCTCGACGGCCAAGTGCTCCCTCCGACTGGGGAGCAGCAGCCGACGCGCGCGAGCGAGCCCTACGATGTGAGGCGCCCAAGGAAGGAAGTCCGATGCTCGCCATCGTCATCTTCGGCAACACCTACTCGGGACGTGAGCTCGCCATCATCGGCGTCGTCGTGGTTGTCGCAATCGTCGCCGTGGCGTGGTTCGTCCGGCGGCGGCGGTGATTACATGACCGCCCGCGAAGCGACCTGGGACGCCGTACCGATGTCGCAGGCCAACGTCGGGGATACCGTCCGACACCGGTAGCGCAGCCCAAGGACCCGCGTACCATTGCGCTGGGACGTCGGAGGGGCGCAGGCGACCGATGACAGAGCCTCGGACTGCCGTATATCGCGGCGCAACTCGACTCGAGGTTGAACGGGACTACCACGCCGGGGCGCGAGCCGCCGTGGCGGAGGGATACGTCCCTTCGTCCGAGGATTGGTCGCCTGCCCTGGGCGAACTGGTGCTCACCGTCGGATATGTCTATGCGCCGGATCAGGCTCCGGCGGTGCTCGACGCTCTGGCGGAAGCAGAGCAGGAGTCGAGGCGCGCCGCGCCAGCAGCGCGTCCCACGGACCCGGCCCCGACCGCGCCGACACCGGCTCCGGTCGCGCCTGCGACACCCGGCCCTAGACGGCTGCAGTTCATCCTCGCTGGATTGGGCGTCGTTCTCCTCGTGCTCGCGTGGCAGGGAAGAACGCTCTCGTCGTTCGTGGCTGCCAGCCGCTCTGCGAACACTGCCCCGCCCGTGGGGAGCATCTGGTTCGGCTCCGCCTTCGATCCGACGACGCTGGCGCTTTCGGGGCAAACGACCTCCATCCCCCTCGGCACGCAGGTGGCCTTCGTTGCCCGTTTGACGCGGGCATCGAGAGGCGAAACCGTTGGACTGCAGCTCGAGATCGCCGGCCTGGCGGCGAGTTGGCCGGGGGGAACGGTACCGGCTGGCGATGACCTTCTGGGTGAGGTACTCCCTGCCGCAGAGACCTCCCAGGCGGGGCCGCTCTCCGTGCGGGTGGTTGACCTTGCGGGGAACACCCTCGCAAGCGGGACAGTGACCATCTCGCACTAGCCGATGCCTCGAGATGCTGGCGAAGCCGCGTGGGGCCCAATGCGGGCTTGCCGCGCTCGGGCGATGCGGCGCGACCGGCACCAGTCGGAAGAGCCCTACGTCGCGAATTTCCCGGCTTGTGGCGCCTCGGCCGCCTGTGGCTCGCCCAGGCAGTCGCCACGGAGGTCGATGTGCCGCTCCTCCATCGGGCCCGGCACCGCCGAGGATCGAATCAGCCCGCACACCGTGCAGACCGAGACCACGCGAGCGTCCTTCGTGTCGCCGATGGTGAGTACCTGCCACTGATGGCCCTGCATCGTCCCTCCCTGCTGTCGGTCCGTCCGGCCGCCGAGCTGCGATCATGGGCCGCCCGCTACGATCGTGCCATGGCATCGAACCTGGAGCTGCGGCCCCTGCGCGAGGTCGAGTATCCGGTCTGGCGCGACATCGAGCTCGACGAGTACGCACGGGACATCAGCGAGAACGGCGACACCGCGCTCGATGCCGCGCGGCGCAAGGCGGCGAGCGACATGGCCGAGATCCTGCCCGACGGCCTCGCGACGCCGAAGCACTGGATCTTCGTCCTCGAGGTCGACGGCGCGCCGGCCGGCCGGCTGTGGCTGGCGGAACGCGAGATCGACGGCCGGCGGGCCATCTTCATCTTCGACGTCCACGTCGACGAGGCGTTCCGCGGCCGCGGCTTCGGGCGCGCGGCGATGCTGCTGGCCGAGCGCGAGGCGGAAGCACGCGGGATCCGCCGCATCGAGCTCAACGTGTTCGGGGGCAACACCGTCGCGCGTGGGCTGTACCGATCGCTGGGCTATGTCGAACGGTCAGTCCGGATGGCGAAGGACCTGGGGTAGGGACGCCGATGGCCGACCCCGCCCCCTGCAACTGTGGCTGCCCGAACGTGTTCGACGAGAAGCAGGCCCGAGGCGACCTGAAGCGCTACCTGAAGGAGGGTCCCGACAGGACCACGCAGGCGCTCATCGACGCCATCATCGGGGAGGGGATCCAGGGGGCGAGACTGCTGGACATCGGCGGCGGGATCGGGGCGATCCAGCTGGCCCTCCTGGCCGCCGGCGCGGCGAGCGCGGAGTTCGTCGACGCGACCGAGGCGTACGTCGAGGTCGCCCGGGCCGAGGCTGAGCGCCGCGGCTACGCCGACAGGACGAATGGGCGCGTGGGATCGCTCGAGGCGCTCGCCGGCGAGATCGACGCCGCGGACGTCGTCACGCTCGACAAGGTGGTGTGCTGCGATCCGGACCTGCCGGGCCTGCTCGCGCAGTCGGCCGAGCGGGCCAGACGCATCGTGGGCCTGGTCTACCCGCGGGAAACGTGGTGGAACCGGGTTGCGTCGCGGCTGATCGCGGTCACGTGCTGGGTGACCCGCGATCCCACCCGATGGCGCATCCACGCCAGCGCCGACATCGACGCGATCCTCGCGAAGGCCGGCTTCCGGCGCCGCGACGTCGATCGAACCTTCATCTGGCACGTCGCACTGTTCGTGAAGGCGCCGCCCGCACCATAGGCGAATCAGGAGCCCTTCCCGGGCGCGCCGCTTGCCTGCGCGTTGCACGGACGGCGCAGGGGCTGCAGGCAGGCGTCAGCTCGGCAGGCTGAACCAGAACGTGGTGACGCCAGCCTCCGAGGTCGCGCCCACGCGGCCGCCGGCCTCCTCGATCAGGCGCTTCACGATCGCGAGCCCGATGCCCGCGCCACCCGACGCGCGGTCGCGCGAGCGCTCGACGCGGAAGAACCGCTCCCACACCCGCGGCAGGTCCTCGGGCGGGATGTCGTCGCCGGTGTTCGAGACGCGGACGACTGCGTCGCCTTCGTACCGCGCGACGGAGACGCGGGCCGTCCCGCCCGACGGCGTGTATCGGATCGCGTTCTGGAGCAGGTTCGAGACGACCTGGGCGAGCTCGTCCGCCCGCGCGTGGACGACGATGCCCGAGGCAATCGCGGACTCGATCGCGATCGACCGGCGAGCGAACGATGGCGCCGCGAGCTCCAGGCTCGACCGGACGAGCGCGCCGAGATCGAGGTCCTCGGGCATGGGCCGCTCGTCGTCGGCGCCAGCGAGGTCGTCGAGCGAGGATGCGAGCCGGGTCAGCCGATCGACCTCCTCGCGAAGTGAGTCGAACGTCGCCGGGTCCGGCGGCAGGACGCCGTCGCGGAGGGCCTCGAGGTAGCCCTGCAGGTTCGTGAGCGGGGTTCGCAGCTCGTGCGAGGCATTGACGACGAACTCGCGCCGGACGGCATCCTGCTCCGCGAGGCGATCGACCATGACGTTGAACGCGTTGGCGAGGGCGCGCACCTCCGCCGGTCCTTCGACGGGCGCCGTGGCGCGCAGGTCGCCCTGGGCGGTGCGCTGCGCCGCGTCGGCGAGGCGCTCGATCGGACGGGCGATGCGGCGCGCGAGGATGGAGCCAATGACGAGCGCGGCGATCGTGGCGACAACGGCGGCAAGGACGAACACGCCCGTGACGCTCTTCGTGAACATCTCGCCGACGTGCTCGGCCGACTGGCCGGCCGCGGCCATCAGGTCCGCGAAGGACTGGGCGCCGACCTGCATCACGCCGAAGGCAAGGACGATGAGAACGACCGCGACGACGACGAGCGCCGCGGCCACGATCCGGGTGGCGATGCCGTCCGGGCGCATCGGCAGCTTCACGGCGTTGCTCAGGTCCTCATGCGGCGCCCGATCGCCGGCGCTCGACTCGGCCGGCGGCTCGATAGCCCACGCCGCGGACCGTCGCGACATACCGCGGCGCGTTGGCGTCATCGCCGAGCTTCTCGCGAAGGCGCTTGATGTACACGTCGATCGCGCGGTCGAGGACGTCGCCCTCGCTCGCGCCGTGGATGCCGTCGAGGAGCTGGTCCCGGGTCAGCGCCCGGCCGTCGGCGTCGAGCAGGGTGGCGAGCAGGCGCAGCTCCAGCGTGCTCAGCGGCACCGGCCGGCCGGCGAGGCGCGCCTCGTGCCGCCCCGCGTCGACGACGAGGTCGCCGCGGACGAGCTGCTCGTCCGGACCGAGCGCATCGCCGAATGGGCGCTCGGCGCGGCGCAGGATCGTCCGAACGCGGACGACCAGCTCGGCGGGCGAGAACGGCTTCGGCAGGTAGTCGTCGGCGCCCTCGCTGAGGCCGAGGATCCGGTCGCCAGTCGACCCGCGGGCGGACAGGACGAGGATCGGGGTCTCGCCGAGCGCCCGCGCGCGGCGGATGACCGACAGCCCGTCGAGGCCCGGCAGCATCAGGTCGAGGACGACGAGCGGCGGCGAATCCCGCTCGATCGCGCGAAGCGCGGCGGGGCCGTCCGCGGCCGTGATCACGGGATATCGCTCGCGCTCGAGATAGGTTCGGACGAGGGCGACGATCTTGGGGTCGTCGTCGACCACCAGGATCGGGGCATCGGGGGCGGGCATGAGCAGCATCATCGGTCGCGCGAGGGTCGCGGACAACCGTGACGCGCCAATGACGAGGCCCGCCCGTATCATCCGGCTGTGCCACCGATCGACGAGCTGATCCGAATCGAGCCGATCTACCTCGGCCGGCTGTCCCGCCAGGGGATCTTCACGACCGGCCTCCTGCTCGAGGTCACGGAGACCATCACGCGGCGCCAGAACCTCGCCGACCAGGTCGGCGCGTCCACGAACGACGTCCTCTCGTGGCGCGACGAGGCCCAGATGCTGAACCTCGCGAGCTTCGGGCACGACGAGCACCGGCTCCTCAGCCAGAGCGGCTTCGAGGGGCTCGAGGACATCCTCAAGGTCGATCTCGAGACGTTCGGGGAGCGCCTCTCGCGCGGCGCCCAGGAGCTCAAGATGGATCGACCGTCCGACCTCACGATCGAGGGCTGGTGGGACCAGGCGCACACGCTCGCCGAATAGCGGGCGGCTTGTTGATCGGGATCGCCACGGCGCTGGTCCTGCTCGGCGGGTCGATCGCGCCGTTCCTGACGCCCTGGTACGTCCATCTCGAGCAATCCCGCACCGCCGTCTACAGCAACGCGGGCATGACATGGGCGGAGATCGACCGGGTCACGACGTCGATCCTCGGTGACCTCGTCTTCTGGCAGGGCGACTTCGGCGTCGAGGAATACAACGGTTACGACCGGAGCGGCTACCCGGCGCTGACCGATGCCGAGCGCGCCCACATGCGCGACGTCCGAAACGTCTTCACGGGCCTGTGGGTGCTGGTCATCGCCGGGATCGTCGCACTCGTCGTGGCGTTCAGACGGATCCGCGCTCCGGATAACCGCGCCCGCGCGTGGCGCTCGGTTCGAAACGGCGCCGGGATCCTCGCGGTCGCGATCGGTGTTGCCGGCGTCTTCGCCATCGTCGCGTTCGACGCCGCGTTCGAGGTCTTCCATCGCCTGTTCTTCAGCGCTGGCAGCTACACCTTCGATCCCGTCCACTCGCGGCTCATCCAGCTGTTCCCGGAGCGGTTCTGGTCGGAGACGGCGATCATGGTGGGGTCGGTCATCATCGGGGCGGCCGTCGTCACGGCCTGGCTGGCAGGTCGCCGGGCCTCGCGGATCGCGGCGGCCTGATGGGCATTCCGATCGCGCGGATCTTCGGGATCGAGATCCGGGTCCAGATCACGTGGGCGTTCATCCTGGCGCTGGTGGCGGTGATCGCGGTCGGGCAGCTGACGAGCGTCGATCCGCACCTCGAGCAGGTGACCGCCTGGTTCCTCGGTGGCGTGGTCGCGCTCGGGTTCTTCCTCAGCTCCGTCTCGCACGACCTCGCCCACGCCCTGGTCGCACGGAGGCGCGGCATCGCCGTTCGGTCGATTGCGATCTCGTTCTTCGGCGGCGCGTCGCCGCTCGATCCAGCCTCGCCGGACCCGGGCGACGACGCGGCGATCGCCGCCTCCGGCCCGATCGCGAGCATCGCCATCGGCGTGGTGCTCCTGCTCCTCATGGTCGGAGCGGCGGGCCTCGGCCAGCGCTTCGACGCGGCCGCCGGCGTCCTGGCCGTGCTGGTGTTCCTGAACATGGTCCTGGGCTTCGTGAACCTGGTGCCCGCATACCCGCTCGACGGCGGCCGGATCGTTCGCGACCTGCAGTGGCGCAGGTCGGGCTCGGAGCAGGCGGGCTGGCGGGCAGCTTCTCGAAGCGGCCGGTTCACGGGCTGGTTCATCGTCGGGCTCGGGCTCGTCTACCTGCTGGCGGCAGGCGATCTCACCGGCGCGATGATCGCGCTGACGGGCTGGTTCCTGGTGCTCTCGTCGAACACGGTGCGCGACCGGGTTCGGCTCGACGAGCTGGTCGGCGACCACCTCGTCGGCGAGGTCATGGAGCAGACCACGACGACGGTCTCGCCGACCCTGACCGTCGACACGTTCGCGGCGCAGATGCTCGACGTCGAGTCGACGGTCAGCGCCGTGCCGGTCACCAACGGCGACGCGGTCATCGGCCTGCTGGGCGCCGGGCAGGTGCGGCGGCTGCGCCGCAGCCAGTGGGCCAGCACCCATGTTGCCGACGTCATGGCAACGCCGCCCCGGCTCGTCTTCCTGACCCCCACCCAATCGCTTCGGGAGGGCCTGGAGCAGGTCGCCAAGGCACGGCTGGACGGCCTGCCGGTGCTGGAGGACGGGCGCCTCGTCGGCGTCCTGAGCCGCCGCTCGATCGGGCGATTCATCGGGGAGAAGCGAGCGAGGGCGAAAGCCGCTCCCACCGACCCGGTCCCGTGAGCGGCGGCGAGACGCTGAGCACCGTCGAGGCGGCCAGGGCCGCCATCCTCGGCGCCATCGCCGGCCCGCTCGGCGAGGAGTTGGTGGCGGTCGATGCGGCGTTGGGCCGCGTGCTCGCCACGGACGTCGTCGCTGCCGTCACGCTCCCGCCCTGGGACAACTCGGCGATGGATGGCTACGCGATCCAGGCCGCGGATTCCGCGAGCGCGACCGAGGCGACGCCTGCGCGGCTCGTCGTCACCGGCGAGGTGCCCGCCGGCGGCGTCACGCGGGAGGCCGTCGGGCACGGAAGCGCGATTCGCATCGCGACCGGGGCGCCGATTCCGGTGGGAGCCGACGCCGTGGTCCCGGTCGAAGACACGACGCCGATCGATGCTGCCGGCACCGCGGGTTCGCGCGGCCGCGATGCGTCCGGGCCGGTCCCGGTGGCGATTCTCGTCCACGTGCCGGCACGGGCGGGCGCGAACGTGCGCCGCCGCGGGAGCGACCTTGTCCAGGGAGCAACCATGCTCACCGCCGGAACGGCGCTCTCGCCCGCGGCGGTGGCGCTGGCCGCCGGCGCAGGCACGGCAACGGTCGCGGTGCGGCCGCGCCCACGCATCGGTGTGCTCGCCACCGGCAACGAGGTGCGGGCGGCCGGGATGGAGCTCGGTGCCGCGGGGATCCCGGACGCCAACGGACCGGGCCTGCGCGCGCTCGTCGAGACCGCGGGCGCGGCGGCGGTCGATCTCGGCGTCGCGCCGGACGACCTGGACGACGTCATCCGCCGTCTGCGCGGCGCCCTCGCAGATGGGGTGGACGCGATCGTCGTCGCGGGCGGCGTCTCGGTCGGGCCGTACGACGTGGTGAAGGTCGCGTTCGAAACCGTCGGGCGGATCGACCTGTGGCGGGTGGCGGTCCAACCAGGGAAGCCCTTCGCGTTCGGGACGGCCGCTCGGTCGGACGGCGGGCGCGCGCTCCTGTTCGGGCTGCCGGGCAACCCCGTGTCGAGTTTCGTCACCTTCGAGCTGTTCGTGCGGCCGGCGATCCGGGCGCTGGCCGGTCGGCGGGACGTGCTTCGGCCCGTCGATCGGGCCGTGTTGCTCGACGAGGTTCGGACCGCGCCGGGCCGGCGAGCGTTCCTGCGCGTGGCCGCGGACCGCGACGCCAACGGCGCGCCGCTTCGAGATGGGAGCGGCCGCGTCCACGTCCGACTGTCCCGCGGGCCGGCGGGGCAGGGGAGCCACGTCCTGTCCGCCCTTGCCGCCGCGGACGCGCTGGCGGTGGTCCCGGAATCGGTCGAGACGCATGTCGCGGGCGACCCGGTCGAGCTGTGGTGGCTCGACGCGCCATAGCCACCGCGGCGGCCACCGCGCCGTAGCATTGCGACCGACATGGAGCGCCCACCCGGTCCCTCGCCGCGCGCCGAGCGCCGCCGCCTGACCCACGTCGACCGGACTGGTCGGCCGCGCATGGTCGACGTGAGCGCGAAGCCGGCAACCGCCCGCCGTGCCATCGCGGAAGCGTTCGTCGCCCTCTCCGCGGAGACGCTCAGCCTGGTCATCGATGGTCGCGCCGCGAAGGGCGACGTGCTCGTCGCCGCCGAGCTGGCCGGCGTCATGGGCGGCAAGCGCACGTCGGAGCTGATCCCGCTCTGCCACCCGATCGCCCTGACGGACCTGCTGGTCACCGTCACGCCGGACCGCGTCGCGAGCGGCCTCCGGATCCGCGCCGAGGCCGCGACGACCGGCCCGACCGGCGTCGAGATGGAGGCGCTGACCGCGGCCTCCGTCGCCGCACTCACGGTCTACGACATGGTCAAGGGCGTCGAGCGTGGCGTGGAGATCCGGTCGGTCCACCTCGTCTCGAAGTCCGGCGGCCAGAGCGGCGACTGGCGCCGGCCGGGCGACGCTGGGGGAAGTCCCGGCGGAGGCGCCACGCCATGTGCGCGGCAGGGCCCTCGCCCGCGCCGGCCAGGCGAGCGGATCGCCGGCCGGATCCGCAAGAAGGCCTGACCGAGTGGCGTCCGAGCGCGACGCGCACGATCACGCGGGCGTGCCCGCCGGGACGCGAGCGCTCGTCGTGACCGTCAGCGACGGCGTGGCGGCCGGAACGCGCGATGACGAGGCCGGGCCCGCCCTCAGCGAGCGACTCGTCGGTGATGGCTTCGCCGTCGACCGCGCCGCGGTCCCGGACGAACGCGCGCGAATCGAGGCCGCACTCTCCGTTGGCGTCGCGGATCATGCGCTCGTGATCACCACCGGCGGCACCGGCCTGACCCCGCGGGACGTCACGCCGCAGGCGACGCTGGCCGTGATCGACTACGAGGTGCCTGGCCTGGCCGAGGCGATTCGCGCGTTCGGGCGAGCCCGCACGCCCATGGCCGACCTGTCGCGCGGCGTCGTCGGCGTCCGCAACGGAACCCTCATCGTCAATGTGCCGGGCAGCCCACGCGCTGCCCTGGAATGTCTGGAGGCCCTCGAGCCGACGCTCCAGCACGCCCTCGAGACCCTCGGCGGTCCGTTCGACCACGGGGCCGCGGGCGCCGGCACCGCGGCGCGACCGGACCTGCCCGATCCGGAGATCGCCGGATGAACGAGATCTTCGCCGACGTTCCGTACTACCCGCTCGTGTTCGTCGTGTTCTGGGGCGCGGTGCTGGTCTTCGCCCTCGCGATGGCCCGACACCTTCGGGTGTTCGCCGCGGCGCGCGCCACCGGCCCGAGCCCGTTCCAGGACGTCAGGGCTCGGGTTTCGGGCCTGGTCCAGTACGCCTTCATCCAGACCAGGATGTTCAAGGACCCGCGGGCCGCGATCCTCCATCTCGGGATCTTCTGGGGCTTCATCCTGCTCACCATCGGCACGGCGAACGTCGTCACCGGCGGCCTCATCCAACAGGTCGTCAGCGCGCCGTTTGGCGGCATCCTGTGGGCCGCCATCCTCGCGATGCAGAACATCGTCGCGGTAACGGTCATCGCGTTCATCCTGTGGGCCTTCGAGCGGCGCCTGATCTCCCGGCCCCCACGCTTGACCTACAACCTGGACGCGCTGCTGATCCTCGGCATGATCGGCACGCTGGTGGCAGCCGAGTTCTTCGCCCAGGCGTTCGAGATCGCGCGCTACGGGCCTCAGCCGGGCGCCTTCATCACGTCCGCGATCGCACAGCCGCTCGGCGGCATCGCCGGCCTGTCACGGACCGCCCTCGAGATGGGGTTCTCGATCCTGTGGTGGCTGCACATGCTCATCGTCGCGGCGTTCCTCGTGTACCTGCCGGGGAGCAAGCACCTTCACATCGCGACGAGCTTCTTCAACATCTACTTCCGCAAGCTCAGGCCGCGTGGCGAGCTGCCGGCGATGGACCTCGAGGCCGAGGACGCGACGTTCGGCCTGCGAACGCTCGCCGACCTCGGCTGGAACGACCTCCTCGATGGCTTCACCTGCACCGAGTGCGGCCGCTGCCAGCAGGCCTGCCCCGCCTGGAACACGGGCAAGCCGCTCAACCCCAAGCAGTTCATCATGGGCATCCGGGACATGTCGGTCGAGGCCGAGCACGGCCTCCCGCTGATCCCCAACTCGCCATCGGCAGCGACCTTCGGGCTGACCGACGTCATCGACCAGCAGGCGATGCTCGCGCCGATCGTCGACAACGCGATCCCGTACGACGCGGTCTGGGACTGCGTCACCTGCGGCGCCTGCGTCGAGGCCTGCCCGGTCCTGATCGAGCACGTCGACAAGATCGTGGGCCTCCGGCGAAACCTGGTGCTCGAGGACGCACGCTTCCCGACCGAGCTCAACGGCGCGTTCCGAAACATGGAGGGCGTCGGCAACCCCTGGGGCCAGCCGCCGACGACGCGCACCGACTGGACGAAGGGCCTGCCGTTCGAGGTCCCGCTCGTCGCCGACGTCGCCGCCCGAGGCGAGCTCGGCAACCTCGACGTCCTGTACTGGGTCGGTTGCGCGGCCGCGTTCGACGAGCGCAACCGGAAGGTGGCCCGCGCCTTCGCGACCTGCCTCGACGCCGCCGGGATCAGCTTCGCGATCCTCGGCCAGGAGGAGTCGTGCACCGGCGACCCGGCTCGGCGGATGGGCAACGACTACGTCTTCCAGATGCTGGCGACCGGCAACATCGAGACGCTGAACCGGTATGGGATGGGCGAGCGGACGATCGTGACGGCGTGCCCGCACTGCTTCAACTCGATCGGCAACGAATACGGCCAGCTCGGCGGCAGCTTCCGGGTCGTCCACCATGCGGCGTTCCTGCGCGAGCTCCTGTCGAACGGACGGCTCCGGGTGGTCGACGCCGACGCCGGCCCGAACGGGACCGGCGGCACCGGCCGCTCGGTGACGCTCCACGACTCGTGCTACCTGACCCGCTACAACGGGATCGTCGACCAGCCGCGCGAGGTCCTCGGCTCGATTGCGGGCCTCGAGCTGCGCGAGATGGACAACCGCGGCAAGAACACGTTCTGCTGTGGGGCGGGCGGCGGCCGCATGTGGATGGAGGAGACGCGCGGGACGCGAATCAACGAGTCGCGGACGTCGCAGGCGCTCGCGACGGGCGCCTCGACCGTCGCCACCGAGTGCCCGTTCTGCATGACGATGCTCAAGGACGGCCTCGAGGCGGCGCAGTCGGGGACCGGCGGCACCGTCAAGGCGATCGACATCGCCGAGCTCCTCGCCGAATCGCTCGCCCCGACCCAGCCCGGCTCGCGCGCGCTGCCGGTCCTGCAGTAGGGCGGTTCGCTCGTTCACCGACGCCCGCGAGCTGCCAAGGCCCGGGTGGCGGCCGTGCGAGAGGTCTTCGTTCCGGCGACGGTGACGCCAGGGCCGCCACGGACGACGCCGACGCGTGGGTGGCGGACGGCATGGCCCGCCCGGGCGTACGTACCGACTAGGATTCGGGGGTGACCGAGCCCACCCCGACCGGCTACCGCCTGACCGAGGAGCAAACACTCCTGCGTGACACGATTCGAACCCTCGCGTTCGAGCAGATCGCGCCGAGAGCCGCGGAGATCGACCGTTCGGGCGAGTTTCCGGAGGACGTCCGGCAGCTGCTGGCCGGGCAGGACGTACTGGCGCTGCCGTACCCGGTGGAGCACGGCGGGCTTGGCGCCGACCTGCTCACCCAGTGCCTCGCCATCGAGGCGATCGCCCACGCGTGCGTGACCTCGAGCCTGATCCTGAGCGTGCAGGCGCTCGCGTCGCTGCCGCTGCTGCTTGGCGGGACGAAGGAGCAGCACGAGCGGTTCTTCCCGGATCTCGCCTCCGGGAAGGTCCTCGCAGCTTTCGCGCTGACCGAGCCGGAGGCCGGCTCCGACGCGGCGGCACTCCGAACCCGCGCCGTCCGCGACGGCGATTCCTATCGCATCAGCGGAACGAAGCGGTTCATCACGAACGGCAGCGTCGCCGGGCTGATCACGGTCTTCGCCGTGACGAACCCGGATGCCAAGCGGCATGCGCGCATCTCGGCCTTCGCCGTCGAGGTGCCTGCGGACGGCTTCAAGGTCGCTCGTCTCGAGCACAAGCTCGGAATCCGCGGCAGCCCCACGGCCGAGCTGACGTTCGACGACGTTCGCGTTCCGGCGTCGAACCTGATCGGCGCCGAGGGCGACGGGTGGAAGCTGGCGCTGGGGACGCTCGATCGCTCGCGCCCGGGCATCGCCGCACAGGCGGTCGGGATCGCGCAGGGCGCGCTCGACGCGGCCGCCCAGTACGCCCGCGAGCGGAAGCAGTTCGGCCAGCGGATCGGCGAGTTCCAGATGATCCAGGCAATGCTCGCCGACATGGATGCGCGCACCGAGGCGGCCCGGCAGCTGACATACAAGGCCGCGACCGAGGTCGAGGCCGGCGCGCACGATGCGACGCGCTGGGCATCGGTCGCGAAGCTCGTCGCCGGTGACACGGCGATGGCCGTGACGACGGATGCGGTGCAGGTGCTCGGCGGCTACGGTTACACCGATGACTACCCGGTCGAGCGGATGATGCGCGACGCCAAGATCACCCAGCTGTACGAGGGCACCCAGCAGATCCAGCGGCTCGTGATCGCCCGCGCCCTGCTCGGGAAGCCCGACTGATGCCGCTCCGGATCGTCGTCCTGACGAAGCCCGTGCCCGATCCGGCCGCCGCGGCCGAGCGGCTCGGCGCGGACGGCCGGCTCGATCGCGCGGCGTCACCCGCGGTCATCAACGGCAACGACGAGTACACGCTCGAGGCGTCGCTCAAGCTCGTCGAGGCGCACGGCGGCGAGGTCACGCTCCTCTCGATGGCGCCCGCGTCCGGGATCGAGACCTTGCGCAAGGGCCTGGCGATGGGCGCCCACCGCGGCATCCTCGTGACCGACCCCGCGCTCGCCGGCTCCGACCAGTGGTCGACCGTCCAGGTGCTGGCCGCCGCGCTGCGCGAGCTCGAATACGACCTGGTGCTCGCCGGCTTCGACACGTCCGACGGCGTCGGCGGCGTCGTCGGCGCGGCGATCGCCACCATGCTGAGGCTGCCGTACCTGTCGTCCGCGGCGAAGATCGAGCCGGATCCGGACGCCTGTACGGTCCGCGTCCGGCGCATAAGCCCGACCGGGTTCGACGTCCTCGAGGCGCCGATGCCGGCGCTGATCGTGGGGACGCAGCTGCTCGGCGAGCCGCGCTACCCGTCGCTCAAGGGGATCATGGCCGCGCGCTCGAAGGAGGTCGTGACGAAGTCCCTCGCGGACCTCGAGCTCGACGCGAAGGCTGTCGGCGGCGCGGCGTCGCGCTCGAAGGTCACTGGCACGACGAAGCCGCCGGCCCGAGGGGCCACCCAGGTCGTTCGAGGCACGCCCGAGGAGGGCGCGAAGGCGATCGCCGACCTGCTCGCCTCGCGGAGGCTCATCTGATGGCCGCGGCGAAGGGCACGATCTGGGTCGTCGCGGAGACGAACGCCGACGGGTCGCTCGCGAAGAGCTCGACCGAGGTGGCCACGCTGGCGCGAACGCTGGCGGAGGCCGCCGGCGCATCCGCAGCGGCGATCGTGGTTGCGTCGGATCCGAAGGCCGCAGCGGCAGAGCTCGCACGCTACGTTGGGCGCGTCGTCGCCGTCGCGGAGCCAAAGGCCGCCGGCCACGCATGGGCGCAGGTCGCGGCACAACGGGCAGCGGCCATTCTCGCCTCCGAAACTCCTGCCGCGATCCTGACCGGCGCCGGCCCGGACGGTCGTGACGTCGCGGGGACGCTCGCCACGCTGCTCGAGCGGCCGGTGCTCGTTAACGCGACGGCTGTCGCCTGGAAGGACGGCGGCCCGTCGGTCGAGATGAGCGTGTTCGGCGGCAAGCTGGTCACGACCTCGAGCCTCGTCGACGGCGAGTGGGGGATCGTGACGGTTCGCCCGAACGTCGTCACCGCCGAGGAGGCCGGCTCGATTGGCGAGGTCGAGGACGTCGCGTCGTCGGGCGATCTCGAGCTGCCGCTCGTCAAGATCGTCGACCAGGTCTCCGAGGCGGCCGCCGCCCTGCCCATCGAAGAGGCGCGGATCATCGTGGCCGGCGGGCGCGGCGTCGGGGGCCCCGACGGGTTCGCGCTCGTGCAGGAGCTCGCGGACGCGCTCGGCGGCGCTGTGGGCGCGACCCGCGCCGCCGTCGACTCCGGCTGGATCCCGTACAACCAGCAGATCGGCCAGACGGGCAAGATCGTCAAGCCGCAGCTCTACCTCGCCCTCGGGATCTCCGGCGCGATCCAGCACAAGGTCGGCATGCAGACCGCCGGCACGATCGTCGGCGTCAATCGCGACCCCGACGCGCCGATCGCCGAGTTCGCCGACCTCGTCGTCGTCGGCGACCTGTTCGAGGTCGGTGAGGCGCTGCTCGCGGAGCTCAAGCGCCGTTAGGTCGACGGGATTCGCACCCGGTACGCCGGCCGTCGCGGCGTCAGCAGCCAGTCGCGCTCGATGGCGACGCCCGTGACCCGAGCAAGGAACGCCAGCGCCGCCGCGCGGGCGTGTGCCACGCCGAACGGGAGCCCTCGCTCCTCGTCCAGGGCGCCGGCGGCGTCGTAGAGCAGCGGATCGAACGTCCGGAGCAGCTCGCCGCCGCTCGCGAACGAGGCGCTCATCACGGCGTTGACGTTCCAGTAGACGCTCGCGGCTGCGCCGCCGACCGACAGGCGCGTCAGCTCCTCGGGCACCGACGCGCCCCAGCCCGCCGGCTGGATGACCACGGTCCAGTCGCCCAGGCGATCGAACAGCGAGATCTCGGAGCCCCACGCGAAGTCGTCGAGCTGGAAGGCGGCGTCGACCGCCTCCAGGAGCGTTCGATCGGGCGTAAGCCGCCCGACGACAGCGAAGGCGGTCGCTGGATCCTCGATCACGGGCCGAACGAGCGCGATCGTCAGCCCGTCGATGCCGTCCGCGAAGGCGTCTGCCCAGGCGAACGATTCCCACGCAATCCCGCCCATCGACGGCTGCCCTCCGAGTGCCTCTGGCGCGCCTACATGTAGTGGTATGATCCCACGGCACCACAACCCCTAGTGGTGCGCGGAGGACCTGAACCGGCATGCGATGTCCAGTCTGCGGTGAGCGAGACACCCGGGTGGTCGATTCGCGCGACCTCGATGACTCGGCGACGATCCGTCGCCGCCGCGAGTGCGCCGCGTGCAGCGCCCGTTTCACGACGTACGAGCGCGTCGAGGCGGCGCGCCTCCTCGTCGTCAAGCGCGACGGCACCCGCCAGGAGTTCGACCGCGACAAGCTCGCGAACGGCCTCCGCAAGGCGCTGACGCGGCGCCCGGTCCCGGAGGGCGCCGCCGAGGCGGCGGCCGATCAGATCGAGGCGCAGCTCCGCAGCGAGGGCGTCACCGAGGTGCCGTCGTCGAAGGTCGGACAGCTGGCGATGAGCAAGCTCAAGCTGCTCGACCAGATCGCCTACGTCCGCTTCGCCAGCGTGTACCAGAGCTTCGAGGACCTCGAGGACCTGAAGCGCGAGGTCGATTCCCTCTGGGAGCAGAAGGGCGCGAAGCCCGCGCACTGAGCCGACTCGACTCAGCCGTGGCGGCCGAGCGCGGCCAGGTAGAGCGTCCGGTTGAACGGGTTCGGGCGCATCCGGCGGCGGCTCGGCGGCGGGTCCGCGGTCACGGGGTGGTAGCCGGCGAACGTGCTCTCGAACACGCCTTCGCCGCCCGTCAGGCCCGGGATCCGGTTCTGCACCTCGTGCACGCGGCCGGCCTGGACGAGCGCGACGATCGTCATCCGGCCGCGTTCCGAGTGCTGTCCAAAGATCCGGCCGCCGGCACCCACGATCACGCCGGCGATTCGATGCCCTGACGCAGCCGGGCCGTCCACCCGGATGGAGGTCATCGGCTCGCAGACGACGACGCCAGCCTGGCGGAGCGCGTCGGCCAGGACGAGCGGGGTGAGACGCCGGAAGTCGGACATCGTCGAACCGGTTCGCCGGTAGCCGGAGTCGAACATCGTCACGACGCAGTCCGTGAGCCGCCAGCCATGGACCCCTTCCTCGAGGGCGTCGGCAACCATGCGGGCCATCTGGGCCTCGAACTGGGGCACCGTGTGGAAGATGTGCAGCGGCACCAATTTGACGTCGACGTCCAGGCGGAAGGCGACTCCGGACCCGGCCTTGCCGGGCTCGATCCGAAGGCCGATGGTGGCGGCGTACGGATTCGCGCTCTCGGGTGAGCTCCTGCCGCTGATGTTGGCGTGGCTCGGCGAGCTGATGACCTCGAGCCCCTCGCCGCTGCCGGCGACCCGCTCGATGCAGATGGTCGTGGTTGGCGCGAACCAGACCTCCACGCCGTAGTCGCGCGCGAGCGTCTCGCCGATGACCTCCTTCTGGACCTCGCCGTAGAGCGAGACGGAGATCTCGCCGAACTCGTCGTCCTGGCGGACGTTGATCAGCGGGTCCTGCTCGGCGAGCTCATTGAGGGCGGCGCGCAGCCGGCCGCCGGCGCCGGGCTTCGTCGGCGCCACGACGGACTCCAGCGCCGGCGGTGGGAACTGGCGCTCCTCCTCGCTTCTCGCGGCGGAGCCGATGGGGTCGCCGACGCGGATGCCCACGAGCCCGACCAGCTTCGCGATCTGGCCCGCAACTGCCGCCGGCGCGTGCAGTGACCCGCCGGGCGTGGTGACGGCAAGGTGCGTGACCCGCGCTTCCGCGCCGTCGCCGAACGCGACACGTTCGCGGGCCTGGACCGTGCCGTCGAAGAGGCGGGCATAGGCGACGCGTTCGCCGCCGCTCACTCGCTCGATCTTGAACACGCGGCCCCTGAGCTGCACGCCAGGGTCCCCAACCGCCACCGGCAGGTGCTCCGGGATGGCCGACAGCAATGCGTCCACGCCGACGCCCGTCGCCGCGGAGCCCATGAACACGGGATGGATCGCGCCGAGCCGTGACTGCTCGGCGAGCGACCGGCGGAGGCGGGTCCACGGCACCGAGCCGGACGCGACGTACGCAGCCAGCACGGCGTCGTCCCGTTCCGACAGGCGCTCGATCATGAGGGCCCGGTACGCCTCGCCCTCCTCCAGGCGCACGGGCACGATCGCGGGCGTCAGGCGCGCGGCCATCTGGTCGAGCGTCCGCTCGGGATCCGCGCCGCGGCGGTCGAGCTTGTTGAGGAAGAAGAGGGTCGGGACGCCGAGCCGCTCGAGCGCGCGCCACAGCAGTGGTGTCTGGGGCTGCACGCCTTCGACCGCGGATATCACCAGGATCGCGCCGTCGAGAACGCGCAGGACGCGCTCGACCTCCGCGATGAAGTCCGGATGCCCGGGCGTGTCGAGGATGTTGACCGTCAGGTCGTCGATGGCGAACGAGGCGACCGCGGACTTGATGGTGATGCCGCGCTCTCGCTCGAGCTCGAGGGTGTCGGTCTGGGTCGTGCCCTGATCGACGCTGCCGATCTTCGAGATGGCGCCTGCGGCGTAGAGCAGGCGCTCGGTGAGGGTGGTCTTACCGGCGTCGACGTGGGCGAGGATGCCGAGATTCAGGGTGCCCATCGAGTGTCATGCCTTCCATGCAGGTGCGAACGACCTTCTGGGTGGACATGACAGTTGCCACGATGCGCTCCCTCCGTCTGGCTGCCTGGGTCGCTTGCGGCCGGCCGGTCGCAACGTCAAGAGGGTCGCACGGGCGTCAAGGCTGGCCGCCGCCGCGCCGGGTCGCTCATGCCCGGAGCCGGAGATGCCTGGGCCTGCGGGCGACCGTGCAGTGGATGCACG
>DASQIK010000052.1:0-23442 GCA_035631615.1 Candidatus Dormiibacterota bacterium | reverse complement strand
ATCACGAAGCCGTCGCGGCCGCGATCGAACGGGCGCGACGCCGCCTCAGGGTCGTCGTTGCGCGTCGAGAGGGCCTTCATCGACGAGAAGCCGCCGACGACCGCCTCGTGGATCGCGGCCTCCGTGCCACCGGCCAGCATGATGTCGGCGTCGTCGCGCCGGATCGTCTCCCCAGCCTCGCCGATCGCGTGCGCGCCGGTCGCGCACGCCGACACGATCGCAAAGTTCGGCCCGAGCATGCCGAACGCGATCGCGACCTGCCCCGACCCGACATTGGCGATGCCCATCGGGATGAAGAATGGCGAGATCCTGTCCGGCCCGCGCTCGCCCATCAGCAGCACGTTGTCGAACAGCGTCGCGACGCCGCCGAGTCCCGAGCCGAGCATCACGCCGGTGCGCTCAGCCAGTGGGCCGTCCATTCGCCCGGGCAGGCCCGCCTGGTCGAGCGCCTGGCGCGCGACCACCAGCCCGAACTGGATGTAGCGGTCCATCCGCCGCATCTCCTTGCGGTCGAGGACGGCCGACGGGTCGAAGTCGCGCACCTCGGCGGCGATCTTCGAGTCGACTCGCGACGGATCGAACGCCTGGATCGTCCGGACGCCGGACCGGCCGGCGAGCAGGCCGTCCCACGTCGAGGCGACATCGTTGCCCAGCGCCGACACGGCGCCCATGCCGGTCACGACCACGCGACGGGTGCCGTTGGCGCCGTTCGAGCCCCTCATCGCACCAGCTTCCCCGTGCGAACGGTCGCCGCGCGATAGACGTCGCCGGGGAGGCCGCGGGCCGAGATGAGGTTCGAGACCGTGAGCACGTCGAACTCGGCGCGGCGGATCTCGGCGGTGACCGTTGATCCGTCCTCGTCGTCTCCGTCGCTACCGCTGCCGTCGATCGTGACCAGGGCCCACGAGGCCGTCGGATCGCCGTCGAAGACGTAGCCCGCGCTGCCGGCGTTCACGATCACCTTCCAGCCGAACTCGCGGACCTCGGGCATGTGCGTGTGGCCGCAGCAGATGACGCGCGCGTCCGTGCGGGACATGCGCTCCGTGGTCGTCGACGGATCGAGGCCCTGGTCGAAGCCCTGGGTCTGCGACCCCGGCGAGGCGTGGGTCAGGAGCACGAGATCGTCACCGATGCGCACGCGGCGCTCGGCCGGGAGGCGGCGCAGCCAGGCGAGGTGCTCGTCCTCGAGGGCGTCGTGCGCCCACTCGGCCGCGGCACGCATCGAATCCGGGATGCCGTACTCGAGGAGCCACGGAAAGGCGGCAGCGTAGTCGGCGTCCGCCACGGCGACGTCGGTGTTGCCCTGGACGACGATGGCGCCATCGGACTCCATCTCGCGAATGGCGTTGATCGTGGCGGCAGGCTCCGGCCCGTTCATCACGAGGTCACCCGCGACGAGCACGACGTCCGGCTTCTCCTTCTTGAGCGCCTTGCGCACCGCTTCGAGGGCGAACAGGTTGCCGTGGATGTCGGAGATCACGGCGATTCGCGTGCTCACCTTGCCGTCATCGCAGGGCGCCTTCCGGCGGGATGATGAAGCTGAGCGTCGCCTCGCAGGCGACCTCGCCATCGACGGAGGCGACGGCCTTCGCGCGGCCGAAGCGCTTGCCGAGCTTCTCCATCGTGACCTCGAGGCGGAGCGTGTCGCCGGGCACGACGATGCGCTTGAAGCGCGTCCCGTCGATCGCCGCGAAGAGCCCGATCCGGTCGCCGAAGCCCGGCTGCTTGGCAACGTAGACCGCCATCGTCTGGGCGAGCGCCTCGACCTGGAGGACGCCGGGCATGACCGGCAGGCCCGGGAAGTGACCCTGTGCCCACCACTCGGTCGCCGTGACGCCCTTGATCCCGACGATGCGCTGCGCCTCGGCGTCGTACTCGACGATCCGGTCGACCATGAGGATCGGCCAGCGATGCGGGATCAGCGCCTCGATCTCGCGGGTCGTGTGGACCGTCCCGGGGGACGCCATCGGGTCGGTCATCGGGGATCTCGCGCCGTCATCGAGCCGCCGCGGCCGCGAGGAACGCCGCGCCGCCCACCCGGTCGAGCAGGTTCGTGGTCATCTTGCCCTCGAGGAACGTCTCGTTGTCGAGCAGCGCGCGGTGGATCTCGATGTTGGTGGTGACCCCGTCGACGAGGAGCTCCTCGAGTGCGGCCCGACCGCGGGCGATGGCCGTCGGGCGATCCGGGCCCCAGACGACGAGCTTGCCGAGCAGCGAGTCGTAGTACGGCGGGACCTCGTAGCCGGGATACAGGTGCGAATCCATGCGGATGCCGGGGCCGCCGGGGGCGTGGTACTGCTCGATCACGCCGGCCCCGGGCCGGAAGTCGTGCGCGGGGTCCTCGGCGTTGATCCGGAACTCGATGGCGTGGCCGCGCGTGATCACGTCCGACTGGCGCAACCCCAGCGGCTCGCCGGCCGCAATCCGGATCTGGAGGGCGACGAGATCGATGCCGGTGAGCATCTCCGTGACCGGGTGCTCGACCTGGATCCGGCAGTTGATCTCGATGAAGTACGCCTTGCCTGCGCGGTCGACGAGGAACTCGAGCGTCCCCACGTTCTCGTAGCCGGCGGCCACGACGGCGCGAATCGCCGTCTCGGCGAGGGCGGCGCGGGCCTCGACGGACAGGGCCGGCGTGGGGCCCTCCTCGAGGATCTTCTGGTGCCGGCGCTGGACGGAGCAGTCTCGCTCGCCGAGGTGGATCCCCGCGCCATAACGGTCGACCGCAACCTGGACCTCGACGTGGCGGTTGTCGTCGAGCCATTTCTCGAGGTACAGGGAGTCGTCGCCGAACGCGGATTTCGCCTCCGAGCGGCAGATCTTGATCGCCGACTCCAGCTCGCGCGACGTCCGGACCATGCGCATGCCCTTGCCGCCACCGCCCGCAGACGGCTTGATCAGCACCGGGTAGCCGATCCGCTCGGCCTCGTCGAGCGCGTGCTGGTCGTCGCGGATCATGTTCGAGCCCGGGATCGTCGGCAGCCCGAAGCCGCCGAGCAGGCGCCTGGTCCCCTCCTTCGAGGCGAACCGATCGAGCACGTCGGGCGGCGGCCCGATGAACGTCAGGTCGTGGGCACGCACCACCTCGGCGAACGTCTCGTCCTCGGACAGGAAGCCATATCCGGGATGGATCGCGTCGCAGCCGGTCACGAGGGCCGCGGAGATGACCGCGGGCGCCGACAGGTACGAGCGGCGCGCGTCTGCCGGCCCGATGCAGATCGCCTCGTCCGCGAGCTGGGCGGGCAGGCTGTCACGGTCCGCCTCGCTGTACGCGACGACGGCCTCGACGCCCATCGTCCGGCACGCCCGCAGGACGCGCAGGGCGATCTCGCCGCGATTGGCGATGAGGATGCGGCGGAACATCAGCCTGCCCCCGCCGGCGCGGTGAGCTCGATCCGGAAGAGATCCTGGCCGTACTCGACGGCCATGCCCGCCTCGACGAGGGTCGCGCCGACGACGCCGTCGGCGGGCGCCTGGACATCCTGGCGGACACCGAGCACGTCCACCGTGCCGAGCACGTCGCCCGAGCGGACCCGCGTGCCGGATGCGCCCTTCGGGCCGGGGTTGAAGATGCCGACCGCGGGCGAGGTCGCGATCGAGCGCGAGCGATTCACGCCGTCGTCGTCGTGCTCGTCGCCCCTCCCGGCGTGCGGACGCTGGCCGCCGGTCCCGTTCGAGGCGCTCGCGGCGCCCGTGCCGGCCGTGGTCCCGGTGCCGCCCGGGAGCGGGGAGCCGATGCTGGATCGGCCGGGTCGGTGGCCCTCGACGGCGGCACGCGGATGGCCGTGGCCCTCGTGGCCCGGCTGGGATCGCGATGGCTTGTCCGATGCCCGTCGACCCTCACCCGGCCCGATCCCGTACGGTCGCCGAAGGCGGATGTGCCAGTCGCCCTCGCGGACCTCGAGCTCGCCGAGCTGGGTGGTCGCGAGCTTCGCGATCAGCGCCGGCAGCAGCTCGTCGGTCAGGCGCGCGATCCCGGCGTGGTCCGCCGTCGGATCGGCCGCCGCCTGGCGATCGCGCTTGGGGCCTGCCTCGGGCACCGATCAGACCTCCTCGTGGGCGGGTGGCTCGTCGCGCCTCGACGAGCCCGGCAGCGGCGTGCCCATCGACCAGCGCGTCGGGTCGAGCAGGTCGCGCAGGCGATCGGACAGCCCTCGGCTGGGCGGTGGCGCCACGTCGGGCGTCGAGACTTCAGTGTACGGGCCGAGCATGCGGTAGCGCCGGTAGCGGGCCTCGACGAGCTCGTCCGTCGTGAGGGCGCCGAGGCGATCGAGCTCCGCGATGATCACCGAGCGCAGGCGGCGAGCCGTCTCGCGCGGGTCGGCGTGCGCACCCGCGCCGGGCTCGGCCACGACGCGATCGACGACGCCCAGCTCGAGCTGATCCTGCGCGGACATCCTCATGGCCAGGGCGGCCGTCGGCGCCTCCTCGGCCGTGCGCCACAGGATCGCGGCGCAGCCCTCCGGGCTGATCACCGAGTAGACCGCGTTCTCGAGCGCGATGACCGTGTCCCCGACCGCAATCGCGAGCGCGCCGCCGGAGCCACCCTCGCCCGTGATGATCGCGACGATCGG
The DNA here is from genome assembly GCA_035631615.1 of Candidatus Dormiibacterota bacterium. GTDB lineage: Bacteria > Chloroflexota > Limnocylindria > Limnocylindrales > CSP1-4 > UBA5189. The sequence goes on along the minus strand of DASQIK010000052.1, from coordinate 18,868 downwards.
CGTGCGCAGCCGGCTCATCAGGCCGATCGAGCGTGCGATGGCGTCGGCGATGCCGCGCTCCTCGGATTCCGGGCCGGGATGGGCGCCCGGGACGTCGACGAACGTCACGATCGGCAGCCCGAAGCGCTCGGCGAGCTCGAAGATCCGCATCGCCTTGCGGTAGCCCTCGGGATGGGGCATGCCGAAGTTGCGCCGGATGTTCTCGTCGGTGTCGGCGCCCTTCTGCTGCCCGACGAAGGCGATGCGCCGGCCCTCGATCCGGGCAAACCCGGCCGCCATCGCCGGGTCGTCGCCGAAGCCGCGGTCGCCGTGGAGCTCGATGACCTCGTCGGCCATGTCGTGGAGCAGGTCGAGGGTGCGCGGGCGACCGAGGTTGCGTGCGAGCTGGACGCGCCGCCACATCGCCGACTTCGGATCGGTCGCGGCGGCCGCCTTGCCGTCGCCCTTCGGATCCGGGCGGCCGAGCAGCCGGTCAACCATCGCGCTCACCATTCCCGGCAGAGGGGCCGCTGCCCGCGCCGACGATCCCGCCGCTCGCGGCGCCGACGACCTGCGACAGGAACGAGCCGATCGGGCTGAACGCGGACCGGGTGTCGACCGGCACGTCCGGCGGGCGCATGAACCGCAGCAGCCCGGCGATCTCGCCGCGGAGCGCGCGCCGGTTCACGACCCGGTCGACGAAGCCGTGCTCGAACAGGAACTCGCTGCGCTGGAAGCCCGCGGGCAGCTCCTGCGCGATCGTGCCCGCCGAGACACGCGCGCCCGCGAAGCCGATGAGCGCGTTCGGCTCGGCCAGGTTGATGTCGCCGAGGACTGCGTACGAGGCGAAGACGCCGCCCGTGGTCGGGTCGCTCATGACGCTGATGTACGGCACGCGGGCGGCCCTGACACGCTCGAGGATGGCGCACGTCTTGGCGAGCTGCATGAGCGCGAGGGTGCCCTCCTGCATGCGCGCGCCACCGGACGCGGAGACGACGATCAACGGGATCCGCTCGGCCAGCGCGTCCTCGCCGGCGCGGGTGACCTTCTCGCCCACGACCGCGCCCATCGAGCCGCCCATGAACCCGAAGTCCATGACGCAGATCGAGACCGCCTGGCCCTCGATCGCGCCGACGCCACGGACGGCGGCGTCCCGGAGGCCGGTCTGGCCCTGGGCGGTCGCGACCCGATCCGGGTACGTCTTCTGGTCGACGAAGCCGAGCGGGTCGACCGACTGGAGGCCGGCGTCGCGCTCCCGGAACGTGCCCGGGTCCAGCAGCAGCTCCAGCCGAGCCGCGGCGGACAGGCGGAAGTGGTGATCGCAGGTCGGGCAGATGCGGTCCGCCTTCTCGAGCTGCTTGTTGAACAGCATCTCGCCGCACGACGGGCACTTGGTCCAGAGGTCGGGCGGGTACACGTCGCGGCGCGGGCGGAACGAGGGCAGCTTGATGGGCATCTCGAATCTCGCCTACGTCTGCCGCATCGAATGCGCTGCGCGGATGGCGCGGGCCATCGGGGAGGTCCGCCGCCGCCACGCGATCCAGGCGCCGGCAAGGCTCAGCGCAGACGCGGCGACCGCGCCACCGATCAGGAACTGGCGGCTCTCGCGCGCGTCGAGCTCGCCGTCCTCGACGACTCGCAGCGGGTCCTGCGGCGCGGGCGGGATGCGGCGAATGGCGACGGACTGACCCTCGCCGCCGGCCGCGACAGGGAGGCGCATCGATGCCGCGACCTCGGCGAGACGGAGGGCGAGGCGCTCCTCGAACCGGAACGAGGGGTGGAAGCGCGGCAGGTCGCTGGCGAGGCGCCGCGAGACGGCCCGAACCGCCGCGCCGACCGGCAGCCTCGGGTCGCCGAGAGGCTCCAGGACGCTCGCAGGCTGGATCGCCAGGAGCGAGTCGAGATACCGATCGGTGATGAGCGCCTCGACCTCGCCGACGTCGCGGCGATGGACGCTCACGAGGTCAGGCCGTGCTCGCCGTCGTCCCGCTCGCTGCCCTTGAGGTCCTTCGCCACGCTTCGGAGCGCGCGATGGATGAGCACTCGCACAGCGCCCTCCGAGCGCCCGAGCACCCCGGCGATCTCCGCCGTGCTGAGCTCGTCGACGAACCGGAGGACCATCGCCTGGCGGCGCTCGCCGGGCAGCCGCCCGACGGCGCGCCACGCCTCGCGCGCCTGGTCCCGCTGGACCGCGGCTGCCTCGACGTCGAGCGGGTCGGCCACGATCGTCTCGCCGATCGGGTCCACCGGGCGGCGACGCGTGCGGCGGCGCTCCCCGGCGATCTCGTTGCGTGCGATCTGGAACAACCAGACGCGGAACGTCGAGGCGCCTTCGCCGTCGTCGGGACGGGCGCGCTCCTCGAACCGGTGGAGGTTCGTCAGGGCCGAGACGAACGTCGCCTCGGTGGCGTCCTCCGCGAGGTGATGGTCGCCGAGCTCGTAGTAGGCGTAGGAGTACACGCGAGCGAGATACCTGCGATACAGGGCGTCGAACCGGGCCGGCTCGCGCTTGGCGGCCTCGACCAGGGGGCGGTCTCGGTCCAGGTGCGCGATCCGGGGGACGGCGTCCTTCGCCGCTCCCGATCTCCACAATGCACGGCGCGCCATTCCGTTACACCCCGCGCGTGGCGCCGGCCACGCGGAGATGGCGAATCTCACCCACGAGGATGGGCCTGACCGGCCCGCTGCCGTCAAGGGCGCGCGTAAAGAGCGCGCCGGTGTCTGAGTCCACGCTCACGGCGGCGACGTGCTCGACGCTCCCGTCAGGCCACTCCAGCCGGATCGGTCGATCGTTCGTGAGCTGCCGCTCTGTCCATGCGCCACCGTCGAACCCGCCCGCGCGCAACCGCTCGACAAGCGGCTCGAGCCGCGCCAGGAACGCGTCGGCAAGGGTCGCTCGACCGGTGGGCCGGCCGTTCGCCAGCTCCGACAGCGATGTCATCGTCGGCGCGAGGTCGCCCGGGAAGTCGCCGCGCGCCCAGTCGACGTTCACGCCGATCCCGATGACCGCCTTCGGCGACGGAGACCCGAGCCCGTCGGTCTCGCCGAGCACGCCGGCGAGCTTCCTGGGCCCGGCATCGGCATCGTCGATCACGAGGTCGTTGGGCCACTTGAGCCGCACGGTGCCGGCCGGCACGGCGACGACCTCCTCCGCCGCGGCCGCCATCGCCAGCGACACGATCGCCCCGAGCCGCCACGTATGCTCCGGTGCGAGCCATGTCGGACGGAAGCCCGCCGAGAGCAGGAGCGAGGCTCCGCGCGGCGCCGTCCAGGACCTGCCGCTCCTGCCGCGGCCGGCCGACTGTGCATCCGCGACCGCGACGCAGACCTCGGGTGTCCCGTCGCGCAGCCAGCCCATCACGACGTCGTTCGTCGAGCCCACGACGTCGTACCGTTCGAGCCGCGCGAGCCAGCCCGCGGCGATTGCCTCCGCGGTCAACCGGCCCTCGGCAACGTGGCATCGGCGTCGACCGGATCGGGCCGCTCGAGCTCGAAGGCGCCGTGGAGCGCATCGAGCGCGGCCTTGAGGCTCGCCTCCTCGATCACGCACGTGATCCGGACCTCGGAGGTCGAGATCATCTCGATGTTCACGCCGGCGTCGGCGAGCGTCCCGAACATCCGGGCGGCGTAGCCGGGAGCGTTGTGCAGGCCCGCGCCGATGATCGAGACCTTGGCGACGGTCGAGTCCGTGGAGAGGCCGCGGGCGCCCATCTCGGCGACGACGGGAGCGAGGACCTTCTCGGCGCGAGGGAGCTCGACCCGCGGCACCGTGAACGACAGGTCCGTGGCGCCGTCGTGCCCGACGTTCTGGACGATCATGTCCACGTTGATCCCGGCGTCCGCGAGCGGCGCGAAGACGCTCTTGGCGATGCCCGGCCGATCCGGCACGGCGAGCAGCGTCACCTTGGCGACGTTGCGGTCGTGCGCGAGGCCCCGGACCTTGTTGCGCTGCTCCACGAGCGGATCCTCCCTGATCAGGGTACCGGGCGCGTCCTCGAACGAGCTCAGGACCTCGATCTCCACGCCGTTGATCCAGCCCAGCTCGACCGCGCGAACCTGCATGACCTGGGCGCCCTGCTGCGCGAGCTCGAGCATCTCCTCGTAGCCGATCACGCCGAGCTGGCGCGCGTCGTCGACGAGGCGCGGGTCGGCGGTGTAGATGCCGCGCACGTCGGTGAAGATCTGGCACCGATCGGCACGCAGTGAGGCGGCGAGTGCGACGGCAGTCGTATCCGACCCGCCGCGCCCGAGCGTCGTGGTCTCGCCCGGCTGGCCGCCCTCGTCGGATCCGATCCGCTGGCCCTGGAAGCCGGCCACGATCACCACGTTGCCGCGGTCCAGCTCGGCGCGGACCCGCCTCGGTTCCACGTTCGCGATGCGTGCGCGCCCGTGGGCGCTGTCCGTGGTGATCCCGGCCTGTGCGCCGGTCAGCGAGATCGCCGGAATGCCCTGGGCGTGGAGCGCCATCGACACGAGCGTGGCGCTCTGGTGCTCGCCGGTCGCCAGGAGCATGTCCAGCTCGCGCGGGTCGGGCTCGGATGTGATCGCCGCGGCGAGGCTGAGCAGCTCGTCGGTCGTGTCGCCCATCGCCGAGACGACCACCACGAGCTTGGCGCCGGTCGCGCGCGCCCGCGCGATCCGTCCCGCCACATGCCGGATCCGGCTCGCCTCCGCGAGCGACGAGCCGCCGAACTTCTGGACCACGAGCGGGCCGTTCATGGAGCGGGGAGTCTACCAGCGGGTTTTCCGGGGACCGGTCCATCATTGGCGGGACTATCCCCATCCCAGGAGCGAGTGCCATGTGCTTCGACACGGATAGCCGGCCACCGATCGAACCCATCAGCGGCGGCGCGCTGGATGGGAGCCACATCTCGCTCACGAGCGACTCGCCGGACCACGCCAGCTTCAAGGCGTTCGTCGCACGGCCGGCGACGCCCACGGGCGCGGGTATCGTGATCCTGCCGGACGTACGCGGGCTCCACCCCTACTTCGACGAGCTGGCGCTGCGGTTTGCCGAGCGGGGCATCGTCGCGATCTCGATCGACTACTTCGGCCGGACCGCCGGCGAGGAAGCCCGCGGCGACGACTTCGAGCACACGTCCCACGTCGGCGCGGCGCGCTGGGAGAACCTCTCGGGCGACATCAGGGCCGCGGTCGCGCACCTGCGCTCGCTCTCCCCCGCCCCGACCTCGCTCTTCACGACCGGCTTCTGCATGGGCGGCCGGCTGTCCTCGATGTCGGCGACGCTCGGGCTCGGGCTCTCCGGCGCGATCCCGTTCTATGGCTGGCCGACGGGCGAGAACCGCAACGGCACGCCGGCCCCCGCGGAGGTCGCCGACCAGATCGAGTGCGACCTGCTGATCTTCTACGGCGGCAAGGACGAGGGCATCACGGCCGCGGTCCGCGACACCTACGACGCGGCGCTCGACCAGGCCCACGTCAAGCACGACACGATCGTCTACCCGAACGCCCCGCACAGCTTCTTCGATCGGAAGGCGACCGAGTTCACTGCCGAGTCGGCCGACGCGTGGGACCGGACGCTGGCGTTCATCCGGAGCCACACCGCGAACCAGGACGGTGCCCTCCGCGGAGCGCCACCGACGCGTCCCTCCGGTCAAGACGCCGGGTGATGCTCGATCAGGAGGTCCACCGGACGTGGATGCCGGTGGTCAGATCGGGGAGCGGCAGGGAGGCCGCCTCCGCCTCGACCGCGCGGCGTTCGTCGGGCGTCAGCGCACGCCACGCATCGACGGAGACGTTCGGTCCATCCCGTCGCCAGACGCCGACGATGTCGCCACCGACGAGGACCGCGCCCGGCCAGACCCGCGGCGTCCAGAGCTCGTCGCGGCGCTTCGGGTCGGGAACGACCAGGTCGCGATCGATGCCGTGCAGCAGGAAGAATGCGTCGCCGCTGGGCAGGAGTCGGGCGTCGGCTGTTGGACCCGCGGGAGCCAGGAACGAGTCTGCATCGGCGGCGAGGATCCAGCCGTCGCCGATCGGCGTTCGTGCCGGCTGCAGCTCGCCGGCGAGCGCCTCGAACGCCCGCCGGGCCTCCCCGGTGCCGATGCCGGCCCAGCGCCGGAATGCGGCCGCGGTCGTCGGGCCGAGGACATGCAGGTAGCGGCGCGCGAGCTCGAGCCGGGCCGTCACCGCGTCGATGTCGGGCCGCGGGATCGTCCAGATCGTCGGGGCGCGCGCGCCGGCCCAGCGGATGAGGACCGTCCCGGTCGTCGCCGCGTATCGGAGCATGTTCGGGTTGACGCCCATGCCCCAGCCCGCCTCGCCGTACGACATCGTGCGGCCGGCGAGGTGCTCGTGGAGCCGTCGCGCGAGGTCTTCGGCCCGACGCCGGCCCGTGCCGTCATCCGGCAACCGCCCGAGCGAGAAGTACGCGAGATCCGGCCGGGCGACGACGTAGGCGCCGAACCGCGGACCCCAGGTCTGGACAAGCGATGGATCCTCCCAGGTCGATGGCTGGGTGCCTCCCACGCGGGCGTGAATCGAGAGGAGCGCCGCGCGCGGCATGCTGTCCTGCAGGCCTGCCCACGCCGCAACGCGAAGCGACGCAGGGCGCATCGGGAGGCGCGCGTCGAGGGCCTGGACACGCCGCCGATGGGCGAGGACCTGCTCCCGCGTGAGCTCGAGGGGCCGCCGTGCCACCTTCAGGGTTTCGGCGCCTTCGGCTGCACGATCCCGAGCGCGTTGCCGCCCGGATCGATGATCCACGCCGACCAGACGAGGCCCATGTCGGCGATGCCGTGGGTTGTCACTGGGTCGGGCGCCTCGTACTCCTCGATCCGCACCCCGCGGCCGCGGAGCTCGGCGATCGCCGCCTTGAGATCCGGCACGATCCACGCCATCTGGGTCTGGGCGTCGGCCGTCCCGATCGTGCTCCGTGTCACCGACAGCTGGGTCCCGCCGCCGCACCGGAAGATGACCCGCTCCTCGTCCTCGCGCAGGACCTCGAGCCCGAGCACGTCGTGATAGAACGCGCGGCTCGCAGCCAGGTCCTTTGCGAGCAGGATCGGGAATACCGGGTAATCGCCGAGCATCGATCGCCTCCGTGGAATCTCAGTCAGCGTCGCCGAATATCGCAGGGCCGCTCGCGACCGTCAGGCGGGTCCGGACATGTTGAAGAACGACACGAGCACCCAGAGAACGCCCAGGACCACGATCACCACCCCGAGCAGGAGGACCCACCACGGAGCGTAATCGCGGCCATCCGAGTCGCCGTCCTTCGACCCAGGCGTGGTGTCAATGCCCATCGGTCGTCCGAGCCTCCTTTCCTGCGTACAGGACCCGCTAGCAGATCGTTTGCCAAGTCGGCTCGCCGACCCCTGCCGCTCGTCCCGTCGCCCAAGTCACGTAATGCTGGCAACCTCCTGCCAGCCGCCACACGCATGTTCGTCCGAGGACCTCAGTCAGCGCGGCCGAATGTCATGTGATGGCCTCCGGGAACCACTCAGGCCCGATGCTCCGGATTTCCTCGTCGCCACTGCTTGCGGTGAACGCCACCAATTCGTTGAGAGCATCAGGCAGACGCAGGCGACGAAGGAGGGCCCCGAGCTGCAGCAGGTCAAATGAGTCCGCGCTGTCGAGGCGGCGACGCACTGCTGGCGGGACCAGCCGTTCGATATCAGCTCGATCCAATCGGCTCAGCAGGTCGTGGACCTGAGCGCCATGGCGATCGATGCCGACTAGGTCGACGAGCTCGTTGACGAGGTAAGGAATGGCGCGCTGATGAAGCAGCTTGAGCAGTTCCAGATCCCAGTACAGCTCGATCCCGCTGTCCTGTTCGATCGCATGTCTGGCGAGGGCCGCGACCCCAACTGCACCGAGACTCTCGATCGCGATGAGGTCCGAATGCGCGGACTGGATGCGGCCCACGGCGTGTTGCCAGGCTCGATTGGTCATCTCAGTCAGCGCTGTCGAATGACACGCGATCGGCGAGCGGACAGAGCACGGATCAGACCGACGGCGACCAGCCCGGCGCCTACCGCCACCCAGACCGGATCGATTATGGGCTCGCCGCAGACCCTGCCGCCGCACACTCGGAACGTCGACGACATCGCGACGATTATCCCTAAGGCCACGAGAGCGACTGCGATCTTCAAGTCGATACCGCCTCAGTCAGCGTGACGTTACGAGAGAACCGAGTCGCCTCGTCGAAAGGCGTTCGAGGCGGCCGGGGAGATTCATGTTGTTGGCCGTCGCGGTGAGGGCGGCGCCGACGGCTTGTTCGATTTGCAACGCGTTCGTTGGGACGAAGGCGACCACGGTCGAACCGCTGCCGGCGAGGCAGGCGCCGATGGCTCCGGCGGCGAGGGCGGCGTTGACGAGATGGGGCAATGCGGGGTACGCCGCGGCACGGTAGGGCTCGTGCAGGCGATCGCGCGTCAGGAGCGCGAGGACGTCGCTCCGGCCCGATGCGAGGCCGGCTACGCCCACCGCCACGCGAGCGAGATTCGCGAGGGCATCGGCGCGCGGCACGGAATCCGGCAGGACGCGCCGCATGTCGCTCGTTCTCAGGCGTCGATCCGGGATCCATGCGAGCACGACGATGTCGTCCGGTGGGTCGAGCCGGATCGACTCGACGCGGTCCTCGAGCGCGATGCTTGCGGTCAGCCCACCAAGCAGCGCAGGCGCGACGTTGTCCGGATGGCCCTCGATCCCGGTGGCGAGCCGGAGGATGGTCGACTCGTCGAGGCCGGCGCCGCCCGTCCATGCAGAGGCCGCAACAAGGCCCGCGACGGTCGCGGCCGCACTCGAGCCGAGGCCGCGCTCCAGCGGAATCGGGTTCGACATCTCGACGCGCCAGGCAAGACGGTCCAGCCCGTCGACGCCGAGCTCGGCGAGACCCGCCTCGAGCGCGACGACCAGGCGGTTGGATCGATCGGCCGTCAACTCCATCGCGCCCTCGCCCTCGACGGAAAGCTCGACATGAGGCGTCCCGGGGGCGGCCGCTCCGGCCTCGATCGTGACCCGCAGGACGAGATCCACGGCCAGGCCTAGCGTGTCGTAGCCCGCCCCGAGGTTGGCGATCGTCGCCGGCGCCTCGACGGAGACGCGGCGGCCGACCAGGGATTCGGCGGGCACCGGTGACGCGTCCGAGGCGTTCACGAGCCGCTCACCAGCCCATCACCAGCCGAGCGCGTTTCGGACGCCGACGTCCGTGGCGTCGGACTCGACGATCCGACCGGCGACGATCCGCTCGGCCGTGTCGGGGTCCTTGAGGCCGTTGCCCGTCAGGACCGCGACGACGAGCTCGTCGGTGCGTATCAGCCCTCCCGCGGTCGCCTTCGCAATCCCCGCCACGCTCGTCGCCGAGGACGGCTCGCAGAACACGCCCTCCAGCTCGGCGAGGGCGCGGTACGCGGCGAGGATCTCGTCGTCGGTGACCGAGTCGATGCTCCCGCGCGATTCGTCACGGGCCGCAACGGCGCCCGCCCACGTGGCGGGGTTGCCGATCCTGATCGCCGTCGCGATCGTCTCGGGACGCTCGATCGGGTGGCCCGCGACGATCGGCGCGGCCCCTGCGGCCTGGAAGCCGCGCATCCGCGGCCGCGTCTCGACGATGCCCGCCATCGCGTAGTCGGTGAAGCCGGCCCAGTAGGCGGTGATGTTGCCGGCATTGCCGACCGGGATCGCGAGGACATCCGGCGCGCGCCCGAGGTCATCGCAGATCTCGAATGCGGCGGTCTTCTGCCCGGCGATCCGATGCGGGTTGACCGAGTTGACGAGGGTCGCGCGCGAGCCGGGCTCGACGGTCATCGATCGGACGATGCGGAGCGCATCGTCGAAGGTGCCGTCCACGGCGACGACCTTCGCGCCCGCGATCAGCGCCTGGAGCAGCTTGCCGAGGGCGATTGCCCCCTTCGGCAGCACGACCGCGACCTCGATGCCTGCCGCCGCCCCATATGCCGCGGCGCTTGCCGACGTGTTGCCGGTCGAGGCGCAGATGATCGACGTCGCGCCCGCCTCGATCGCCTTGGACACGGCGACGACCATGCCTCGATCCTTGAAGGAACCCGTCGGGTTGAGCCCCTCGAGCTTCAGGTGGAGGTTCGGGACGCCGATCTTCGCGCCGAGGCGAGGGGCGGCGACGAGCGGGGTCGCGCCCTCGCCGAGGGTCAGCGCCGGCGTCGCCTCGGTGACCGGAAGGAAGCGCCGGTAGCGCTCGACGAGCCGCGGTCGGGCGGCGGGATCAGTCATCGATCGGATATCGGGCGCCGGACGGGCCATCGAAGAAGGAGCGGGCGCGCGGCAGGACGCTCGAGGCGACCTCGACCGAGGCCGCCGCCAGGTCGCCCCACGTGCTGCCGTCGCCGCGGCGCACGGCGAGCAGGTCCGCGAGGACCGCCGCCGCGGTCGCCGTGCCACCGGCGCCGGGTCCCTCGACCGCGAGCCGGCCGAGCGCGTCCGCCTCGATCTCGATGCGATTGCGCACCCCGTTCGTCTGCCCGAGCGCCGAGGCCTCGGGTACCGCGGTGGGCAGCACCGCGGCCTCGACGCGCCCGTCGCTGGAGCGGCGACGCGCGCTGGCGAGCAGCCGGATCGCGAGTCCGTCGCGATTCGCGCGGGAGAGATCGCCGGCCGTGACCCCCGTGATCCCGGGCGGCGAGCCGCGTCGGTGGACCGGGATCCCCGCCCGGTCGAGCCAGATCCCGAAGGCGAGACGGGCCAGGACGACGAGCTTGTCCGCCGCGTCACCACCTTCGACGTCGCCGGTCGGGTCGGCCTCGGCGTAGCCCGATTCCTGGGCGTCGGCGAGGGCATCCGCGTAGCCGGTGCCGTTCGCGGCCATCTCGGTCAGGATGTAGTTCGTCGTGCCGTTCACGATGCCGCGCAGCGACGACACCGTGGTTCCCGCGAGATCCTCCGCGAGCAGGCGCAGGATCGGCGTGCCGCCCATGACCGCCGCCTCGTAGCGCAGCGGCGCGCGCGTCTGGCGGGCGATCGCCTCGAGCTCCGCGCCGTGCCGAGCGATCACGTACTTGTTCGCGGTCACGACGGCCTTGCCGGCGGTCAGCGCGGCCGCGATCAGCGTTCGCGCCGGCTCGCCGCCGCCCATCAGCTCGACGATCACGTCGGAGGCGCCCGCGACGAGATGCGCCGGCGCGTCACTCAGGAGATGCACGGGCACGCCGCCGGCGGCGGCTCTCGCCAGGTCGCGCGCCGCCACGCCCACCAGCTCGAATGCCCCGGACTCGGGAGCGAGACCCGGCGATCGACCCTCCAGGAGCCCGCGGACGACCTCGCGCCCGACCGTCCCGGCGCCCAGGACGACCACCCGGAGCGGCCGCGAAGCCGCCTCGGATGCGCGCAGCGACCCTTCCTGCCCGACCATCGGCGCATGGTAGCCGAGGGTCGGGTCGCTCCCGTGCTCGACTACACTCCCGGCGATGACGATCGCAACGGGGAATCGCACGTTCAGCGGCATCCAGCCGTCGGGCGTCGCGCACCTCGGCAACGACCTCGGCGCGATCCGGAACTATGTCCGCTTGCAGTCCGAGTACGAGGCGATCTACTGCATCGTCGATTACCACGCACTGACCTCCACGCACGATCCGGACGTGCTGCGCGCCCGCACCCGCGACATGGCCGCGTCGCTGCTCGCCCTGGGCCTCGACCCGGAGCGCTGCACGCTCCTCGTCCAGAGCCACCGCCCGGAGCACACGGAGCTCGCCTGGCTCTTCGCAACCGTGACGCCGGTGAGCTGGCTCGAGCGCACGCCCGCGTACAAGGACAAGCGCGAGCAGCAGCCCGACGACGTCAACCATGGCCTGCTCACCTACCCCGTCCTGCAGGCCGCCGACATCGCGATCTACAAGGCATCGCTCGTGCCGGTCGGCCGCGACCAGGCGGCGCACCTCGAGATCTCCCGTGAGATCGTCCGCGCCTTCAACCACCGCTACGGCGAGACGTTCCCCGAGGCGCAGGCGGTGTTCACCGAGGCGCCGACCGTCATCGGCACCGACGGCGTTCGCAAGATGAGCAAGTCGATCGGCAACACCATCGACATCCTCGGCGAGCCCGACCTGATCCGGAAGCAGGTCATGTCGATGGTCACCGACACGCAGCGCATCCTGCGCACCGACCCGGGCCGGCCCGAGGTCTGCAACGTCTGCCAGCTCCACCGCTTCTTCGGCGAGGACTACCTCGAGATCCAGGACGGCGAGCGGACCGCCCGAACGGGCTGCGTGGACACGAAGCGCCTCCTCGCCGATCGGATCATTCGCTACTACGCCCCCGCGCGCGAGCGCTACCTCGAGCTCCAGGCGAACCCCGGCCGGGTCGACGAGATCCTCGCGGCCGGCGCCGACCGTCTCGCGCCCCGGGCCGCCGACACGATGGCCGAGGTCAAGCAGCTGATGGGACTGCGCTAGGCCATGGGCTTCGAGCTGACGCCACGAGAGCGCCGCTGGGTCGACGCGATCCTCGTGCTCGGCGCGATGACGCTGTTCTTCATCGTGCTCGGGTTCGTCGGGCTGATCTTCACGATCTTCGGCGACCTGATCATGGTCTTCTTCCTGGCGTGGCTCTTCGCGTTCATGCTCGGCCCGGTCATCAACCGCGTCACCGCGATCCCGTTCATGAGCCGGACGGGCGCGATCTTCGTCGTCTACTTCATCCTGTTCGGCTCGCTGGTGTTCATCTCGATCGTCGTCGCGGCGGCCGTCGTCAACTCGATCGGCGACTTCATCACCAACCTGCCGAGCCTCCGCGCGAACCTGCCGACGATCCTCGAGCCGTGGCAGCAGCGGCTCAACGGCATCGGCATCACCGGCGTCAACCTCACGGCCCAGGCGACCGTCGTCCTCGACAACCTCGGGCAGTACGCCGCCCAGCTCGCCGCGCCCCTCCAGCAGATCGCCGTCGCCAGCCTCGGCGCGATCGGCAACCTGCTGCTGGTCGTCGTGTTCTCGCTGTACATGGTCGCGGACCGTGATCGCCTGATCGCCTTCGGGTTCTGGCTCGTCCCTTCCGGCTACAAGGCCGAGGCGAAGATCCTGGAGGAGGCCGTCAGCCGCTCGTTCGGCGGGTTCATCCGCGGGCAGGTCATCACGGGGCTCGCCTTCGGGGCGATCTGCTTCGTCGCCAGCCTCGTGTTCGGCCTCGACTACCTGCCGGTCACGACGTTCACCGCCGGGCTCCTGATGATGATCCCGTTCTTCGGCCCGTTCGTCGCCTGGGTGCCGCCGGTGCTGGTGGCGATCCTGCTGAAGCCCGACGCGCTGGTCGGAACCGCGATCGTGGTCGGCATCGGGTGGGTGCTCGTCATGAACGCGCTCCAGCCGCGGATCATGGCGACGTCGCTCCGGATCCACCCGATCGTGGTCCTGGGCTCCGTCCTCGTCGGGATCAAGATCGCCGGCATCCCCGGCGCGATCTTCGGCATCCCGATCGCCGCGGTCATCTCGGCGCTGATCCTCCACGCGCTCGGCCGCCGGCGCGGCACGGGCGCCGTCGCCGAGCGCGCGGCTGCCCGCGTCGGCGAGCGCCAGGGCCGCATCGTCCGCCAGCCCCGCGAGCCGAACCCGACCATCGACCGCGACGTGGAGCCCTCCCCCAGCTCGACGGACTAGGCGTCAGGTCCGCGAGCGCCGTCCACGTTGCGTGCCGCGCCGCGGGGTCGCGGCGCGAAGCCGATGATCCCGGCCGCGGCGACGCGGGCTGCCCAGCGGGCGTCGAGGTCGGCTTCGCTAGCCTCGTCGGCCACGGAGGTCGTGGAGGATCTCGCGGGCGGCGTTCTGGCCGGGGCCGCCGGTGATGCCGCCGCCGGGGTGGGCGCCGGAGCCGCACAGGTACAGCCGCTCCAGCGCGATTCGGTAGCGGGCGTGGCCGAGCAGCGGTCGCCACACGAAGAACTGGTCGAGGCCCGCCTCCGCGTGCAGCGGGTGGCCGCCCGTGAGCCCGTACTCGCGCTCGAGATCGACGGGCGTGAGGACCTGTCGATGCGTCACGAGCTTGCCGATCCCGGGCGCGACCGACTCCAGGACCGACATGACCGTGTCCCCGAGGTGCTCGCGGGCCGCCTCCCAGTCGCCCGCCGGCTGGCCGCGGTGGCCGCGCAGCTCGTATGGCGCGTACTGGGCGATGACACTCATGACGTGGGTGCCGGCCTTCGCGCCCTCGACCAGGGACAGGTCGGCGAGCGACGGGATGGTCGCCTCGACGATCGGCACGCTGCTCCAGCGGCCGTACTTGGTGGCGTCGAATGCGCGCTCCATCGCGTCGATCCCGGGGGCGACGACGATCCTGCCGCGGAGGAGGGCCTCGTCGCCTCCGGCGGCCGGGAACACCGGCAGCTTCTTGAGCGCGAGGTTGACCTTCGCGACGACGCCGGGGGTCCGGATGTTGCCGGCGCGCCACCCCAGGGACGGCCCGAGGGCGACCGGATCCACGAGGTTCACGAGCGTGCGTTTCGGGTCGAGCCCGGAGACGACGGCGCGGGCCTCGAGCGCTTCGCCGCCGTTGACCACGACGCCGGTGGCGCGGCCGTCGAGGGAGGTGATGGCGGTGACCTCGGCGCCGGTCCTGATCTCGGCGCCGGCCTCCCGCACGGCCGCGGCGAGCGCCGCCGAGAGCGCGCCGGGCCCGCCCTTCGCGAAGACCGTTTCGCCGGCTGCGCCGCCGTCGTTGCCCGCGGCGTCGCCGAGCAGCATCGCGGCCGTGCCCGCGGACCACGGGCCGACGTTGCCGAAGCGGACACCGCGCCAGGCGAGCGCGGCGCGGATTCCGTCGTCGTCGAACGACTCGGCAACGAGATCCGCAACCGCCATCGGCAGGACGCGCAGGACGGTTCGCGAGCCGTCGCGGCCGAGGCCCTTGAAGCTGCGGCCGAGCTTGAGCGCGGCGACTGCGTCACCCAGGCCCGGCGCCCTGATGTCGGGCGGGGTCGATCGGCCGAGATCGTCGAGGAAGCGGCCCAGCGCGCGGACCTGGCGATCGAAACCGGCGTACGCATCGGCGTCGTGGGCGTTCCTCGCTCGCAGCCCCGCGGCCGTCTTCGCGACGTCCGACCACAGGATCACCGCACTCCCATCCGGTGCCGGCGCGAAGACCCGCACATCCGGCGCCACGAGTGCAAGGCCGTGTCGGGACAGGTCGAGGTCCTTCTGTACCGACGCCCGCAGCCGGCCGACCGTGTGCGCGAGCGTCGGGACGCGGATCTTGTCGGCCAGCTCGCTCGTGTCGGCCGCCCCGCCGACGCGCTCGCGCCGCTCGAGCACGAGGGTCCGCAGGCCGCCCTTCGCGAGGTACGCCGCGGCCACGAGCGCGTTGTGGCCCGCGCCGACGACGACGACGTCCCACCTCGAGCCGCTCGGGCCAATCGAGCCGCTCGGGCCAATGGAGCCGCTCATCCCGCGTTGTCCCCGGAATGCCAGCCGATGCCGCGGCGCTTCGATTTCAGGAGCTCCATCGCGGCGATGCGGCCGTTCGCGCCCATGATCCCGCCGCCCGGGTGGGTCGACGAGCCGCACAGCCACAGGTCGCGGATGGGAGTCTGGAAGCGCGCCCAGCCGGGCACCGGCCGGCTGAAGAACAGCTGCTCGAGCGAGAGCTCGCCCTGGAAGATGTTGCCCTCGGTCAACCCCGTGGTCCGCTCGATGTCGAGCGGCGTCTGCACGTTGCGGAACAGGATCTTCGAGGGCAGGTCCGGCGCGAACTCGGCGATCCGGTTGACGACCGCGTCGCCGAATGCCTCGCGCTGGCTGTCCCA
Source organism: Candidatus Dormiibacterota bacterium (assembly GCA_035631615.1). Lineage (GTDB taxonomy): Bacteria > Chloroflexota > Limnocylindria > Limnocylindrales > CSP1-4 > UBA5189. The sequence continues at coordinate 3,165 of DASQIK010000052.1, read as the reverse complement.
ACCCCCGAGCGACGGGTCGAGGTCGTACGGTGCGTACTGCACGAAGCAGCTCATGATGTGCTTGCCGGGCGGCGCCATCGACGGGTCGACCAGGGTCGGGATGATGATGTCGATGTACGGCTTCGCGCTGAAGCGGCCGTACTTCGCATCGTCGTAGGCGCGCTCCATGTCGTCGACCGACGGGGAGATCGAGATCGCGCCGCGGAGGTGTTCGCCCTCGCCCGGGAGCGCGGTGAAGCTCGGCAGCGAGTCCAGCGCCATGTTGACCTTGCCCGACGAGCCGCGGAACTTGAAGCGGCGGACCTCGGTCGCGAAGTCGTCGTCGATCGCGCCCGGCTCGAGGAGGTCGAGGAAGGTGCGGCGCACGTCGACCGAGGACAGCACCGAGGTGGCGTCGAGCTCCTCGCCGGATTCGAGGACGACGCCGACTGCGCGCCCGCCCCTGGTCCGGATCCTGGCGACCGGCGCTTCCGTGCGGATCTCCACGCCATTGGCGCGCGCTGCACTGGCGATCGCGCTGGAGATCCCGCCGGTCCCGCCCTTCGGGATGCCCCAGGCGCGGAAGGCGCCGTCGATCTCGCCCATGTAGTGGTGGAGGAGGACGTACGCCGTTCCGGGGCTCTTCACGCCCTGGTACGTGCCGATGATTCCCGACGCCGACATCGTCGCCTTGAGCGGATCCGTCTCGAACCACTGGCTCAGGAAGTCGTACGCCGACATCGTCATGAGCTGGACGAAGACCGCCTGCTGGCGCTCGGTCAGCTTCTGGAACGATCGAAGCAGGCCGGTGAGCGGGAGCAGCGGGCGCGGGTCGATCGAGGCGGGATCCGGCGGAACGATGGCCAGGATCGGCTTGATGAACCGGGCCATGTCGACCATGAGCGGCCCGTATTCCTCGTACGCCTCGGCATCCATCTTCGACCAGCGCCGCAGCTCGCGGACCGTCCGGCCGTGGTCGTTGACGCGCCACAGGTAGTCGCCGGTCCCGATCGGGTTGCCGTTGCCGTCCTTCGGCGCGGGCCGGCCCATGCCCTCGGGCACCGGCGTGAACGTCCCGTCGAGCGGCAGGATGTCGAGGCCGTGGTGGGGCAGGTCGAGCTCGCGGATGATCTCGGGCCGCAGGAGCGAGACCACGTAGCTGAAGACCGAGAACCGGAACCCCGGGAAGAGCTCCTCGGTGACCGCCGCGCCGCCGAGCACGTGCCGGCGCTCGAGCACGACCGTCCTCAGGCCCGCCCGCGCGAGATAGGCGGCGCTGATCAGCCCGTTGTGGCCACCGCCGATCACGATCGCGTCGTAGCGCTGGGGCACGCGCACCTCCGCCATGGGACTCCCGGGAACGCCCCGACTCTAGCGGATCGCCGACGGCGCCCGTCGGATGGCAGAAGCCGTCGGGAATCCGGCGAGTGCTCCGCGGGCGTCCCTTCTTGCCCGGCGCGGCGGTTCGCGGCTCCGCCTGGCAGCGCCGGACCCGCTAGTCTCCCGGCGTGAGCATCGGCAGCCCGTTCCACGCGCGGACCGCGCCGCTGAATCGGAAGCAGCAGTGGCGCGAGTGGTCGGGCTACTGGGCCTCCTCCGCGTACGCCGATGCGCACGACATCGAGTACAACGCGATCCGCGAGGCGGCCGCGCTGATCGACGTGTCGCCCCTGTACAAGTACCGCGTCACCGGACCGGACGCGCTCGCGCTGGTCGACCGGGTGATCACCCGCGACACCTCGAGGATGGCCGTCGGGCAGGTGTACTACACGCCCTGGTGCGACGAGCACGGGATGGTCATCGACGACGGCACGGTCCACCGCGTCGCCGAGGACGAGTTCTTCTGGACTGCGGCCGACCCGCAGTACCGCTGGCTGAGCCTCAACGCGCGCGGCCTGAACGTCGGGATCGAGGATGCGACCGAGGCGATGGCGGCGGTCGCGCTCCAGGGGCCGTTCGCGAGGGCGGTGTTGGAAGAGGCGACCGAGGAGCCCTTCGGCGACCTGCGCTACTTCAGGCGGCGAGGCGCGAAGCTGCTCCCGGCGGGGGGTGGCGGGGGCGGTGCGATCGATGTCAGCGTGTCGCGGACCGGCTACACCGGCGACCTCGGGTACGAGGTGTGGATCCCGGTCGAGCGCGCGGCCGAGGCGTGGGATGCGCTGATGGCCGCGGGTCGCGCGTACGGCATCCGGCCCGCGGGCATGCTCGCGCTCGACGTCGTCCGGCTCGAGGCAGGCCTCGTGCTCCTCGAGGTCGACTACACCTCGGCGCGGCACGCGATCAACCCGGAGCAGAGCTACTCGCCGTTCGAGCTCGGCATGGGCAAGCTCGTCGCGCTCGACAAGTCCGACTTCGTCGGCCGCCTGGCACTCCGGCGCGAGCAGGCACGGGGCGGGCCGGCCCGGCGGCTCGTCGGCGTCCAGCTCAGCTGGCACGACATCGAGCGCGCGTTCTCCCACCATGGCCTGCCACCGGCGATCTCGCCATCGATCGACCGTGCCGCCGTGCCCGTCTACGCCCCGCGCGGCGACCGCCAGGTCGGCAAGCTCACGAGCCACGGCTGGAGCCCGATCCTCAAGCAGGCGATCGGCCTCGCGTCGGTCTCGCCGGCATACGAGGCGGTCGGCTCGAAGCTCTCGGTCGAGTGGACGGTCGAGGGCCAGCGCGGCCGCGTCGACGCGGAGGTCGTTCCCCTGCCGTTCCTCGACCTGCCGCGCAAGCGAGCCTGACCGGCGATGGGTGCGTCGCGCGCCTGGCTCGGGCCGGTTCTGGCTCTCGTCGTCTCGGTCGTCGCCGGGATCGGGATCGCGTACGTCGACAGCCGGCAGGGCTGGGACGACACCGGCATCACCGCCGCCGCGCTCGCCATCGCGGCGTTGATCGCCGTCCTGATCGAAGGCTCGGGTCGTCCGGTTCGGGTCGCCGCGATCGCGGTCCTGGTCGGGATCTGGATCCCGATCCTCGAGGTCGCCGCACCCGGCGCGAACGGCCCGCTCCTGGCCTTCGTGTTCAGCGGCGTCGGCGCATTCATCGGCTGGGTGATCGTCCGTGGCCTCGCCAAGCCGCCGCCCGAGGCTACGTAGTTCGTGCTCGTGTCACGCCTCGGCAACCTGCAGCCGGGCTACCGCGGCCACGACTCGACCTACACGGCCGCCCAGGCGTCGACCTCGATCTTGAAGTCGGGGC
>DASQIK010000051.1:0-11249 GCA_035631615.1 Candidatus Dormiibacterota bacterium | reverse complement strand
CGGGCCGACCGGCCCGGGCGCCCGTGCTCCCAGCGCCATGACCAGGACCACCCGCTCCGACCTCATCGCGAGCTCGCCGCTGCGGCGGCTGTCCGGTGCGCTCTACCGGCGGCCGCGGCTCGTGCTCGGCGTGCTGCTCGCGCCACCGATCGTGTGGCTCGTCGTCATCTACCTCGGCTCGCTGGCGCTGATGCTGGTCTCGTCGCTGTGGCGCCTCGATCCCACCACCTCGGCGATCGTCCGCGATCCGAGCCTGGCCAACTTCCAGGACGTCCTGTCGCCGGACAAGCCGTACCTGCAGGTCGCCTGGCACACGATCTCCATCGCCCTGATCGTGACCATCGTCGACGCCGTCCTCGCGTTCCCGCTCGCCTACTACATGGCACGCGTCGCGACGGGTCGCAGCCGCCAGGTCCTGTTCATCCTGGCGACCCTCCCGCTCTGGATCAGCTACCTCGTCCGCGTCTACTCGTGGCGCGTGATCTTGACCGACGAGGGCTTCCTCGACTGGGTCCTGCGGTTCGTCGGGCTGTCCGGGCCGGGCGCGCTCGGTGACGTGCCCATCGCCATCGTGTTCAGCTACATCTGGCTGCCGTACATGATCCTGCCCCTGTACGCCGGGCTCGAGCGGATCCCGCAGTCGCTCGTCGAGGCTTCGAACGACCTCGGCGGACGGGCGTCGACGACGTTCCGGCGGATCATCCTGCCGCTCGCCTTCCCGGGCCTCGTCGCCGGCTCGATCTTCACCTTCTCGCTGACCCTCGGCGACTACATCACGCCGACCCTGTTCTCCGGCGAGCAGTTCATCGGGAACGTCGTGTACGGCCACGTCGGCGTGACCGGAAACATCCCGTTCGCGGCGGCGTACGCCACGGTCCCGATCGTCGTCATGGCGATCTACCTGCTCATCGCGCGCCGGCTCGGTGCGTTCGAGGCCCTCTGAGATGGGCGGCCGCCTGGGCCGGATCCTCCTCCGCGTCGCGACCGCGGTGACCCTGCTGTTCCTGTACGTCCCGATCTTCATCGTGGTCGTGTACGCGTTCAACGACTCGAAGAACCAGTCGTGGAACGGCCTGCTCGACCGCCTCGCGATCGGCGGCTTCGCGAGCACCTTCTCCCTGCGCTGGTTCGATGCCGCGCTGTCCAACGTCCAGGTGCGCGAGTCGTTCGTGCTCTCGGTCGAGGCCGCGCTGGGCGCGACGGTCGTCGCTCTGCTGCTCGGGACGGCGGCTGCGTTCGCGGTCCACCGCTACCGGTTCTTCGGGCGCGACGGGATCAGCTTCGTGCTGGTGCTGCCGATCGCCCTGCCGGGCATCGTCACCGGCATGGCGCTCAACTCGGCGATGCACGCGGGCATCGACGGCTTCGACATCGGGCCGCTGCACGTCACGACCCCCGACTTCGGAATCGCCACGATCATCGTCGGGCACGCCACGTTCTGCGTGGTCGTCGTCTACAACAACGTCGTCGCGCGCCTGCGGCGGGTCGGCCGCTCCCTCGAGGAGGCCTCGATGGACCTCGGCGCCGACACGTGGCAGACCTTTCGGCGGATCACCCTGCCGTCGCTGGCGACCGCGCTGTTCGCCGGCGCGCTCCTCGCATTCGCGCTGTCGTTCGACGAGATCATCGTGACCACGTTCACGGCCGGCACCGAGCAGACGCTGCCGATCTGGATCTTCGCCAACTTCCGACTGCCGAACGCGCGCCCGATCGTGAACGTCGTCGCCCTCGCCATGATCCTGCTCAGCCTCGTTCCGGTGTACATCTCCGCCCGGCTGGCGGGCGCCGAGAGCGTCGCCAGCGCCCGCTGAGGGCGACGCGTACGATCCGCGCATGGGGGCAGGATCGATCGATCCGGGAACGGCGCGGGCAAGCCTGCTGGCGGAGCGGCAACGGCTCATGACGGAGCTCGGCGAGCCGATCGAGAACCCGGGCCAGATGACCTACGGGTCGCAGGCCGCCGCCGCGAGCCAGGTCTTCGAGCAGCAGCGCGACCTCGCCCTGCGCGACCGATCGAGGCTGGACCTCTCGCGCGTCGAGGCGGCGCTGCGCGCGCTGGACGTCGGGACCTACGGGACCTGCACGAACTGCGGGCTGCCGATCGCGCCGGAGCGGCTCGAGGCGATCCCATGGGTCGCCACGTGCATCGATTGCGCCCGCAAGACCGGGCGCTGACGGCACGGTGACGGAGGACGCGCCGCTCGTCTCGATCGAGGACGTGCGCCGGGCCGCGGCGAATCTCGCCGGCGTGGCCCTCCGGACGCCGCTGCTCCCCTTCGGGACGGCGGGGCCGGGCGGCCCGCGTGTCCTGCTGAAGGCGGAGTCCCTCCAGCCGATCGGCGCGTTCAAGATCCGCGGCGCCTACCACGCGATCTCGACGCTCACGCCGGATGAGCGCCGGCGCGGCGTCGTGACCCACTCCTCCGGCAACCACGCCCAAGGCGTCGCGCTGGCGGCCCGGCTGCTCGGGACCCACGCGGTGATCGTCATGCCCTCCAACGCGCCGGCGATCAAGCGCCGTCGGGTCGAGGCGGACGGCGCCGAGATCATCACCGTCGGGCCGGCGAGCAGCGAGCGCGAGGCCCGGGCCGAGGAGCTGATCCGCGAGCGCAACCTCGTGTTCATTCCGCCCTACGACGACGACCGGATCATCGCGGGCCAGGGGACCCTCGGCCTGGAGATCGCCGAGGACGTGCCGGACCTGGCTGCCGTGCTCGTGCCGATCGGCGGGGGCGGCCTGTCGAGCGGGGTCGCGGTGGCGATCCGGGCGCTGCATCCGGGCGCGCGGATCATCGGCGTCGAGCCAGAGGTGGCGGCGGACGCGGCCGAGTCGCTGCGCGAGGGCCGCATCGTGCGCTGGGACGCGGCGCGCACCGGCAGCACGATCGCGGACGGCGTGCGCTCGCAGGCGATCGGCCGGCGCACGTTCGCCCACCTGTCGCGGCTGCTCGATGCCGTCGTGACAGTCACCGAGGCGGAGATCGCGACGACGATGCGGCTGATCTTCGAGGAGGCACGGCTGGTCGCGGAGCCATCCGGCGCGGTCGCGCCGGCAGCGGCCCGATTCCATGCGCCGGACGCTGGGATCTCCGCCCTCGCGGGGACGGTCGTCGCGGTCGTCAGCGGCGGCAATGTCGACCCGGCGCGCTACCTCGAGCTGCTGGGCGGCGGCTAGCAGCTAGCCGCGGTCCGCCTTCGTCCGGGCCAGCCGATCGGCACGCTCACGGAGGGCGATCCGCTCGACCTCGAAGCGCCGCTCGGCCGCCGGCTCGTCGCGCTGCTCGCGGCGCATCCACGCCGCGATGATCCCGAGGATCCCGGCGATGAACACGACGTCGCCCGCGAGCCACATGATCCCGCCGGCGAGCTGCTGGTCGGCGAGCGCGTCGATGCGGTACGGCGACCCGAGGTTCGCATAGTGCGCGTACAGCGGCGTCGGGGCGAACACGAAGGCCATCCCAAGGAACGAGTTGACCGGAACCTGTACGAGCAGGTACAGCGCGCGGACCGGGAACGCCATCCGGCGCCTGGCGGGATCGGCCGCGATCACCGGCCACCAGAAGATCATGGCCGCCGCGAGGAACGCGACATGCTCGATCTCGTGGACGCCCTGGTCCTCGAGCGCCAGCTCGAACAGCCCGGTGAAGTGGCTGCCCCAGACCACGACCGTGAACGTGAGCGCGCCGACCACCGGATGCCCGATCGCCTCGACGATCCGCGAGTGCAGGACCGGGATCAGCCAGCCCTGGCGGACGCCCGGCGGGGACGCCCGGAGCACCTGGGTCACGGGTGCCGAGAACGCCAGGAGCGGCGCCGCCACCAGCATCAGGAGCAGGTGCTGGACCATGTGGACCGAGAACAGCGTCGTGTCGTACCGCGCGATGCCGGACATCAGTGCGATCGCGATCGTCGCGAGCCCGGCGAAGAACGCCGCCGTCCGCCCGACCGGGAGCGGGTGCTCGGGGTGGAGTCGCCCCACCCGCCACATCAGCACCAGCCAGCCGATCGCCAGCGCGAGCAGCGTCGCCGCGACGAGCGGCTCGACCTGCCAGTCGAGGGCGAGCGCCGCGAGCGTCGGGGGATCGGGCGGGGTCGGGCCATGAGCCGCGACGGAGGCAGGCAGGGCCAGCGCGCCGGCGGCGAGCGCCGCCAGGAGGACGGCGAACCAGGCCCCGGAACCCGCCGCGGATCGCACCGCCTGCGCCGTCGATCGTGCCACGGCGATCATGGTGGCACGGCGCGCAGGATCGGCCTCGCGCTATGATGGCCTTCGGCTGGCCTTCCCGGGTCGGCCGTTCGCGTTCCCTGCCCGGCGGGCCTCCTCCCAGGCTTCGGGCAGACCGGCCCCCGACGTCGCAGCCGAGGAGTCATGTCGACCAGTCCGAGGAAGCGCCCCGCCTCCGAAGCGCTCGTCGCCGGTGGCGTCGTCGTCCTCCTGATCGCCATCATCGGCCTCGTCTTCTGGAGCGGCGCGGGCTCGGCCCTGTATCCGCCCAAGGCGGCGACGCTGCAGGCCGAGGAGGTGAGCAAGCTCTACAACATCGTGTTCGCGATCGCCGTCGCGATCTTCATCGCGGTCGAGGGGCTGATCATCTGGAGCATCCTCCGCTATCGCCGCCGACCCGGCGACGTCGACCTGCCGCCCCAGACGCACGGCAACAACCTCGTCGAGGCGTTGTGGACGCTGATCCCGACCGTGATCGTCCTGTACCTCTTCGCGATCTCGTGGCAGACCCTCAACACCGTCGACTACACGAGCTTCGCCAACGGCCAGCAGCCGGACGTCCAGATCCACGTCCTGGCCGGCCAGTTCCAGTGGCAGTTCGAGTACCTGGACTCGAGCGGCAAGCACCTCGCGACCCAGACCAAGCCGCTCGGCGCGAACGGCGGCATGGCTGTCCCGGTCGGCAAGAAGGTCTACGTGACCCTGTCGAGCGGCGACGTCATCCATGCCTGGTACGTCCCGCGCTTCCTGTTCAAACGCGACGTCATCCCGGGCCAGACGAACCACTTCGAGTTCACGGTCGATCCGGCCGAGGCCGGCCAGACGTTCCACGGCCAGTGCGCAGAGCTATGCGGGACCGGCCACAACGCGATGCACTTCGACGTGATGGCGATGACCCAGTCCGACTACGACGCGTGGCTTGCGAAGCTGGTCGAGACGGCCAACGCCACGCCGCCGCCACCGCCATCGGGCGCTCCGACGATCCAGCTGGCCGCCAAGAACATCCAGTTCGAGAGCACCGGCATCAGCGCGCCGGCGAACTCGCCGTTCGTCATCGAGTTCAAGAACGACGACCCGTCCACGATCACGCACGACGTCCAGATCCGGGACAGCGGCGGGACCGTCCTGCAGACCCAGGACACCATCCCCGGCGGCACCAGCGCCAACTACCAGTACACCCCGCTCGCCGCGGGCACGTACACGTTCTTCTGCTCGGTTCATAGCAATATGACCGGGACCCTGACGGTCAAGTAAGGAGCCGGCGAGCATGGCGACACAGGTCCTCCACCCCGCCGCCGTTCCCGCCTATCGCGGCGGGCTGTACGAGTGGTTGACGACCACCGATCACAAGAAGATCGGGATCATGTACGTCATCAACTCGTTCCTGTTCTTCCTGATCGGCGGCATCTTCGCGCTGCTGGTCCGGACGGAGCTGGCCGCGCCGGGCATCCAGCTGTTCACGAACGAGCACGTCTACAACGAGGCGTTCTCGATCCACGCCACGGTGATGATCTTCCTGTTCATCATCCCGATGCTGGCGGGGCTGGGGAACTTCGTGGTGCCGCTGATGATCGGCGCGCCGGACATGGCCTTCCCGCGCATCAACGCCCTGTCGTTCTGGATGCTGCCGCTGGGCGGGATCCTGCTCCTGCTCGGCTTCCTGACGCCGGGCGGCGCGGCCGCGGCCGGCTGGACGAGCTACCCGCCGCTGTCGGAGAAGGGCGCGCTCGCGTCCCCCGGCCCCGGCCAGGACCTGTGGATCGTCGCGCTGATCCTGATCGGCACGAGCTCGATCCTCGGCGGCATCAACTTCCTCGTGACCATCTTCAAGATGCGCGCCCCGGGCATGACGCTGTTCCGGATGCCGATCATGGTCTGGACGATGCTCGTGACGAGCGTCCTCGTGGTCATGGCCACCCCGGTCATCACCAGCGCCCTGGTCATGCTGTTCATCGACCGCAACTACGGCGGCTCGTTCTTCAATCCGCAGACCGGCGGCACGGCGGTGCTCTACCAGAACGTGTTCTGGTTCTACTCGCACCCGGCCGTGTACGTCATGGTCCTGCCGGCGATGGGCATGATCAGCGAGATCCTGCCGGTCTTCAGCCGCAAGCCGCTGTTCGGGTACAAGGCGTTCATCTTCGCGACCGCGGGCATCGGGGCCCTGGGCTTCTCCGTGTGGGCCCACCACATGTTCACGACCGGGGCCGTGTTCCTGCCGTTCTTCAGCCTGATGACGTTCCTCATCGCCGTGCCGACCGGCGTGAAAATGTTCAACTGGGTGTTCACCCTGTTCCGGGGCCAGCTGACGTTCTCCACGCCGCTGATCTTCGCGATCGGGTTCCTGACGATGTTCCTGATCGGCGGGATCAACGGCGCGTTCAGCGCCTCCGTGCCGATCGACTTCGCCCTCCAGGACACGTACTGGGTCGTCGCTCACCTGCATTACGTCCTGTTCGGCGGCTCGGTCTTCGGGATGTTCGCGGGCCTGTACTACTGGTTCCCGAAGATGACCGGCCGGATGCTCGACGAGGGCCTCGGCAAGGTGCACTTCGTGCTCATGTTCGTCGGCTTCAACCTGACCTTCTTCCCGATGCACATGCTCGGCATCCAGGGCATGCCGCGGCGCATCGCGGACTACGCTAGCGACGCCGGCTGGAACGACTGGAACCTCCTGGCGACGATCGGCGGCTTCACGATCGCGGCCTCGATCCTCCCGTTCATCTGGAACGTGTTCGTCTCGCTGCGCAACGGCAAGATCGCCGGCGACGACCCGTGGGAGGCCAACACGCTCGAGTGGGCGACGTCCTCGCCGCCCCCGCCGTACAACTTCGACCGCCTCCCCGAGATCCGCTCGGAGCGGCCGCTGTTCGATGCCCGCCACGGGCAGGTTGGGCACGGCGGCCACGGCAAGCGCGGTGACGACGATGCCCCGAAGGCGCTCGAAGAGGGCCACCACGACAGCCAGGGCCCGACCGCATGACCGCCGAGTCCCCGGCCCTCCCGGCGAGCACCGTGGCGCACGCGGAGCCGCACGCGCCGACCGGCCACGCCCAGCGCGGGATCAGCAACCCGATCCTCGGGATGATGCTGTTCATCACCTCCGAGGTGATGTTCTTCTCCGGCCTGTTCGCGGCCTACTTCTCGACCCGCGCCGCCAACCAGCCGTGGCCCCCGGCGCCGTTCAAGGACATCCTCAACCCGCTGTCGCTGATCATCGTCGCCACGATCATCCTGATCACGAGCTCGTTCACCTGCCAGTTCGCCGTGTGGTCGATCCGGAAGGGCGACCGGAAGGGCTTCATCCGGAACATCTCGATCACGTTCGTGCTCGGGATCGTGTTCCTGGTGATGCAGGCGTACGACTACACGCTCCTGTTCGCCGACGGCATGACGCTCGGCTCCGGGCCGTTCGGGACGACGTACTTCACGCTCACCGGCTTCCACGGCGCGCACGTCTTCGGCGGCGTGCTCATGCTCGGCGTGATCCTGTACCGGGGCATGGCCGGCCAGTTCTCCTCGAAGCACCACGACGCGGTTGAGGCCGTGTCCCTGTACTGGCACTTCGTCGACGTCGTCTGGATCCTGCTGTTCTCGATCCTGTACCTGACCTAGCGAGGGTTCGACCGATGCTGCGCCGGTACCGGAACTCGATCGTCATCGCCGTCGCCTGCGTCGTGCTGGGCGTGCTCTACGGCGGCCTGGCGCCCGTGTTCGGCTACAAGATCGAGTGGGCGGGGGTGACGATGCTGATCGCCCTGGGCGCCGCCCTCGGCCTGATGGTTGCCGTCCTCGACACGGGCGACTAGCTCGCCCCCGATCGAGCGTTCCTGACCGTGCCCACCCCCGCCCCCACCGCCGGGAGCCCGATCCAGCCCCTGCTGGACATCGCTGCGATCTTCATCACCCCCGACTGGACGAAGCTGATCGCCCTGTTCCCGATCTTCCTCGCCCTGATCTTCGCGCTCTGGATCCTGGTCACGATGCGCGGGTTCGCGGCGCTCGGCCCGCGGCGGCGCGCGCCCGCCCGCATCCAGCCGGTGACGCCAGCGGGCGTGCACATGCCGGGCGGCTCGTCGGCGCCGATCCTTGTCGCCTTCGGGGCGGGCACCCTGTTCCTCGGCCTCGTCGTCGGCGGGATCGGGCTGTGGGTCGGCGTGCTTGTCCTGGTCCTGACGCTCCTCGTCTGGTTCCGAGAGGCGGTCCGGGACTACGACCACGTTGCCGGAGCGCAGCGGCTGCCGGCGGTCGTGCACGAGGGCCCCCCGCCGGGCGTCCACATGCCGGGACCATCGATCCGCCCATTGATGGGCGCGCTCGGGTCGGCCGCGCTGCTCGGTGGCCTCGTCGTGGGCGGCTGGGTGCTGGTGCTCGCGGTCGTGTTCCTCGTGTACACGCTGATGGGCTGGCTCGTCGATTTCACGGCCGAGTACCGGAAGGTCGAGGAGGCCGACCAGACCGGCCATCTCGAGAACATCCCCGCCCGCAGGCTGCCGGTCCGGAGCCTCCAGGTCTTCGCGGTCCTGTTCGCACTCGTCGCGCTGAACCAGGCCGGGATCCTGCCGCCGACCGGCTCCGCGACGGCGGGCGGACCAGGGGCCTCGCCGGGCGCGTCCGGCGCACCGGGCGGCTCCGCCGCGCCGGGCGGACCAGGGGCCCCTGCCGGCTCGCTGCCCCTCACCGCCAAGGGCTTCGCCTACGACACGCAGACGCTCGAGGTGGCCTCGGGCAAGCCGTTCTCGATCTTCTTCACCAACCAGGACCCGGCCGGAACGCCGCATGACGTCGAGCTGCGGAACAAGGACGGCAGCGTGATCAAGGCACAGCCGCCGACGAATGGCGGGACGTCGCAGGCGTACCAGTACGACGCGCTGCAGCCCGGCGACTACGTCTACATCTGCTCCATCCACCCGATTCCAGCGATGACCGGGACGCTGACGGTCAAGTAGGCAGGCTCGTCACGGCTCTCCAGCTGGACCGGCAGCGTCGGCTCATCCTGCTCGGGCTCGTTGCGGCCGTCCTCGCCACCCTCGCCCTTGTCCAGCTGCGGACCCTTCTGAGCCGCCCGGCGGCGTCGGACGAGCCGGGCCTGATCGCGCTGGGCTCGGTGGCGCCCGCGGTCGTCGGCACGACGCTCGACGGCCAGCCATTCGATCTCGCAGCGTTCCGCGGTCACCCGGTGCTCGTCAACTTCTGGGGCCCGAGCTGCATCCCCTGTCGCGACGAGTTCCCGCTGTTCAAGGCCAAGCTGACGCGGCACGCCGCAGATGGGCTCGCGATCGTGGGCGTCCTCATGTACGACGCGCCGGCGCCGGCCCGCGACTTCATCGCCCAGTACGCCGCCACGTGGCCGACGGTCGACGACCCGAGCGGCACGATCCGGGCCGCGTACCGCGTCGCGGCACGCCCCCAGACGTACTTCATCGACCGCGCCGGCGTCCTTCGGTCGATCCAGGTCGGTCAGGTCACCGATGCCGAGTTCGAGCGCCAGTACGCGCTGATCAGCAGCCCGTGATCGAGGTCACGGGCCTGCACAAGGGGTACGCGGGCCGCGAGGTGCTGGGCGGGATCGACCTTGCGGTTCATCCGGGCGAGATCGTCGCCCTCCTCGGCCCGAACGGCGCGGGCAAGACGACGACCGTCGAGATCATCGAGGGCTATCGGACGGCCGACGCGGGCACCGTCCGGGTCCTCGGGGTCGAACCGCGGCGAGGCGGGCCGGCGCTGAAGGCACGGGTCGGGCTGATGCTCCAGGGCGGCGTCGGGCTCGAGCCCCGGGCGACGCCGCGTGACCTCGTTCGGCTGTACGTCGCGCTCCACGACGGCGGACCGGGCGCCGACGAGCTCATCGACCGCGTCGGCCTCGGCGCCGCGGCGCGGACGCGGGTCCGGCGGCTGTCCGGCGGCGAGCGGCAACGACTCTCGCTCGCGATCGCGCTCGCCGGCGATCCCGAGGTATTGATCCTCGACGAGCCCACGGCGGGGATGGACCCGGAGGCCCGCAGGGCGACCCGGGAGCTGGTCGCGGAGCTGCGCAACGCCGGCCGCACGATCCTGCTGACGACCCACGACCTGGGCGACGTCGAGCGGCTCGCGAACCGCGTCGCCATCCTGAGCAAGGGCAGGATCGTGGCCGACGATACGGTGGAGGCGATCGTGCACGGCGGCGAGGTTGCCGTCCGATTCCGCCTGCACGACGCGCCGGCGCCCGCCGCCACGGAGCAGCTGGCCGCGCGGATCGCTGGCCTCCACCTCGACGCTCGCCTCCGCCCCACCGCCGACCCGACCGCGTTCGAGATCGCGCCCGGCGCGGCCTCGGCCGACGTGGTCGGGGAGATCGCCGCGTGGGCCGCGCGCCAGGGCGTCCTGATCGTCGAGCTGCACGCCGGCGCCGCGTCCCTCGAGGATCGCTACCTCGAGCTGACCGGCGATCGGGACGTGGAGGCCGCGGCGTGAGCCGGCCGGTGCCCCCGGTCCGCGCCGTCGCGAGCCTCGCGGCGCTGGAGCTGCGCCTCACGGCGCGTCGCGGCGAGAACGTGCTGGTCACACTGGTGATCCCGGTCGCCGTGCTCCTGTTCTTCGCGGGCACCTCGATCATCCCGCTCGCGGCCCGTCCCGTCGACTTCCTCCTGCCCGGCTCCATGGCCCTCGCGATCGTCGCCGCCGGGCTGGTCAACCTGGGCATTGCCACGGCCTACGAGCGTTCGTACGGCGTCCTCAAGCGCCTCGGCGGCGCACCGCTGCCCCGTTGGGGCCTGGTCGCCGCGAAGGTCGCCGGGATCCTGGCGCTGGAGGTCGTCCAGGTCGTCGTGCTGGTCGGTGTCGCGATGCTCGCCCTGGGCTGGCAGCCGGGCGCCGGCTGGTCGCCGCTCCTCCTGATCAGTGCGGTGGTGCTCGGGACGGCCGCGTTCGCGGGCCTGGGCCTGCTGCTCGCCGGCACGCTCCGTGCCGAGGTCACGCTGGCGCTCGCGAATGGCCTGTTCCTCGGCTTCCTGATGGTCGGCGGAATCGTGCTGCCCGTCGA
>DASQIK010000050.1:0-52872 GCA_035631615.1 Candidatus Dormiibacterota bacterium | reverse complement strand
GACCGCGGCCCCAAGCGCGAGCGCCGTGCAAATCGGGAGCGCCAAGAACCGGACTGCAACGTTGCCGCCAGGCATGGGAACGAGCATAGGGTTCAGTTGACCGTCAGGCGCGACCGGCGGCAACTTCGGATCGCTCTATCTACTACCCCCGCTCCCGTTTGACGCCCCTCGGGGGCATTCGTACACTCAATCCCGACCATATCGCTAGGGATTGAGGACCGACCCCTGACCTCGCTCGAGTCGCAGCCAACCGCCGCTCACCGGCCGTCGTTCCACGGCACGGGCGCGGTCGCCTTCAGCACCAAGGGCGAATACGGCGTGCGGCTGATGGTCCAGCTCGGGCGGCACCACGGCGCCGGGCCTGCCTCACTCGCGGAGATCGCGGCGGTCGAGGACATGCCCCGGGCGTACCTCGAGCAGCTCGCGTTCGTGCTCCGCGACGCCGGACTCGTCGTCTCGACCCGCGGCGCGCACGGCGGCTACGAGCTTGCTCGCCCGCCCGAGGGGATCCACATGAGCGAGATTCTCCGCGCCCTCGAGGGCCCGCTCGCGCCGATGATCTGCGCAACGGACGAGCCCGGTCACGACCTGGCCTGCGATCGGACATCGTCGTGCACCGTCAACCTGTTGTGGGTCCGAGTCCGCGACGCGGTCGCCGGCGCACTCGACGGCGTGACCCTCGCCGATCTCGTCCCGCAGCGGCTCATTCCGGTCGAGCCCGCCACGACTACCGCTTCGACCACCCGGCCCGAAGGAGCCCTGACCGCATCGTGAGCGACCACACCAACGGCTCGACCGCCTCGAACGGGGCCGCGACCGCCGACGATCGGCTCGTCATTCGCGGCCTGCGGGTGGCGCCGATCGCCTCGCCCGAGCACGAGATCCTGCAGGGCATCGACCTCGAGGTCGGGCCCGGCGAGGTCCACGCGATCATGGGCCCGAACGGCTCCGGCAAGACGACGCTCGCCTACGCGCTGATGGGCCACCCCGCCTACGTCATCAAGGGGGGCGAGGTCCACTGGCGCGGTCGGGACGTCCTCAAGCTGAGCGCCGACAAGCGCGCCCGGCTCGGCATGTTCCTGGCGTTCCAGTACCCGACCGCGATCCCCGGCCTGTCGGTCGCGAGCTTCATCCGGAGCGCGCTCAACGCGAAGCTCCAGGGCATCGACAAGAACCCCGACATCGACCCGACCGACTCGATCAAGGGCGGCGTCTCGATGATGGACTTCCGCAAGAAGATGCGGGCCAAGCTCGCCATGCTGAAGATGGACGAGGCGTTCGCCGCGCGATATGTCAACGAAGGGTTCTCCGGCGGCGAGAAGAAGCGCCTCGAGATGCTCCAGATGGCGATGCTCGAGCCGCAGATGGCGATCCTCGATGAGACCGACTCCGGCCTCGACATCGACGCCCTCCGGGTGGTCGCCGAGGGCGTGAACGCGATGCTCAATCCCGAGCTCGGCGTGCTGCTCATCACGCACTACCAGCGCCTGCTGAACTACATCACCCCGGACGTTGTCCACGTGCTGGCCCAGGGCCGCATCGTCAAGAGCGGCGGCAAGGACCTGGCGCTCCGCCTGGAGTCCGAGGGCTACGGCCCGATCCTGCGCGAGGCCGGTCTCGCGCCGGACGTCCCGGACGAGGCACTCCTGGTGCCGATGGGCCCGGACCTCGCGGAGCCCGCAGCGGTATGACCGTCAGCGTCCCGCCGCCGACCACCGCGACCGAGACCGCGTCGTCGGCCGACTTCGGCGGCCGCATTCGCGACGGCAGGGTCGTGCCCGAGGTCGTCCGTCGCGACTTCCCGATCCTCGCGACCGAGTCGCACGGGCACCCGCTGGTCTTCCTCGACTCCGCATCCACCAGCCAGAAGCCGGCCGCGGTCATCGATGCCGTCGACGGCTTCTACCGCGAATACAACGCGAACGTCCACCGCGGGATCTACGAGATCGGCGAGCGCTCGACCGCCACGTACGAGGCGGCGCGCGCCTCGGTGGCGAGATTCATCAATGCCCCGACGAGCAGCGAGGTGATCTTCACCCGCAACGCGACGGAGGCAATCAACCTCGTGGCGTACTCGTGGGGCCGGAAGAACATCGACCGCGGCGACGCGATCGTGCTCACCGAGATGGAGCACCACGCCAACCTCGTCCCGTGGCAGCTCCTCGCCCAGGAACGCGATGGCGACCTGGAGTTCATCCCGATCACCGATGACGGCATCCTCCGCCTCGACGTCTTCGAGGTGCTCCTGCGCCTGAAGCCGAAGCTGGTCGCGTTCACCCACGTCTCGAACACGCTCGGCACGATCAACCCGGTCGTCGAGATGACGCGGATGGCCCACGAGGCCGGCGCGCTCGTGCTGATCGACGGCGCGCAGGCGGTGCCGCATATGCCCGTCGACGTCCAGGCGATCGGTGCCGACTTCTACGCCTTCAGCGGACACAAGATGCTGGCACCGACCGGCTCCGGCGCCCTGTGGGCGCGGCGCGAGCTGCTCGAGGCGATGCCGCCGTTCATGGCGGGTGGCGACATGATCCGCGAGGTCCACCTCCGCCGGTCCGAGTGGAACGCGATCCCCTGGAAGTTCGAGGCGGGCACGCCCGACATCGCCGCGGGCATCGGGCTCGGCGTGGCTGCCGAATACCTCATGGCGCTGGGCATGGATCGCGTGCGTGTCCACGAGCAGGAGCTCCTGACGTACGCGCTCGTGGCGCTGCAGCGAGAGCACCCCGATCTCGAGCTGTACGGTCCGATGGATGCCGGCATCCGATGCGGCGTGATCCCGTTCAACATCCCGGGCGTCCACCCGCACGACGTTGCGCAGGTGCTCGACCACTCGGGTGTCGCGGTCCGCGCCGGCCACCACTGCACGATGCCGCTGCACGAGCGCCTCGAGCTGGCGGCCACCGCCCGCGCCAGCTTCAACGTCTACACGACGACTGCCGACATCGACGCTCTCGTCGCCGGCATCACCGAGGTGAAGCGGATCTTCGGCTAAGGCAGCGGCCAGCTCGAACGCCATCGAGCGCGGCCCGTTGCTCCCGTCGGGCGGAAGTCCGCCCGGCCGGTTCTCGCCCCGCGGAACAACTTCGGAGTCGGCCCGTGCGGCCGGCCGATCGTTCTCGCGCCGCGCAACATCTTCCGCATCCCGCGCTGTCCCCGCACTCTGGCTCGGCTCGCGGGCGCGGAATCTTCCGTGGGCCGACACGCAGGGACCGATCGAGGGCCGCCGGCCTCGAACGAGCCGCATCTCGTTCCGCGGTGCGAGAAGCGAATTTGGCGGCGGGGCCAAGTCGATCGCCGGGTTCTGCCGTAGCGACCGGTTTCAGCCGCGGCGGGCGTCGCGGAGGTCGAGGCGGTCCGAGGCGGCGGCGATCAGGTCGCGATCGTGGGTGGCGACCAGCAGCGTCACGTTCGCCCGATCGAGGCGCGCGAGCATCGCGATCAACGATGTCGCGCTCGCGCGGTCCAGGGCTGCGGTCGGCTCGTCGAGCATCAGGAGGCGTGGGCCGGCGGCCACGGCGCGGGCGATCGCGACGCGCACGCGCTCGCCGCCGGACAGGGTCTCGGGCGGCTCGGAGGCGAGATCCTGCAATCCCACCTGGGCGAGGGCATCGCGCGCCCGCTCGAGGCGCGCCGCCGCGCTCTCCCCTGCGCGCCGGATCGCCAGCGCGAGCTCCACGTTCTCGAGCGCGCTGAGAAACGGCACGAGCCGCGGCGCCTGGGGGCAGAACGCGACGTCCCGCGCCCGGAACGTGGCGAGCGCCTCGCGACTCAGGCCGGCGAGATCCGTCCCGAGCGTCGTGACCCGGCCCGACGTCGGCCGATCGAGACCGGCGACGAGTCGCAGGAGCGTCGACTTCCCGGAGCCGGAAGGCCCGGTGACGATGTGCAGCCCGCCCGAGGCGAAGGTCGCGTCGAGGTCGCGAACCGCATGGATCGCGGCGGATCCGCTGCCATAGGTCCGCGAGAGCTGCTCGATGACGACTGCGGGCACGGTTCCGGCCGCCGGCTCGACCCGCTCCATCGCCGGCGCCGGCGGTGGGAGTGCCGGCGCTCGCCAGCCACTGGCATCGACGACGGGCTCGGCCTCGGCATCCGGGCCGTTCCGCACGGCGATGGCCCGCCCGTCGCGGACGTAGACGATGCGGTCGGCCATGCCCTCGACCAGCCGATCGTGCGTGACCACGATCGCGGTCGTGCCTTCGCGCCGTACCAATGCCTGGAGCAGCGCCACGAGCTCCGCGGCGGTGCGCTCGTCCAGCTCCGCGGTCGGCTCGTCGGCCAGGAGGAAGCGCGGGCGCGGCGCCAGCGCCGCTGCGAAGGCGACGCGCTGCTGCTCGCCGCCGGAGAGCCGGCTTGGCGTTGCGTCGCCACGGTCGGCCAGGCCAACCTGCTCGAGCAGCTCCATCGCGCGGGTCGCTCGCTTCGAGGGACTCCAACCGCGCAGCCGGAGGGGGAGCTCGATGGCGGCCCGGGCCGTGAGGTACGGCGACAGCGCGCGCCAGTACTGCTGGTCGATCACGCCGACGTCATTCCGGTACCGGACCAGCTGCCGTTCGGTCGCCCGTTCGAGCCCGACGCCCAGCGATTCCACGCTGCCGGCGGACGGCCGGTCGAGCCCGGCAAGGATCCGGAGCAGCGTCGACTTCCCGGAGCCAGAGGCCCCGACCACGGCGACGACCTCGCCGGGCCTGACCTCGATGTCGAGCCCCCGGAGCGCGGCGACGTCGCCCGCTGCGCCGGGGTAGATGCGCATCACGCCGCTGGCGCGCACGGCTGGCTCGGGGCGGACCAGCGGCTCCGTCATCGAGCGCCCGCCCCGAGCGACGGCCGGCCGAAATGCCGTCGCGTGAGCGCGTACACCGCGAGGCCGATCAGCACGAGCAGGGCCGCGGCGATGCCGACGATCACGTCCCACGGCGCGACCAGCACGAGGGCCGGCACCGGGATCCTGCCTTCGCCCCCGACCCCGACTGCGGTTGCGACGAACCACCCGAGCGCAACGCCCAGCACGATCCCGGTCACCGTCCCGACGGCGCACATTGCGACCGTTCGAAGCACGACGAGCGAGGTCAATGACCGCGGCGTCGTCCCCTGGGCCTCGAGCTCCCACAGCTCGCCGCGCTCATCGCGGAGCTCCGAGGCCGCAGCCAGCAGCACGCCGAGCAGCGACAGCAGGAGTCCCGCGATGGCCCCGATCGCGAGTCCCCACACGATCCCGATCGCGAACGGATCGTTCGCACGCTCGTCCTCGACGGTCGGGCGCGAGAGCACGACGAGCGGCGGGAATGGGTCTCTCCCCAGCGCTGCCACGACCTCCGCGGTCCGCGCATCGCTCGGTGTGCCGAGCAGCACCTGGTTCGGCACACCGGTGCCCGGGTCGTGGGCGTTCATCGCCAGCAGGAGCGGCTGGAGATCGACCACGACCAGCCGCCCTGGGTCGACGATGGACGGGAAGAGCGTCGTGACGCCCACCGGATGGAGCTGCAGCTTCAGGCTCGACCCGATCAGGACATCGAGCACGCCGGACGCATTCACGTCCCCTGCCAGGTCCGGGCTGACGATCGCGGGCAGGACCAGCCCGTCAGTCCGGACCGGCGGCCGGACGAACATCCCGCCCGCGCCGGACACGACCAGGTGCACCGCCTTCGCCGGGTCGATCAGCTCGGGCAGCCCGCGAACGGTCAGATCGCCTTCCTGGCGATGGCCCTGGTTGGGACCGCCACCGCCCGCGTCGCCGCCGTTGCCGGCGAGGAGCCCGAGGACGCGCCAGCCGGAAGGCTCCGATGCCGTCAGATGCGCAAGCTGGCCCGGCGTGAAGATGGGCGCAGACAGCGTGGTCGTGCCGGGCATGAGATCGCCAAACCCGAGGTAGCGGACGGAGCCATCGGCCTCCTCGACCACTGCCATGAGGTTGATCGCGTCACCCTGGTACGTCACGTCGATCGAGACGCTCCGAGCCCCGGCGGAGAGCGGGTGACCCGTCATCTCCCAGGGACCGGGGAGGTCGATGGCGCCGCCGAGCGCCGCCGGATCCTGTGCCGAGAAGTCGGACCGCCAGCCACGCAGCTTCCCCAGTGCGGCGCCGTCGATCCCGACCAGCGTGAACGTTCGCAGCGTCGCGCTCTCGCCCGGCTGCCGGACCATCGGCTGGACGTCGACGTCGCTCCCGACGGCGCCGGCCTGGAGCAGTGGCACCACCTTCCTGCCGAACAGGCCCTCGGCCGCGAGCGTCTGGACTCGCACGTCCATCCCGGCGGCGAAAGCGGCCTGATCCGTGGCCCCGCGGCGCAGCGTCGCCGAGTACACCTGCCCGAACACGACCGCGCCGACGCTGAACGCGAGGAGGGTCATCACGGCGGCCGGGCGGAGCGGCTCCCGGGCGACCGAGATCGTCGCCAGGCGCAGGCCAAGCGGCGCGCGGCGGGTCATCCGTGCCAGGCCTCGCAGGAGTGGCGGCAGGAGCACGAGGCTCCCGAGGATGACCGAGAGCCCGAGCGCGCCGGGCAGCAGGACCGACGCGGGCGACGTGGCGTCGGCGGCGAGCTTCGCCGGGTCGACGGGTCCGGCGGTGAGCTGCTGCCAGAGCAGGATCAGTCCGGCCGGCACGACGGCGGCAACGACGACGCGGGGCTGCAGCAACCGGCCCGTGAACGGGTGGATCCCGAGCACGATCGCGAGCATGGCCAGGCCGACCAGCAGCGCCGTCAGGCCGATGGCGGCCGGCTGGAAGATGGCAAGGCCGAGGACGATGTCGATCGGGTCGCCGTGGCTGCTCGCGAGATACGCGACCGCGCCGACGGCTGCCAGCTCGCCCACGATGGCGCCGGCAAGAGCCGGCAGCAGCGCCTCGCCGAGCACGAACAGGAGGCGGGCGCCCCGCGATGCCCCGGCCGCGCGCAGCCGGCGATCCTCCAGCTCGACGTCGCTTCGCTCGATGGCCGCCGCGAACGCCGCAAACGCCAGCAGCACGCCGACGATCAGCGAGCTGATGAACACCAGCCGCCCGATGGCGACCTGGGTCCGATCGTGGACGCCGGCGAGCGTCGCTTCCGGGGTCTGGAGGAGATACGTGTAGCCGGCGGGCGTGAGGATGCGCCTCACCTCGTCGACCCGGTTCGAGAGGTCCTGGAGCGTCCAGCTGTGGACACGGTCGGGGTCGATCGGGGCAAGCCAGAAGCCCGTCCTGGGGATCTGCTGGATCTGCGCCGACTCGTGGAAGCCGGTGCGGCCCTCGATCAGGAGCGCGAGGCCGTCGGGCTGGACGACATTGAGCGGCAGGGCGGTCGACGGTACGGCCACGCCGACGATGTCGATGTGGAGGTCCCCGAACTCGACCGAGGTGCCGACCTCGCCGACGCCGTCCGGCAGCGAGAACGGCCCGATTCGGATCGCCTCGCATGGCCCGGCGCCTGTGCACGGCTTGGGCAGCCGGCCCGCTGTGAGCTCGACCCACGGCGCGGCGCCATCCATCGCCAGGATGCGAAACGGGTCGCGCCGCGGCTGGTACATCCGGATCGCGATCACCGGCTCGGTGATGTCGAGGAC
Organism: Candidatus Dormiibacterota bacterium; assembly: GCA_035631615.1. Lineage (GTDB taxonomy): Bacteria > Chloroflexota > Limnocylindria > Limnocylindrales > CSP1-4 > UBA5189. The sequence goes on along the minus strand of DASQIK010000050.1, from coordinate 45,324 downwards.
CGGCTGGAGCGCGTCGCGCGCGACCTGCTCAGATTCGGCTTGGTCGTAGCCGTCCTGGGTGTAGCGGTTGACGCCGATGATCCGGTCGGGCGGGGCGAGGTCGGACAGCGCACGGCGGGTTGCCAGGTCCTCGGTGACGACGCCGACGCCGAGCAGCGAGCCGAGCACGACGATCGACCCAGCCACCGACAGCGCGACGAGGGCCGCGGCGCTGCGCCGGCGCCGGGCCCGCGCACCGACGAGCCGAACGATGGCCCACGCGGCGCGCGCGCGATGCGTGATGGGGTCCAGGGCCAGGGCATCCTCCTCGCGGCAAGGGTACGTTCGATCCGCCCAGGATCTTGCAGCCGGCGCGCGGGTACAAGGCAATCCCAAGGCCGCCGGTGGGGATTTCGCGAACTCCGCGATAGAATGCGTGAGCCCAATGGACGACCTGTACCGCGACTACATCCTCGAGCACTATCGGCGCCCCCACAACTTCGGGGTGCTGGACGACGCGACGAGCTCCCACGAGGGGGCCAATCCGCTGTGCGGCGATCGGATCACGCTGCAGCTGCGGGTCCACGACGGCGTCATCGACGGGGTCGGCTTCACCGGGCGCGGCTGCGCGATCAGCCAGGCGTCGGCGTCGCTCCTCACCGACGAGATCAAGGGCAAGGCCATCGACACCGCGGCGGGCATGAACGCCACCGACGTCCTCGACCTCCTCGGGATCGAGATCAGCCCCGCACGCATGAAGTGCGCGATGCTGTCGCTCGAGACGCTCCAGGCGGCCCTCGAGCCGAACCCGGCTTGAACAGAACCCCCGACCGAATCCTGGGCAGCTGCAGGTGTCAGTCGCCGGCCTGACGCCGGCAGACACGCGACCCGCGCCCCTGCGCGGACCGGCGCGACTCGCGCCTGACACGCCACGCAATCTCAGGAAGGACCTTGACCCGATGACACTCCGCTTGGGCGACACCGCCCCCGATTTCACCGCCACCTCGACCCAGGGCGACATCCACTTCCACGACTGGATCGACGGCAGCTGGGCGGTCCTGTTCTCGCACCCGAAGGACTTCACGCCCGTCTGCACCACCGAGCTCGGCGCGGTCGCGCGCCTCAAGCCGGAGTTCGACAAGCGTGGCGTCAAGGTCCTCGGCCTGAGCGTCGACGGCGTCACCGACCACGCGGGCTGGTCCCGGGACATCGAGGCAACCCAGGGCGTCGCGCTCAACTTCCCGCTGATCGCCGACAAGGACCGGGCAATCGCCACGGCCTACGACATGCTCGATCCCACCGCCGAGGCGACCCAGACGGTCCGCTCCGTGTTCGTCATCGACCCGGCGAAGAGGATCCGGCTGACGCTCACGTACCCGGCGAGCACGGGCCGCGACTTCGGCGAGATTCTCCGGGCGATCGATTCGCTCCAGCTGACCTCGTCCCACTCGGTCGCGACGCCCGCCAACTGGCGGCACGGCGACGACGTGATCATCCTGGCGTCGCTCAGCGATGATCAGGCGCGCGAGCGGTTCCCGGACGGCTGGCGTGCGGATCGGCCGTACCTGCGCTACGTTCCCGACCCGTCATGAGCGATCCAGCGATCGTCCGCGAGATCGACGTGCGTACCGCCGACCAGCGGCGCGCCGCCGGCGCCACCCTGATCGACGTTCGCGAGCCGGTCGAATGGGACGCCGGCCACATTCCTGACGCAGTGTTCATTCCGCTCGGCCAGCTCGGCCAGGAGATCGGCGCCGCCGTCCCTGACAAGTCCACCGAGATCATCCTGCAGTGCCGAAGTGGCGCACGATCGGGCCGAGGCACCGCCCTGCTCCAGCAGCTCGGCTACACCAACGTCGTCAACATGGCCGGCGGGATCCTCGATTGGGAGGCCAACGGCCTGCCGATCGAGGCACCCGCGACCCTCACCCCCGCCCAGCAGGCACGCTACAGCCGGCACCTGCTGATCCCGGAGGTGGGCCCGAACGGCCAGGCGAAGCTGCTCGATGCGAAGGTGCTGATCGTCGGCGCGGGCGGTCTCGGCAGCCCGTCGGCGCTATACCTCGCCGCGGCCGGCGTGGGGACGCTCGGCATCGTCGACTTCGACGTCGTCGAGGCCTCGAATCTCCAGCGCCAGGTCATCCACTCGACCGAGCGGCTCGGCCACAAGAAGGTCGATTCCGCGCGGCAGACGATCGAGGCCCTCAACCCCGACGTCCGCGTCGTGGCCTGCGACGAGATGCTGCTCGCGGACAACGTCGAGCGGCTCATCGCCGGCTACGACGTGATCCTCGACGGTACCGACACGTTCGAGACGCGGTACCTGTTGAACGACGCGGCGGTCGCGGCCGGCATCCCGGTCGTCCACGCGTCGGTGTTCCGGTTCGAGGGCCAGCTCACGACGTTCGTGCCGTACGAGGGCCCGTGCTACCGCTGCCTGTACCCGACCCCGCCGCCGCCGGAGCTCGCGCCCGGCTGCTCCGTGGCCGGCGTCCTCGGCGTCGTGCCGGGGATCATGGGCCTGCTCCAGGCCAACGAGGTGCTCAAGGTCCTCCTCGGGATCGGCGAGCCGCTCGTAGGGCGGCTCCTGCTCTTCGATGCGCTCGATGGCGCCTTCTCGGAGGTCCGGCTCCAGCGCGACCCGACGTGCCCGACGTGCTCGGACGAGGCGCGCGCCGCGCGAGAGCGAGGCGACTGGGTCGCCCCAGCCGCGTTCGGTGCGGACCAGCCATTCGTGCTCGGCGGGACCGCCGCCTTCGGGGGGCCTGCGCGATGAGCACCATCCGGCTGCCCCAGGTCCTGCGAGCCCAGGCCGGCGGCGAGCGCGCGATCGAGGTCGAAGGCGCGACGATCGGCGACGCCGTGCAGGCGCTCGTCGGGCGACACCCGGCGCTCGAGAGCCAGCTCCTCGCCGACGACGGCGAGCTCCACAGGTTCGTGAACGTCTACCTGAACGGTCGCGACGTGCGGTACCTGAAGGGTCTCGACACGCCGGTCGGGGCGCGCGACGAGATCCGGCTCCTGCCGGCGATCGCCGGCGGCTCCGGGGGCTGACGTGAATCCTCCGCCGATGGCTAGCGGGGGCGTCGCCTCGGCCGTCGGAGAGCAGATCTCGAAGCACGCCACCGGTGATCGCGATTCGCGGGCACCGCGATACAGCGGGTTGGTGGAGTCGATCGGCGGGACGCCCGTCGTCGAGATCGCCCGCCTGTCGCCGAACCCCGCCGTCCGCCTCTTCGCCAAGCTCGAGGCCGCCAACCCGACGGGCTCGGTCAAGGATCGCGTAGCCCGAGCCCTGGTCGAGGACCTGGAGGCGACCGGCCGCCTCTTGCCGGACTCGATCCTGCTCGAGGCGACCTCCGGCAACACGGGCATCGCACTCGCGATGATCGGGCGCCGGAAGGGCTATCGCGTCGCGGTGGTCATGCCGGACAACGTCACGGCCGAACGGCGCGCGCTCGTCGCGCTGCATGGCGCCGAGGTGATCGATTCGCCGGGGGCTCTCGGGTCGAACGGCGCGATCGCGCTCGCCCGCGATCTCGTCCGGCGGGACCCGCGCTTCGTGATGGCCGATCAGTACGCCAACCCGGCCAATCCTCGCGTGCACGAGCAGACCACGGGTCCGGAGATCCTCGAAGCCGTTCCCGAGCTCGACGTGTTCGTGGCCGGGTTGGGTACCGGCGGGACGCTCACCGGCGTCGGCCGGTTCCTGCGGAGGGCCAAGCCCGGCGTCCGCATCGTCGCGGCCGAGCCGCTCCCCGGCGAGGCCGTCCAGGGCCTGCGCTCGCTCGACGACGGGTTCGTGCCGGAGATCTTCGATCCGACGGTGCTCGACGACCGCTATGTCGTGTCGAACCGCGAGGCGGTCGAGACGGCGCGCGAGCTGCTCGATCGGGAGGGGATCTTCGCCGGGCCGTCGTCCGGCGCGATCCTCGCGGTCGCCGGGCGCGTTGCCAGTGCGATGGACGCAGGCACGATCGTCGCGCTCCTGCCCGACGGTGGCTGGAAATACCTCTCCGCCGGCACGTACAACCGCCCCCTGGACGATCTCGACGAGGCCCTCGAAGGCGGCGTCGGCTGGTGGTGAGCGAGCCGGACGCGGATCCGTACTACCCCGGCAGCGGCGGCCGCGCGCACCCTGGCCCGGCGTCGGTGACGCTCCCGGCCGGGATCCGCGACGGCATCGTCGAGCATGCTCGGCGCGAGGCGCCGAACGAGGCCTGTGGCATCGTGATCGGCGACCGGCCGGCGGCCGAGGGCGGCGTGGCACTCCGGTGGGCGCCGCTGCGGAACCAGGCGGCGTCGCCACTGCGGTACGCGATCGAGCCGGAGGACCTCCTGCGACTCACGATCGAAACGGACGATGTCGACGAGGTCTTGTGGGCCATCGTCCACTCGCACGTCGCTTCTCCCGCCCGACCGTCGCCGACGGACGTGCGCGAATCACACTACCCGGAGGCGCTGTACCTCCTCGTCTCGCTCTCGCCCGCGGAGGCCGACCGGTCGACGGATGCGCCGAGCCTCCGCTGCTGGCGGATCGTGGACGGGGGTGTCCACGAGGTCGCTGTGGGCATCGATGGCTGACCGCCTTCGCGACCGCCTGGCCGGCCGTCCGGTGATTGCCCTCGCGCTCCTGGCTGGGCTCGCCGCGGTTGCGATCGCGATGGCGGCGGCGCTCGCGCCCGGGCTGCTCGTGACGATCGCGCGGCCGGCGCCGATCGTGCGCGCGGTGCTCGCCGGCGGCTCGATCGTGCTCGGCGGCCGGCTGCTGCTCTCGGCAATCCGCCGGATCGACCGCTCGGTCCGACGCGACGCCTCGGACGCGACGACGACCCGCCTGTCCGACGCGGATCTCGGGATGCTCGTCCGCGGCGTTCGGCTCGTGTTCCTCGCGGCTGCGGCGTTCGCCGCCGCCTCCGGTTGGGTGCTCGGCGAGCCGCTGTCCCTGATCGTCGCGCTGGTGATCGCCGGCGTCGACGTCGTCGAGACGTCGTTCATGCTGCTCGTCGCCTCGCGTCGGGACGCCGGCTAGTCGACCTCGATCGCCACCGGACCGTCACCGACGACGCGCCCGGCATCAAGGCGGACGACGCGCGCGAACGATGCGGCGACGAACTGAAGGTCGTGGCTGATCGCCACGACCGTGCGGCCTTCCGCGGCGAGGCGCGAGACGATCCCCGTGACTCGCTCCATCTCGGCCTTGTCGAGGCCCATCGTCGGCTCGTCGAGGACGACGACCGGGGTCCCCATCGCGAGCACGCACGCGACGGCGAGCAGGCGCCGCCTTGAGCCGCCGAGGTCATACGGGTTCGCGTCGACGCGGTCTTCGAGCCCGACCGCGGCGAGCGCCGCCTCGACCGCCGCCTCCAGCTCGCGGCCGCGCAGTCCGACGTTGCGCGCCCCGAAGGCGACCTCACGCCGGCACGTGCTCGAGAACAGCTGCCGATCGGGATCCTGGAATGTCATCCCGACGATCCTCGCGAGCGCCGCGACGCGCTGCCCGTCGATGGCTGCACCATCGATCAGCACGCGCCCGGAGGCTGGCCGCAGCAGCCCATTCCAGGTGCGAACGAGCGTCGACTTGCCCGACCCGTTCCGGCCGACGATCGCGACGCGTTCGCCCGCGTCGATCGACAGGTCCAGACCGTCGAGCGCCCGGGTGCCGTCCGGGTAGGTGAAGGCGAGATCCTCGCAGCGGATCACGCGACGGCCCCGGCGACGAGCCGACCGCCCTCGATCGCGACGATGTGCGCGCCGATCGCCTGCAGCAGGTCCAGGTCATGCTCGGCGATCAGGAGCGCGGTCCCGCGCGCGGCGAGGGAGCGGAGCGCCGCGCCGACGAGGTCGCGGCCATGGCCGTCCAGCTCCGCTGCCGGTTCGTCGAGGACGAGGTGGCGCGGTTGCATCGCCAGCATCGACGCGATCGCGACGAGCTGCGTCTGCCCACCGGAGAGCCGCTGCGGGGCGCGCCAGGCGAGATCCTCGATCCCGGCCGTGCGCAGGGCCGCCCGCGTCCGCGCGAGCGTCGTCTCGATCGGCAAGCCGAGGTTGACCGCCCCGAGCGCGACCTCCTCGAACACGGTGCCGGTGATCCCGGACAGCTGGCTCGCGGGGTTGGCGAAGACGATCCCGACCCGGCCCGCGAGGTCGTGGGGATGCGCAGCGCCGATCGCGACCCCATCGAGGAGCACCTCGCCGGTGAGCTCACCACCGATCGAGCCTGGAGCGAGCCCGGCCGCGACGAGGCAGGTCGTCGACTTCCCGGCCTCGTTCGGCCCGACGATGCCGACGATCTCGCCGTCGCCGATGGTCAGGCTGATCCCGTCGATCGCCCGCCGGCGATAGCCGGGATAGCGATAGCCGACCGATCGGAGCTCGAGCATGATCGCGGCTCCTCAGGGCACGTGCGGCAGGTTGCCGGTTGCCGCCGCCCCGATCAGGGCGACGACCGCGACCATCAGCAGCCAGCGAATCGCGCGCTCCGTGGCGGTGTCGGCGGGCGCCCAGAGCAGGTGCCGCGCGCCCGGGCGCCCGAACGCCCGCGCCTCGAGCGCGAGACTGCGCGCCTCGACCTGATGGAGCGCGCCGATGACCACCGGCCCTGCCAGCGGCACGATCGCGGTGAGCCGCTGCAGCCCGCGGCCTTCGGTGTCGAGCCCTCGCGCCCGCTGCGCGTCGACGACCTGGCGACCGCGCTCGACGAGGGCCGGGACGGTATCGAGCACCGCTCCGATGGCGAACGCGAGCCGCGGCGAGACGCCGCGACGCTCCAGGTCCGCGATGAAGGCACGCGGCGCCGTCGTCGCGCCGAACAGCGTCAGCGCGGCGGCCATGACGAACAGGCGAAGGGCGATCCGCGCCGCGAAGTCCGCGCCCTCGAGCGTCGCCTCGAACGGGCCGAGCGAGAACAGGGCGGTCGTTCCGTGCCGGGTGAAGACCGATACGAGCCCAACGGCGATGGCCAGCGGCAACGTCACCAGCGCCGCCCGCCGCACGACGAGCCGGGCGACCTGGCCGGCGATCGCGCCAGGCAGCACGAGCCCGAGGAACAGCAGCGCCTGCGTGATGTAGCCGCCGAGGATCAGCGCGGCGATCGTCGTCGCCGAGGCCAGGATCGCCTTGGTCAGCGGGTTGCAGCGATGCCAGGCGGTCGGCGTCGGCGGTGGCAGCCGCGCAAGGAGCTCCGAATCGGACGCCGGCAGGATCGTGGCGCCACCGGTTCCCGTGCCGTCAGCCCTCGATGGTGCCGAGTGCTCGCTCGCCCTGCGGGAAGCGCGCCGTGAGTCGCCGTGACAGCGAGGCGAGAATCGTGAAGACGATCAGGTAGGTGATGGTCTTGTCGATCGGGTCGGAGATCAGGGACTGCTGGAGCACCGACTGCTGGAGGTCCGAGCCGGCTCGCTGGAATGCCGCGACGAGCAGGTCCGTGCCCGATCCCGTCACGCCCCCGAAGACGAGCGCGGCGATCGGCGCCGAGATGAGCGCCGAGATCACGCCGCAGAACGCCCCGGCCACGAGCACGTAGACGACGCCGAGGTCGCGGTCGCGAGCCAGCCGCAGCACCACCGCGATCGCTGCGACCACCAGGATCACGAGGAGGGCCACCCCGATGACGACGAACAGCGGATCGCTTGCGTGCAGGAAGTCGGTCGTGGCACAGGCTCCTGTCGCGGTCGGTGCGGGGTTCCCGGGGCCGCAGCCGAGGTCCGCGTAGAACGGCAGGATCCCGTACCAGATGAGGCCGCCCAGCGCGACGACCGCGACAACGACGCCCGCGAGCAGCTCCATCGGCGGCGTCCGCGGGCGCGGCCGGAAGACCCCGGCGTAGCCGAAGAGGCCCGCGAACAACCCGATCTCCGTCGCGGTGATCGCGAACGGCCACGCCGTCGCCGATCCGAACGGCGTTCCCGCCAGGACGAACGTCCAGGCGAGGTTCGAGAGGAGCCCGGTGGCGGCGCCCGCCAGCGGGCCGGCGAGGACGCCGACGAGGATTGTCCCGATGGAGTCCAGGTAGACCGGCACCTTCAGCGCGCTGCCCACGGTCTGCCCCAGGACGATGTTGAGGGCGATCGCGACCGGGATCAGCACGATCGTCCGGGTGTTGAACTCGCGCGCAATCGAGTCGAGCCGCTTCGTCTGGAGCCACTCGATGGCGGCGTAGACGATGAACGCGACGAGCAGGCCGACGGCGATCACGAGCGTGAACCGATCGGCACCGACCGGGACGTCGCCGGCGCCAGGGGTCGCGTCGTACGAAGACCCGCTCAGCCCGACGAAGACCGTGCCGGCCAGCGCCGCCGCGCCGAAGAGCAACCTGACGAGGATCCTGGAAATCGCGAGCCTCCTCTGCCGGCGCGAGCCTGGGTTCCTAGCGTGCCACGGCGGCGCGAGCTGCGGCGAGCCCACCGACGCGTTCGATGAACCGTTCGAGGAAGACGTCGGCATTCGCGGCGACGGCCACGTCCAGGTTCGGCGGGTCGTGGCTGATGCCGCGCCAGTCCGCGACGGTCATCGCATGGGCGAGGCCGGGTCCGGTCTCGACATCGACGTGGACCGGCTGGGTGAACACCAGCGAGCGATCGAGCGCCGCTGCGAGCGCGAAGGGGTCGTGGATGAAGGCGCCGTAGAAGCCGTCGTACCGCTCGTGGAACTCGAAGTAGAAGCGCAGGGCATCGCCGATGAACCAGAGCACCGGATTCGCCGCCACGGACCCCGCGAGCCGCATCGGCTCCGACGCCATCGCGCCCGCGTCGGCCAGCGACGCTCCCGCCCGTCGCGCGAGCGCGCCGAGGTGGCCGGGCCGGAGGATCGCGTGCTCGGTGACGTCGAGGCCCATGGCAAGCGGGAGCTCGATCGCAGGGCCGTCGAGGTCCGGCCGCCACGCGGCGAATACCACCCGCGCCGCCTCCGGATCGACGTGGACGTTCCACTCGCTCGTCGGCGTGGTGTTGCCCGGCGCCCTGTACGCGCCGCCCATGATCGCGAGCGCCCTGAGCAGGCTCGGAAGCGCGGGCTCGCGCTCCAGCGCGACGGCGAGATTCGTGAGCGGCCCGAGGGTCACGAGCGTCAGCTCACCGGGCCGAGACCGGGCGAGCTCGACGATCCGGTCGGCAGCCTCGCCGGCTTCGATCGTGCGCGTCGGCTCGGGGAGCAGGGCATAGCCGAGCCCCGTGGGTCCGTGGGTCTCCGGCGTCGTGACGAGCGACTTGACGAGCGGCTGCTCCCGACCGAGGTGGACCGGCACGTCCGCGCGACCTGCGAGCTCCAGCACGGCGCGCGTGTTCCAGGCAACCTGGCGAGCGTCCACGTTGCCGCCGACGCAGGTGACCGCGAGCAGGTCGACCTCGGGCGAGGCGCAGGCGTACAGGAGCGCGAGGGCGTCGTCGATCCCGGTATCGACGTCGAGGAGCAATGGGATCCGATCGGGCATCGGGCCCATCCTAGCGACGGCCGGCGCGGGTCAGCCGCACGAGGGTGACGGATCGATCCTTCCCGCCGCCGTTCGACGCCGTCGCCCCGAGCCGTCGCGCCCAGGTCGACCGTGAGGCGCGGACCTCGGCATCGGTCGCTGGACGGCCCTCCACGAGCTCGAGCCCGAACGGGTGGAACCCGTGCGAAGCCGCCCGGACGATCTCGACCGGCTCGACCGGCAGGCCCTGGATCCCGTCCTTCGGCGCGGGGGCCAGCAGCAGCTCGAGCGATCCATCAGGAGCGACGAGGCTGGCGACGCCGGCGGTCACGGCATCCTCGGCGCCGAGGCAGCCTCGGAGCAGGGAGCCCCATGGGAATCGGATCGTAACGAGGCTGGCGATCCCGGCAAAGGCGAGGGGAGGCGCTTCGGCGGGCGCAAGCACGAAGACGGCGTTCGGGACACCACGCTTCCGCGTCGATCTCGCCGCCCGGCGCGAGACCTCGGCCATCGCGGCCGCGTTGGCGTCCGTCCCGATCGCCAGGGTTCGCGGGTCACCGGCTGCCGCGATGACGGCTCGGCCGTCGCCCGTGCCAACGTCGATCGTCACCCGCGCGTGGCGGGCAACGAGATCGGCAACCTACCCGACGTCCACCTCGACGAGGCGACGACCGACAACGAAGGTGATCATGGCCGGGAGCATAGGGCCTGCGCTCGATCGAAGGCTGCCTGGAATTCCGCCCGCCAAACCCGACGGGTCGATTCGTCGATCCACGCCGCATCCAGCCCGTTCAGCATGCAGTCGCGCAGCTGATCGATCGAGAAGCCGAAGTCGTCCACCATCCTGCGCCAGGCGCCGCTTGGCGTGACCAGGTGGAAGGCCGGGTCGTCCGTGTTGGGATGGAGGCGGACGCCCAGCTCCCGCATCCGACGGATCGGATGGTCAAGCGCCCAGCGTTCGGGCGGCAAGGTCCGCAGGTAGTAGCTGTTCGTCGGCACGACGGTGAAGACGATGCCGGCTTCGGCGCACCGGCGCGCAACGTCGGGCGCATCGACGATCGTGTAGCCGTGATCGATGCGATCGACCCTGAGCTCCTCGACGGCGGTTCGAACGTTGGTCCATGGCATGCCGAACTCGCCGGCGTGCGCGGTGGTCTTCAGGCCTGCGTTCCGCGCAACCGCGAAGGCCTCGGCGAAGAGCTCCGGCGGATGGTCGACCTCGTTGTAGTCGATCCCGAGACCGACGACCTCGGGCCGGCGGCGGGCGAGCGCCCAGCCGACCATCTCCAGCGCCGCCGCGGGCGAGGCCTCGCGATCGATCGCCACGACGAGCCGACCGATGATCCCGTGGTCGCCCTCCGCGTCGCGGATGGCGCGCACGATCGCGTCCTGCGCATGGTCATACGGGATTCCCGATTGGTGGACGGTCCCCGTCGGGTTCCAGGAGAACTCCGCGTATCGGACGTTGTGCGCCGCGGCGCCCCGGAGGTACTCGTAGGTGATGCGATGCAGGTCGTCCGGGGTGCGCAGCACGCCTGCCTCGAGCGTGCGGAGCGCCTTGAGCACGCCGGCGAACCGCCCGACCCGGACGTAGAACCCGTCGATCTCGTCGTCACCGAGTGGAGCCTTCGCCGCGCGCGCCAGCGCCTTGAAGGTCGCCGGTCGGACGGTGCCGAGCAGGTGGCAGTGCAGCTCGACCTTGGGGATGGCCTGGCAGAAGGCGTCGAGATCGAACGCGCAACTCGGGATCATCGAAACAACGTCGTCAGGAACCGGCCGCGCCTGCTCGTGCCCGGTGGCGGGCTCGCCAGCAGGTGAACCTCGGCGACGCCGGGCGCAACCCGATCGGCGAACGCGGCCGTCACCATGTGCGCGGCGCGCCGCTCCGCACTCGAGCCCGGCGCCGGCGGCGCCTCGCCGTCGGCCAGCCCGGCGAGCTCGCACGGATCCAGCGCCGGCAGCACGCGCAGGATCACGCGGCGCCCGAAGTAGATGTCGTCGTTGCCGCCGAGAACAAGCGGCACGATCGGCGCCCGATTGCGCAGCGCGATATAGGCCATGCCGCCACCCAGCCGTCGCAGCTCGCCGGGCTTCGAAGGCGGCCCGATCTCCGGCATGAGCATGAACACGCCCCCGGCAGCGAGCGCCCGCCGTGCCGCCTCCAGGTGGACCTCGACCGTTCGCGGGTCGCGTTCGGCAGGGATCGGGATCACGCCGCCCAGCCGGCGCACCAGGAACCGACGCAGCGGCGAGCGCGCCATCGTCCGTGCATCCCCGAAGAAGATGAACCGGGGCCGCTCCGGCAGCAGGATCCACGGCACGAACGGGTCGATCCAGGTTCGATGCGGCACCGCCGCCGCGATCCACCCGCCGGCTCGCCGGCCGCCGGGCGTGCGTGGCAGGTTCTCCGCGCCCTCGAGCTCCAGGTGGGCGCCCAGCAACGCCGCGCACCAGCGCCACACCAGCCGCAGGGCGCGATAGGTCGTGCCCGGCCGCGGCGACCCGCCTCCCAGCAAGCCCGGCGGCAGCTCCGGCTCGTCGTGCGGCGTCGCTGGAGTCTTGGTTCGCGTCACCGTCGAACGATAGGTGTCCAGCCCTACACTCCGCCCGTGACGAGCGCGAACCCGGCAACGAAGCCGATCGGACCGTACGAGCGGCTCGCGGCCGAGGTTCACGAGTGGGACCCGAAGACGGTCGAGGTCGCCGCGCGGGTCGCGGACCTCGTGCGTGAGCGCCGGCCCGACCTCACGGTCGAGCACATCGGCAGCACGTCCGTGCCCGGCCTCCCCGGCAAGGGCATCGTCGACCTGTCGATCGAGGCGTCGCCGGCGGACATCCCGGCGATCGTGGCAATGCTCTACGAGCTGGGATTCGGGCCGCAGCCGGGGCCGGATCCGTGGCCGCCGACCCGGCCGATGCCGGTCGGTTCGATGGAGCTCGACGGGACGCAGTACCGGATCCACCTCCACGTCCAGCCCTACGGCGGGGACTTCCCGCGCGACATGGCGTTCCGCGACGCGCTCCGGAGCGACCCGGATCTGCGGCGCCAGTACGAGCAGCTCAAGCGTGGGATCACCGACAGCGGCCCGGTCGAGGGCCTCCGGTACACTCACTCGAAGACCGCCTGGATCCTGCAGGTCTATCGCCGGCTGGGATTCGCGCCGCCGCCGATCTCGCCACCGTCGACGATCGGGATCCTCGGCGGCGGGCAGCTCGGGCGGATGCTCGCCCTGGCCGGCCGCGAGATGGGCTACCGGGTCGTGGTCCTCGACCCCGACGTGAACGCTCCCGCCGCCAGCATCGCCGATCGGATCGAGGTCGCGACCTACGACGACGTCGCCGCCGCCAAGCGCATGGCGACCGAGTGCTCCGTGATCACCTACGAGCTGGAGCATGTCGGGCAGGCGGTCGTCTCCGAGCTCGACGATCGGCGTCGCCCGATCCGGCCCGGTCCGTACCCACTCAAGCTCACCGCCGACCGACTCGCCGAGCGGCGGTTCGTCGAGGCGAACGAGGGTCGCGTGGCGCCCTGGCGCGAGGTCGCGAGCCCGGCGGGCGTGCTGGAGGCCGCCGCCGAGCTCGGCTATCCCGTGCGGGTCAAGGCGGTCCGCGGCGGCTACGACGGTCGCAGCCAGACGAAGCTCGACGGGACGGTCGGGATCGATGCGCTCGACGGGCGGATCGGCTGGCCGGCGCTGCTCGAGCAGGAGCTGGCGTTCGAGGCCGAGCTGTCGGTGGTCGTGGTCCGCAACGTCGACGGCATCAGCCGGTCGTTCCCACTCGCGCGCAACACCCACGACAACGGGATCCTGATCGAAAGCGTCGTGCCGGCCGGCGTCTCCGACGAGATCGCGCGCGCCGCGACGAATCTCGCCGAGAACCTCGCCACTTCGATGGGGCTCGTGGGGACGCTCACCGTCGAGCTGTTCCTGATGCCAGACGGCTCACTGCTCGTCAACGAGCTGGCGCCCCGGGTCCACAACAGCGGCCACTGGTCGATCGAGGGGGCGGTGACGAGCCAGTTCGAGCAGCACCTGCGGGCGATCTGCGGGCTGCCGCTCGGCTCGGTCGAGATGCGCGCGCCGGCTGTCGCGATGGTGAACCTGCTCGGCGAGGGCGCGCCGCGGCCCGCGCACCCGACCGGCATCTACTCGGCGCTCGAGCTGCCCGACGTCCACCTCCACCTGTACGACAAGCACACCGTCTTCGGGCGCCGGAAGATGGGCCACGTGACCGCGCTCGGGGCCACAGCCGAAGACGCGCTGGCACGAGCCCGCGAGGCCGCCGGCCACATCGGCTGGGCGCCCGCGGCCGTGCCGCCGGAGCATTGAGCGGGGTGGCCGGCTCGGGGGCCAGGACGGACGCAGCGCCGATCGTCGGCGTCGTCGGCGGCAGTCGATCGGACTTCCCGGTCCTCGAGCAGGCCACGGCGATTCTCGCGCAGCTGGACGTGCCGTTCGAGCTGCGGGTCGTGTCGGCGCATCGCAGCCCGAACCACCTGTATCGCTACGCCGAGGAGGCACCGGGGCGTGGAATCCGCGTGATCATCGCCGGCGCGGGCGGCGCCGCCCACCTGCCGGGCATGCTCGCCGCCAAGACGGCGCTCCCCGTGATCGGCATCCCGATGCCGACCAGGCATCTCGACGGCCTGGACTCGCTCCTCTCGATCGTGCAAATGCCGCGCGGCATCCCCGTGGCCACCGTCGCGATCGGCAACGCGGAGAACGCGGCGCTGCTGGCGGTAGAGATCCTCGCGCTCGGCGACGCGCCCCTCGCTGGCCGCCTCGCAACCTACCGCGCCGAGCTGACCCGCACGGTCATGGACGACCCGTCGAATGCCTGACGGGGCGATGGACGACCCCCGCTGGGAGCCCGGCATGCCCGTCCTCGATCGGCAGGGGATCGGCGCGGGGCGAGCACCGGACCGGATCCCGGAGGCGAAGCCGACGCCGCTCCAGCGGCACTACATCAACCTCTCGGCGATCGCGCTCGTCGCCGGCGCGCTCGGGATCACCGCGGTCGAGGCCGGCACCCCGATCTCGAGTCCGATCGTGAAGCTGTGCGCGCTGATCGCGGGGCCGATCTTCGTGCTGACCACGGCCGACGCGGCGCTCCGGTTCTATCGCAGCGCGTGGGCCTGGATGCCGGTCAACCCCGGACGAGCCCTGTTCCGACTCACCTGGGTCCTCGCGGCGCTGCTCGGGATCGGCGTCGCGGTCGGGGCGGCCAGCCTGATCCTGACCGCGTGACCTCCTTGCCGAGCCCGATCGGACGCGGGCCCGACGCGCGATCCACGGACGTGCCGCAGGGCGGCGGCGTCCCGACCTGGCTCGCCGCGTCGATCACGCATTGCGCCTCGTGCGGGAGCCTCCTCGAGCTGCGCACCGTCGTGGGCGAGGAGCGGCCGCGCCTCGTGTGCGTGGACAACGGGCACATCACCTACGTCAATCCGCGCCTGGTGTCAACGGCGCTCCCGATCACCGACGCCGGCGAGGTCGTGCTCCTGCGGCGCGGCTTCGAGCCGGGTCGCGGCCTGTGGGCGCAGCCGGGCGGGTTCCTCGAGGTCGACGAGACCCCGAGCGAGGGTGCGATGCGCGAGACGCTGGAGGAGATCGGCCTCGTCGTGGCGACGGGCGACATCGTCGGGCTGTATGCGCGGCTCGAGGCCGCCGTGATCGTGCTCGCCTACGAGGCAGCCATCGTCGGCGGCGAGCTCGGGACGACGCCGGAGGCGACCGAGGTCAGGGCCTTCGCGCCGGCCGCGATCCCGTGGCCGGAGATCGCGTTCAGGACGACGTGGTGGGCACTGGTCGACTGGCTCGCGCGCCGCCATCCCGATGTGCAGCCACCCGAGCACCCGGCCGGACGCTAGACGGTCTGCGAGCTCACCCGGAGGTCAGGTTCCCGATCAGCACGGCCCACCGAACGGTCCCGAGCGAGTTCCCCGAGCGGTCGTAGGCCGTGATCACGACCCACGCCTGCCCGATCGGGCGAGGCGTCGGCAGGGCGAGGTCGACATGGAACGCCGGCGTGGTGTCCGGACGGAGCATGCCTTCCGGATTGGTGTCGATGTCGACCGCGTCGATGCGGTGGAACTTGTCCAGCTCGAGCGCGACCTGGATCGAGCTCGCACGCACGCTGACGAGCCCATCGACGGGCACCGCTGCGGTCGTGATCGGGCCGTCTCGCCCGGTCGGCGTTCGCAGCGTCACCGGCGGGCGGCCGCTCGCCGCCTGGATCGAGCCGAGGGCCGGCGGCCGCACGTCGATTGCCTCGAGCGTCGCAGCCGGCGTCGCGAGCGAGGCTGCGGCAAATCGCTGCTGCCCGCTCGCCTGGGTCGGCTGGGCCGGCGACGCACCCGCGAGCCCGATGAGCCCGGTGATCGCAACCGCGGCACCTAGGACGAGCGACCAGGGCGAGCGCCGCTCCGGCGCGATTCGCCGCGGCGAGAAGCGCGCGGCCTCGGCCTCGGCGCGCGCCCACAGCGGCGCTTCCGAGGGCTCCCGGTCGCGAGCGCCGCGCACTAGGGTCCCGGGTCGGCAGACGCGACGAGCTGGGTCGCACCGATGGCGTGACCGGTCCGGTCGTAGGCGGTCGCCTGGATCGTGAGCTGGCCGGCGATGGCCGTCGGGACGACGAGCTCGACGTCGAAGCGCATGGTGGGGCCGCCTCGGAGGCCCGGCCCGGCTGCGCCGGGGACGCTCACGGAGGCCCAGCCGGTGACCGTGCCGCTCGCGTCGCGGAGCGACACGAACACCCAGGTGACCTTGGGCACGTACACGTCGCCGTGGACGAACATCTCATTTGGCTGCCGCTGGACCTGCAGCCGGATCGCCGTCGACGACGGGTCGCTCGTCCGCACTGGAGCGATGGGCACCCGGAGGTACGCGACGGTGGGGACCGGCTTTGGAGTCGGCTCGGGCGTCGGCGCTGCGAAGGTTCCCGGCACGGCGGCGGGTGCCACGGCAGGCGGCGGGCTCGCGAGGCGGCTGCCGACAGCGATGCCGACCATGCCCATCACGATCGCCGTGAGCGCCGCGACGGCGAAGGGGGACCAGCGGCTCGCGCCGCCGACGCGTGCCATCGCAAACTCCGCGCGCTCAGGCTCGCGTCCGGGCCGTGTCCCGGGATCCCGAGGTGCGTCGCCCGGCCGTTCGGCCGACCCGTTCACCGCAGGTCGATGAAGATGTTCTTCGTCTCGGTGTACAGCTCGATCGCGGACATGCCGAGCTCGCGCCCGATGCCCGACATCTTGTAGCCGCCGAACGGCGCCTCGGTGTGCACCGAGCTGTTCGAGTTGATCGACAGGACGCCGGCCTGGATGCCCTTTGCGGTCCGCAGTGCCTTGCCGATGTCGCGGCTCCAGACGGAGCCCGACAGGCCGTACGGCGTGGCGTTGGCGAGGCGGATCGCGTCGGCCTCCGAATCGAACGGAATGATCGAGACCACGGGCCCAAAGATCTCCTCCTTCGCGATCCGCATGTCGTTGGTCACGCCATCGAAGACCGCCGGCATGAGATACGCCCCGGACCCCAGTGCCGGATCATCCGGCGCCTCGCCGCCCACGACGAGGTTGGCGCCCTCCGACAGCCCGATCTCGATGTAGTCCCTGACCCGGTCGCGCTGCTTGAAGCTCACGAGCGTGCCGACCTCGGTCCTGTCGTCCGCCGGGTCGCCGACGACGACCTTGCGCGTCGCCGCCGCGAACAGCTCCACGACCTGGTCGTGCGCGGAGCGCTCGACCAGGATCCGGCTCCGGGCGCAGCAGTCCTGGCCGCAGTTGTCGAACACCGAGTAGGGCGATTCGGCCGCGAAACGCTCGATGTCGGCATCGGCGTAGACGACGTTCGGGCTCTTGCCGCCGAGCTCGAGGCTGATCTTCTTCACGTTGTTCGAGGCCAACCGCATGATCTCCTGGCCGGTCGTCGTCTCGCCGGTGAAGGCGACCTTGCCGATGCCGGGGTGCGCCGCGATCGCGGCACCGGCGCTGCCGCCCGGCCCGGTCACGATGTTGACGACCCCGGGCGGGAATCCTGCTTCCAGCGCCAGCTCGCCCAGCCGGAGCGCGGTCATCGGGGAGTAGGAGGCCGGCTTGAGGATGCAGGTGTTGCCGGCGGCGAGCGCCGGCCCGAGCTTCCACGAGGCCATGAGCAGCGGGAAGTTCCAGGGCACGATCAACCCCACCACGCCGATCGGCTCGCGAAGCGTCAGGTCCAGCCCCGGCTTCGAGACCGGGATCGTCTGCCCGAAGATCTTGTTCGCAGCGCCCGCGTAGTAGTCGAACACGAGGCTGACGCCGGTGATCTCGCCCCGGGCGCTCGAGATCGGCTTGCCGGTGTTGCCGCTCTCCAGCTGGGCGAGCTCCTCGGTGTGGTCCCTGACCAGCGCGGCGAGCTTCGCGAGGGTCCGGCCGCGCTTTCCCGCGGCCCAGCTGGACCAGCCCTTCGGCGCCTCGAACGCCGCCTGCGCGGCCGCGACGGCCTTATCGACGTCGATCTTGCCGCCCTGCGGCGCAGTCGCGATCGCCGCTCCCGTCGCCGGATTGATGACCTCGAAGGTCTGGCCGTCCGACGCGTCGACGGTCTCGCCGCCGATGACCATCTTCAGGCTCGTCATCTGCTCGACCGCCATCGTCGTGCGTCCTCTCGAAGTCGGGGTTTCAGGGCCCGCCGTGGGGTCTGGCGTTGGCATTCGATCATACGCCGAGCTTGGCTCCGCACCCGCTGCGACGGCGCGGCCGAGCCGACCCGGGCCGCCGGAGCACGCCATGCTCGTAGGTCTTGACACGATATAGCGGACCACGATATACCGTGGTGCGATGGATACACGGTCGGGGCCGCTCATCCTCCTCGGCGGCGTTGCTGCCTGGGCGGTGGTGCTGCTCAGCGTTCCCGCGCTGCTGGCACTCCCACTGGCCGTGGGCCACGCGCAGCTGCACGCAGCCGGCGCCCTGGCCGTGCTCGCGCCGGCGCTCGCCATCGCCTGGCGACAGGGCGAGCGGCACACCCTGGCATCGGCCGCACCGCTCGGCGGCCTCACCGCACTCGCCCTCGCCCAGCTGGTGGAATCAGTTGGCGGGCTCGGCTACGGGCCGGACAACGAGCAGCGAGTCAATGGCCTCGTCGCGTTCCACGACCTGGGGCTCGCGATCATGCCGATCGGGCTCGTTGCGGCCGTGGCCGGCACGGCCATCGGCATCGGGGCGTTGGTCGTGCAGCGAACCGGGAGGCAAGCCCTGGGGGCCGTCCTGGCAGCGCTCGTGCTGGCCGTCGGGGGACTGGGCGTGAAGACAATGCTCGGCTCTTGAGCACCGCAATCCACGACATGGGAGGTCTGCACATGCGCACGCGTTCCGCCCGACTCGCCGCGCTCCTCACGGCGCTGGCATTGACCGTGGTCTTCACGTCGACCGTCCTCGCCGACGGAGCGACGGTCACGAGAGGTGACGTCCAGGCTTTCGCGACCGGTGCAGGGCTGCCGATCAGCGGCCGCGCAAGGATGGTGCGCACGGCGGACGGCAAGACGATCGTCAGCCTGCATGTCGAGGGTCTGCTGCCGAACACGGCGTATGGCTCACACGTGCACAGGCAGGCATGCACCCAAGGAGACGCCGACGGCCACTACAGGTTCGATCCGGCCGGCGCCGCAGCTCCACCGAACGAGATCTGGCTCAGCTTCACCACCGACAGCGCCGGCATCGGCAACAGCAACGCGGTCGCCCTCGCCACCGCCGGCCCGACCGCCGTCGCCGTCGTCATCCACGCGCCGGGCGGCGCGAAGATCGCCTGCGCGGACCTGGGCTAGCGGCATGGCGGCCGACGTCGCCTCGATCGCGTCGCGCCCGTCGTCGCCGGCCCGATGCCGCTTGACTGTTACGACATGCGATACAGTTCGATCGGTCCATCTCGCGAGCGCGAGCCGACGCCGGGATTCCTGGAGGCACCGAGCTGATGCCGGATTCGAACTTCGAGATCGGGCGGTTCGCCGAGCCGAGCCTGCTGATCCTGGTGAGCCTCAGCGACAGCCCGAAGCACGGCTACGCGATCATGATGGACGTCGAGGCGGGCACCGGGCGGCCCCTCGGGCCTGGCACGCTGTACGCGGCCCTCGCGAGGCTCGAGGAGCGCGGCATGATCGAGGCGATGGCGCCCGTCGATCGGCGTCGACCGTACCGGCTGACCGCGCTCGGCGCCACGACGCTCAGGGAGCAGCTCGCCGGGCTCGAGGCCTTCGCGAAGCTCGGGCTGCGCAGGCTGGGCAGCGACAGCCGTTGATCGGTCTCCTCATCGCCCTCTACCCCGCGCACTGGCGCCGGCGGTACGGCGAGGAGTTCCGCGTCGTTCTCGAGATGCGGCCACTCGGGCCGTTCGACGTCGCCGACATCGTGCTTGGCGCCCTCGACGCGCGTGTCGCACCGCGCAGGCTGGCCAATGGGCGAGCGAGCACGGGAGGGCATCGCATGCTGTTGCGCGTTGGTGGTGTCGGCGCGATCGCCGGCGGGATCCTGTGGGTGCTCGGGCTGGTGCTGGCGAGCAGCTTCGGGGACCAGGTCGACGTCACCTTCTCGGCCTTGTTGATCCTGCTCGGCACGCTCAGCCTTCTGCTCGCCTTGATCGGACTCAGCGCCTTTCAGGGACATCGAGACCCGCGACTGGCGTGGCCCGCGTTCGGCGTTCCGGCCCTGGGCACGGTGGTGTCGGTCGTCGGGATCGTGGGGCTCGCCGGTCCGGAAGGGGAAGCGAGCTTCATTGGCGACCTGACCCCGTGGGGGGTCTGGATGCTCGGCATCATCACGATGCTCATCGGTTCGATCCTGTTCGCGGTCGCGACGATTCGCGCCGCCGTCCTTTCCCGCGCTGGCGCGATCGTGCTGGGCCTGTCGTCGGCCGCGGCACTGGTGCTCGGTTCAGGGCTGCTCGGCATCAATGCTGCCGGCGTGGAGGCCTCGGCCCTCATGCCCGCGATCTTCATCGCCTTTGGCGCCGGTTGGGTGGCGCTCGGCGTCAGCGCGCTTCGGCGCGGACCGATCCGCTCGTTCGCGTCGGCGTGACCCATCGGCCGACCAGCGTCGCGGTGGCGGCTGCTGCGAGGTTCCGAGCCTCGCTCGCGGTTGCCCTGCTGGCTGGAGCGATCGCGGCTTGCGACGGGGCCGCGACGTCAGCAGCTCCCGTGCCGGCGGCCTCACCGGACGGCTGGCAGCGCCGCGCCTCCGACTTCGACCGGATCCCCCAGCTGCTCCACGTGCGATGAGCCACTGCCCGGGCCCCCGGCGTCGGTCTCGACTACGTCGCGGACCTTGAGGTCGTGCTAGCCCGTCTGGAACAACCGGGCGAGGAGGACGAACAGGATGATCGCCGCGACGAGCGTGATGACCGCTCGCCTTCGCGGGCTCGCGTTCCGGGCGAGCGAATCCGCAACCGGCAGGCTGCCGATCGCGAGAATCGCGTAGAGGAAGTGCAGCGGCTCATGGGGACCGCCGCCGGCCAGGAGGATGCCCAGCCCACCGGCGCTCGTCACGATGAGCACCAGGATCATCACCCGGTTCAGCTGCGTGACCAGCGGCGCGGGCGGGACGCCGCGCCAGGCCCGGAACGCCGCTTCGATCCCGACGATTGCGACCACGATCAGCGCAAGCGTCGCGAGCCAGGCATGCAGCTGCGTGACGATGGTCGGCTCCCTCGCGCTTCGTGCGCCTGCGACGCCGTCAGCCGGCCTCGGCCAGGGCGTTCTGGATGACGCCGACGATCATGACGAACCAGAACACGCCCATCGCGAGAAACGCCCACCCGCGCTTGCGCCAGTTGAGGGCGGCAGCCGTGCTGTCCGGCTCCTTGGGCCCGCGATCGACGAACGGAATCACCAGGAGCGCGACGAGCAGGACCGTCATCGCGATCAGCGTGCCCCAGATGTCGGGATCGATCCCGAGATTCGCGGCGATGATGTTCATGCCGCGCGTCCAGCTGATCGGGTAGGTCGGCTTGAAGCCGAGCCCGCCCGGGTCGCTGGCGGTGCCGAAGAGCGGCGAGGACGGGATCAGCTGCGGGGCCACGCCCGGATCCCGCGGGAACGCGATCGAGATCACCAGCACGACCCCGAGGATGACGATGCTGAGGAGGATCCAGCCGCGGATGTGCTCGGTGAAGACGGCCGTCCGCCCGCTGGCGCGGAGCCAGAACGGGGCGGAGATGCCCTTGAACCGGATCAGCAGGTAGTGCCAGCCGATGAAGATCGCCAGGGCGATCGGGATGAGCGACACGTGCAGCACGAAGATCTGGGAGAGCTTCTCCGTGGCCGTCGGGATCAACAGGAGCGCGTCGCTGGTGTAGTTGAAGGTGCCCGCGAGCCCGAGCGCGCCGAGGACCTCGGCGATGTTCCAGGGAACGCCGAACCCGACCTCGTCCCAGTGGAGCGCCTCGCCGGTGAGCGAGATGATGAACGTCAGCCCCGCGAGGCCGACGCCGACCAGCCACAGCCCCTCCTTGCCGCGCCGATAGCCGCCGGTGATGAACACCCGGACCATGTGCAGCATCACGAGGCCGAAGATCAGGTACGAGTTGTAGAAGTGGAAGTTCAGGATCGGGCCCCACACGGGCTGGGCCAGCAGGCCGGCCACGATGTCGTATGCGCGGCCGGCGTCGGGAACGTAGACGAGCGCAATGAGGAACCCGGTCAGCACCTCCAGCCCGAGCGCAATCGCGAGGACGCCGCCGAGCAGGTACCAGATGCTGTTGGTCTCGACGGGGATGAGGTAATCGCTGACCATCTGGCGGAAGCCGAACTGATCGCTGACCTTGGCCAGCCAGCCCTGGCCCTTCGCGGGACCCGAGGTCCCTTGGCTCGTTGTCATCGCCTACCCCTTGCCGCGTCGGTTAGCCGACCACCAGCGTCGCCGGCACCGATCCACGAAGTCAGCAGTCTCACGGCTTGTACCACAAGTGCCAATTGGCACGGGTGGTTCGCGTCTGCTTCCGGCGATCGAGCACTCGCCACGCTCATCGAGACGCGGTCCCGCCGGCTGCCTCCCGGCGGGTTTGCGGCGCAGCTCCGCTCCGAGCGCGGTGCCGCTCTCGACCCGGCTGTCCGTGCGGCCGGGTGTCCCGGCTCGACCGGGGCTAGAAGTAGTTGACCGTGATTCCGCCGTCGACCACCATCGCCGACCCGTTCGTCCAGCGCGACTCGTCCGACGCGAGGTAGATCGCCATGTGGACGATCTCCTCCGGCTTGCCGAACCGACCAGTCGGGTTGCGGGCGAGGCGAATCCGCTTCGCCTCCTCGTCCTTCACGAGCCAATCCATGAGCATGGGTGTCTCGACGGGACCGGGGCAGATGGCGTTGGTTCGCACGCCCTTCGGCGCGAACTGGACGGCGAGCGACTTCGTCAGCGCAAGCACCGCGCCCTTCGAGGCGGTGTAGGCGTCCTGCGGGTTGGAGCAGCCGAGGATCGCGACGAAGCTTGAGATGTTGATGACCGAGCCGGAGCCCTGCTCGACCATCTTCGGGATCGCGTACTTGCACGCGAGGAACACCCCGCGCACGTTGACGGCCATGACCCGGTCCCAGTCCTCGACCGACGTGTCGATGACCGAGTGGTCGGCCTCGGGCATGATCCCGGCGTTGTTGTAGAGGACGTCGACCCGCCCGAAGGCGGCGATTGTCTCGTCGATCATCCGCTTCGCGTCGGCCTCCTTCGAGACGTCGGCGACCACGGCAACCGCCTTCCCGCCGGATCCCGTGATCTCGTCGGCGACCGACTGCGCGGCCGGAGCGGTCACGTCCGCGACCACGACCCAGGCGCCCTCCGCGGCGAACATCCGCGCCGCGACGCGGCCCATGCCGCTGGCGCCGCCGGTGATGATCGTGACCTTGTCCTGCAGCCGCATCGATGCGCTCCTCAACTTCATGCTGGAGCGCTGATCGTATGCGGACGCGCCGCGCCCGATACGGGCGCCACGGCGGGCAGGAATGGTCCCGAGCGGCCGCTCACTCCTCGGCCGCCCGGGTCGGTGGGAAGTTCGATCATCGCCGGGTTACTCAGCAGTACGCCGGGCATGGCCGGACCGGTTCTCACGCGGCGGGAACGCGCCTCGGGCCGGCTCGACCTCAGGCTGGCGCGGCGGCAAGGGCCGCCCGCAGGGCTGCCACCGACTCTGTCAGCCGCGACGGCAGCTGCAGCGCCTCGCTCGACGCCGGCGCGGACCGGCCACCCAGGGCGATGACGAGGTCGCGATGCGCAGCCCGAAGTCGACGGGCGAGCTCGAGCGCGGCGGTGCGGTCCCGCGCGGTCACCACGCCGATGACGGCGCCACGCGCATCGCGCGTGGCGCTGACCCACTCGTCGAACGGTAGATCTGACCCGAGGTACACGATCGGCAGTCCCGTCCGGCGCGCCGCCACTGCGAACGCCAAGGCACCGAGCTCGTGGCGGCTGCCTGGCGGCAGTCCGACGAGGATCCCGCCCGGCGCGGCGTTGGCGGGACCCGCCGCCTCGAGCGCCTGGGCGAGACGCCTTTGCACGGCGCTGCTGGCGAGGTGCTCGCCCGCGACGCTCACCTCGCCCCTGGCCCAGGCGTCGCCGAGGCGCTCCAGGGCCGGGAAGAGGAGGTCGGAGACCACCCGCTCGAACGAGCCACGAGCGAAGACGTCGTCGAGGGTCTCCGCGATAGCGTTCGGCTCCATCGCACGCGCCGCTGCGACGAACCGATCTGCCACGGCGACGGCGCCATCCATCGAAGCCGTCCCTTTTGGCCCCGGCAGGCTGCCGCCGTCCGCTGGGCTTCCGCTCGGAACCAGGCTGGTGCCCGCCAGGATCGAGGCCGCCGCGGCGCTGGGCGACCAGCCATCCTCGACCAGCGCACGCATCGCCCGGACTCGCGCGACCGTCGCGTCGTCGAATTGGCGATACCCGGACGACGTGCGGGCCGGCTGGACGATCCCGTACCGCCGTTCCCACGCCCGCAGGACGGGCACCGACACGCCGGCCCGGGCCGCCGCCTCTTTGATGTTGTACATGGTCTGCCCATAGTACACGCTGGAAAACACTTGACAAGCCTTCAACACGGCACTACAGTTTGGCCTGACCTTGAACAAAGGTTGGACGAAGTCTCCGGGCCAGAGCCCCGGCGTCCGAGCAGCAAGAGGGATCTACCGCCATGCGCTACGTCAATGCACTCGCCCTGCTCTTGGTCATCGTCGGCGCGGCCAATTGGCTGCTCGTCGGCGTCGCCAGGTTCGACCTGGTGGCCGCGCTCACGGGCACGACCTTCGGCGAGACCAACGCCATCTCGAGCGTCGTCTACATCCTCGTCGGCATCTCCGGGCTCGTCCTGCTGCCGGTCCTGGCCCGCTGGGCGATGCGCGGCGATCGCACCGTCGCCTGACCAGGTCCATTCGTCGAAAGGCAGTCGAATCCCGGTCCTCGCGGCGCCCCGCTACCGCGTGCTCCGCGGCGAGACCCTGACCCGGAGCCAGCTGCTCTCGGCCGGGATCATCGCGACCGACATCTCCGCCTCGAATGGCGTCATCCACGTCATCCACTCGGTGCTCGTGCCCCAGGCACCGATCGCCGGCGCCCAGCCCTCGCGGCGGGCGCCGGCTCGCTTCAGCCCGCGCCGGCCCGCATCGGCGCACCATCGCCACCACAGATCCGAGGTCTCCCCGTGGCCACCCACCGCCTGCACGCAAGCCAATTCGTCCCGCGCCCGATCGGCGAGGTCTTCGCATTCTTCTCGCGAGCGGAGAATCTCGCGCGCATCACGCCGGCGGGCATGGACTTCGATCAGCGCAGCACGGACCTCGACATGCGCCAGGGTCTCGTGATCGACTACCGCATCCGCCCGCTCCTCGGCATCCCGATGCGCTGGCGAACGCGTATCGAGACCTACGATCCGCCCAACTCGTTCAGCGACATCCAGCTCGAAGGCCCGTACCGGCGCTGGGAGCACCGACACACCTTCACCAGCGTCCCCGGCGGGACGCGCATCAGCGACGACGTGACCTACGAGCTGCCGCTCGCGCTGCTGGGTGCGCTTGCGCATCGCCTCGTGGTCCGCAATCAGCTGCTCGAGGTCTTCCGCCACCGCGCACGGAGCATCGCAGCGATCTTCTCGATCCCCGAGGCCGGCTCGCCACCCATGACCATCGGCGTCGCCGGCGGGACGGGCTTCGTCGGCGGCGCGATCGCAGCCGAGCTCCATCGTCGTGGTCACCGCGTCGTCGTCCTGACCCATCGCGGGGAAGCTGCGCGCGGCGTCCTGCCCGACACGGTGGAGTTGCGCAGCGTGAACGTGGCGACCGGTGTCGGCCTGCCGGCCGGCCTTGCAGGCCTGGATGCGCTCGCCATCGCGCTCGCCTTTCCAAACTCACCGATCGAAGCACCTCGGCGCGGCCGGACGTTCATGGCAGTCGACGCCGCGGGCACCGAGCGGCTGGCGGCTGCGGCCGCCACTGCCGGCGTGGGCCGGCTGCTGTACGTCTCGGGCGCGGGTGCGGCGCCGGACGCGAGGCGCCATTGGTTCCGCGCCAAGTGGCGCGCGGAGACCGCCATCCGCGCGACCGGGCTCCCATGGACGATCATTCGCCCCACCTGGATCTATGGCCCGCGGGACGTCTCGCTGAATCGCTTCGTCGGCTTCGCAAGGACCCTGCAGCTGGTCCCGATGACGAACTTCGGGCGCCAGCTGCTCGCCCCGGTCTTCATCGCCGACGCCGCCCGGCTCGCTGCGGACAGCCTCGTGGACACCGCGGCCATCGACCAGGTCTTCGAGCTCGGCGGCCCGGAGACCCTGACGATGCGCTCGATCATCGCCCGCGCGCTCCGGATCGCGGGCATCAGGCGGCCAATCGTGCCTGCCCCGTCGGTGCTCCTGAAGCTTGCGACCCAGCCACTGCGCCTCCTCCCGGCGCCGCCCCTGACCCCGGACGCCATCGACTTCGTGAATCAGCCGGCGACCGTCGACCTCGCCCCGCTGCTTGCCCGCATGCCGCGGCGGCTGACGCCGCTTGACGAGGGTCTCGCGACCTACCTCGCGCCGGGAAGCGAGCCAGCGACGATCGAGATCGATGCGGAGCAGACGCCGCGGGGTGGTCCCGCGCCGGTCGCTCAGCCGCGCTCGAGGTAGCGCTCGCGCTCCCAGTCGTGGACGACGGAGTCGTACAGGGTCTGCTCGACACGCGCGGCGTTGAGGTAGTGGTCGACCACGTCCTGGCCGAAGATCTCGACCGCCGCCTTCGACGATTCGAGCTCGTCGATCGCCTCGTAGAGCGCCCGCGGCATTCGCTCGACGCCCTTGGCGATGTAGCCGTTGCCCTTGAACTCGGGGCCGAGCTTGAGCTTGTGCTCGATGCCATACAGCCCGGCGCCGACCATCGCGGCGTACGTGAGGTAGGCGTTCATGTCGCCGCCCGGGAAGCGGTTCTCGATGTGCAGCGCATTCTCGTGGCCGACGAGCCGGAAGCCGGTCGTGCGGTTGTCGCGCCCCCAGACCACGTTGACGGGGGCCCAGGACAGCGAGGCGTAGCGCTTGTAGGAGTTGATGAACGGCGCGACGAACACGGCCAGCTCGCGCGACAGCGCCATCATCCCGGCAACGAACGAGCCGAACTGGCGGCTCATGCCGTACGGCAGGCCGGCCTTCGCGTCGTAGGTCAGGGGTCGCTCGCCGTCCCTGTCCCAGGTGCTCATGTGGAGATGGCCGGACGATCCGGTCCAGGTGTGGTCCGGCTTGGCCATGAACGTGATGCCCCAGCCGTTGAGGTAGGCGATCTCCTTCGCGCCGTGCTTGAACAGGACGCTCCGATCGGCCGATTCGAGGACGTGGTCGTAGCGGATGTTGACCTCGTGCTGTCCCGGCGCCGCCTCGCCCTTCGAGAACTCGATGGGCACGCGGGCCTCGGTCATGTAGTTGCGCAGGAGACGGTGGAGCGGCTCGGCCTTCGTCGCCTGGAGCAGGTGGTAGTCCTCGTTGTATGTCCCGAAGCGCTTCGGGATCGCGAAGCCGTTCTCGGCGACCTGCTCCCACGTGTCCCTGAGGACGTAGTACTCGAACTCCGAGCCGGCCTTGACGGTGAGGCCCATCGCCGCTGCCCGCTCGACCTGGCGCTTCAGGATCGTTCGCGGCGAGATCGGGATCTCCTGGTGGGTCTCCTCGTCGATCGTGTCGGACAGGACGATCGCGGTCTTCTCGAGCCAGGGCAGGATCCGCAACGAGTCCCACACCGGCGAGGCGATCCAGTCGCCGTAGCCGGTCTCCCAGTTCATGAGCCGGAAGCCCTCCGGCGTGTTCATCTCCATGTCGGTGCCGAGGAGGTACGTGCAGAAGTGGGCGCCGTGGTCGATGACGCCGTTCAGGAATGCCTCGCCCTGGACGCGCTTGCCCATGAGCCGGCCCTGCATGTCGGTGATCGCCACGATGATCGTGTCGATCCTGCCCTCGCGGACCCAGCCCTCGAGCTCGGCCAGCGCAAGGTGCTTGCCGTTGCCATGGCTGGCGCCGTGGCTGCTCGCCGATCCGTGACCCGCGTCGCCCATGACCCATGTCCTCCCTGCCGCCGTGTGCAGATGCGACAGGCCGGCGGCGTGCGCCGGCCGGCCCGTCAGCTCGTGCGCGATTCGGCTCAGCTGGCGAGCTGGCCAGCGGCCTGCTGGAACTCCCGCTCGATGTCGGTGAGCTGTTCGGCGGAGCCCTGCGACCGCGGACCCTTGAACCGGCTGCGCGCCCACAGGAAGAAGTACGCGAGCAGCAAGATCAGGAATGCCGCCACGATGACCCACGACGCCGGGTTCAGCTCGAACGGGTACAGGAAGACCACGCTGAACAGCACGATCCAGATCACCGACACCCAGGCGAACGGGCGGCTCCAGCGCCCGAGACTCCAGGTCTGCTTGGCGCGCCAGGACTGGTCGCCGCGCATGCCCAGCCAGATGACGAGGCCGTACGCCCAGTACAGGAGCACGGTGCTGACCGACGTGATGCCGCCGATCAGGAACGTCGGGTCGCCGCCGAGCGCCTTCGTGAGGACGTAGACGAGCAGGATGAGCAGCCAGCTCAGCACGCTGATCGCGATGACCGAGTTGCTCGGAGTGCGCCAGCGCTTGCTCACCCGCTTGAGCCAGCCGCTCCCGGGCAGTCCGTCGTCGCGGCTGAACGCATAGAGCATCCGGCCGGCCGAGGCGATCGACGAGAAGCCGCAGAACGTCATGGCGATCGCGACGCCCGCCGCAAGGAGGCCGCCGAGCTGGTTCAAGGCGCCGCCAAGGTTCTGGTCGAGGATGTAGGCCACGGCATACCCGCCGCTGTTGGCGAGCGTGTCCGCCGGCGTGCCCATCTTCAGTGTGAGCGCGACGAGGACCACGTATCCGGCGATGGCCGAGACGACGACGGAAAGGAAGACACCCCAGGCTGACGCTCGCCGGGCGAACACCGTCTCTTCGGCGACGTGCGCCGACGCGTCATAGCCGGTGTAGGTCCACTGTGCCTGCAACAGGCTCAATGCGAACGCGCCGCCGACGCCGAACGGGATCACCTGTGCCCAGGGCGTGCCTGCGGCGTTGGTCCCCTGATCGACCTGGAACAGGAAGCCGATGTCGTGGGTGGGCAGCGTGCCGAAGGCGAACAACGCGATGGCGATGGCCGCCACGAAGCCGATGTGCCACCAGACGGACAGGTCATTCAAGAACGCGACGATTCGGGTCCCCGCGACATTGAACGCGATCTCGATGGCGATGAGGATTCCGGTCACCCAGATCGCGTTCTGGACACCGAATGTGTCCTTGAGCGGGTCGAACGACCCACCGAGGATCGGGTTGAAGATCGTTGCCGTCAGGTAGAACGCGGCCGCGTAGTTGATCCCGGCGACGATCGAGACCTGGCCGCCGAGGTTCATCCAGGCAGTCCACCAGCCCCAGTCCTTGTTCCGGAGCTTGCTCGCCCAGTAGTACAGGCCGCCGGCTGTCGGATATGCCGAGGCGATCTCCGCCATGGTTGCCGCGATCGGCAGTGTGAACAGGGTGACCAGCGGCCACCCGATCCCGACCGATGCTGGACCGCCAAGTGTCAACCCGAGGTTGTAGAGGATGACCGCGCCCGTGAGGATCGAGATGATCGAGAAGCTGATGGCGAAGTTGCTGAAGCCGCCCATCTCGCGGAGCAGCTCCTGCGCATAGCCCAATCCGTGCAGGTCCTTGATGTCCTGCTGGATGGCCTCTTCACGCGAACGACCCATTGCGACCCTCCCTCCAGAGCGACGCTTGCGCGCACGAATTTCGCGCGATCATACGCGCCGCATCGAGCGGAATCCGCACGGTCAGTAGAGGAGCGTCGTTCCCTCGGGGAACTCGAAGTCGAACGTCGTCGCCGGGAGGGCCGCGTCAGGATCGAGATTGACCACCTCGGCGAGGCGCGTCACCTCGCCGCCGACCGACTCGACCAGGCGGGTGATGACCCCGTCCAGGCGATCGACGGTCACCTGCACGTGGTAGTCGGGCCGATCGACGAAGCGTTCGACGGCGCGCAGGCGGTCGCATTCGATGACGATCGCCTCGCGGCCCGCGACGCGATCCGTGCCGGAGATCCAGCACGTTCCCGTTGCGAGCACGTTCTGGCAGTAGCCGGCGGGGTGGACGAACAGCTCCGGCAGCGTCTCGGCCGGCAGGACGGTGATCGGGTCGTAGACCGTGGACCGGCCGGGGTAGTCCTTCGGGTCCAGGCCTCGGACGCGGTTCCGGACCGGCCGGCTCGTGCCCAGCTTGTGCGCGGCCGAGTACGTCCGCACCACCTCGCCGTCGGAGATCCACAGCTCGTGGTGCCCAGCAGCGACCTTTGCCGGGAGCGTGGTCACGACGCGAGCGTGGCCGGGGTGGCGCAGCGCCACGTCGATCGTCTCGACGCGCTCGCCACGGCCGCCGTAGGTGTGCTCCTCGATCCGCATCCGCAGCGTCTCGAAACGGCGCTCGGCGTCGCGCATGAAGGTGAACAGTGCATCGACCGACGGCAGTCCGGCAGGCAGCGCCACGATCTCGGGCCGCCGCTCACCACGGCGAATCGGCACGAGCGCGGCGCGATCCCAGCGTTCAACGGTCACGCCGGCGATTGTAGCCAGCGGGTCGTTGCGGCCGCGGCCGTGCGACCACGGCCGCGGCCATTCCCTGAACGCTGGCTATGCTCGGCGCCGTGACCACGGTGCGCGAAGGGGAGATCGAGGCCGGGCCGTTTCGAGAGGTCATGGGGCGGTTTGCGACCGGCGTCAGCGTCGTCACCGCGTTCGAGGGGGAGCGGCCCGCGGGGATCACGGTGAATGCGTTCTCGTCGGTGTCGCTGCAGCCGGCGCTGGTGATGGTCGCGCTCGACCGGCGACGGTTCATCACGCCGATGGTGCGTGCGGCCGGCAGGTATGCCGTGAACGTGCTCGGTGCGGACCAGCAGGCACTCTCGGACTGCTTCGCGCACGCGCCCGTGAGCCCGGGGCGGGAGGCGTTCTGTGGCGCGCGCTGGGGGCCCGGCCCGACCGGGCTGCCGCTCATCGAGGGCGCCATCGCGACGCTCGAATGCACGATCGTCGAGACGTTCAGCGCGGGCGATCACGACCTGTTCATCGGCCGCGTCGATTCGCTCCAGCAGCTCCGGCCGGGCGTTGCCCCACTCCTGTACTACCGGCGGCGCTACCTCCGGCTCGAGGAGGGCGTCGACAGCCCCGTCCAGGGCAAGCCGGAGGGCTGATGCCGACGATCCGGGCGAACGGGCTCGACGTATTCTACGAGATCCGTGGCGCTGGCCCGCCGCTGATCCTCCTCCACGGCGCCACGTCCCTCGCTCACGAGGACTACGCCGCCCAGCTGCCGAACCTGACCAGGGCCTTTCTCGTCCACCTCCCGGACGCGCGCGGCCACGGGCGCACCCGCTGGGATGCCGCGAACGGATTCGAGTACGGCTGGCTGGTCGACGACCTCACGGCCTTCGTCGACGCCCTCGGGCTGCATTCCTTCCATCTCGCCGGCTTCTCGATGGGCGCCATGACCGCCCTGATGTTCGGGACGCGCTTCCCGGAGCGGCTGCGGACGCTCGTCGTCGTCGGGATCACGACCCATCGCGAGCCGCGGGCCAGCGTCGGGCGGCGGCTGATGGATCCGCCGCGGATCCTGGAGCGCGATCCGGCCTTCGCGGCGACGCTCGCCCGGCGCCACGACGCGGGTCAGGGCGTGGGCGCGTGGCAGCGGCTCCTGCCGGCGATCGCGGCGGACATCGCGGCGCAGCCGCTTCTGTCGCCTGCCGAGCTGCATCGGATCGACTGCCCGGCGATGGTCGTCTGCGGTGACCGCGATCCATTCGTCGCCGCCGAGCACGCGGCCGGCCTGGCCCGCCAGCTGCCCGACGGCCGGCTGTTCGTCGCGCCCGACTGCGGGCACGAGGTGATGTCACGCCGGCCCGGCCTGTTCAACGAGGCCCTCGCCGGCTTCTACCGCTCGACGGAGGAGGCGGCCCGCCGCCGCGCGGCCGCGGCCGAGGCAAACGACTCCAATGGAGGTTCGAGATGACCACGCTGCTCGTGCTGTATCGCGCCCCCGAGGGCGGCGCGGACGCGCTCGCGACGCTCGAGCGCCGCTATCGCGACGAGCACCTGCCGCTCGTTGCTCAGACGCCGGGGCTCCGCTCGACGCGGGTCTCGCGCGTCGCCGGGGCACTCGGTGGCGAGACGGATCTCGCCCTCGTCGCGGCCATGGACTTCGACGATCGCGCGGCGCTCGACGACGGGCTCCGCTCGGACCCGATGCGCGCGGCCGGCAGGATCCTGCGTGAGATCGCGCCCGGGCTCGCGACCCTCCTCGTGCTCGAGGACGCGCCCGACCTGCTGGTCGGCGATGCCGTCGCGTAGGTCCGCGGTGGATACTGTCCCGACACCGTGACGACGCCCGAGGCACCCGCCCACCCGACCCTCCACGTCCAGCTGCCGGCGCTCGGCGCGGACGGTGCGATCGACGGCGTGGCCCTCGTCGTCCTCGATCGCCACGAGGTCTTGAACGCTCTTGACTTCGCACTGATCGCGACCTTGACGGACGCCCTCGAAACGCTCGATCGCGACCCCGCCTGCCGCGCGATCGTGCTCACGGGTGCCGGCGACCGCGCATTCGCCGCGGGTGCGGACATCCCCGAGCTCGCCGCGCAGACGCCGACGACGCTCACCGTCGACGATCACTTCCACCGTTGGGAGCGCATCAAGCGCGTCCGGACGCCGATCATCGCCGCGGTTCGCGGCTTCGCCCTGGGCGGCGGCTGCGAGCTGGCGATGACATGCGACATGATCGTGGCCGGCGAGGATGCCCAGTTCGGGCAGCCGGAGATCAAGCTCGGCGTGATGCCGGGCGCGGGCGGCACGCAGCGGCTCACGCGCGCGATCGGCAAGGCCCGCGCGATGGAGATGATCCTGACCGGCCGCAACATGGGCGCCCGCGAGGCCGAGGCGCACGGCCTCGTGAGCCAGGTGGTCCCGTCCGAGGCGACCATCCCGGCCGCCCTGGAGCTGGCGGCGCGAATCGCCTCCATGCCACCGGTCGCCGTGCAGGCCGCCAAGGCCGCGGTGAATCGCGCGGAGGAGCTGTCGCTCGAGGCCGGCCTCGAGTTCGAGCGGCGGAGCTTCTACCTGCTGTTCGACACCGAGGACCAGGCCGAGGGCATGGCCGCGTTCACCGAGAAGCGCGCGCCGAGCTGGCAGGGACGCTGATGTCCTGGGAGCGCCTCGACGACGAGCCGGAGCCCGCCTGGCGCGAGGCGGCGCCCGACATCCACGCGCCGATCGATCCGACGGCCCCGGTGAGTGGTCATCAGCCGCCCGCTGAGGCGCCCCGATCTCACAGCGAGGCGCCCGAGCACCAGTGGGAGGCGGCGGCGGATCGCATCTTCGCGGCGCTCCGCCCGGCCGGGACGCACGGCGCTTCGCTCGAGGATCTCGACGGGGAGCGGCTCGCGCACGAGGGCATGAAGAAGCACGCCCTGCCTCTGGTCGATCCCGGTCCGGCCGACCTGTCGGTCGTGTACGTCCTCCGCGAGGAATCATTCGACGTCGTCATCAACGCGGACCACCTGCTGACGTGGGGCATCGATGCCCAGACGCTGCGCGACCGCGCCGCGGCCAACCTGCGCGAATGGTCGGCGACCGCGCCCTGGACCGACGAGCTGGCCGGCGATCGCCATCTGGTCTCGTCGGACACGGGCAGCGGCGGCGACGCCGCGCGGATCCTGCTCCCGGAGGCGCGGGCGCATCTCGCCGGCCGCTGTGGCGGCCCATCGCGCGTGCTCGTCGCGCTGCCGGACCGCGATCTCCTCATGGCGGCGTCTCTCCCGCCAACCGATGACGCCTTTCTCGCCCAGTTCGAGGCATTCGTGGCCGACCTCATCGAGGGCGCGCACGAGCCGATCGAGGGCGGGCTGTTCGAGCTCGTCGGCGACGAGCACGAGCTCGTGCGGTTCGTGCGCTGACGATGGCGCCAGGGGATCCGTCCGCCGCCGCGGCGACGGTGCTGGTCGACATCGACCCCGAGGCGGGCATCGCGACGATCACCCTGAACCGGCCCGACGCGCTGAACGCACTGACCGTGCCGATGAAGCACGAGCTCCTCGCTGCCTTCCGGCGGGTCGACCGTGAGCGCGGGGTGCGGGCCGTGATCCTCACCGGCGCCGGTCGGGCGTTCTGCGCCGGCCAGGACCTCCGGGAGCGCCTCCAGCCCGACGCGGCGCCGCTCGGCGTCGAGGTCCGCGAGCGCTACAACCCGATCATCCGGGCGATGCGGGCCTCGTCGAAGCCGATCGTCGGCGCGATCAACGGCGTTGCCGCCGGCGCGGGCGCCTCGCTGGCGATGGCGTGCGACCTTCGGATTGCCGCCGAGACCGCGAGCATCGCGCTGGCCTTCGGCCGGGTCGGGCTGGTGCCGGACAGCGGCGCGACGTGGCTCCTGCCGCGGATCGTGGGCTCGAGCCGCGCCGCGGAGATCGCGCTGCTCGGGGACTCCGTCAGTGCGCCGGACGCGCTGCGTTTCGGCCTCGTCTCGCGAGTCGTGCCGCCGGATCAGCTTGCCACGGAGGCGAGATCCGTCGCTGCCCGGCTCGCCGCCGGCGCCCCACGGGCGATCGCGCTCACGAAGCGTGCCCTCGATTCGGCGTGGGACCACGGCCTCGATGCGGCCCTCGAGTACGAGGCGCACCTGCAGGACACGGCCGGCCGAACGAAGGACCACGCCGAGGGCCTCGCCGCGTTCATGGAGAAGCGGCCGCCACGCTTCACCGGCGAGTAGCCACCGGTTGACATCGGGGTTGCGCGACGGGTAGCCTAACGATCGTTAGGTAGGAGACGCTCCGCTTGGTCGAAGGATCTGCTCGGCGTCGCGCGATCGAGGACGCGGCGAGCGACCTGTTCCGAGAGCACGGGTATGCCGCCACGAGCATCCGTGACATCGCGCGAGCGCTGTCGGTGCAGGGTGCGAGCCTGTACGCCCACGTGACCTCCAAGGAGGAGGTCCTGTGGGCGATCGTCGACCGCGCCGCTACCCGCTTCGAGGTGGCTGCGGATCGCGCCTAGCACGACGCCGAGGCGCGCCGGCCGGGCGATCCCGCAGAGGCGCTCGGCGCTCTCATCCGTGCCCACGTCGACGTCCTGACCGCCGATATCGATGCGGCCGGCGTATTCGTGCACGAATGGCGCTCGCTCGAGCCGGAGCATCGCCACGCCATCCTCGCCCGGCGCGACGCCTACCAGGAGCGCTTCCGCCGGCGCATCGAGGACGGCATCGCGATCGGCGCCTTCTCGATGACCGACCCGGCGATCGCCGCGAGCACGGTGCTCAGCGCCATCAACGGCATCGCGGCCTGGTACGACCCGAAGGGCCGCCTCCCGGCCGGCCGGGTCGCAGACCACCTCGTCGAGCTGTCCCTGCGCATGGTCTCGAACCCGTGAACACGCTGCTTCGGTGAGGATGGCCTCGTGACCGAGCACCTCGACATCTGGACCGAGGCCGACGGCGACCTCGGCATCGCGATTCGACCGGAGGCGCCCCGATGACCGACCCGCTCGCGCTCGATCCAGTGCTGCCCGTCCGCCAGCGCAGCGAGCGACCGTGGAACGACGACCTCCCGCACGACGAGCGGTACGCCCACTTCGAGGCGCACGTGACCGCCGGCGGCAAGATCGAGGCGACCGACTGGATGCCCGACGAATACCGGACGGCCGTGCTGCGCTTCGTCGAGATGCACGCCAACAGCGAGCTGATGGGCGTCCTGCCCGAGCGCGAGTGGATCATGCGGGCCCCGACGCTTCGACGGAAGCTGGCGCTGACCGCGAAGGTCCAGGACGAGGTCGGACACGCCCAGCTGCTGTATCGCGTCGCCGAGGACCTCGGGAAGCCGCGCGAGACAATGCTCGACGATCTGATCGCCGGGAAGACCAAGTTCCACAACGTCTTCCACTACCCGACGAAGAGCTGGGGCGACGTCGGGATCATCGCCTGGCTCGTGGACGCTGCGGCGATCGTGGCCCAGCAGGCCCTGCGGGACTCGTCGTACGCGCCGTACGCGCGGACGATGCAGAAGATCTGCTGGGAGGAATCGGTCCACATCATGCACGGCCGCGACGTCGTGGTGACGCTGATGACCGGCACGGATTCCCAGCGCGCGCTGGTCCAGGAGGCGCTCGATCGATGGTGGGGCCCGCTCATGCAGATGCATGGGCCGCGCGGCGACCGCGCCAGGGACCGCGACCTGCACTGGCGGATCAAGGCGAAGACGTCCGAGGAGCTGCGCCAGGAGTTCCTGACGATCTACGTCCCGCGCCTGCTCGAGCTCGGCCTGGTGATCCCGGACCCGAGCCTGCGCCTCGACGAGGCGACGAAGACCTGGTCGTACACGGAGCCCGACTGGGACGAGCTCCGGTCGGTCGTGACCGGCCACGGCCCGAAGTCCCAGGAGCGCCTCGAGTTCCGTCGGCTCAACCGCGAGGACACGCGCTGGGTCCGCGACACGATCCTCACGCCCGCACCGGCGGCCGCGGTCTGATGGCCGAGCTCGAGGCGTACGAGGTGTTCCAGCAGGCGAAGGATGGCGACCCGATGCGCCACGGAGGCAACGTGCTCGCCCCGGATCCGGAGCTGGCGCTGCACTACGCGCGGGAGATGTACTCGCGGCGCAACGAGAGCACTCGCCTGTGGGTCGTCCGGCGGGCCGACATCCAGGTCCTCGAGGATCCCGACCTGCTCGACCCGCCGCTCGATCGCTCCTTCAAGAAGCCGGGCGGCTACGTGATGCGCGACAAGCTGGCCGCGGCGCGCGAGCGAGCCGGCACCGAGAAGCCGGCGGCGCGCGCGACCGGCCACGATCGGACCGGCGGCCGCCGGCGGACGCAGTCGTGATCGAGCTCGCGCTGTCGCCGGCCGTCCGCACCGCGCTCGCCGAGCTGCTGCTCACGATGGCCGACGACGAGTTCGTCAGCGGCTTCACCGATTCGGAGTGGACGGGCATCGCCCCGCTGCTCGAGGAGGACGTGGCGATCAGCTCGATCTCGCAGGACGAGCTTGGCCACGCCCGCGCGCTCTACCAGCTGCTCGCCGGCGTGCTGGCGGACGGCCGTGACGAGGACGCCATCGCCTACGACCGGGAGCCGGACGCGTTCCGGCACGCTCGCCTCCTCGACCATGCCCGCGGCGACTGGGCCGACACCATCGCCCGGCGCTTCCTGTACGAGCTCGCGGACGAGGCTCGCCTGGCGTCGATCGGGGACGGGTACCCGCCCCTCGCCGACCTCGTCGGCAAGCTCCAGCGCGAGGAGCGCTACCACCGGATGCACCTCGTCGCCTGGATCGAGCGCCTGGCCCACGGTGGCCCGGAGTCGCGCGGACGGCTCGAGGCGGCGCTCGCGGCCGTCGGCCCTGACGCATCGTCCGTGTTCACGCCGCTCGCCGGTGAACAGGCCCTGGTCGAGGCACGGATCCTGACCCGCCCGGTGGCAGCCGCCGAGGCGGCGTGGCGCGCGGACCTGACCGGCATCCTCGTCCCCCTCGGGCTGCAGGTACCGCACGCGGCGGCGCCGTCAGCGGAGGGGCGGACGGGCCACTCCGAGAGCTTCCGCTGGCTGTGGGGCGAGTTCACGCTCGTGCGCCGCTCGGAGGATGGCGCGACATGGTGATGACCGCGCCGCCCCGAGAGCTGATGGCCGCGGATGTCATCGCCGCCCTCGACGAGGTGCCGGATCCGGAGATCCCAGGCGTGTCGATCGTCGAGCTGGGGATGATCGGCGCGGTCACCGTCGGTGCGGACGAGGTCACCGTCGAGCTGCTGCCGACATTCGTGGGCTGCCCCGCGCTCGAGGTCATCCGCGAATCGGTGGCTGCGCGTCTCGCGGCCTTCGGTCGCGACGTCCGCGTCGACGTCTCGTTCGCGACCCCGTGGTCATCCGACCGGATCTCGCCCGCCGGCCGCGACAAGCTGCGCGCGTCCGGGTTTGCCCCACCGCCGCCGGTGCGCGCGGGCCGCCTCGTGCCCATGCTTGATGCCGCAGCCGTGCCCGTCGCGTGCCCGTACTGCGGCTCGCCGCGGACGACGCTCGACAACGCGTTCGGCCCGACGCAGTGCCGCTCGATCCGCCACTGCGCGGATTGCCGCCAGCCGTTCGAGGCGTTCAAGCCGATCTAGCTCCGTGTACGGTTCACGGATGGACCAGCCCAGCCGAGCCCTGGTCGCGATCGTCGGCGCCGGGACGATGGGCGCGGGCATCGCCCAGGTCGCGCTCGAGGGCGGCTGGCGGGTGGCGCTCTTCGACAGCCAGGAGGGAGCAACCGACCGTGCGCTGGAGCGCATTCGGCAGGGTCTCGTCCGCCGCGCCGAGAAGGCCGGCGCCGCCAACCCCGCCGCGCCTGCCGAGGAGCAGCTCGCCCGGCTCACGGTCGTGCCGACGCTCGCGGAGGCCTGCGACGGCGCCCAGCTGGTGATCGAGGCCGCGCTCGAGGACCTCGACCTCAAGCGGCGCCTGTTCGGTGAGCTGGACGACGCCACCGCCGGGGAGGCGATCCTCGCCACGAACACGAGCGCGCTGTCGGTGACGAAGATCGCCGAAGCCGTGGGCCGGCCGGAGCGGGTGATCGGGCTCCACTTCTTCAACCCGGCGCCGGTCCTGCCGCTCGTCGAGGTCGTGGCCGGCCGCCGAACCGCCGATTGGGCTGCCGAGCAGGGCGCGCGGATCGTCGAGGGCTGGGGCAAGACGGCGATCCGCTCGACCGATTCGCCGGGCTTCATCGTCAATCGCGTCAACCGGCCGTTCACCCTGGAGCCGCTGCGGCTCCTGCGCGCGGGCTCGGGCACGATCGAGACGATCGATCGAGGGCTCGTCGACGCCGGCTTCCCGATGGGCCCCTTCGCGCTGATGGACCTCATCGGCATCGACATCAACCTCGCCGCGGCGCGCGGGCTGTTCGACGCCTTCGGGCGGCCGCCGCGGTTCCGTCCATCACCGATCCAGGAGGAGCTCGTCGCGGCCGGCCGGCTGGGGCGCAAGACCGGCGAGGGGTTCTACCGCTACGCGGATGGGCGGCCAGGTGGGCCTGCGGCGCGATTCGCGGGCGCGATTCGCGCGCGGCCCGGCGGGCCGCCGGTGCTCGACGGCGCGACGATCGCCGAGCGGGTGATGCTCGCGATCGTGAACGAGGCCTTCCGGGCGCTGGGCGACGGGGTCGCCGCCGAGGCCGACATCGACCGGGCGATGCGGCTCGGTGCCAGCCACCCGTTCGGCCCGTTCGAATGGGCGAGGCGAACCGGGGTGCACGAGGTCATTGTCATGCTCGACGCCCTGAGCGACGAGGACGCCGACACCTTCCGGCCCGCGCTGCCCCTCCTGCGCGAGGCGAGAGCAGCAATGTGAGGTCGCGGGTACGATCGCCGCGGTCGCTCCGAACATTGGATCGAACCGAGCCCGGAGGACATCGATGACCGCCCGCACCAGCATCCGCGCCCTCGCCCTGCTCGCGAGCACGCTCGTCGCTGCCGCCTGCAGTGGCGGCGGCAGCACCGCGACGAACGTTGCGGCCACGCAGGCCGCGCAGGCGACCACCACCCCGGTCACCCAGGCCCCGGTTGCGACCGACGCCGGCAACCCGACATTCGCGCTGCCGTCGTTCCACGGCAACGTCGACCTCGAGAAGCTCATCCCGACGTCGATCGGCGGCGAGCCGCTGACCACGCTGAGCATGACCGGTGACCAGTTCATCGGCTCGGGCGCCGACAGCCAGCTGTCCGCGGTCCTGGCGGCCCTCAACAAGCAGCCGTCCGACCTGAGCGTCGCATTCGGCGGCAACGCCAAGGTCACGGTGACGGCGTTCCAGGTGAAGGGCGTCTCGGGCAGCCAGATCCTCGATGCGTTCTACAACGCCTCGAAGTCGACGCTCAACGCGAACATCACCGACGCGAACATCGCCGGCAAGGCCGGCAAGAAGGTCACGCCGAACGACACCACCCAGGCCCCGAGCTACATCTACACCAAGGACGACGTGGTCTTCGCGATCGCCGGCGCGAGCGGCCCCCTCACCGACGCGCAGCTCACGGAGGTCTTCCAGAAGCTGCCGTAGGCGGTCGCTGCCATCGCCGCTCGTACAATCTCGGCATGGCCCGTGATCCGCGTCGACCCGTGCGCGAGGCGTGGATCGTCGAGGCGGTCCGCACGCCGATCGGCCGGTACGGCGGTGCGCTGGCGCCGGTGCGGCCGGATGACCTGGCCGCGGTCGCGATCAGGGCCGTCGTCGAGCGCTCGGGGATCGATCCCGGGCTGATCGAGGACGTGATCCTCGGCTGCGCCAACCAGGCCGGCGAGGACAACCGGAACGTCGCCCGGATGTCGCTCCTGCTCGCAGGCTTGCCCGTCGAGGTCGCCGGCCAGACCGTCAACCGCCTGTGCGGCTCGGGCCTCCAGGCGATCAACGCGGCCGCCCACGCGATCGGGGCCGACGATGGCGACGTGTTCATTGCGGGTGGCGTCGAGTCGATGACCCGCGCCCCGTATGTCGTCGGCAAAGCCGACACGGCCTGGGATCGCGGCGCCCGCGAGCTGCAGGACACGACGCTTGGCTGGCGGTTCGTCAACCCGGCGCTCGCCTCGATGTACTACCCGTACTCGATGGGCGAGACCGCGGAGAACGTCGTCGAGCGGTTCGGCGATACGCACGACATCACGCGCGCCCGCCAGGACGCGTTTGCGCTCCTGTCCCACCAGCGCGCCGTCGCCGCGATCGAGGGCGGCCTGTTCGACGGCCAGCTCGTGCCGGTCCCGGTGCCGCAGAAGAAGGGCCCGCCGGTCATGGTCGACCGCGACGAGCACCCGCGCGCCGACACGTCGCTCGAGGCGCTCGCCGGGCTCCGGCCGGCGTTCCGAGAGGGCGGCTCGGTGACGGCGGGGAACGCCTCGGGCATCAACGACGGGGCCGCGGCGACCCTGGTTGTCGAGGCGGGTCGCGCGCGGGAGCTCGGGCTGAAGCCACTGGCACGCGTCGTGTCGACCGCCGTCGCCGGCGTCGACCCGGCCATCATGGGCGTCGGGCCCGTGCCCGCCGCCCGGAAAGCGCTCGCCCGCGCTGGCATCACGGCCGACGACCTCGACCTGGTCGAGCTCAACGAGGCGTTCGCATCGCAGTCCGTCGTGTGCATGGACGAGCTCGGGCTCGACCCCGAGAAGGTCAACGTCAACGGCGGCGCGATCGCCCTCGGGCACCCGCTCGGCGCATCCGGCGCGCGCCTGATGACGATGCTCGTGCACGAGCTTCGCCGCCGCGGCGGCCGCTATGGCCTCGCGACGATGTGCATCGGCGTGGGGCAGGGGATCGCGACCATCGTCGAGCGAATCGAGACGCAGGAGGGCTGAGCATGGCGGAGCCGAGCGGTCGCGAGGTGGTCGAGCGGTACGTTCGGGCGCTCGAGGCGAAGGACTTCGACGCCCAGGACGCGCTGATCGCCGACGACTTCGTCGACGAGATGCCGCAGTCCGGCGAGCGAACGCGGGGCAAGGCGAACTGGCTCGCCATCGCGCGCAACTATCCCGGCGGCGTCGGGACCATCGACCCGGCGACCGGACGAGTCGTCGGGAGCGAGGATCGCTGGGTGGTCACGCCGGCCTTCAGCGTCCTTCGGATCGAGGGGTCGGGCAACGTCTACACCTACGCCGGCACCGCCACGTACGCAGACGGCCAGACCTGGGACATGATCGCGATCATCGAACTGCGCGATGGCAAGATCGCGAAGTCGACGACGTGGTACGCGGCGCCGTTCGAGGCTCCGGCCTGGCGCGCGCCATTCGTCGAGCGCTTCACCCGCCCCGGGACCTAGCGCCCGGGCCGTGCGCCGCCGTCGCAGGGTCAGGCGGCCTCGATGGAGCGGAGCGCCTCGGCGAGGGCCGCATGCAGCGACGTGTCGGCGCCGGTGCCCGCGACGCTGACGCGGACGCTGACCGGCGCGCCCGTCGACTCGATCAAGGTTCGGCAGCCTGCCGCGAGTCGCTGTGCCAGCCGCTCCGCGCCGGCCTCCGAGGTCTCGGGCAGGAGCATCTGGAAGCGCATGCTCGCGACGCGGGCGACGAGGTCGGTCGCGCGGGAGTCGCCGCGGAGCGTGCGGGAGATCGGACCGGCGAGGCTCTTGAGCCACGGGTCGAGCAGGTGGCCCTCCCGATCCGGTTTCAGCTCGACGATCGCGACCGCCGCCGGTCGCTCGTAGCGGGCGGCGCGCAGGCTTTCCCGCTCCAGCGCCGCGTTGAACTCCAGCCGGCCCGGCAGGGTGCGCAGGTCGGTCGCTCGCGGTGGCGGCGCCGCCTGGATCGCGGCGCGTGGCGCCGGGCGGCGACGTCGGACGTCCGGGCCCTCGAGGAACGCCTCGATCGATTCGCCCGTCCGCTCGTCCTCGAGGTCCGGGAGCGCGAAGCGGCGTGCTCGAGTCGACTCGGACGTGGCCATGGGCCTCCGGGTAGTGGTCAGGGGCGGCACCTTCAACCATAGCCGAGGCGCCGGAATCCGGCCTTGCCGAGTCGCAACGAACCCACGAGACGGGTAGGACCATCGATTTCGGCGAGGGTGGTTGTCGGAATCGGTTGCGCTGCGTACGATTGTGTCCAGCTCACACGCCAATCACGACCCGCGCGCCTCGAAGGGGATCGACTCGATGATCGAACAGCAGCCAGCGGTGGAGACCACGGTGCTCTCCCTGAGCGACGCCGCAGCCACGAAGCTGCGCGAGCTCACGAAGGAAGAGACCAACCCGAACATCGGGCTGCGGGTCTACGTGTACTCCG
The DNA here is from genome assembly GCA_035631615.1 of Candidatus Dormiibacterota bacterium. Lineage (GTDB taxonomy): Bacteria > Chloroflexota > Limnocylindria > Limnocylindrales > CSP1-4 > UBA5189. The sequence goes on along the minus strand of DASQIK010000050.1, from coordinate 2,645 downwards.
GCGGCTGCTCCGGCTTCCGCTACGGGATGATGCTGGAGGACCAGCCCACGCCGGAGGACAACATCCTCGACGTCAACGGCACCAAGGTCTACGTCGACGGCCAGAGCATCCCGCTCCTGAAGGGCTCCGAGATCGACTATGTCGACACCCTGATGGGCGCCGGCTTCACCGTCAACAACCCGAATGCCGTCACCGCCTGTGGCTGCGGCTCGAGCTTCCGCACGGCGGACGACGCCGGCACCGCTCGCTCCTGCGCCCACTGACCGACTGACCCTTCCAGCGCATCGAAGCCGCCGGACCTCCGGCGGCTTCCTGATTCCCCGCCCGTGACACATATTTGCTTGTGCCGCCATGACTCGCGCGTGACGCTCGCGTGATGCCCACCGCGAGTCCGCCGTCCGCGCTCGAGGCCGCCCTGCACCAGGCCGACGATCTCGCGGATCGCGCGTTCGCCGGCTGGCATGTGCCGGGCGCCGCGTACGGCGTCGTCCTCGACGGCAAGCTGATCCACAGCCGCGGGCTGGGCACGCTCCGCGTCGGGGAGGAGGCGACACCAACCGCCTCGTCGGTGTTCCGGATCGCGTCGATGACGAAGAGCTTCACCGCGGCGACGGTGCTGTCGCTCCGCGACGAGGGGCTGGTGCGCCTCGACGATCCGATCGCCGACTACGTGCCGGAGCTCGCCGGGATGCGCCTGCCCACCACGGATTCCCCGGCGATCACGATCCGCCACCTCCTGACCATGACCGCCGGCCTGCCGACCGACGATCCGTGGGGCGACCGTCAGCAGGGCCTGGACCTGGACGAGTTCCGGGCGCTGCTCGCCGGTGGGCTGTCGTTCGCCTTCGCCCCCGGCGTCCGGTTCGAGTACTCCAACACCGGCTACGGCATCCTCGGTCGCCTGATCACCAATGTCGGCGGGGGCGAGTACCGCGAGGTGGTCCGGGACCGGCTGCTGCGGCCCCTCGGCATGGACTCGACGGGCTATCTCGAGTCGGAGGTGCCCGAGGACAGGAAGGCGCACGGCTACGTCTGGCGCGACGGGCGCTACCTCGACGAGCCGATCGACGGGTACGGCGCGCTGGCGTCGATGGGCGGCATCTTCACCACGGTCGAGGACCTTGCCCGCTGGGTCGCAGGATTCCTCGACGCGTCGCCGCCCCGAGACGGTCCCAACGGACCGCATCCGCTCACGCGCGCGACGCGGCGCGAGATGCAGCAGCCGATGGTCCCCGCGGGGTTTCGCGTCACCCAGCCGTCGACCGATGCGGGCCCGGACGTGGAGATCATGAGCTACGGGTTCGGCCTGTTCATGGTCGACGACCCACGCTTCGGCCGGTTCGTCGGGCACGGCGGCGGCTACCCGGGCTACGGCTCGGGGATGCGCTGGCACCACCCCTCCGGGCTGGGGGTGATCGTCCTCACCAACCACCGCTATGGCCCCGGCGTCCCGCTGGCGCGTGACCTGCTCAACGAGCTCCTTCGCGCGGCGGCGACGCCCATCCGGCGCATGGCGGCAAACGCGCAGGCGGAGGCAGCACGCCTCGCGATCGAAGGGCTGATCGGGCACTGGGACGACCAGCTGGCTGCCGACCTGTTCGCGATGAACGTGGACCTCGACGAGCCGATCGCCTTGCGTCGAGCGACGCTCGAGCGCATCCGCGAACGCCACGGCACCCTGCGGCGCGACGACACCGAGCCGGTGGAGTCCCAGACGCCGTTCCATCTGGCCTGGTGGATGAAGGGGGACCGAGGCCGCGTCCGAATCGAGATCCTGCTCACGCCCCAGGTGCCACCGAGGATCCAGACGTTCGCCGTGACCTCGATCGCCGAGCCGCCGGCGGAACTCCAGCGCGCGGCCGCGCTGATCGTCGCCGCGCTCAAGGCACCGGACCCCGGCCCGATCACGATCGACTGGCCGGCCGGCTTGAAGGTCGGGACGTCGGTCGACCTCGGGGCCGTCGTTCGCTCGATGCGCGCCACGGAGGCGAGATTCGCCGAGGTCCGCCTCGGGCCGCCGATCTCCGGCGACGGTGAGACGAAGGCGACCTTCCGGCTCGTTTCCGCGCGCGGGCGCGCGGACCTGGTGCTCGAGCTCGATCCGGATGTGCGCTGCCTGTCCGCGGTGTCGCTCATCCCCGCGCGCATCGGGTCCGCCGACGTCGAATAGCACGGGGACGCGATCAGGGTTCCGGATCGACCTCGCAGGCTTCGCCGGCTCGATCAGGGATGCGCCGCGCAGGCAGCCAGGGCCTCGCTCGCCGGGACGAAGTAATAGGCGCCGGTGAGCGCACGGGCGAAGTCCGTGAGCCGGTCGCGCCCGGTGCCGTCCGCGCCGATCATGCTGTCGAGCATCGCGTCGAGACGCTCGCGGTCTCGGCTGAACCCCACGAAGACAGTCCCGTGGTTCGTCAGCGTCCCGTAGCCGATGTTGCGACGAAAGATCTGCCCGAACCGGTCCTGATCCGTGCGGGCGACGTGTGACGTCGGCGGCATCGGCTCGAGCTCCGTGCCGGTCGCCTTCCGGCGTCCGATGGCCGCCTCGCGCTCATGCACCGGCAGCGCTTCCCATGCCTGCCCGTCGTGCTCCCAGACCTGGAGCAGCAGCACGCTGCCGCCCTCGCCCGGATGGCCGCGTGGGACGA
>DASQIK010000049.1:0-8313 GCA_035631615.1 Candidatus Dormiibacterota bacterium | reverse complement strand
CGGGGTAGCGGTCGGGGTCGGTGGCGGCGTGTCGGTTGGTGCTGGCGTATCAGTCGGGGCCGGTGTCGCCGCGGGTCCGTCGAACGTCGTCGACCACGAGCTGCCCGAGCTCTGGCCCGACGCCTGGACGGTATACGTCCCCGGAACTCCGGCGACCAATGCGAACGAATAGGCAAACGCACCATTCGCGTCGGTCTGGGCGGTGCCCGAGTTGACGGTCGAACCATCGGGGGCCGACGTCGACAGGTCGACCGTCTCCGCGGCTCCGAAGGCCAGGCCGGTCACGCTGACGATGCCGTTGGCCAACGTCGCCGAGAGCGACGGTGGCGTCGAAGCCGACACCATGCCCGGGATCACGAGCGACGCGAGCAGCAGGAATGCCTGGAGCGCCGCGATAAAGCGGCCGGGCCGAACGCGCATGGACAGAGTCCTCCCCGGGGCACTAGGGCCGTTCGCGCGGGCCTGCCGGAAAGGATCAAAAAGATATGAGTGCGAAATGTCCGGCGGGCACGTGTAGACGCTATTGAATTGGACGCGGATCGTACTCGCCTCTGGTTCGGTGGGAAGTACTAACGGCCATTCGCGTGTGACAAAACGCACCACCCAATCTGCCTTGCAATGCCCCGAACTGCACCACGCCGGACCGGACCGAACAGGACGAACGTCCCGTCGCTCCGACGCCTACATCGGCTGGAACGTCGTCGTCAACGAGCTCCCTTCGACCAACCCGCGAGCAGCCATTCGGCTGGGATAGGATCACCGCGGGAGGCCCGGGACGACGACACCGCCGCTGCGCGAACCCTCGACCACGTCGCGCGACGTCTTCATCAGCCACAGCTCCGACGACGCCGACGCCGCCCGCGCCCTGCGGACGATCATCGAGGGCGCCGGCTATTCGTGCTGGATGGCGCCCGACGACATCGTCGGCACCGGGACGTGGACCGAGCAGATCCTCGCCGCGATCGAGGACAGCAAGGCGATGATCGTGCTGATCTCGAAGGCCTCGAACCAGTCGCCGCACGTCTCGCGCGAGGTCAACCTGGCGCTCGGCAAGGGTCGCGCGGTCCTGCCGATCCGGATCGAGGACGTCCCGCCGCAGGGCTCGCTCGAGTACCTTCTGTCGCTGGTCCAGCGGGTCGATGCGTTCCCGCCACCGATCGCAGATCACCGCGACCGGGTCATGCACCGGCTTCAGACGATCGTGCAGCCCGATGGCACGCCGCGGGTCGCGCCGGTGGCGGCACCGCCACCCGCACCGGCGGCCGAGGCGCTCGTTGTCCGGCCGGCCCAGCCGCCGCCCCCGCCGGCGGGCGCGCCGGCGACTGGCGTGAAGGCGTTCGGCACCGGCGCCCTCGGCGGTCGCACGCCGATCCTGCTCGGCGGGGCGGTCGTGGCAGTCATCCTCGTCGCCCTGCTCGCGTCGTCCGTGCTGTTCAAGCCATCCGGCCCGACGCCCCCACCCTCGCAGGCCGCGGCGGCGACGACCGCCACGGGCTCGAGCTCGGCAGCCACGCCGGGCACGACGGGCTCGGGAGCCACCTCCGGTCCCGTCTCGAGCAGCGAGCTCGCAGCCCGGGCGCTGCTGCCGGTCGTCGATCCGGGGACGTCCGGCTGCACCTCGTGGATCGCCGCGCCCGGCGGCGACGACGTGCTCTCGCCCAGCGGCTACGCCACATCCCTGGCCCGCCTGACCTGCGCCGGCCCGACCGTCGGCGGCCCGCCCACTCGCTACGCGATGTACCCGACGAAGGGGGCGCTCGATGCCGACTTCGCGTCGATCATGACGGGCCAGGGCGTCGCGAGCGGCGGCGCGTGCACGTCTGCGATCCCGGCCGACGCGGCCTGGAACTTCCCGGCGTTCCCGACGGCCGGCGACCTCGCCTGCTACGCGCGAGCCGGCGGCGTCCAGTACGTCTGGACCGATCACGACCTCCGCATGCTCGGCCAGTGGCTGGCGCCGGACAACGCCACGGGCCTCGCGTTCTGGCAGCAGTGGGAGCAGGCCCGGAACCCGGCCGAGCGGGCGCTCGTGGCGGCGATCCCGACGACGATCGCCGGCATTGGCGCGTGCGTCCGGGCCGCCGACGACTACTACCCGACCGCGCTCGCGATCGTCTCGTGCCCACGCTCCGACGGTGGCAACGCCGTCTTCTATGCCGGATTCGCATCGGCGGACGCGTTCCCGAACGATCCGATGACGACCCTCTTCAAGTCGATCATGACCGGGGGTGGCGTGGCGGCCGACACCTCCACCGGCTGCTACGAGTCGTCGTTCGGGCGATACACGTGGGGCTACAAGCAGACCGACGGCACCATCGGCCCGACGCAGGGCTACGTTGGCTGCTACCAGCGCACCGACACCGAGCCCGCGACTGCCCAGATCGTCTGGACGTTCAATCGGAGCGCCGTGATGGGGCTGTGGAACGCTCCGGACGTGGGCACCGCGACCAAGCTGTTCGACGCCTGGATCACGGCAGTCAAGTAGCCGCTACGCCACCACCTCATGCCGGCGGCCGCCCTCCGGTCCATCGCCGGCCATGGTCGCGAGGTAGCCCTCGACGTCCTCGTTGAGCGTGTCCTCGACGCGCTCCGTGAACGCCGTGAACGCCGCGGCGTGGCTCGAGTAGCGGCGGAACCCCCCGTTCAGCATCAGGTACTGCCACCCGAGGGTCTTCAGGAGCTCGGCGGTCCGCCGGTAGTGGCGCCACCGATCGCCGAACTTGAGGACCTCCTCCGCGCCCGCGCAGGCCGCGACGATGAGGCTGACCGAGAACGCGAGGAACCGGATGACATCGACCGGAATGCCGCCGAGCCACCCGATCGTCGGGTCATGTGTCGTCAGCAGGATTGTCACGAGCGCGGGGGTCAGCGCGCCGCCCACGACGACGGGGATGCGGTACAGGAGGAATCGCCGTCGCGTGCGGCGGGCCTGCGCGCCCATCCACGTGACCTGGTCGAGCCAGCGCTCCCGGAGCAGGCCCTTCTGGAAGGGCGTGATGTCGATCGAGTCGAGGATCGCCTCGAGGCGCTCCTTCGAGCTCGAGCTGCCCTGCGGCACTGCCGTCATCGATCCATCCCTCACTCGAGCGCCGCCGCGATGGCGGCCCGGTCCGCGGTCAGCGGAATCACGCGCAGTCTGCCCGATGCGCGCAAGCCAGCATCCGATGCCAGCGTGTCGGCGGCTCGCCCGCTGCCTCCGACCGCGACGACGAGGTGACCCGTCGCGATTCGCCCGCGCGCCTCATCGAGCGCGAGGTCGCCGCCATTCACCAGAACCGTGTGCGCCGCTCCCCCGCCGAGGTGATCGGCGGCGGCGAACAGCCACGGCGACTCCTCGCCGAATCGGCTCCCGGGCACGAGCACGACGAGGTCGTGGTCGCGCGCGACCTCGATCGGGGCGCCGGTGCGGGTCGGGCGCGAGACGGCGAGCGCGGGCGCGACCCCGACCAGCCGGAAGGTCCCCCCGATTGCCCCGCGGGCCTCGGCGATGAGGCGCATGACACCGCTCTCGGTCCCGCCATCGACGAGTGCCGTGCCGGTCGACTCCAGGTACCCGGCGAGATTCGCGAGGAACCCGCGAAGCTCCGCCTCGAGGTCCGCTTGGGTGAAGTCCGCGCCGCCGATCAGGACGACCGCGCGGCCGTTGGCAGGGGTCGAGCCCAGCACTTCGACGAGCTCCGCCATCGACGCGACCACACGAACCTCGTCGGGCATTGAATCGAGAATAGACCGCGCATGGATCCGACCGCTTCGAGCTCAGACGAGCACCAGCCCGCTTCCTGGATGTCGACCGGATCCAAGCGCCGCCAGAACCTTCCGAAGTCGTAGCCTGGGCAGACCGGCGAACAGCCCCGGGTTCTCGTTCAAGACCCGGCGGTTGTTCCGCGTGTCCGCGATCAACAGGATGAACCCCTCGGTTGGGTCATTACGCCGCTTCAGGGAGAGTCGTCGCTCCACAGCCTGCCCGTCGCGGATCCGCATCTCCAACTCCACGGCCGTTCGCTTCTCGGCACCGAAGATCATCGCGTCCCATGCCCGCCGGTCGAAGTCATTCCGAAGCGGAAGCGGCACCTCCAGCCTGCTCCACAGTGGCGCCGCAACGGTGCCAATCACCGCGTGGAGGTGCGCCGCGTGGGCGCCGTCTCGAAGCGGGTTACCGCCAGGGAACACGCGAACGGCCAGGTCCAGCCCGAGGACGCTCGCGATTCGAGACGCCTCGATGACCGTGATGTTGGTGAGGGTGCCCGACTCCAACCGGGAGTACCGGCTGCGCGGCATACCGATCGCGTCGGCGAGCTTCTGCTGGCTCATTGCGAGTGCGAGGCGCCGCTCGCGAAATTCATCGAGCGTGGATCGCACGACCTTCAGGCCGGCTCTGGTCCCTCGTTCGAGGACTCGCTCGACGGTCGCCACGCGCCAAGCGTGCCAGGCGCCTCTTCCCGGCCGGTAACCGGCCGCTCAACTGTCGATAACCTTTGGTCGAGCGCTGGCACGGCACCTCGCGTGCTCCCGGTGTGGTCGGCCATCGTCCGCCCCCTGGTGGTTGTGCCCGCAACGCACAACTGAGACAACGTTGAGGACCGGGATGGCCGGAGCGACCCGCAATCCCTCCCAATGTGCGTTGGCAGCACACACTCGACACGGATTGCGCGATCAGACCCGCAGGATCGTCTATGGTGCGGCCTCTTCGGCGTTTTCCGTCGCGGTTGTGCTCCCGCGGCACACGCGTACGGCTGTGGCCCGGCCGGGCGGATTGTGGCCCGGCCGGGCGGATGCCTGCCGGCGCGGGCGGATGCCTGCCGGGCGGATGCCTGCCGGCGCGGGCGGATGCCGGCGCGGGCGGATGCCGGCCCGACGGATGCCGGCCCGGCGGGGCGGATGCCGGCCCGACGGATGCCGCCCCGCCGGGCGGGCCGCTTAGCGGCGCCGCCCGCCGCGCGGCGGCCGCGTGCCCTGGCGACGCCGGATGTTCGGGGTGACGGTCCGATCCCAGGTCGGGCGGTCGAGCCAGCGGGCCTGCCAGCCCGTGCTGTCCTCGTGCTCGTCCCGGATGCCCGGCAGCCAGTCCGACGGTGTGCCCTCGGCGGAGTCCGCGTCGCCGCCGGGCTCCGTGCCCGCGGGCAGGACCGTGACGGATGCGACCTCGAGCACCGAGCTCGGCGCATCGGCGTGGGCCTCCGCCGCCGCGTACGCGGCCGCCGAGTCCGCCGCTCCCGCGCGCGTGCCCACGTTCTGGCGGCCCTGCCGGCGCCCGCCCGCCGCGACCGGGGTCCGCTGCGCGGCCAGCTCGGCGGCGCGCGCGATGATCGCCGATTGGTCCTCGTCCAGGACCCGCAGCCGGATCTGCTGGATCTCGTCGCGCAGGGCGGCCGCGCGCTCGAACTCGAGCTCCCTGGCCGCCGCCCGCATCTCGGTCTCCATGCGCGCGACGAGCTCCTCGATCTTCTTCGTGTCGAGCTCGGCGAGCCGGGCGTTGCGCGCCTCACGCTCGGACGCGTAGACGACGGTGCCCTCGGCGACCGTCCGGAGCTGGTCGTTGAGGTCGCGGATGCCCTTCACGATCGTGGTCGGTTCGATGCCGTGCTCGGTGTTGTAGGCCGTCTGGATCGCGCGGCGGCGATTCGTCTCGTCGATCGCGACGCGCATCGATTCGGTGATGTTGTCGGCATACATCACGACCTCGCCGCCGATGTTGCGCGCTGCTCGCCCGATCATCTGGACGAGCGACCAGGCACTCCGCAGGAAGCCCTCCTTGTCCGCGTCCAGGATCGCCACGAGGGTGACCTCGGGCAGGTCGATGCCCTCGCGCAGCAGGTTGATGCCGACGACGACGTCGAACACGCCGAGGCGAAGGTCGCGCAGGATCGCCACCCGCTCGAGCGTGTCGACCTCGCTGTGCAGGTACTGGACCTTGACCCCGAGCTCTCGCAGGTAGTCGGTCAGGTCCTCGGCCATGCGCTTCGTGAGCGTCGTGACGATCGCGCGCTCGCCGCGGTCGACGCGGACCTTGATCTCCTCCATCAGGTCGTCGATCTGGCCCTCGGTCGGGCGGATTCTGATCGGCGGATCGATGATCCCCGTCGGGCGAACGAGCTGCTCGGCGACCCGTTGCGCACGCTCGAGCTCGTACGGTCCCGGCGTCGCCGACATGTAGATCGCCTGCCCGACGGACGCCTCAAACTCCTCGAACGTCAGCGGCCGGTTGTCGAGCGCGGATGGCAGCCGGAACCCGAAGTCGACCAGGATCTCCTTGCGGGTCCGATCGTTCTTGTACATCCCGACGACCTGGGGCACGGTCATGTGCGACTCGTCCACGACGAGCAGCCAGTCCGGCGGGAAGTAGTCGAGGAGGGTCCACGGGCGGCTGCCCGCGTCCCGGCGGGAGAGGTGGCGCGAGTAGTTCTCGACGCCCGAGCAGAAGCCGACCTCGCGGAGCATCTCCAGGTCGAACGTGGTGCGCTGGCGCAGCCGCGCGCCCTCCAGCTCGCGACCCTCCTTCTCGAGCTGCCCGACCCGCTCCTCCATCTCCGCCTCGATGTCCACGAGCGCGGCCTTGAGCTTGTCCGCCGGCGTCACGTAGTGGGTCGCGGGGTAGACGTTGATGTCCTTGCGCTCAGCGAGGAGCTCGCCGGTCAGCGGGTCGATCTCGGTGATGCGCTCGACCTCGTCGCCGAAGAACTCGACCCGGACAATGCGCTCCTCGCTCGCCGGCCGGAACTCGAGCGTGTCGCCTCGGACGCGGAAGCGCGCGCGAGCGAGGTCGGCGTCGTTGCGCTGGTACTGCAGGTCGACGAGGTGGCGGAGCACGGCGTCACGCCGGTACGCGCCGCCGGTCCGGAGCCGGAGCACCGTCGCGCCATAGTCGACCGGCGCCCCGATGCCGTAGATGCAGCTGACCGACGCCACCACGATGACGTCGCGGCGCTCGAACAGCGCATGGGTGGCGGCGTGCCGCAGCCGGTCGATCTCGTCGTTGCGGCTCGAGTCCTTCTCGATGTAGGTGTCGCTCCGGGGCAGGTAGGCCTCGGGCTGGTAGTAGTCGAAGTAGCTCACGAAGTACTCGACGGCGTTGTCCGGAAAGAAGTCGCGGAACTCCGCGTACAGCTGCGCGGCAAGGGTCTTGTTGTGGGCGAGGACGAGCGTCGGCCGGTTCATCGCCTCGATCGTCTTGGCGATCGTCAGGGTCTTGCCAGTGCCCGTCGCGCCGAGCAGGACCTGGTGGCGGAAGCCCTTCTGCAGGCCGTCGGTCAGGCGTTCGATGGCCTGGGGCTGGTCGCCGGTCGGCTCGAACGGGGCGACGAAACGGAAATCGGGCACGGTCCAATTCTAGCATTCCGCGCTCGAAATCGAACGGCCGTTCGAGTCCTGCGCCTGACCGATGGCGGTGCGTCTTGGTACCACCCGCCCATATGACGGCAGGACCCCCCTCGGGAGACTGGCGGAGGCCACCAGACCGTGGCCGATCCACGCAGACGACACCCGGAGGCGCGCTCGACCCCGATGGAGATGGAGTACAAGGACACGAACCGGCGCGGCAAGTTCGTGATCATCGTGGGCGTCGTGCTCGCGGTCGTCGCCGGAGCGACCTCGTTCTACCTGATCAACCAGGCACAGACGTCCGGGCCCGGCGAGACCTCGAAGGTCAAGGTCGTGGTCGCCGCCGAGGTCATCCCTGCGCGAACCCCGATCCAGCCCGGTGCCGTCGTCATTCGCGAGATCCCGCTCGATTCCGCCACGCAGGTGGGAATCATCACGGACCCGAAGGACCTGGCCGGCAAGGTGCTGGCGATCCCGGTCGCGATCGGCCAGCCGATCTACTCGAACATGATCGCGTCGGCTGCAGGCCAGTCCGGCTTCTCGATCCTCGGCCCGGATGAGACGGTCGCCCCCGATTCGCCCGCCTGGCGGGCCATCTCGATCACCATCCCGGACGACCGCGCGGTCGCCGGCCTCCTGGTCGCCGGCCAGTCGATCGACATCTTCATGACGGCCACGATGACCGTCCCGCTCACGACCGAGCCAAAGGGCGTCTACTACTCCGACATGGTCACCAAGATCACCTACCAGGACATGGTCATCCTCGCCCGCGCCGGCACCCAGTACATCCTCAAGGCGACGCTGCCGGTCGCCGAGGAGATCAACCACATGCTGGCCACCGGCACGATCGCCTTCTCCGCCGCGCTCCGCCCCGACCAGGACGTCCGCTATGTCGACGTCTCCCAGCTCGGCGAGACCACGAACCGCATCCTCCAGAAGTACGGCCTCCCCTTCCCCGCGATCTACCCGGCCCCCTCCGCGCCCATCCCCGCGCCG
>DASQIK010000048.1:0-18266 GCA_035631615.1 Candidatus Dormiibacterota bacterium | reverse complement strand
GTCATGCCACGCTCGACCTTCACGCCGATGTGTGGGACCTGCTGGAAGACGAACGTGTTGTTCGGCTTGACATAGATCGCCTCGGACAGGTCCTTGCCGACCTTGTTCTTGTCGATGTCGAAGGCCGCCACGAACTCGATGTCGCGGACGTGGTAGCCGCCGAGGTTGACGTGCATCAGGCCGGGGACGAAGTCGTCCTCCCTGGCGTCCTCGTAGTAGTAGCGCCCCTGCACGAGGCTGCTCGCGCAGTTGCCGACGCCGACGATCGCGACGCGGACCTTGCCGTCCTTGCGCCTCGCGCCGGCCCAGGTCCCGGTCTCGGTGCCGTTGCCGGCGTGCTTGCCGTTCTTGCCGTTGCTTGCCATGTGGTTCGCTCCTGCTAGTGCTTCCAGTGTCAATGTGCGGCGGTGGCCGCGGTTTGCTCTTCGTCTCATCGACATTTCCTTGCCAATGGCTGCATGACCTGCAGCGTGGGGGATCTGTTGATGGCCCTCCGGCTTAGGGCGTTTGGCGCGCCGGCTCAGCCCTCCCTCGACTGGCGCGGCTCGGGTTGCCGGCCTGGAGGCTGTTCGGCCCTCGCAACGTGGAGGATGCGCTGGATGGTGGTGATGGTCGCGAGGATCGCGATGAGCCCGAGGGTGCCGCCGAGCGCGATGTCACCGGCGCGGTAGAAGGCAGGCGCCATGCAGGATGCGAGGAGGTTCCCGGGGCAGCTGGGATCCAGGTTCGGCGGACCAACCGGCCCGACAATGGACACGGCGAGCAGCCCGATCGCCAGAAGGGCGAGCCGGACTTCCCTCGGCGCGAGGCCGATCGCCGCCATCCCCGTACCGGTCGTGAAGCCGAGGCTCTCCGATTTCGCCCGCGTGTAGCTGACCATGAACGCGGCCGCCATCGCACTCGCCGCGAGGATGGCGCCCAGGTTGAAACCTGCCGTGAGGCAGCCCACGGCGATGCCAATGGACACGATCGCCTCGCCCGCGCGGTCGAAGGTGGAGTCGAGGAACGCGCCAAGCTTCGTGGCCCGCCCGGTGGCGCGGGCGAGGGCGCCATCGAACAGGTCGAAGATGCCGAAGACGAGAACGAGCACGCCGGCGGCGAGCCACGCCTGCCATGCGGCCGCGACGGCCGCGACGCACGTCCCGAGGAAGCCGATGAGGGTCAGCGCATTCGGGGTGAGCCCGAGCCTGCCGAGGCCGCGCGCGACCGGGGTCGCGAGATCGCGGACGCGCTGGCGCGTCGCGGTGGAGACGAGGGAGCCATTCACGGGGCGGGACGCTCCGTGGCACCACGGATGCCGAGGACGCGGCGCTCGTACTCGACGAACGCCTGGAACGCCTCCGGGACGAGCCGCGACACGGTCTCGCGGCCGACCCGCCGCGTCGCGACCAGGCCTGCGCTGCGCAGCCGGCCGATGTGCCAGGACACGAGCGGCTGGCTGAGTCCGATCCGCTCGATCAGCTCGGAGACCGACGCATCGCCCTGGGCGAGCCGCTGGACGATGCGCAGCCGGTTCACGTCGGCGAGTGCCTTGTGGACGATCCTCAGCGTGCGGAGCTCGTCGGGCTGGTCGACGACCGACGCGATCGTCGAGCGGATATGGGCGGGAGAAGGGGCCAAGCGTGGAGCTCCGATCGGAAGTGCCTTGAAGCTGGTCCGCCGCGCATGCCTCCCGCGCCGACGGATCAACGATGGTTTATATCAATATGCGTTGATCCGGCGCCGATGTCAACCCGGAACCGGGGTAGGCTGAACTGCTGGGGCATGTAGCCCATCAGCTCGCGCGTTCGCCGGCTGAAGGCCCCCGGGTGCTGCCCGAGGACGGCGATCGTGCCCGAGGTCAGGGCCAGGGAGCCGGTGATCATCCGGATCGTCGTCGTCTTGCCCGAGCCCGACGGCCCGATGATCCCGACGACCGAGCCGGTCGGAATCTCGAGGTCCAGATCCGCCACGGCGAGCGTGCCGTTGAAGCGCTTCGTGACGTCCGCGAGGCGGACTGCGACCGCGGGCTCGATGGCACGACCTCCAATCGGTGCGGCGGGCGGCGGGGCATGGGCGCCGCCCCCGGAAGGGTGCGGGCCGGACGGTTGCAGCCAGCACGCCCCAAGGTGACGACACAGCGACGGCCGCATTGCGGAGGCTGGCGCGGGGTTCCCGGAGCGCTCCACCTACACTCCGCCCGATGGGACGCCGAACGGCGCTGCTCCTCCTCGGCGTGCTGGGGGCCGGCGCGTTCCTCTCGGGGCTCGAGCTCATGATCACGGCGGTCGCCCTGCCGGCGATCGTCGTCGACCTGGCCGATTGGACCCAGCTTCGGGCAGCGTCCTGGATCATCAACGGCTACCTGCTCGTGTCGATCGTGGTGATGCCCATCGCGGGCCAGCTCGCCGACCGCCTGGGCGTACGCCGGGTGTTCCTGTGGGCCCTCGTCGTGTTCGTCACCGGCTCGGCGCTTGCGGGCCGCGCGACCGGGCTCGGCGACCTGATCGCGGCGCGGCTCCTGCAGGCGCTCGGTGGGGGCGCGCTCGTTCCCGTGGCGACGGCCGCCGCGTCGCACCTGTTCCAGGGACCCGCTCGGCCGCGCGCGCTCGGGGCCGTCGGCGCGCTGACGTTCCTCGGGATGGCGGCGGGTCCGTTCGCCGGCGCCTGGATCATGCAGTCGATCCACCCGGCGGCGGCGCTCGAGAGCCTCGGCGTCAGCGGCGGGCTGCTCGCGGCGCTGGGTGCGCCGTGGCGGTACGTGTTCTACCTGAACGTCCCGATCGGGATCGCCCTGCTCGCGCTCGGCTGGGCCGCAACCAGCGGCTGGGCCACGCCCCGCCGCGCGACCCGGCTCGATCTCGCGGGAGCTGCAGCAGCTTCGATCGGTCTCGCGGCGCTCCTGCTCGGGGTGACGCTGGCCGGCAGCGAGCCCATCGCGGGCGTTCCCCTCGATCCGACGATGCTCGCCGCCGTCCTCGGCGTGGTGGCGGTGCTGTTCCTCGGTGCCGCCGTGCTCATCGGGCGTCGGCGTGCGGAGCCGTTCATCGATACCGGCTGGTTCCGGAGCCCGTCGTTCACCTCGGCGGTGCTCGTGTCGCTGCTGACCGGCTACGGCTTCGCGACGGCGATCATCGGCGGCGCGGTGTTCGTCGACCGCGTGCTGTACGGCGGGCCGGACCAGCAGCGGGTCGCGCTCGGGGCGCTGGCGGCGGCGACCGCCGTCGGGGCGCTCGGGTCCGGCCTGGTGCTCCGCGCCATCGGACTGCGGCTGACGACGCTCGTCGGGCTCGCTGCCGCGATCATCGCCCTCGTCAGGATGGCCGCCTGGACGCCTGCGACCTCGGTGGGCGAGGCCGCGGCATGGCTGGCGCTGTTCGGGCTCGGCTTCGGGCTGACCGTGACGCCACGCTCCGCGGCGGCGGTCGAGGCGCTCGGCGAGCGAGCGTTCGGGATCGCCTCGGCGGCCGTGACGGTCGCTCGCATGATCGGGATGGCCCTGGGCCTTGCCGCGCTGACGGCGTTCGGCTCCACGGTCATCGACCAGCTCTGGGCGGAGATCCGCGCCACCCCGGAGGCCTACAAGGCGTTCATCCCGGAATCGCTCCAGAACCGGGCGTTCAACGACGGCCTCGTGGTCCAGGCCCTCGAGCAGTGGGCGAGCGGCGAGGCGGCCCGGATCCTCGTCGGCGTGTTCCTGATCGCGGCCGCGATCATGGCCGCGGCCGTGCTGCCGGCGTTCGTGATGGGCCGGCGCGGCGGCCGCGTCGCTGCGACCGGCGCGGGCGCGGCAGAGGGGTCGCCGAGCGCGGCTCGTGGGGTGGTGGCTGTCCCTTAGTCGCAGATCCGCGGGTGCGCGGGCGGGTGCGCGGAGGCCGCGTCGACCTGCTCGGAGGACAGGTAGTCGGCAACGACCTGGAGCTTCGGGATCGTGCCGTGCGGGCCCTCCGACGTCTGCAGCCAAAGCCGCTCGGTCTTCGTGTTGAGGGCGTCGTCCAGGCTCAGGGCGTGCCGGCGGACCTCGGTGATCGTGTACAGGAAGCGCCAGTCGTCGCTCGTGTAAACCTCGACCGTCAAGCCCAGCAGCTTCGCGCCGTTGTTGACCTCCGATGCCTGCAGCAGCGGCAGGAACATGCCGTCCCGGGCGTGCGCGTAGATGTACGTCGCGCGGCCCTGGCCCGGCTGGCCCATCAGGGGCTGGTACAGCGCGACGTCGCAGAGCGGGTACAGGCCGTAGTTGTCGGTCTGGAGCATCACCGGCAGGTCGATCCCGAGTCGCGGGATGACGACCCGCGTGGCGACCCGATCCGGTGGGAACGTCGGCGCGGCGGCCGAGCCGGTGCCACTGCTCGGGAGCGCGAAGCCCGGGCTGAGCGTCGGGAGCGGGTCGTACGAGGCGAGGGCCCGGGCGGTGGGCGGCGCCTGCACCGCGGTCGAGTACGACATCAGCCCGGTCGAGAGCAGGACCACGCCCATCGCCGTGAGCAGCGCCGGCAGCAGGCGCAGCCGAAGCCGTCGCCCGACCGTGTCCATCACCTCGACTCTAGCACCCGTGTGCGGTGCGGCCGGTCGAACGTTCCTACCCGCCGATGGCGTGGGCGGCCTGGTTGACGATCGTGAGGAACGGCCCGGGAATGAGGCCCAGGACGACGGTCAGCACGCTGGCCACCGCGAGCCCGCCCCACAGGAGCCGGCCGTGGGCGAGCGGGACGTCCTCGGAGCGCGGATCGCGCATGAACATGTAGACGACGACGCGAAGGTAGTAGAACGCGGCCGCGGCGGCGTTGATGACCGCGATCACGGCGAGGATCCCGACGGCGGTGTAGCCCGCCTGGCCCGCCTGGACCGCGGCGAGGATGACCATCGCCTTGCCGAAGAAGCCGGTGGTCGGCGGGATCCCGGTCAGCGACAGCAGGAACAGGGTCATGAGGATCGCCAGCCACGGCTCCCTGCGGCCGAGCCCGGCGAAGGTGTCGAGGCCGGAGGTCACGCCCGCCCGGCGCTGGATCGCCGCCACGACTGCGAACGCGCCGAGGTTCATGACCGAGTACGCGGCCCCGTAGTAGAGCAGGCCCTGGAGCCCGAGCGGGATGCCGGCCGCGAACGCCGCCAGCCCCACGAGCATGTAGCCGGTATGCGCGATCGACGAGTAGGCGAGCATCCGCTTCACGTTGCTCTGGGTGAGCGCGACGAGGTTGCCGAGGGTCATCGTCAGGATCGCGAGCACGACGATGACCTGGAGCCAGTCGGCGCGGAGCGGGCCGAGCGCATCGACGAACAGCCGGAGGATCAGCGCGAACGCCCCGACCTTCGGCCCGACCGAGAGGTAGCCGGTCACCGGCGTGGGCGAGCCCTGGTAGGCGTCGGGCGTCCAGTAGTGGAAGGGGACCGCGGCGATCTTGAAGGCCACGCCGGTGGTCAGGAAGCCCAACCCGAGGATCAGGGCCGGGGACACGGCCTGCCTGCCCGCCACGATGGCCTGCAGCGCGGTACGGACGCCCTCGATGTTGGTCGTTCCGGTCGTGCCCCACACGAACGCCAGCCCGAACAGGAAGATGGCCGAGCTGAACGAGCCGAGGAGGAAGTACTTGATCGCGCCCTCGGTCGAGTAGCCGTCGCTCTTGTGGTAGCCGGCGAGCATGTAGCCGGGCAGGACCATGAGCTCGAGGGCGATGAACAGGACGAGCAGGTCGGCCGAGCCGGCAATCAGCATCGCGCCCGTCATCGCGAACAGCAGGACGATCGAGAACTCGGCGAGCGGCAGGCCGCGAGCGTCGAGGTAGTCCGGTCCGAACACGATCGTCAGCGCGACGATGCCGATGAAGATCAGGTCCAGGAAGGTCGTGAGCCCGTCGACGACATAGGCGCCGCCGAACGCGTGGATCTGGCTGGTGCCATTCCCGCCGGCCACCGCGGCGCCCGTGGTGATCGTGAGCGCGGCCACGATGGCGAGGCCGCCGAGGGCCACGACCAGGACCGGTCCCCGCCTGCCCGGCACCGCCACGTCCACCAGGAGGACCGCGATCGCGACGAGCACGGCGGCGATGAAAGGGCCGAGGGCCAGGATGTCGTTGCTCATCCGGCGGCACCCTCGACCGTCGTCACGGCGGTCGAATCACCCGCGGTCGGGGTCCGGGGGCGGAGCGCCAGCAGGCGCGCGGCGATCACGGCCGCCACGAACCCCAGCCCGATCGAGACGAACACTGGGTCGACCGGGATCGCGGTCGCGTTCGCGACGGCCGCGAGCGTGCTCTGGACCGGCTGCCGGATGAGATTCAGGAGGATGCCCGGGAACAGGCCGAACACGACGACGAGCGCACCGAGGGGCGCGAGGGTGAAGATCTCAGTCGCGTTCATGTCCGAGAGGTGGTGCTTGAGCCCGAGCAGGAATGCCGACGGCTCGCCGAGCACCACCCGCTGGAACATCCACAGCAGGTAGGCGGCGGCGAGGATCATCACGAAGGTCGCCACTGCGGCGGCCCACGGGTTGGTCGTGAACGTGCCGAGCAGGGTCAGGAACTCGCCGACGAAGCCGGACAGGCCCGGCAGGCCCGCCGAGGCGAACACGAAGAAGCCGAAGACCGCGGCGTACACGGGGGTGAGGGCCGCCAATCCCCCCATCTTCGCGATCGTCCGGTCGTGGGTCCGCTCGTAGATCACGCCGACCAGCAGGAACAGGGCGCCCGTGATCAGGCCGTGGTTGATCATCTGGAGCACGGCGCCGTCGAGGCCCTGCTCCTGGAACACGAACACGCCGAGCGTGACGAAGCCCATGTGGCTCACGGACGAGTAGGCGACGAGCCGCTTCAGGTCCGGCTGGACCATGGCCACGATCGCGCCGTAGATGATCGCGATCAGGCTGAGCACGATGATCAGCGGCGCATACGTGTGCGACGCCTCCGGGTACAGCGACAGGCTGAACCGGATGAAGCCGTAGCCGCCGAGCTTGAGGAGCACGCCGGCGAGGATCACCGAACCGGCGGTCGGCGCCTCGGTGTGGGCGTCGGGCAGCCAGGTGTGGAACGGGAACATCGGGACCTTGATCGCGAAGGCGAGGAAGAACGCCGCGAACGCCAGCAGCTGGAGGCCGTCGCTGAAGCCGGTCGTTCCGGCGTAGGCACGCAGCGCCTCGTAGTCGAACGCACCGGCCCAGACCCCGCCGTGCGCGCCCTGGTAGGCGAACGCGGTCGCGAGGATGGCCACCAGCATCAGCAGTGAGCCGACGAGGGTGTACAGGACGAACTTGATCGTCGCGTAGATCCGGTTCTGCCCGCCCCAGATCCCGATGATCAGGTACATCGGGACGAGGACCACTTCCCAGAAGATGTAGAACAGGAACGTGTCGAGGGCGAGGAACACGCCCGTCATCCCGACCTCGAGGATCAGGAACGAGATCATGTATTCCTTGATCCGGGTCTGGATCGGCGCGAAGCTCGCGAGGATGCTGATCCAGCTCAGGGTCGTGGTGAGGATGACCAGGGCGAGCGACAGCCCATCGATGCCGAGCTTGTACTGGATGCCGAAGATCGGAATCCAGTTGACCGCCTCGACCAGCTGGAAACCAGCCGCACCGGCGTGGAAGTTGAGGGCGACGACGAGCGACACGACCCACGTCGCGAGTGCGGCGGTGAGCGCGAGCACACGCGCCCAGCGCGCGGGTGAGAAGCCGATGATCACGGCCCCGACGAGGGGCAGGAAGACGACGGCGGTCAGCAGCATCGCCTAGCGCCCCAGGATCAGGAAGTACGAACCGGCCATCGCGATCAGCCCGAGAGCGATGCCCAGCGCGTAATTCTGGACGCGTCCCGTCTGGACGCGGGCGAGGCCGCCGCCGCTTCGACGCACGACCGACCCGATGCCGTTGACAATGCCGTCGACGACGTTCTGGTCGAACCACGCGAGCGCGTTCGCGAACCGACCCCCGATCACGACGAACAGCAGGTTGTTGATGTCGTCGAACCACCACTTGTTGGCGGAGGCGCGGTAGAGGAACGCCAGGCGTTTGGTCAGGGCCTGGACGACCGCCGGCCGGCCGTGGCCCTCGATGGGCCCGAGCTCGACGCCGAACAGGCGCCAGGCCGCGACCATGCCCGCGAGGGCAACGGCGATGCTGATCACGAGCAGGAGGCCATCGATGCCGCCGAGCTGGAACGCGCCCTCTTCGCGACCGAGCATCCGCTGCCCGAGCTCGAACACCGGCTGGAGGTAGCCTGCGAGCAGGCCCTGTTGGCCGTTAATGCCGAACAGGGGCCCGAGCGGCGGGCCCGGCCAGCTCAGGATGATGCCGAGCAGGACGGACGGGATCGCGAGCAGTACGAGCGGCGTGGTCATCGTCCGCGGGGACTCGTGGATCTTCGCCTCGACCGTCGGGTCGACCCGGCTCTTGCCCCAGAACGTCAGGCCGATGAGCCGGAACATGTAGAACGCGGTCATCACGGCGACGAGGATGCCGATCGCCCAGACCCAGGTGAAGCCATTCTTGAACGACTCGCCGAGGATCTCGTCCTTGCTGAAGAAGCCGGCGAGCGGCGGGATGCCCGAGATGGCGATGGCGCCGATCAGCATCGTCCGGTACGTGATCGGGATATTCTTGCGCAGGCCGCCCATCCTGCGCATGTCCTGCTCCTCGTGGACGGCATGGATCACCGACCCCGAGCCGAGGAAGAGGAGGCCCTTGAAGAAGCCGTGGGTCATCAGATGGAAGATCGCCGCGACCCACGCCCCGACCCCGAGCGACGCGAACATGTAGCCGAGCTGGCTCAGCGTCGAGTAGGCGAGGACGCGCTTGATGTCGGTCTGGGTCATCGCGATCGAGGCGGCCAGGATCGCCGTGAAGATGCCGATCCCGGCGACGATCACCATGACGTCCGGCGCGGCCGCGAAGATCGGGTTGGCGCGGGCGACGAGGTAGACGCCGGCGTTGACCATCGTGGCTGCGTGGATGAGGGCCGACACCGGCGTCGGGCCCTCCATCGCGTCCGGCAGCCAGACGTGCAGCGGGAACTGGGCGCTCTTGCCGACCGCGCCCGCGAAGACCAGCAGCGCGATGATCCAGATCGGGATCATCAGCGGAGCGGGCGAACAGACCGTGCCGAGCGCGCAGGGCGTCGCCCCGACCCCGACCGCGGTCAGGTTGGTGATCGAGTCGCGGATGTTCAGGGTGTGGGTGTTGACGAAGATCGCCATGATCCCGAGCGCGAAGCCGACGTCACCGACGCGGTTCGTGATGAACGCCTTCTTGCTCGCCTCGGCGGCGGTCCGCTTGCGGTACCAGAACCCGATCAGCAGGTAGCTCGACAGGCCGACGAGCTCCCAGGCCAGGAACAGCACGAGCCAGCTGTCCGCGAGCACGAGCAGCAGCATGGAGACCATGAACAGGTTGAGGTAGGCGAAGAAGCGCCAGTAGCCCGGGTCGTGGCGCATGTAGCCGATCGAGTAGACGTGGACGAGCATGCCGATCGTCGTGACGACGATCAGGAGCACCGCCGTCAGGTTGTCGACGAAGAAGCCGAAGTCGACGGTGAGCCCGCCCGCCGGGATCCACTGCCAGAGCGTGACCTGGAGGCCCGTGTCGCTCCCGAGGATCGAGCCGTGAAACGTTGCGATGACGAGCATCGCGATCAGCCATGAGGCGACGACCGCCCCGACCGGGATCCAGAACGCGTTCAGCCCGAGCCGGCGCCCGACCATCGCGGTCGTGAGGAAGCCCGCCAGGGGCAGGGCCACGATCAGGACGACGAGCAGCTGCTCGAAGCTCATCGGCGCATCGCGTCGTACTCGTCGACCAGCGGCGTCTTGCGGTTGCGGAAGATCGCGATGACGATCGCCAGCCCGACGGTCGCCTCGGCTGCTGCGACGGCGATGACGATGAGCGCGATCACCGCGCCGTCGCCCTTCAGCGTCGGGATGAACGCTCCGAACGCAACGATGGAGAGGTTCACGGCGTTCAGCATCAGCTCGATGGACATGAGCATCGAGATCGCGTTCCGGCGGGCCAGGAAGCCGAACGTCCCGATCGCGAACAGCGCGCCGGAAAGCGTGAGGTACGTGTCGAGCTGGTCGGCGAGGTGCATTACTCGCCGCCCTCGCGCTTGGCCAGGAACACGCCGCCGACGACGGCGGCGAGGAGCAGGACGCTGACGGCCTCGAGCGCGAGGACGTAGTTGTCGAAGAGGAGCTGGGCGAGCGCGGTCGTCGCGATCCGGACGGGGCTGGCCGCCACCGTCCAGTCCGTGCTGTACGCGCCCACCCCGACGAGGACGAACACGATGATCGCGGCGATCGCGGCCGGCGCGGCCTGTGTCTGGAAGGTCAGGCGGCCGGCGCCGCTCTTGTCGGCGGTGAGCATGATGGCGAACAGGATCAGGACGCTGATTGCACCGATGTAGACGAGCACCTGCGCGGCCGCGACCATCGGCGCGCCGAGCGTCACGTAGATGCCGGCCAGCGCCAGGAAGCACACGATCATCGCCAGACCGCAGCGGATGATGTCGCGCATCGAGACGACCGCGATGCCGCTCGCAAGCATGAGCGTGGCGAGCCCTGCGACGAGGGCATCGTTGAACGAGCCGCCCATCAGGATCAGCACGATCAGTGCCGGCGTGGTGATGATCGCGCCGGCGATGGCCGCCGCGATCAGGTACAGCCAGGCTCGCATGCGCTCGGCTACTTCAGCCGGGCGTGCGAGCCGCCGTGGGACTCGGCGTGCCCGTGACCGGCGTGCGCACCGTTGCCAGCCGCTGCAGCCGAGGAATCCCCGTTCCGCGACAGGCTCGCCGGGAGCACGGTCAGGAGCCGGTCCGACTGGACGTACCGCCCGGCGTCGATCGCGCGCTGGAGCCAGTCGCGCTCCTTGCGGATGTAGGTGACCTCGGTCTCGCGATCGACCTGGGCCATGGCCATGAGGTCGATCATCGGCTCCTCGCGGCTGGAGTGGGCCAGCTCGAACTCGCCGCCGTCGCGCAGCGCGTCGTAGGGGCAGGCGTCGACGCAGATCCCGCACAGGATGCAGCGGCTCTCGTCGACCTCGTACTTCTGGAGCACGCGCGGCTTGGGCATCAGCGCGCCGGTCGGGCACGTCTCCGCGCAGCGCCCGCACGACACGCACGGCGTGTCGTTCAGGCTCATGTCGAGCGGCGTGGTGACGAGCGTGTCGAAGCCGATACGCATGAAGTCGTAGCACGCCGCCCCGACGACCTCGGAGCAGACCTGGGCGCATCGGCCGCAGTCGATGCAGCGCGACGGCTCGCGCAGGATGAACGCGTGCGAGTCGTCCCGGATGTAGTCGTGGTTGATGCCGGTGAACCGGTTCTCGTTGACCGAGCGCAGCCCCGCGCCCTGGTGCGGGTCCGGCTCGAGGGTGTCGAGGGTCGTGCCGTACTCGATGCCGAGGCGGCGGAGGTCGCAGAAGCCGATCGCCTCGCACGTGCACTGGAGGCAGCGCGAGGACTCGCTCACGATCTCCTCGCGCGAGTACGGGATCTCGTACTCGACGTAGTTCCGGTTGCGCTCGGCGGCCTCCATGGCCTGCATCCGGTAGCGCGGCTCCTTGATCTCGGCCGTGAACGGCACGATCGAGAGGAAGATCGGCTCGGGCTCGGCGAGAGTCTGGCGGGTCCGGATCTGGGACAGGTCGTTGCCGCGCAGGAACGCGTCCACGGCGTAGGCCGCCCGCCGGCCCTCGGCGATCGCCTGGACGACGGTGGCCGCGCCGATGCGGACGTCGCCGGTGCCGAACACGCCCGCCCGCCCGGTCTCGAAGGTGACCGCGTCGGCCTGAAGGCGCTTGTTCTTCGTCGCCTTGGTGCCCTGGGAGCCGGGCCCCATCCAGGTCAGCTCGGGCCCCTGGCCGATCGCCAGCAGCACGCGATCGCAGGGAATGGTGAACTCGGTGCCGGGAGCGGGCTCCGGGCGGCGCCTGCCGGACGCGTCGGGCGCGCCCAGGGCCATCCGGATGAACTCGACGCCGGTGACGTTGTTGTCCTTGTCCGTGATGACGCGGGTCGGGCCGGCCTGGAAGATTGCGGTGACGCCTTCCTCGATCGCCTCGTGGACCTCGTTCGAGGCCGGCATGTCCTTCATGTCGCGGCGGTAGACGAGGGTCACTTCCTTCGCGCCCTGGCGAATCGACGTCCGCGAGCAGTCCATCGAGGTGAAGCCGCCGCCGATCACGACGACGCGCTTGCCCTTGTGGCCGGGGTACGGCAGGCCGAGCGTCGCGGTGCGCAGGTACTCGAGGCCGTCGAGGACCTCCGGTGCGTCCTCGCCGGGGATGCCGAGCTTGTTCGTGTCGTAGCAGCCGATCGCGATGACGACCGCGTCGAAGCCCTGGTACTGGAGGTCGTCGAGGGTGAAGTCGCGGCCGAGCCCCTGGTTGCACACGATCCTGCCGCCGAGCCGCGTGACGCTCTCGTACTCCGCCTCGAGGACCTCGACCTTCGGGAGGCGGTACTGCGGGATGCCGTAGCGGAGCATCCCGCCGGGTGCCGGGTCGCGCTCGAAGACGGTGACGTCGTGGCCGGACAGGAGGAGGTAGTACGCCGCGGCCATGCCCGCGGGTCCCGAGCCGATGACGGCCGCCCGGCGCCCGGTCGCCGGCTGGCGCTCGAACGGGACCGGCGGGTCGAGGTCGTCGTCGAGCATCGACTTGATGACCATGTCGCCGGCATAGCGGTGCGAGTCGCGGATCGCGATCGCCTCATCGACCTCGTCGCGCCGGCAGTGCTCCTCGCACGGCGCCGGACAGACGCGGCCGAGGACGGACGGGAACGGGATCGTCCGCTTGAAGATCCGAGTGGACTCGCGGAAGTTGCCCTCGGCGTTCTGCTTCAGGAAGCCCGGGATGTCGATGTGGCTCGGGCACTTGTTCTGGCACGGCGGCAGGCAGTACGCGTTGTGGTCGCTGAAGATCAGCTCGAGGTTCGTGCGGCGGAGGCGCCGGATCTCGTCGGTCTGGGTCTGGACCTTCATGCCGTCCTCGCACGTGCGCGAGCACGAGATCGGCGGATGCTCCTCGCCCTCGACCTCGACGACGCACATGCGGCACGCCCCGAAGCCGGGCAGCTTCGGTTCGTAGCACAGGGTCGGGATCTCGATCCCGTTGTCGCGACAGACCTCGAGGATCGTCTGGCCGTCCGTGCCCTCGACCACGCGGCCGTCGACCTCGATGCGGATGCGCGGCGTCGACTGCGGCCGCTGCGGCGCCTGGGTCGTCAGGAGGCGCTCCGCGTGGGAGTCCTCCAGCGGCTGGAGCGTGTCGCGCCTGATCGGCATGTCCGGGCGGCTCTCGAGGCGGGCCTCGTGCCGGCGCGGGACGATCGGGGTCGGGGGCCCGGGAGGCGTGGCCGGCTCGCTCGGCGCGACCTCGCTCGGCGCGACCTCGCCCGGCGGTCGCTCGATCAGGTCGGTCATGCCGTCGCTCCGAGGCGGGTCGGGCTGCAGACGCCGGCCGGGCACTCGCCGCGCAGGAGGTGCGCGTCGAGCTCGTCGCGGAAGTAGCGGAGGCCACTCATCATCGGCAGTGTGGCGAGCCGCTCGTGGTCGCACAGGCCCGAGCCGACGACGTCGGCGGAGAGGTCGGACAGGAGGTCGAGGTCGCCGGCGCGGGAGGTGCCGGCCGACAGTCGCTCGCCGATCTCGGCGATGCGGCGCAGGCCGATCCGGCACGGGATCGTCTTGCCGCACGCCTCGTCGGCGGAGAAGCGGGTCAGCAGGCGACCGAGATCGACGACGCAGGCGCGATCGTCGACGACGATGACCGACCCCGACCCGACGTGAGCGCCGACGGCACGCAGGTCGGCGAACGTATACGGCGTGCTCAGCTCGCTCGGCGGGAGGATGCCGCCTGTCGGGCCGCCGACGATCATGGCCTTGAGCGTCCGGCCTGCACCGGCCTTGCCGCCGAGATCCACGATCCGCTCGAGCGGCGTCCCCAGCGGAACCTCGGCCACGCCGCTCTTCGCGTGGCCGCGGACCTCGACGAGGATCGTGCCCGGCGCGTCGCCGAGGCCGATCGCCTTGAACGCCTTCGCCCGATGGACGAGGATCCAGGGCACGGAGGCGAGGGTCTGCACGTTCTGGACGACCGTCGGCGCGTTCCGGAAGCCGCGCGTCGCCGGGTGCGGCGGGCGTTGCTCGGGCTGGCCGCGCTTGCCGTCGAGGGCCTTGAGCAGGACGGTCTCCTCGCCGAGCATGTACGCGCCCTGGACGGTCCGGACGCCGACCTCGATCCGCCGGCCGCTCCCGAGCACGTCGTCGCCGATGAAGTTGCGGGCGGTCGCGGCATCGATCGCGGTCTCGAGACGGTTGATCGCCTCCGTCGCCGTCGCGCGAACGGAGATGAAGGCGTCCTCGGCGCCGATCGCGAACGCGGCGATGGCCGCTCCCTCGATCACCGCGTACGGGTCGGTCTCGATCAGGGTGCGGTCCGTGCTCGCCGATGGGTCGGCGCCGTAGCCGTTCGCGACGACGTACCGGCGCGGTGCGGGCGTCTCGGCCGCCGTCCGCCACTTCTCGGCGGTCAGGTGGCCCGCGCCGCCGCGGCCGCGCAGCCCGCTCGCCTCGACCTCGTTGATCGTGCCTTCCGGCCCGAGCTCGCGGACGGCGCGTCGGAGGCCCTCGAACGCACCGGCGCTGATCGCCGCGTCGAGGTCGCTCGGATCGGCGGCGCCGGCGCGCGCCAGGAGGATCGACGGCCAGTCCCGGGGGGAGGCGAGGATCGCGCTCACGTGTCGCGCCCCATCCGGCCGCCGAGCGACGCCCCGAGCGCCTCGAGGTAGGCCGCGTCCGTGGCCCGTCGTGCCCCGACCTCGGCTGCCTGCTCCTTCGCCGCCGGCGGCTCGAAGCGGAAATGCCCGTAGTACGACGCCGTGCCGTAGATCTGCGCGTACCACGTGCCCGTCCGCTCGCTGATCCGCTTCAGCGCCGAGACGGGCAGGAACCCGAACGCCGCCTGGGTCGCCGCGAGGATCTGGAGCAGGTACTTCGGGTCGTGGTCGTGCGCCTCGAGGATGCCGTCCACCGTCGCCGTGTCGAACGGCGCGAAGTGCTCGTAGGCGGGATCCGGCACGGCGCGGCCGGACCGGCGCAGGGCCGATTCCTCGCGCCGCTCGCCGTACGTCTCGGGCGGGCCCCAGTGGACGTGGAAGCGGCCCTTCGTGTCCATGCCGCCCATGTCGATGCACTCGATCGGGCAGGCCTGGGCGCACTGGAAGCACGTCTCGCACTTGAGCGCCCCGTTCTCGTCGTACAGGAGCTGCAGCCGGCCACGGAACTTCGTCGCGACGTCCGCGGGCTGTTCCGGGTACATGACCGTCGCCTTCGGGGCGAAGAACCGGCGCAGGGTCAGGGCCATGCCCTTGACCATGCCGAGCCCCGGCACGACGCTCGGCAGGAAGCTCACTTGCCCAGCCCCGGGACGCTGTCGACGACGACCACCGCGGCCGCCGTCACGAACAGGTTGAGCAGCGCCGCCGGCAGCAGCCACTTCCAGGCGAAGCCCATCAGTTGGTCGATTCGAACGCGCGGCAGCGTGCCGCGCATCCAGACGAACACGAAGACGAGCGTGAACGTCTTGCCCAGGAACCAGAACAGGCCGGCGACCCAGTTGAAGTTGATGTACGCCCACAACCCGAAGATCCCGCCGACGACGACGTTGAACAGCACGAACCCGAGGATCAGGGCGACCCACCAGCGGGTCTTGCTGCGATACAGGAAGAACGGCGCCGCGAACACGAGGGTGCCGATGACCGGCACCAGCGCCACGATGAACAGCAGCCCGATGCCGAGCTGGCTCGGATCGATGATCCAGCTGATGTGCGGGAACGGGAACGGCGCGTTCCAGCCACCCATGAACAGGACGACCGTGATCGCCGAGACGATGAACACGTTGATGTATTCGGCGAAGAAGAAGAACCCGAAGCGCATGCCTGAGTACTCGGTCGCGAAGCCGGCGACGATCTCGGAGTCGGCCTCGGTCAGGTCGAACGGCGTGCGGTTGGCCTCGGCCGTCGCGGCGATCGCGAAGATCAGGAAGCCGAGCGGCTGGCGGACCATGTACCAGTCGGTGAACCAGCCGCTGGCGCCCTGCTGCTGGACGATCTGGTTGAGGCTCATCGTTCCGGCGAGGATCACGAGGCCGACGACGGACAGGGTGAGCGGGATCTCGTAGCTCACGATCTGCGCGGCCGAGCGGAGGCCGCCGAGCAGCGAGTACTTGTTGAAGCTCGACCAGCCGCCCATCAGCAGCCCCACGACGGTCATGCCGCCGATCGCGAAGAAGTACAGCAGCGCGAGGTTGAAGTCCTGGCCGTACAGGCCCGGCGCGAACGGCAGGACGAGCGCCGAGAGTGCCGCGGCCGCGAACACGACGACCGGCGCCCAGGTGAAGACGACCGCGTCGGCGCGGGTCGGGGTGAAGTCCTCCTTCATGAGGACCTTGAGGCCGTGCACCGTCGACAGCAATGAGCCCCACGGCCCGACCCGGTCCGGCCCGATCCGCAGGTTCATCAGGGCGATGACCTTCATCTCCATGTAGATGATCACAAACGCGATCGGCGGGGCGAGGAGGAGCAGGACCAGGGCGACGAAGACGAATCGGACGATCGGCAGGTTGAAGACGAGGATGTCCAGGATCTGCTGCCCGAACAGCACCAGCACCAGCACCAGCCCGAGCGTCAGCACCCCGCCGAGCGGGATGATGACCGCGAGCGCCTTGCCGGGCAGCGTCAGCCGGTCCCACGTCCTTGTCATCGCGGTCATCGGCGGCCTCCCGCCCGAGCCGCCCATGCCGGCGTTGGCGGCTGCGCGCGCTCGCTTACGCACCCCGAGGTGCGCGCGCTCGTGTGCTCGCCACCGCCTTGGCCTGGACGCCCCGGCCGTGAGGGGAGGTACTCGTTCACTTGTCAACCCCGCCCATCACGGGGTCGAGGCTCGCCATGATCGCCATGGTGTCGGCGAGGAGGTGGCCCGGGAGCAGGGCGCCGACCGCCTGGAGGTGGATGAAGCTCGGGTCGTGGATCTTCAGCCGGAACGGCTGGTCCGTGCCATCGGAGATGGCGTAGGCGCCGTACACGCCGCGCGGCCCCTCGACCGCGGCCCACGCGCGACCGGGTCGCGGGCGGAGCAGCCGCGGGAGCTTGGCCATGATGGGGCCGTCGGGCATCTTCTCCAGGCACTGGTCGATAATCCGGAGGCTCTGCTTGATCTCCTCCATCCGGAGCAGGTAGCGGGCCAGGCAGTCACCCTCGGTCCGGGTCGGGATGTCGAACTCCAGCTCGGGGTAGATCGAGTACGGGTGCGTGCGGCGCAGGTCGAACGGGACGCCGGTGGCCCGCAGGTTCGAGCCGGTCATGCAGTACCGCAGCGCCGTCTCGGTGTCGACGACGCCGAGGCCGCTCGCGCGCCGGGTGAAGATCTCGTTCTCGTTGAGCAGGGCGATGTTCGCCTCGATCTGGCTGACCGCGCGGCTCATCCAGTCGCCGAGGCGGCTCATGAACTCGTGGTTGAGATCGCCATTCACGCCGCCGATGCGGAAGTAGTTGAACAGCATCCGCTGGCCGGTCAGGGCGGCGAGCATCTCGACGATCTCGTCGCGCTCGATGAACGACCACAGGATCGGCGTCAGGCCGCCGAGGTCGAGCGCGAACCAGCCCATGAACAGGGCGTGACTGGCGATCCGGTTGAGCTCGCCGGAGAGCACCCGGATGTACTCCGCGCGCCGGGGCACGTCGACGTCGAGCAGCTTCTCGTAGGCCGTGACCGGCGCCCACTCGCAGAACAGCGACGAGATGTACTCGAGCGGGTCGACCTGGCTGATGGTCTGGTGGTAGTCGGCGTTCTCGACGAGCTTCTCGACGCCGCGGTGGAGGTAGCCGAGGACCGGGTCGATGTCGACCACGCGCTCGCCGTCGAGCTTGAGGACGACGCGGAGCACGCCATGCGTCGACGGGTGCTGGGGCCCCATGTTGAGGAACATCTCGCCGTCGCCGAGCGTGTAGAACTCGGCTTCACGCTCGGTCCGCGGCGGGTACGGCGGGATCGGCTCGTAGAAGTCGTAGTCGTCCTGCAGCAGGACGTTCGGATCGTCGGCGGAGCGGTGGGTGCCCTTCGGGGTGGCACGCGGCGGCGTCTCGGTGGTCACGGCATTCCTCAGGCCCGCGTCCGGCGCAGGATGCCGGCCGCGGCGTCGATCGGGCTCCTGGTGCGTTCCATCGGGCGGACGCCGGCGCCCGGTGAGCGGGCGGCATCGTCCGGCAGGTAGAAGTCCTTGCGCAGCGGGAAGCTCGTGT
>DASQIK010000047.1:0-48194 GCA_035631615.1 Candidatus Dormiibacterota bacterium | reverse complement strand
GTTCTGGCATGCCGCCCTGAACGACACGGCGGCGTTCGCCAACCAGGGCTACACGGTCCTGTGGATCGCCCACTGGGGCGTCGACCATCCGTCGGTCCCGGCCAACAACTGGGGCAATCACGGCTGGACGTTCTGGCAGTACGGCGACTGCGGGTCTGTTCCGGGTATCGGCGGCTGCGTCGACCTCGACCGCTACAACGGCCTCGACCTGACGCCCGTCACCGTCGGCGCGGATTTCCACGTCGGGACGAGCCCGGCGCAGCAGTCGGTGGAGCAGGGTGCCACCACCCAGTTCACGATCCCGATCCAGCGCGACTTCTTCACCCTCCCGATCAACCTGTCGGTCACCGGGCTGCCGGCCGGCGCCCAGGCAACCCTCAACCCCACGACCAACACGGGTACCACCGCGACGCTGACGATTTCCGCCGCGAGCGGCGGGGTCGCCCCGGCCGCCGGCAGCTATCCGGTCGTGATCAGTGGCACCGCGAACAGCATGACCCGCACGACGACCGCGACGCTGGTGGTCACGGATGCCGCACCCCCGACCGTCTCGGCGCCGTTCACCAGGCTGTACTACCGGACCACCATGGGCGCCGCCGGGGCCCCGGTCTTGACCACCTGGTCCGCGAGTGACCCGAGCGGAGTCGCGCTGGACGAGCTCCAGCGGTCGACCGCCGGAGGGGCCTGGTCGGGCGTTGGCCTGCCGGCCGCGACGACGACGGCGCTGACGGAGACCCTCACGTTCGGGATCAGGTACGGCTACCACGTGCGTGCCACGGACCGCGTCGGCAACACGAGCAGCTGGGTGGCGGGCCCGACCGTCACGCCGATGCTGACGGAGCAGTCGGGCGCAGGCGTGACCTCTGGCGGCACCTGGCACACGGCGGCCGTGCGGGCCGCGTCCGGAGGCAGCGAGAAGTACACCGACGCGGCGGGCGCCTGGATGAAGTACACCTTCACTGGCTCAAGCATCGCCTGGGTCGCCACGACCGGGCCGACCCGGGGCTCCGCGGCGATCTACATCGACGGGGTGTACAAGGGCACCATCAACCTCCGCACGAGCACCTATCGCCAGCGCCAGATCGTCTTTGCCTTCAACTGGGCGGCGAACGGGACGCACTCGATCAAGATCGTCTGCAAGGGCACGGCGGGTCACCCGCGAATCTCCGTCGACGCGTTCCTGCGGCTCGTCCAGGGCTGACGGGACAACCACGGTCGGTCCACGCTCGCCGTAGTACCGTGCCGATGTTGACCTGCGACCTCGGAGGCCCGACCAGCACGTGTCCGGATCCACGCCCGACCCGACGCTCGACCGATTGCTCCGGCACATGGCCTGGGCGAACGCGGCACTGATCGCGCGCCTCGCCGAGCAACAGGACTCGGCGCTCAAGATGACGGCCCCGCGCAACGAATGGTCCGCAGCCCGGATTCTCGCGCACCTCGTGTCGGCCGCGGGCGGCTATGCCTCGCGCCTGGAGCAGGCCGGCCGGCCGCCGGACATCGAACCACCGACCTCCGTCGCGGAGCTCACCGAGATCGCGGCACGCTGTGCCGCGCTGGACGCCCGGCTGCGAGCCCAGGCCGGGCTCCCGGACGAGCTGCTCCCGCACGCCAACCCGGAGCGTCCCGTCCGCGCCCGATCGACCATCCTCGCCCAGGCGATTCACCATGCGACCGAGCACCGAGCTCAGATCGCCGGCGCCCTTGCGACGAACGGCCTCGATGTGATCGACCTCGATTCCCTCGACCTGTGGGCATACGGCGAGGCGGAGGGCGCCGGCGCGTAAGGCCTGCGCGAGCAGGGGCCAGTCCGAGGTCGGCCCAGGTCGACCCACCGCCCGAGACGCCGTCACGGATCAGGCGGGCGTGGTCGGCGTGGTCCACGAGCTACCGAGCGCCGTCGTACCAGGCCAGCACGCGCATCGCCCGCAGCGTGTTCCAGCGGCTCGGTCGGCCCTCGCTCTCGTCCATGTCGAAGCCGAGGTCGCGGACGCGCGAGTTGACCATCTCGCTCTCGTGCAGCCTGTCGAGCGGCCAGCGTCCGTCCGCGTCCCGCTTCGAGCGGACGAGCTCGATCGCCTCGGCCACCCGCGGATCCGGCGGCACGCCCGCATCGCGGAGGTGGTCGAGCCCGCGCAGGACGTCGTAGCGGTGGCCGGCCGGGTACGCGAAGAGCGAGAAATCCGGGTCGATGAGCCCGCCGGTCGAGCGCCGGCGCAGCAGCCCGCGATCGAGGAGGTATGCCTGCCCGCGTTCGACCGCGGTCGTCAGCGCTGCCGAGCCACCGCCCCTGCGCCCGACCTCGAGCAGGCCCTCGAGGACGCTGATGGTCGTGTGGAACGACCCGCGGATCGAGCCGTTCTCCTGCTCGCAGTTCCAGCCACCGTCCTCCATCTGCTCGCCGAGCAGCCGCTCGACGATCCCGTCGACCTCGACCCCGAAGTGCGCCCCGACCGCGACGACCTTGCCGTTGATGCACGGCTCGACCTCGCCGTCGAACACCCGCTGGCCGTCCCATTCGGCCCACGGGTTGTGCCAGCGCAGATCGCGAAGCTGGTCGATGGCGGAGCTCGCCTCCGCGCTCGCCGGATCCAGGCCCATGTCCCGGAGGAGGTACAGCGCGAGCAAGGTGATCCACTCGGTATCGGCCTTGCCGATGTCCCACTGCCCGTCAGGGCGCCGAAGCGCCAGCAGCTGGGCACCCCAGCCCTCGGTCGCGACTCGCGCCCGCTCGGCCGCGACCTCCGAGGCGGGCGCCTCGGTCAGGTCCCGGAGCGCCTGCCAGCGAATCGCCGGGTCTGAGTCGAGCAGCCACTCGAGGGCGCGCATCGCGCCCCGTGGTAGCACACGCCGAGCGCGCGCACCTTGCAGGTGGCTGGCCTCGACTCCTACGATCACCAGCCAGATGCCCCAGCATCCGATCGAGCTCATCCTCTTCCGCCAGCTGGCGACGTCGCTGGTCGTGCCGGTCTTCCTTGTCGACGCCCGCGGTGACCTCGTCTTCCTGAACGAGCCAGCCGAGGTCCTGCTCGGCATCCGTCTCGACGAGCTCGACAGCCTGCCCTTCGAGACCTGGACCGCGGCCTTCCAGCCTCGAAGCGCGGAGGGCGTCGCCGAGCCGGCGTCGTCCTTGCCGCTGGTGCGCGCCCTCACGGATCGGCGACCCACGCACGGACCGCTCGTGATCACGGGCCGCAATGGCCAGGAGCACACGATCGAGATCACGGCGTTCCCACTCGAAGGTGGTCGTGGTCGCCTCATCGGCGCAGTCGCGATGTTCTGGGAGCAGGGCCCCGAGTGAGGGTCACCTTCTGGGGCACTCGCGGCTCCATCGCGAGCGCCGGCCCGGCCACGCAGGGCTACGGCGGGAACACCGCCTGCGCACAGGTGCTGGGCAGCGACGGTACGTCCCTGATCCTCGACGCCGGCTCCGGCATCCGCGCCCTCGGGACGGCGATGCCGCGGGATGTCGAGCGAGTGGACATCCTGCTGAGCCATCTCCACATGGATCACATCCAGGGACTTGGCTTCTTCGAGCCGATGTTCAGGCCGGGCCTCGAGGTGCACGTCTGGGGTCCGCCGTCGGCGACCCTTGACCTGCGCACGCGCCTGTCGCGCTACCTCTCCCCGCCGCTCTTCCCGGTCCGCCTCTGGGACCTCACCTCGCGGGTCGAGCTGCACAACGCCCCGGAGGAGCCCACACGGATCGGGCCGTTCGAGGTGACCGCCGCGGCGGTGGTGCATCCCGGACCGACCGTTGGCTACCGCATCGTCGAGGACGGAACGTCGGTCGTGTACCTGCCCGACCACGAGCCCGCGCTCGGGGACGCGCTCGATCCCGGGCAACCCGCGTGGACCTCCGGATACGATCTCGCCGCCGGTGCTGACCTCCTGGTGCACGACGCCCAGTACTTCCCGCAGGAACGCAGCGAGCGCGTCGGCTGGGGCCACAGCTCCTGGCCCGAGGCGGCCCGGTTCGCGGTGCTCGTCGGCGCCAAGCGGCTCGCCTGCTTCCACCACGACCCCGCGCATGACGATCCCACGGTCGACCGCCTCGTCGAGGCGACCGCCGCCGTTGCCCAGGGGGTCGAGGTGTTCGGGGCGCGCGAGGGCCAGACGATCAGCCTGTGATCGCGCACCGGTTTCCCCGCCCTCCGTCGCGACTCGACCTCCGCATCGGCGCGGCGGGAGCGATCGCGGCCGCGGCCGGCGTCGGCCTGCTCGTCGGGCGCTCGCCCGCCCTGTCCCGTCTCGTGGCAGCCGCGGGCCTCCTGGTCCCAGCCCTGGCGCTGCATCTCCTCGTTGCGGCACGCCGGGGCGCGGGCGGCGTCGACTCCGGGGCCGATGTCACCGGCATGACCGTGATCGTGCCGGCCAACGACGAGGTCGCGGTCGTCGCCGACCTCGTCGCCGACCTGGCCACGCAGCAGCCGCCCTGTCGCCCTTCCGATCCGTGCGTCCGTGTCGTCATCGTCGACGATCGCTCCGTTGACGGAACCGGCGACGTTGTCCGGGCCGCGATCTCGGAGTTGCGGTCGCCGATTCCGATGGAGGCGCTGCGCCGTTCCGCCGGGCGGGCGACGAAGGGCGCGGCGCTGGCCTGTGTCCCCATCGATCCGCGACCCACCGAGATCGTCGCGGTGCTCGACGCCGACGCGCGGATCTCATCGTCGTTCCTCCGCGACGTGCTCGGCGCGGCGCGTTCGGGGATCGCGGTGGGCACGGCGCGGCGACGGATGCTGCTCCCGGCGCGCGGCAGGCTCGCCCGGCTGCTCGCGATCGTCCAGGACGACGAGCAGACGCTGGACGGCGAGATCCAGCTCGGACGATGGGCCCTTGGCGGAGGCTCCGAGCTGCGCGGCAACGGAATGTTCGTGCGAGCCGACATCCTGGCCGAGGTCGGCGGCTGGTCGGCGGATGCGCTGTGCGAGGACCTCGAGCTCACGTCCCGGATCTACCTGACGCCCGACGGGCCGCGTCCGCGCTGGCTCCCCGGGATCGAGGTCTGGGAGCAGCCGGTCCTGTCCCTGCCGGCGCTTGTCCGTCAGCGACTGCGCTGGGCCAGGGGCGCTGTTCGCCGGGACGTCCAGGTCACGCTGCCCAGCCTCATCGATCGAAGGATTCCGCTGGCGCGCCGGGTCGATGCCGCAGCCTACGCGGCCCAGACGCTGGCGCCGTTTGCCGGGCTTGGAATGCTCGCCGGCGGTCGACGCGGGATCGCGCTCATCGGGCGGCTGTCGGCGTGCTACATCGTCGGTGTCATGGCGCTCGCGGCCGCTTCCCTGCGGCGGTCGACCAACGCGCGTGGTGGAAACCTCCGGCCGGTCGAGCGAGGCCTGCGCGCAGTCGGCGTGACGGTCTTTGGGATGGCATGGGTCGCGATCACACCTGTTGCCTGGTGCGCGACCGTCGTGCGGCCACATGCGGTGACCTTCGAGCGGACCCGGCACCTTGCCGGTGGCTTCTGCCCGCCTGGCTAGCCGGCCGGTCGCTCGCCGTGGGCCCCTCTGTCTCCGATCTCGGACAGGCGTGGGATGCGGCGCCTCTGCTGACCGGATCGCGTGAGCCACTGGACGACTCGCGGCCAGCCGAGGCCGAGGTGCAGGCGCAACAGCGCGATCAGCGCGAAGGGGACGTCCCACCACGTCGGCACGGCGAGGTAGCGGGGCACCCAAGCGGGCGCGAACTTGTCCTTGAAGAACGTGAGGCCGCGGACGTCGTACGCCGGCCGGATGATCCGCGCGGCCGTGGCAAGAAGGCGTTCGGCCGTGGCGTCGGTCGCCGTCGACGGGCCGCCGAGCGGTACGAGGCCAAGCGAGACGCTCCGGACACCCTCGACCGCAAGGGCCTCCACGGCGGCGACGAGGCACGCCTCGACCGCGCCGGGCGCCGAGCCCCGATCCCGTCGGATCAGGTCGAGCATCCAGCCGCCATCCGCGCCAGTCGGCCTGAGCAGCACGAAGGCGGCCGGCGTCCCGGCCTGGTCGACCGCTGCGGCGAGGAGCGAGCCCTCCAGGCGGGCCTGATCGAACCGGCCGACCGTGAAGCCGAGCGCCAGCCCGGCGGTGCGCCGCCATTCGGAATCAAGGTTCGCGAGGGCGTCGAGGGAAGGCCCAGGTGGGTCAGGGTCGACGCCGGGTCTCCAGCAGGCTGTCCCGAGTCCAGCCTTCCTCGAGCGGGTGACGGTGTGACGGACGTTGGCGAGCCGGCTGGATCCGAGGTCGAACGCCAACGGGTCGACGATCGCCTCACCGCCGATCCTGCAGGTGAACCAGCCGCGGGACCGGAGGACCCGAGCCAGCTCATCGGACGCCTGGTACACCGCCGGGATCCAGTCCAGGCGTCGGCAGTGCCGCACCCATTCGATGAGGGTCTGGTCGGCAGATGCCGGAGCTCCGGCTGGGTCGCCGAGCGCGATCGCGGTGCGGCCGGCTCGCGCGTACCCCAATACACCGGATCCATCGCCTGTCGCGAATGGGACGACGGGTGCTTCGAGCAGATACGGATAGAGCGAGCCGCGGCCTCTTGAGCGGAGCGCCACCCCGGCGGCCGCAATGGCCTCCCCGGCCCGCGTCTCGACACCTGGTGCGAGCCCAGCCACCGCCGCGCCGAGGAACGCGCCCCGGGCGATCAGGAACAGCCCCGCGGACCACGGGCTGGCGCCGGCGGAACCGATAGCCGGCCCAGCCGCGACCCACGCCACGGCGGCGGCGGCCGTCCCGGCGCCGAGCATGGCGACCACGACCGGGACGGCGCCGGCTCGGACGGTGTAGCGAGCTCGGGTGAAGGCGAGGGTCGCGCTCGCGATCGCGGCGAAGAGGACCGCGATTGGATGCCCGGCGATTGCCTGCTGGACCGCGCCGGCGAGCAGCGCTCCCAGCGCAAGCCAGTATCCGATCCGCTTCGAGCGGAGCAGGGCGAGGCCGACAAGGAACAGCGTGGTGCTCGCAAGCTCGATGTCGACCCATGTACCGCCGATCGGACCCACCGGCGCGACCGACCAGATGCCGATGGGGTCCCGTCCGGCAACGGCGACGACATCGGCCGCCACGGAGTTCGCGAGAATGGTTGCGGCGGGCAGGATCGATGCCAGCCGGAGCACGCCGCGAGGCACCGAGCTCATGCGCCGAATCCGTCCAGGGCCGTCAACATCCCGTGCGCCGTCCGGGGCGCTCAGGGCGAGGCCGTGGCTGAGCCAGTGGACGTCGGGCCGAGCTGATCCGCCGGAATGAACCACGAGGGCCGCGACCCAGGGTCGAGACCGGCGAGCTCGGTCAGCGCGATCGGGGTCCCGATCGTCCACTGCGGCGCGGTCCCGGCGATGCTCACGAGATCGAGATCGGTGACAGCGGAGGACGTGCTCAGGTAGGCGATCGCATCGCCGTTGGGCGACCAGATCGGCGCCGAGGATCTGCCATCAGTCGTCACCCTGAGCAGCTCGTTGCCGCTCGACGCGGAAAGGACCACGATGTCGCTCCCGGAGCTCCCCAGGTGGGTGACGGCGATGTCGCGACCATCCGGCGACCAGGACGGCTGGAGGTAGCCGGGGCCCGTCAGCGCGACATTGGCTCTCGTCGACAGGTCAAACCGATAGACCACGGGCGTCCCAATCGCGCCCTCGCGTCCGTTGCGAACGTATAGGAGCGACCGGCCGTCGGGGCTCCAGGCGGGATCCTGCTGTCCGAGCGGGGGTGTCTCGGGCAGTCGTGCAGCCGTCAGGCGTCTCGTCGACAAGTTCAGGAACTGCACGACGACGTCGTCGACGCACGGATCCGGTGCGTCCGAGACGAGCGCGAGGCGGCGGCCGTCGGGCGAGGCGACGGGCTGGCGCAGCCACGAGAACCAGCTGTATGAGCCGCTCGTGAACCCGCCGGTGGCGAGCTGCTCTGTGGCTCCACCATTGGTTCGGAGCCGCAGAAGGCTCGGCACCTGCTCGGTATATTCAGCCGGACCACCGCCGCAGGGGTAGAAGCCGTGACCCTGGCGCGTCTCGACGTAGTAGATCGACTGCCCGTCGGGTGAGTACGACGGCATCGAATCCCGACCCGTCGAGGTGACCTGGGTGGCGATCGCGCCCGTCTGTACCCACAGGTTGCCGTCCTTCACGTAGACGATCGATCCCTGGACCCTCGAGCGTGGATCAACCGGGACGATCACGAGGTTCGACGGCGTCGGCGTGGTATCGGGCCCGATGTTGGCGCCTCCGCTCCTGTGGGCGACGATCGGGATCGTGCCGCTGAGCAGACCGGCCGTCAGGACCCCGACGACGAGCAGCACCGTAGCGGCGATTGCATTCGAGAGGGGGGCCGGCCAGCCCGAGGGCCATCGGCTCGCAGGGGGAGGGGTCATCGATCCTTCACGGGCAACGGCGGATGGGCCGGCCGGACCCCTCTACCCAGCGGCATCTCTCTCGGGCCTGTCTATCCTAGCGCCAATGCGTCCGGCTCTTCGGCCTGCTCGTCCGCGTCGGCGTTCGCCCTTCCTCGCTGCCGTGCTGTCGCTGTTGTTTCCCGGACTGGGGCACGCATACGCCGGTGCGTGGAAGAGAGGCGTCGTCTGGGCTGGCATGCCGATCGCCCTCATCGCGCTCGCGGTCTGGGTTGCCGCAGCGACCGACCGGTTCACGCTCGCCGGCATCGTCCTCCAGAGCTGGTTCCTGAACGGGATCTTCGTCGCGAACCTGGTCCTCGTCGGGTACCGGCTCCTCGCGATCGTCGACGCCTGGCGAATCGTCGATCGGGGAGGGAGCGTCGACGCCTCGCTGGATCCCGGTGGGCGCGATCGGCCGGTGGCCGGCAGTCGCATCGCCCCAGCACGTGCGGCGTCCATCGGCGGCCTGCTCGCCGTGATCCTGGTCATGACCGGCGCGCACGTGGCCGTGGCCCACTACGACCTGCTGGCCGCGAGCCTCGCCGACTGCGTCTTCGACCCGACCGGAACCGCCAATTGCGGCCCCGAGCAATCGACCGGGCCGGCCACCTCGGCGACGCCGGACATCAGCGGATCGACCGAGCCGACGGCCAGCCTGCCGGCCGAAGGCACGGCGCTGCCGAACGCTGCGCCACCGACGTGGAATGGCACGGGCCGCCTCAACATCCTGCTTGTCGGCATCGATCAGCGCTCGGGCGGCGCCACCTACAACACCGACACGATGATCGTCGTATCGATTGACCCGACCACCAACCGGGTGGCCATGTTCAGCTTGCCCCGCGACACCGTCAATGTCCCCCTGCCGCCGGGTCCGCTGCGCCAAGCGTTCGGAACCGTCTACGGGGCGAAGATCAACAGCCTCGCTGCGGTGGTTCGAGGTCGGCCGGATCTGTGCCCGGGCACGAACGCAACGAGTCGTGGTTTCAACTGTCTCAAGGGCGTCCTCGGCTACCTCTACGGACTCGACGTCCAGTACTACGCGGAGGTCAACTTCCAGGGCTTCACCCAGATCGTCGACGCCCTGGGCGGGGTCACGATCGCGGTGCAATCGCCCGTCGTCGATGACAGGTATCCGGCGGACGCTGGAGGCTACGAGCGGATCTTCATCCCCGCAGGCATCCAGCACATGGACGGCGCCCACGCCTTGATCTATGCCCGATCGCGGCATGGCTCGAATGACTTTGACCGCGGCGCACGCCAGCAGCGGGTCCTGACCTCGCTGCTCGCCGAGACCGATATCGCGGCGATTCTGCCGCGCATCGACGAGCTGGTCGGAGCGTTCGAGCAGACGATCCGAACGGACATCCCGCGGGAGCTGTTGCCGCAGCTGCTCGAACTTGCCAGCAAGGTCGACACGAAAGCCATTCGATCGTTCGTCTTCGCGCCGCCGTTGTATGAGACGGAGGATTACGTCCCCGGTGTGCACGACTTCCTGTTCCCGCACACGGCCGAGATCCGCGCCGCAGTCCGGACGGCTTTCACCTCCGACCCGAGCTTCGAGGTCGAGCGCGAGAAGGTCGCCCAGGAAGGGGCCACCGTGTGGGTCCTCGACGGGTCCGGGTTCCCGGGAAAGGCCGACGACGTTGCCGCATACCTCGACTACCTCGGTTTCGGCGCGACGGCCCCGAAGCAGAAGGCGCCGAAGCTCATCTCGGTGGCGAAGATCATCGCCTACAACGGGGCCGCTGATCGTCTGCCGGAGACGATCCGGCGCCTGGCGGCGATCTTCGGCGTCACGGTGGTCATGGCCGTCGACCCCGCGATCCATGTCGACATCGTCGTCACCGTCGGCCGACAGACCACGAACCTGACAGCGCCGCCGTTGCCGTAGGCGCCCCGCGGCCCGAGTTCCGGCGCCCGGGCGCCGCGACACCCTGAAATCGTCTCTTACCGTACATTCCCGGGCGCAGGGTTGATCGCGCCCGGCGGCAGGGCGAGGAAGATCACGCAAAATCGAGCTCCGAGGCGATTCCGAACATGACCCGTCTGCGTCTTCGTCCAGCCGGCCGGATCCTCTGGCCCGCCGCCCGTCTCATTGCGGTGAGCGTCGCCGGCCTGCTGCTCATCGGTTCCGGCTTCGGTACGGACACCGGCGCGGCGCTCGTGGTCATGGGCTTCTCGCCGGATCGAGCGAGCCTCCTGACTGGCCTGCTGATGGAGTTCCTCCTGGTGGCAGGCGGGACACTGGCGCTGGCCGACCCGCGCTCGGCGGTGCTCGCCGCAGTCGGGGTCTTCGTCGCTTTCTATTCGGGCACGTTCTTCGCCGAAACGGAGAACGCGATGCACGGATCCACCGCGGGCGCGTCCTTCGACCCCGTTGGATGGGGGCTCACGGTGCTCACGCTGGCGGCGACCGTTTCGGTGGTCGGCGTGAGCGTCGCCCTGCTCGCCGGCGCTGCGCGCCGTCGGATTGCCGCGGCCATCTCGGATCTGCGCGCGATCGGTCGCGGGGATCGAGCGCCAGACCGTTTCCGCGGGCCCGTGGTCGTTGCCACGGCGCTCGCGGCGATCTTCGTGGCTGCCCCGATCCTGGGTGACATGCTGAACTACGAGCCGGACGTTCATATGCGCGCCGACGCCAAGCCCGGCACCGGCCTCACCGGGAGTTCGCCCGACGCTACGGTGCCGCCGGTCACATCCGGCCTCTCCGAGGACATATTCAACCACGGGGGCGTCGTCGGATCGGCTGGCAACAACGTGACGTCGATCCTCTCCGCCGCGCGCCCATGGCTCGCATGGAAGCCCTCCGGCGCGGGCACGGTGGAGGCATTCAGCATGCCCGCCCCGTGGGTCGGTTTGCCTTCGAACACGCAGATCTCGGTCTACCTCCCTCCCGGATACGCAACGACGGCTGCGCATTACCCCGTGGTCTACGAGGTGCCGCACGCCATGGCCAGTTGGATAACCTCGGCGAACCTGCCGAGTCAGATGGATGCGCTCATCGACAGCGGAGCCATTCCGGCGGAGATCGTCGTCTTCGTCTGGGAGCGTGGCGGGCCGTACCCCGATAGCGAGTGCGCCAACTCCATCGATGGGCGCGAGTGGTTCGAAACGTGGCTCGTGACCACCGTCGTCCCGACCATCGACGCGCGGTACCGGACCATTGCCAGCCCCGCAGCGCGGTCCGTGATGGGCTTCTCACAGGGTGGGTATTGCGCCCCCATGCTGACGTTGCGCCACCCGGACGTGTTCAGCACGGCGATTGCGTTCAGCGGCTATTTCCAGGCAGGTGTGCGCTCGAGCGAAACGCCGAATGCCTGGCGGCCATACGGGGGCAACCAAAGCGCCGAGAACCAGGTCTCACCCCTGCTTCGCGTCCTCGATTTC
The DNA here is from genome assembly GCA_035631615.1 of Candidatus Dormiibacterota bacterium. Taxonomy (GTDB): domain Bacteria; phylum Chloroflexota; class Limnocylindria; order Limnocylindrales; family CSP1-4; genus UBA5189. The sequence continues at coordinate 36,437 of DASQIK010000047.1, read as the reverse complement.
TCCAATCACCGTGGTGCATCGCTCTTCTTCGAGCTTTCCGCGGACACCCACGAAGCATTCTTCGGCCCACAGGTTCGGGCGTTCACGGCGGCGCTTCAAGGAAGCGGCATTCCGTTCGTGGTGTTCCCGACGCACCTCGGCCACGCCTGGGCCGCGGTCCGAGCACAGATCGCCGTTGTGCTCGAGACGCTCGCCCAGCGGCAGTCGGCCCTCGGCGTGTTCTCCCGGTGAAGAGATCAGGGCGGGAGACGGGGAGCGGGTGGAGTCATCGAGCCACGCTGTGGCCGTGTGGTTGTCCGGGTCGTCGCCGGTCCCGAGGGTTGTCACTCGTTTCAGGCTCGTTGCGAGGGCGTGGCGGACGGGCCGGCGCTGCGCGCTGTCAGGGCAGCGTGCTGACGTCCAGGACCTGGTTCTGCACGTGCGCGCCGTCGGTCGCCGGGTCCGTCAGGTTCGGCTGCGCGCCGTCCATCACGATGTACGGGTGCATGCGGACCTGCACGAGCTGGGTGCCCCGGAATGTCACCTCGTAGATCAACCCTTCCTGCGTCTGACGGCTGAACAGCTGGCCGAACAGGAAGTTCCCGTGGCTCGTGACGGCAACTCGCCAGCCCTTCGACGGGTCAGGCTGCGTGATCGAGATCGCGCTGGACCAGTGGGTGCCGCTGCCGAGGATGTCGTCGACGCCCGCCGCGAACCACGCATCGCGCTGCGCGAGGGCGGTCCTGCTGAATGGCGCGGAGTACTCGGGGAAGTTCCACTGTGGCATGAGGATGACCACGTCGGCCTGGGAGCGGGCGAGCGCGACGGCCCTGGTCACGTTGTCCGGCGTCGGATGGAGCTCGCCCCAGCCGGTGTCCGTGGCCGCCCGCGACACGCCGGTCGCGTCCCAGCTCAGGAACGCGAACCGAACGCCGTGGACGTCGAAAACGGCCGGGGCCATCGCCTGGGCCAGGTTCAGGCCAGCGCCCGAGTACTTGACGCCTGCCGCGTCGAGGTACGCGAGTGTCTGCTGGATCCCGCTCGCCCCGAGGTCGGTCCCATGGTTCGAGCCAAGTGAGGCGAAGTCCATGCCAACGCGGTGGAAGAGGGCCGCCACCTTCGGGTCGATGGTGAAGAAGGTTCCGCTGTTGTGCTGGGTGAAGTTGGCGACCATCGGGCACTCGAAATCGTTGACCGCGATGTCTGCGTCCTTGATCAGGTTCCAGATCGCCCCGATGTCCTCGCCGGTCCGGACTGCCTTCACGACCGTGTACCCGTTGCCCCCCACGGGGCTGAACTGGTGATCGATGTAGGTCCCCGTGTAGCGGGCAGTGCCGCCCTGGAGCGTCCAGTCCCAGCCCTTGCCCTTGACATTGGCCCAGTAGCTGGGAGCCCGGTCGGGGCAGGTATCGCCCGTCGATACGATCGACGTGATGGCGCCGGCGTCGTAGGCGGTGGCGCTTGCGGGCAGGGCGCTCGCACCGCCGTCCGACGAACCGATGACGGGGTACGGCTTCGTCCGGACGACCGTGTCCCCGAAGAGGTCTGCTCCGTCGACCGGAAGGACCTTCACGCGGGGATCGACGAGGCCGGCGGGCAGGAGCGCCATCGCCGTCGGCGTCTTGTGGATGGCGGCGAAGATGTCGGTCGTCGCCGTGCAGGCGGAGGGGAGTGCGACCGTCTTGCCGCCAAGGTCGAGCCCGGAGAGTCCGCACGGGATGAGCAGCTTCCCGGCCGCGACGAGGGTCCGGACGTCCACGAGCGTTGTTGTGGCCTCGAGGTTGGTCAGGCCGGTGACGACCGCGAGGGGGAACGTTGACGGATTCGCGGCGGCCGTCCGGGATGGAGCCGGCGTCGACGTCGGCTGGCTCGACGCGAACGAGCTCGGCGTCGGGCCGACGTCGGTTGGCTTCGGCGTAGGGTTCGGCGTGACACACCCGCCGAGCACGAGTGCGACAACGAGCAGGCTGGCCGGTCGGCTGCGGCTCATCTGCTCCACAGCGTAAACGACTCGACGGCGATGATTGCCGCGACGAGGACCAACCCAACCAGCCCGGTCGGTCTGCGCTGTCGTGGTCCCACTGATCGGACCGGAAGCACTCGCTCGCCACAGGATTACGCCGGGCATCGCCAGGGACCTATCCTCGCTGGGCTGGCCGGCTTGTCTCCAGGAGGCGTGGGCATGGCAGAAGGCTCGGGCTTCGACATGCGCGCGCATTACACGAAGTACGAACACCAGGTACCCATGCGGGACGGGACTCGCCTGTTCACTTCGGTCCTCGTGCCGAAGGACGACTCGACGGCATACCCGATCCTGCTGATGCGCTCACCGTTCGGCGTCGGCCCCTACGGTCCCGACGAGGTCTTCCCGATCGGTCGCCAGACCGAGGCACTGCTGCGGGCGGGCTACATCTTCGTTCGCCAGGACGTCCGCGGGCGGCTGATGTCCGAGGGCGACTTCACCCACGCCACCCCGCATCGGCCGAACAAACCCTCCCGGACGGACGTCGACGAGAGCACGGACACCTGGGACACCGTCGAGTGGCTGCTCGCCCATGTCCCGAACCACAACGGCCGGGTCGGAATCTACGGCATCTCGTACGTTGGGTTCTTCACGGCCGCCGGGATCATCGACACGCACCCGGCCATCAAGGCGGCTTCGCCGCAGGCGCCGGTCGCCGACCTGTTTCTCGGCGACGACTGGTTCCACGGCGGGGCCTTCATGCTCGCCCACGCGTTCAACTCCGCCTGGGCCTATCAGCCACAGTCGGGACCGACGCGACCGCCGCTCGTCGAGATCCCGTTCGACTGGGGCACGCACGACGGCTATGAGTTCTACCTGCGGGCGGGCACCCTCGCCGAGCTGACAGCCCGGATTGCCGGCAACCCGACCTGGCAGGAGTTCATGGAGCACTCGTCCAACGACGAGTTCTGGCAGGCCCGGGCTATCTGGAGGCACCTCTCGAACATCCGCTGCCCGGTGCTCGTCGTCGGCGGGTGGTTCGACGCCGAAGACCTTTCAGGACCGCTCCGGGTCTACCACGCGATCCGGGAGCAGAACGCCGGCGTCCCGACGACACTCGTCATGGGCCCGTGGACGCACGGCGGGTGGAGCAACACCGACGGTCGTCGGCTGGGCAGTGTCGACTTCGCGACCGATACCGCCGAGTTCTACCGTGAGCACATCATCCTGCCGTTCTTCGAGCATCACCTCAAGGACGGCCCGGATCCGGAGCTGCCCGGCGCCTGGGTCTTCGAGACGGGCACGAATGTCTGGCGGCGGTACGACGAGTGGCCGGTCCCCGACGCCGCTCCGCGCACCCTCTACTTCCACGAGGCTGGCGGGCTGTCGTTCGATCCGCCGACGGAAGCCGATGCCTCCGACGTCTACGTCAGCGATCCGGCGAAGCCGGTGCCGTGGCTCGCCTATACGGCTCTGACCATGCCCGAGGAATACATGGTCTCGGATCAGCGGTTCGCCGCGACGCGCCCGGACGTGCTGGTGTACGCGACCGGACCCCTCGAGGAGGACCTGGCGGTAGCCGGGCCCATCGCACCGAAGCTGTTCGTCTCGACGACCGGGACCGACGCCGACTGGATCGTGAAGCTGATCGACGTCTACCCGCCGGATCGCAGCATGCCCGAGGCCGCCGGCGCCGGCGAGGCGTGGTCACCGCCGGTGACGCTCGCGGGCTACCAGCAGCTCGTCCGCGGCTGGCCGCTCCGCGGCAAGTTCCGGAGGAGCTTCGAGACTCCCGAGCCCTTCGAACCAGGCAAAGTCGAGTCGATCGAGTTCACGATGCCTGACGTGAACCACGTCTTCCGGCGCGGTCACCGGGTGATGATCCAGGTCCAGAGCACGTGGTTCCCGCTCATCGACCGGAATCCGCAGACGTTCGTGGACATCCCGAGCGCGGAGCCCAGGGATTTCCAGGTCGCGACGCAGCGCGTCGTGCGATCGAGCGACCAGCCGTCAGGTGTCGAGATCCACGTCCTGCCGGCACGCTGAACCCGGGCGCCCGTCACTCCTCGTGCTCGAGGGCCGCAAGCTCGTCGGAGGGAATCCTGCGAGCCGATCGATGGGTCGATCTGAGCGTTGTGGCACGCGCGCCGAGCGGATCCCGCGCGGTCACCGCGATGTCGTGGGCGCAGGCAGAGCGTCGCGCCGAGCACGAAAGAGGAACGTGGAGCGGGAGACGGGATTCGAACCCGCGACATTCTGCTTGGGAAGCAGACACTCTGCCAGCTGAGTTACTCCCGCTCGGGAGGCTCCCAGATTCTAGCCCGGGAGCCACGTGCCGTCCGGGCTGCGTCGAGATAGTGCATCGCAGCCTATGGACGCTACGCTGCGGGCCGAGCGCCTTTGGATAGCGCAGGTTCGAGGAGGTCTGTTCGTGACCTGTCGGCAGTGCGGGACGGTGAACGGCCCCGGCCGACGATTCTGCCTCGAGTGCGGCTCGAGCCTGGAGGTCACCTGCTCCACGTGCGGCGCCGCGAACGAGGCCGGATCGAAGTTCTGCGGCAACTGTGGAGTGACTCTGGTGGGCTCGTTCGGCCGCGCGGATTCAACCGCCCGGCCCGGCGTGCTGCCCCAGGAGCGGCCATCCGAGACGGCTGCGAGCGACCGGATCGATCCGCAGGCGGCGACGCACCAACGGCCAGTCTCGCCGGCCGGGTCGACTTCGGTCGCCGAGCGCCGGCACGTGACTGTCCTGTTCGCGGATCTGGTGGGCTTTACGACGCTGTCGGCTGACCGCGATCCCGAGGCCGTGCGGGAACTCCTGAGCCGGTACTTCGAACGAAGCAAGGACATCGTCGGTCGGTACGGCGGGACGATCGAGAAGTTCATCGGTGACGCCGTGATGGCCGTATGGGGCACCCCGATCGCGCGTGAGGACGATGCCGAGCGGGCCGTTCGCGCGGCACTCGAGCTCGTTGACGCGGTGCCGGCCCTCGCCGGCGAAGGTGGGCCAGAACTCCAGGTCAGGGCAGGTGTCCTGTCCGGCGAAGCAGCGGTCACGCTCGGGGCGACGGACCAGGGCATGGTCGCCGGAGATCTCGTCAACACGGCATCTCGGCTCCAATCGGTGGCCGCTCCGGGCACAGTCCTCGTCGGCGAAACGACTCGAATGGCGACCGAGTCGTCCATCGCGTATGAGCCTGCGGGCGAGCAGATCCTCAAGGGCAAGTCGGCACCGGTCCCGGCATGGCGAGCATTGCGGGTCGTGGCCGAGCGAGGAGGCGGTCGTCGCCAAGAGCGCAACGAGCCGCCGTTCGTCGGGCGGGCCGAAGACCTGCGCTTCCTCAAGGAGCAGTATCACGCCACAGGCCGGGAACGACGGGCACGATTGATCTCGCTGGTCGGCCAGGCGGGAATCGGCAAGAGCCGCTTGGCTTGGGAGCTCGAGAAGTACCTCGACGGCGTCGTCGAGACGGTCTGGTGGCACCGCGGGCGCTCACCGTCGTACGGCGACGGGGTAACGTTCTGGGCGCTCGGCGAGATGATCCGCCGCCGCGCCGGGATCGTCGAGGGCGCTGACGAGGCGACGACCCGGCAGGCCGTCGCCGAGATGCTCGGGCTGCACATCCCATCGGCGGAGGAGCGCGCCTGGATCGAGCCTCGATTGCTCGCGCTGCTCGGAGTCGCCGAGACGCCAACCGGCGGGCGTGAGGAGCTCTTCGCGGCTTGGCGAACCTTCTTCGAGCGCCTCGCCGCGGATCGGACGGTCGCACTGGTGTTCGAGGACCTGCAGTGGGCCGACGATGGCCTGCTCGACTTCCTCGAGCACCTCCTCGACTGGGCGCGGACCCATCCGATCTTCGTCCTGACACTCGCGCGCCCGGAGCTCCTCGACCGCCGCCCAGGCTGGGGCTCGGATCGCCGCGGAGCGATCTCGGTGCGACTCGAGCCGCTCTCCAACGAGGCCATGCATGAGCTGCTGGCAGGGATCGCCCCGAACCTGCCGGCGGACATTGTCAGGCGGATCCTCGAGCGCGCCGACGGTGTTCCTCTATACGCAGTCGAAACGGTCCGCATGCTGGTCGCCCGAGGCAACCTTGTTGACGACCATGGGGCCCTTGTCGTCGCTGGGGACTTGGACGAGCTCGAGGTGCCGCCCACGTTGCGCGAGCTGGTCGGAGCCCGGCTCGATGCCCTGTCGAAGGAGGACCGAGGACTCGTCGAGGACGCCTCGGTTCTCGGCCACTCATTTACCCTCGCGGCGCTGGCTGCGCTATCGGGCGATGCCGAGGGAGCGTTGGCGACGCGCCTTGGCGGCCTCGTGCGGCGCGAGATCCTGACGATCGAGACCGACCCCAGGGCACCCACTCGCGGACAGCACGCCTTCGTCCAGGCGCTTCTCAGGGAAGTCGCCTATGCGACCCTCTCGAGGCGCGATCGTCGTTCCCGACACCTGGCCGCCGCCCGGTACTTCGAAGGCCTCGGTGACGAGGAGCTGGCTGGTGTCCTCGCGACCCATTACATAGCCGCCTATCACGCGGCTCCCGAAGGCCCGGAGGGCGACGCCGTCGGCGCACAGGCACGGATCGCCTTGGCGGCTGCGTCCGAGCGAGCCGAAGCGCTTGGCGCGCTCGAGCAGGCTGCAACGACTGCTCGAGCGGCGCTTGAGGTCACCGCGGACGCACCCGGAAGGGCGACCCTTCTCGAGCGGATCGGCAGGCTGGAGGCCGCGTCGTCGCACTATGAAGCCGCCGTCGCCACGCTCGCCGCGGCCATCGCCGAATACGAACGGATCGGCGATCGGGCGGGTGCGCTGCGTGCAGGCGCAGCAACGATGCGGGCGGAGCTCCCCGCCGGCTGGCTGGATCGGGCGGCCGAAGTGGCGGCGACCTGGCTGGCAACGGCCCTCGAGCTGGCGGATAACGCCGCCGCTGCTCCCGCAGTCGCGCAGTACTGGGGTGTCGTCGCCAACTTGGACTTCCGGCGTGCGGCTTTCGAGGAGGCCATCGCGGGCGCCGACCGAGCGATCCGGCTCGGCGAGCCGCTGGGGCGCGACGAGATTGTTGCGCATGCCCTCGTGACGAAGGGCAGCGCTCTCGCTGGGCTCGAACGCTTCCGCGAGAGTGCGGCGCTGTTACGCGGTGCAATGGCCGACGCCGAGGAGCACGGCATCCATGACGCCGCGATCCGAGCCGGGGTCAACCTGGCGGGAACGACCGGTGACGCCGATCCGAAGGGCTCGCTCGAGTTGACTCGCCACGGCATCGAGGTCACTCGACGACTTGGGATCCGCTTCTACGACGGCTACTTCGCGGGCAACGCCACGGTGGCCGTTCGAGTCGGCGAATGGACATGGCTCCGAGAGACGCTCGCAGAGCTGATCGCCGTGGACCCCGAGCGGAGTGAGACGGGCTGGATCCGTTCGGTCCTCAACGATCTCGACCTCTGGTCGGGGGCGGCGCGGATCGACGAGGCCCGGAGCCGGCTCGAACGGGCGCTGACGACCGGTGACTTTCAGTCTGTCAACAACCTGCGGGCGTTCTTGGTGAAGAACGCCTACGCGCAAGGTGATGACGAGGCGGCGCTCGAGGTTGGTCGAGCCCTCCTCTCGGTGCCCTACGGTTGGTTCAGCGACATCGGGCTCACAGGCCGAATCGCCGCGCGGCTCGGCGAGGCGGCTGATGCCGATCGCGCTCTGGCGACGCTCACGCGCGTACCGAACGGGGCGATCCGGGCCGACGCGCTCCTCCTCCGAGCCACGATTGACGCCATCGCGGGAAGAGAGCTCGAGTCACTGGCAGGTTTCAGATCGGCGATCGCGAGCTACCGCGGGTGGGGTCTCAGATTCGACGTCGCCTTAGCCGGGCTCGCAGCCGCCGAGGTCCTGCCGCGATCGATGCCTGCCGTTGTGGCGGCTGCGGATGAGTCCCGGTCGATCGCCGCCGAGCTCGGCGCGACGCGCGTGCTGGCCTTGCTCGACAGGGCTCTCGAGGACCGGCCGGCCGACATGGCTGGACGGCCTCCACGTGTATCGAAAGGACCCCCTCAGCCATCGCGGTTGCGGTGATGAGCGCCGCCCATCGCGAGACTCGGGTACGAGGGCGCGCGAGGCCCTCGCCGGTCAGCCCGCGGCTTCCCCCGCGGCCACCATCGACGGGCCTCTGCGCCTGGGGCCGGTGACCGGCGTCGAGGTCGTTGCTGTCCCGACGCCCACCCGGACCGGCGAGTCGGTGAGCGGCTATCCAGTCAGTCGCGACTAGCGGCCGACTCGGGCTCCGCGCCGTCGCAGGTCGGCCTCAAGCTGGTCGACCTCGGCCTCGCTCATCTCGTCGATGTTGATGAGTCGGTTGCGCGCTCCGGTGATGGCGCGGATCAGCTCGTCATGGACGACTTTGGTTTCCTTGGCCGAACGGTTCGCCTCGAGCAGGATCAGGATCCCGAGCAGGAACGTGACGATCGTCGTCGTCGTGTTGATGACCAGCTGCCAGGCGTCACTGAAGTTGAAGAGCGGCCCGCATGCCGCCCACACCGCAATCAGCAAGAGAGCCAGCATGAAGACTTGCCAGGAGCCCACGATCAGGGTGATCCGGTGAGCGAGATGACGGAAGGTTTCTCCCAAAGCCGATCTCCCAGGTGTGGACGCGGGAGGCATCTCGCGACTGCGCCGAAAGCACGCCGAGGGTGTCTCCGGACGTCGCCGCTGACCGGTCGAATCGACCGGCGCATCGCGACTCCAAAGCACGCCGACGCTCTCCGCTCGGCACGTAGGTCAGAGTCGTGTCAGCTTGGCTTGGAGCCGTGGCCCCGATTGTCTGTGGCTCAAACTTACACGCGCCACGGTGGCTCCGTGTTCGGCCTAACAGGCGGCGGTCGGCCCGCTCGAGCCGGTCAAGGGCCGGATGATCAGAGGGCCTCAGCGATGAAGCGGGTTCCGCGTCCGGCAGGCGCCGATGAAGTCGAGCCAAGCCGCCCCGTCTTCGAGTTGCACGATCGGGCGCCGGAACAGTCCCCAGCCATGCATCGCGATCCGCCCACCAGTTGCCCTGAGGACTGCCACGAGGTCGCGCTGGACCAGGGCCTCTATCCCGCCTGGTGCCTGGAGCGGCAGGTACTCCTGGGCTGGCGGCTCCCCAGCCGGGATCCAACGCAGGTGGAGGTCGCCGACCGACACATTGCGCCCGCAGAGCCGGGTTGCGAAGTAGTCGAGCACAAGGACGCGGCCGTTCGCCCGGGCGGGTAACTCACGACGGGCATCGGTCGACCAGATCACCGCCGACACCGGGTCCATGACTGGAGGACCAACACCCGCTTCACCGATCTCGTCGGCTGCAGACTGCCCGTTCAGCTTACGCCGGCCGGTGGTGCGCAAACAGCGCAGTCACGATGATGAAGTACGCGACCGAGGCTCCCGCTCAGAGCGATCCGAAGCCGCCAAGCAGATTCTGGAGCGGCGACTGGTTGCCGCTCTGCTCCGCCTCCACGCGCTCGAGGGCGACCGCGATGGCCAGGCCGAAGGCCACGTCGAACCCCGGGGAGATCTGGATCCCGTAGGCGCCGCGGATGCTGAACCACGCCCGGGACGCCGTCATGACGACCGCGCCGGCGGCATCCATCACCTGGAACTCGCGGCTCATCCAGTCACCGCGAACCGTGAGCGACTGGCCGGCCGCGAGCGTGATCGTGAACTTGTCGCCGCCGAGGTTGAACAGCGCCTCCTGGACGGTCGCCACGGTTTGGCCGGCTTGCTTGATCTCGATCGTCCGATGGAGATGCGGCGCGAGCGGCTTCGAGATCTCGTAGAGCGGCCGTCCGTTGAGATCCTTCAGGACGTGCGTGCCGCGGAGGCTCAGCAGCTGGCCATCGACCTCGAACATGTGGTTGCCACTGCCGTCCTCGATCCACAGATCGCCGGTCAGCGAGACCAGCTTCTCGTTGAGGACGTAGGTCTGCGGCTGGGTCGCTGGCGTCGGGCTGGACGCCGACATCGGGACGGGTGCGGGCGACGTCTCCGGGGACGACGCTTGCGAGGCGGTCGGCTCGGGCGGGGCCGCCGACTCCGCGACCTTCTCCTGGGTAAACGACGCTGCACCGCACTGGGGGCACTTCGCGAACGAGGCCAGCTGTTGGTAATGGGCCCGGAAGTCCGCCTGCTGCTGGAAGCCACCGCCGACCATCCCGAGGATCTGGGTCGCCATGTCCTTCGGGTTCGGGTGTTCCTCGGCGAATCCGCCGGGCACCGTCCACTGACGCTGACACCGGTTGCACGTTCTCTGGTACATGCCCTCAGTCATCTCGACCTCCAGGGAGGCTGCGAGTGGGCGGGTCGTGCCTCAATCTGCCCGCCTCGTGACGGGCCTTCGCTAGCGTGGGCGTTCGCTGAACGCCTCGCAAGTACGCGGGTGCTTCTAGGCGCGGTGCGGCTCGCCGCCGGCGAACTGCCGAAACACCCGGCACGCCTTGATCCCAGGGTGCGCTGCCGCGATGTGCCCTGAGATGACGAGCAAGGCAGCATCGACATCGGGCTCACACCCTTCGGGGACCGACCACTGGATAACGACATTGATAGCCATCGCGCGCCTCCCCGGAGTGATCCGCCGAGTCGGCATGGCATTCTAGTCGAGCACCTACGTGCGACGGTCGCCGATCCGGTCTTGCTCAGCCAGCGTAGGGGCCTGTCAGCCGTCGGAAGCCGGGCTCTTCACGCGGCTCAGGCGGATGACTCGGATCGCGGCGAGGGGACATGCACCGGTCGTTTCCTGGTTCGCGATGTAGTCGTTGCAATGCCCGATGGTCGCCAGCACGGCATTCCCGGGGACCACGGCGCGGTATGGTGCGGTTCCCGTGAGCGTGGCGCTGTTTGTCCGAGGGCTAGTCATCGACGTGCGTAGTCGCTAGCGTGCGAATCGCAGGTCCGTATGGCTGCGAAATACCAGGGAACCGGGGACGAGGAGGCTCGCGGTGGCGACGATATCCGCGCCGGCGGACATGTTCGATCTCACGACATCAGCGGCGATCGAGGAGAAGAAGAAGCTCCGCAAGCACTTCGCCCGGTTTGACATCCTGTTCTTCCTCATCTGCACCCTCGTCGGGCTCGACACGATCGGCAGTGTCGCCGCGAAAGGCCCCGAGGGCTTCTCGTGGCTCCTGATCCTCGGCATCCTGTTCTTCATCCCATACGCCCTGCTGACCTCGGAGCTTGGCTCGGCATTCCCTGAGGAAGGCGGTCCGTTCGTCTGGACCAGGCTCGCCTTCGGCCGGCTCGTCGCTGCCGTGAATGCCCTCATCTACTGGGTCTCGAACCCGATCTGGGTCGGTGGAACGCTCTCGATCCTCGCGGCCACTACATTCCAGGACTTCTTTTTCACGCTCGGTGGCCCACATATTCGCCACCTCGGCGGGACAAGCCTCGGCGAGATCATCTTCGTCTTTGCCTTCATCTGGTTCACCGTCATCGCGGCGATCCTGTCGTTCAATATCGGCAAGTGGATCCCGACGATCGGGGCGTTCGTGCGGATCGCCGTGTTGAGTGTCTTCACCATCTCCGTTGTCCTGTATGCCCTGAAGAACGGCGTCCACGGCTTCGGGGCGGGCGATTTCGGGATCACCTACATCGGCTTCATCGGCCTCGTCCCGGTGTTGTTCTTCAACTACGTCGGCTTCGAGCTCCCGAGCGCCGCCGGCGAGGAGATGAAGGATCCCCAGCGCGACGTGCCATTCACGGTCTTCCGCTCGGCGATCGGGACGGTCCTGCTCTACGGCGGCCCGATCCTGGCGATCCTGCTCGTCTTGCCGCAGGCTCGGGTCACGAGCCTGAGCGGCTTCATCGACTCGATCAAGACCGTTTTCACCGTCTATGGCGGATCGATCGCCGCGGATGGGACACCGACGCTGGCCGGTCTTGGCGCCGTTCTTGGCGGTCTGTGTGCAATCGCGTTCATCCTCGCGCTGCTCTCGAGCGGGACGACCTGGGTGATGGGCGCCGACCGGGCCCAGGCGATGGCCGCCCTCGATGGCGCGGCGCCACGAATCCTTGGGACGTTCTCGGCCCGCTTCGGGACGCCGATTGCGGTCAACCTCCTGTCCGGGATCATCGCCACGATCGTGATGCTCCTCGCCTTCGCGCTTTCGAGCGGCGACGCGAATAAGTACTTCGCCGCCGTCCTCGGCCTCGCGATCTCAACAACGACCATCTCGTATCTGGCGATCTTCCCAGCGCTGTTGAAGCTCCGCCTGAGCCATCCCCACGTCCCGCGGCCGTATCGCATCCCAGGCGGAATCGCCGGCGCGGTCGTCGCGACGGTCCTGACGACGGGCTTCGCCCTGCTCGCGACCGTCGCCCTGCTGTACCCCGGGATCGGAACCGCCACGCCGGATTCATCGCTCCCGACTGGGTTCACGGGCGTGGACGGGCGAACGCAGTACGAGGCAACCCAGCTCCTGCCGCTGCTGGCGTTCGTCGTCATCGGCCTGCTGTTCTACGTCTCCGGTCGGTCCACCCGGAAGCAAATGGTCCAGGTGCCAATCGAGCAGGAGATGGGGGTCGAGGTTCCAGCCTGACTCGTCGCGCTCCGACATACCCGTTGCATGAGGTCATCAAACTCGTCGGGTCCGACGGCCAGCCGGCGCTAACGATCGTCGTTTCGACGTTCAGTCAGCATTCCTCATTGGGGCCCGGGTTCGCGATCGCTCGGCCTGCGAGCGGCGGTATCTACGTTCAGGTTTTGGTGACGTACGCGGCGACGCAGAATGGATTGAGCCACCGCCAAGGCGACTGGCAGATCTTCGTCGCCGATATTGCTCAATCTCAACTTTCGGCAGCTGTTGTTGCGTACGGCCCGAAGCCGTTGCTCGGCGGCGGCTACCTGCCTTCCGGGTACGAAGGCGCAGGGCTGGCTTGGCGCTTCGCGTATTCCACAACGTCCCCTTGCGTCATACGGCGACCCTCGGCGAGCCCGGCCTCGACCGTCTCGCTGCCGATCGCGTCGCGGGCCGCGTCTTCCACCCGGCGCTGGAGGCCCAGCAGCTGTGGCGGCGCTGCGCCGCTCGCTTCGGTCAGCGAGAGGACTGCTCCCAGCATTCGGACTGCTTCGGGGTGGCGGCCTGCGGCCGACTCAACCGCAGCGCCAGCCATCAGCGCCTGACCGATCCCCGGCAGGTTCATCGCCTCGGTTGAGATTCGGAGTGCCTCCTGGTAGGCGCTCCGCCCCAAGGCGGGCTCGGGCAGCAAGCTGTACGCCGCGGCGAGGCCAACGAGCGCGTCGGCCAGATGGAAGCGATCGTCGGCGGCCCGGAAGAAGGCCACGGCTTCGTCAAGAAGCGCCTGGGCTACCTTTGGCTCGCCCGCCATTTGCGCCGCCACCCCAAGCGAGCTGCCGCTCAAGGCAACGATGTCAGGCCGCCCAACCTCGCGGGCAATTGCGAGGCTCGCCTCGAACCGGCGGCGCGCCTCTAGGGCATCGCCTGTCATCGTCGGCACGAACGCTAGGTTGTAGACAGCCTCGGCCTCGGCCCCGCGGTCGCCACCCTCCCGGTACAGCCCCGCTGCCGCTGCATAGGCGTGTTCGGTCGCGCCAGCATCGCCGAGCCAGTACGTCAGCCCACCGAGTGCGGTGTACGCCTTGGCGCGGGTGGCGGCTAGTGCACCGGCATCGAGGGCCAGCAGCGCCTCGAGCCAGGCACGTCCTTCGCGCAGGTAGCCGCGCTGGAACCAGAAACGCCAGAGCGCGCCCCCGAGACGCAAGCCATCCTCCGCGTCGCGCGTATCGAGCGCCACGGTCAACGCGGCGCGGATGTTGGCGTTCTCGCGCTCGAGGCGATCGAGCCAGGCCGCCTGATCGGAGCCAGCGAATTGAGACTCCATCTCCTCGGCCAGGTCGCGGTAGAAGCGGACGAGGCGCCGGCCGATCTCGCGGCGGCGCTCGTCCCCGACGAGCCGATCGCGGGCGTATTCGTGGATTGTCTGGAGCATCTCAAAGCGTGCGTCGCCGGCACCGCCCGTGCGCTGGACAAGGCTCTGCTGGACCAGCGCGTCGATCCCCTCGAATGTGTCCAGCCCGAGCTCGCCCGCTGGGTTGCAGATGGTCTCCGCCGCACCAAGGGTGCAGCCACTGGCGAAGGCGGCCATGCACACGAAGAGCTGGCGCTCGTCGGGCTGCAGGAGCTCATAGCTCCAGTCGATCGTCGCCCGAAGCGTGCGCTGACGGGGCGGGCTGTTGCTGGCGCCGCCGGTCAGCACCGGCAGGTGCTGTTCGAGGCGTGCCTCGATCTCCCCTGGCTCCAAGAGCCGGATGCGGCTGGCGGCGAGCTCGATCGCGAGGGGCAACCCATCCAGCCGGCTGCAGATCCCCGCCACCGACTGGGCGTTCTCGTGGGTAAGAACGAACGCAGGCTTCACTGCGCGGGCGCGGGCCACGAAGAGGCCGACCGCTTCCGAGTGCGAGAGCCCTTCGAGATCGGCCGCCATCGCCGGGTCTGGCAGGGTCAGCGGCCTGACCAGAAACTCCTGTTCGCCGTACAGGTTGAGGCTGCTTCGGGTCGTCGCCAGAATCTTGAGTCGGGGCGCCGCAGTGAGCAGATCAGCGACCAGCTCGCGGGCGGGGAGGAGCTGCTCGAAATTGTCCAGGACCAGGAGCAGCTCGCGCGCCTCGAGGTAGGCATTCAGCAGTTCGACGATCGGGCGGTCTGGCTGCTCGCGCAAGCCGAGTCCATGGGCGACGCTGGTTGCCACCAGCCCCGGATCGGTCAGGGGCGCGAGATCCACGAAGTACGCACCATCGTCGAAGTCGGGCTCAGCGCGGGCCGCCAGCCGAATCGCGAGCCGCGTCTTGCCCGTGCCGCCCGGACCGATCAGGGTCAGCAGGCGGGTGCTCGCCAGGAGCCCGCTGGCTTCGTCGAGCTCGCGCTCACGACCGACAAAGCTAGACCGCTCCGCTGGCACGCCGCTCCGCCGTTCGAGGGACCTGATCGGCGGAAAGTCCACGCCGAGTCCGGCGATGGCGAGCTGCGCAAGGTGCTCGGGTTGGTCGAGGTCCTTGAGGCGATGCGAGCCGAGATCGCGCAGAACGACACCATCAGGTAACCGCGTCTCGACGAGGGCACGCGTGGCCGCCGAGAGGAGCACCTGGCCGCCGTGCGCAGCCGCGGCAACTCGGGCGGCGCGGTGCACGTCCAGGCCGACGTAGCTGTCAGCGCCCAGGTGCCCTTCGCCCGTGTGGAGACCCATCCGCACCCGGACTGGGTAACCGCTCGGCCAGCGCTCCCGCTCGAGTTCGCGCTGGGCAGCGACGGCGGCTGCTAGTGCATTCGTCGCCGAACGAAAGACGACGAAGAAGGCGTCACCCTCCGTACTGACCTCGGCCCCTTCATGCGCGGCAAGTGTTCGGCGGATGATCGCCGAGTGGCGCTCCAGCACGCCCTGGTACTTCGCGCCAAGGCCCTGCAGCAGGCGCGTCGAGCCCTCGATGTCAGTGAAGAGAAACGTGACGGTGCCGGTCGGCAGGGTAGGGTCGGCCATGGAGCAATGATGCGACGCGAGTGGATCGGGGTGGTGAACGACTTCTTCGCTCTCGTGACCCGAGGTCCGGGCTCAGCGCCTCGGCGCGCGCCAACCCACCGAGAATGGGGACCAAACCAATGGCGAGGAAGGCTCCCCAATCACCACGGGAGTGTGGACTCGGATTTCTGAACGCTCGGAGCGACCGGTAATGCGACCTTGGGTCGAAGGCGCGTTCCGCCTCCGTGGATCCAGGCCCGCGCGAGGGCGTGCAGATCCACGTAGGCGGCCCAGGTCGTCTCGGCCCACGTTGCAAGCGAGATGCCGAATGCTTGGAGCCATCAGCGATCGACCGGGGCGCATTCCGGCACACCACCCCCTCAGCGTTCGGCAGTGTCATGCGAAGTCGTCCAAGTCGAGTAGCCGGGCAACCACCGCCTCGGCGTGGATTCGCGACGTATCCAGGAACCGCAGGCCGGTCCGTGACTCCTCGGGCAGGAGCAACGGCAGTTCGGTGCCGCCGAGGATGATGCCGTCGAGGTCGTGGGCGGCGACCATGCGATCGGCGATGTCCAGTAACCGGTCCCGCGTAACGGGCAGGAACATCCCCGCGGTCAACTCCTCGAAGTAGGCCCGGTGAATGAGCTCCTGGTCCATCGCGCTCGGGGCCACGACCTCGATGCCCCGGCGGGCGAACACCGGTCGATACAGATCAGCTCGGATCGTGAAGGTTGTGGCAAACAAGCCGAGTCGAACCGACCCGGTCGCCGCCTCTGCCGCGGCCTCGACGATGCTGACGAGCGGGATCGGCGAGACGGTCTGCAGTTCATCGAAGACGACATGAAGCGTGTTTGAAGCGAGCAAGCCGATCTCCGCTCCGGCCGCCTCGAGGGTCCGAAGTTCGGCCAGCAGACGGGCCACGAGCTCTCTCCGGCGATCTGCGGACACCAGCTCAATGACCCGGGTCCCCTCGACGCTCGAGACACTGGTGATCAGAATCCGGGGATAGCCGCCGGCAGCCCGAGCCCGGCTGATTTCGACAATCGTGCGGTAGTACTCAGCGGTCGAATCGGGACCCGTGCCGCCTACGATCCCGAGCGTTCTCACGTCTTGGGAGTCTACCTAGCTGGGCGACCCTGACGATCCGGGCCCGGACCTCGCAGCGAAATGGCGGGGAGCTCGGCTCAGGAAGCGCGATGACGTATGACGACTTCACGGTCAGTATCGATCCTCGGAACATGACGAGGCGCATCCAATATTGGCAAATCTGCTCGACTGCAGGGCGCAGATCGCCGCCACGTCGCGAGATCAAGAGCCGTTCAGCTGATCGAGTAGGCGACCGTGACAGCGACGCTGAGCTGCGGGAGCGAGACTCGATCGCTCGGTGTCGCAACCGGCGCATTCGGCTTGGTCGTGCCTTCCATCGGCACCGGCGGGAAGATCGGCCCGTAGTCCTGGACCGACGTGCTCACCGAGAGGACACCGATGATCGTGACCCCGACGGTTTGAGCAGTGAGGTCCGCCTGGCCCTTGGCGTCGGCGAGTGCCGCCGCGAGCGCCTTCTTGACCGCCGCCGCCCGGCCCGACCCGTCGGCGCCCAGATCGGCCTGGCCGACGCCCGTAACGACGATCGTGTGATCGGGGGCGACGCCTGGCGAGCCCGGATAGCCGGGATACGGGTAGGCGATCGCCGTTCCAGCAGTCCCGCTGACGGCGCCGACCCCCGCGTCGGAGCCTGAGCCCACCCCGGGGGCACCGACACTGGTCGGTCCAGTCGGAGCCGGGAGCGTGATCGGCGTGACTGCGACCGAGGTGCCACGGGCAAGAACCGCTCCAGCACCGGCGACTGCTCCGACGATCATGCCAATGACGAGCGCAAACCCTATCGAGCGACGGGTGGTAGTCATCCCAAGTGTCTCCAGTCCGTTTCACGACGTCACGCGGAACGAGTCCGTTTGGTCGTGTGGCGAGAGACGAGGGCGAAGGGCGGTCGGTTCCGCGGCAGGCACGAGCCGGGACGCTGGGGCCTTCTCGGCTCTACCGGCCGAGGGAGTCCGGGCCCTCGACGACTGCGTCGTCAGGGACTCCTCGTTCGCCCCCCTCCGCGGGGGTGCAGGTCAGGAGGGGCGCCCGGGAGGGCCGGGCGCTCCTCGACCGGCTTCGTTCTGACACCTCATGAGAGGGCGCCCGTCTTACTTACCCGAGTGCCCGTGCGGCCCGTTGACGTGGCCGTGGTTCATCTTGGCCCAATGCGAGACCCACGCCCCGTGGTTGGGGTAGCCACTCGGCGTCGGCATCTGCGCCGCGGTGCAGACGACCGAGCCGTGGTTCAGCGTGGCCAGGAAGCTCGGCGAGGCGGTCAGGTCGACGTTACAGGGCGAGCCGCTGGCATCCGGCGCCTCCGATGCATCCGGCGCCTCTGTGGCAGCCGGTGCCTCCGATGCGTCAGGCGCCTCCGATGCGTCAGGGGCTTCCGACGCATCGGGGGCCTCGCTGGCGTCGGGGCTGGCCTCGGCGCTATTCGCGCCGGCCAGGTTGAGATGACCGAGGTTCGGGCCGGCCGCGGCGAAGGCAACCCCGGCCGACAGGATCAGCACCGCGAGCGCGGCGCCGAGACCCTTGGACCGACTGAGCAGGACGTGCATCGTGACGTGACTCCTTCGAAGCGGGTGTATCTCTCGCTAGAAGTAACGACGGACCATGTCCACCCGTTAGGCGTACTTCCGTTTCGGGGCTCTGATCCTTTCGGGTGCCGACAGCACGATCGCGTGGAGCCGTTTGGCTCCCGGCGCGGCGAGCTCGGGCGCAGCCTGACGACAAACGAGCTCGGGCGCGTCATCCGAAGAGAGGGTCGATCAGGGAGTTGCCAAGGTCGCACCCGGCGCCGGCGCGGGCGCGTGCCACCGCATGCTCGGTGCGAGGACCGCGTCGGCGGCCTTCGGGCCCCAGGTGCCCGGCCGGTAGGGGAGCGGCGCGTCGGGGAGGTCCAGGATCGGGTCCACGATCCGCCATGCCGCCTCAACGGTGTCCTCGCGCGCGAAGAGCATCTGGTCGCCCCGCGACGCGTCGCCCAGCAGCCGCTCGTACGGGGGACGCTCGGTGCCGCTCTGGTGCGCGGCGAAGAGCTCGACCTCCTCGCCGACCATCCGTTCTCCTGGCCGCTTGGCTCGCGCGCTCAGAGAGATCGACATGTCCGGCGTGAGCCTGAACCGCAGGTAGTTGGAATCGCGAGGCTCCCGCTCGCCGAAGACGTCCAGCGGCGGTCGCTTCAGCTCTACGAGTACCTCGGTGGCCGTCAGTGGAAGGCATTTCCCGGTGCGGATCACGAACGGCACGCCGGCCCACCGCCACGTGTCGAGGTGGAGCCGCAGGGCCGCGTACGTCTCGGTCCTCGAGTCGGTCGCCACGCCGACGACCCGTCGGTAGCCTGTGTACTGGCCGCGCACGACATCTGCCGGCCTGAGGGGCCGGATCGAGTCGAGGACCTTGAACTGCTCGTTCCGGATGGCCTCCTGCGTCTGGCCCGAGGGGGGCTCCATGGCCAGGATGGTCAGCGACTGGAGCAGATGGTTCTGGACGACGTCCCGGATGGCACCCGTGGCGTCGTAGAACGCTCCTCGATCTGCCACGTCGAACGCCTCGGCCATCGTGATCTGGACAGAGGCGACGTGGCGCTCATTCCAGATCGGCTCGAGGAACCGGTTGGCGAAGCGGAAGTACAGCAGGTTCTGGACCGGCTCCTTGCCGAGGTAGTGATCGATCCGGAACACCTGTCGCTCGGAGAAGACCGGTCGGAGGACCGCGTTGAGCCGCCGGGAGCTCGCAAGGTCTCGGCCGAATGGCTTCTCGACGATGACCCGAGCGCCGGCGGCGCAGCCGGATCGACCCAAGAGCTGCACGACCGTGCCGAACAGGGCCGGCGGAATGGCCAAGTAATGGAGCGGATGCGCGGCCGCGCCGAGTTCTGCACGAAGTCGCCGAAAAGTGTCGGGGTCGTCGTCGGAGCCGGCGACGAACCGAATCATTCCCTGGAGCCGCTCGAGGACCGAGGAATCCGTGAAGCCGTGCGCCTCGATGCTGGCCTGCGCCCTCGCCCGCAGTGAGGCGACGTCGCCGTGACGGGCGACGCCGATGATCGGCATCGCCCAGTCGTCGTCACGGATGAGGCCGGCCAGCGCGGGGAAGATCTCCTTGTAGGCGAGATCGCCGGTTGCCCCGAAAAAGACGAACGCGTCGGATCGGGTCGAGCCAGCCGTGTCGCGAGCTGGTCTGGTGCTGGGCACGCGGGCTTCCTCCTCGCCGGTCTGTTGCGACGGTCAGGTGGCCGGGTTGCCCGCCATCGTCAATCAAACGCTCGATTCCTGCCCTCCGCAACGGAGCTTCGCGACACTGAAACCGTCCACATGCTCGTCAAGTGGGCCTTGCGACGGCGAATCTGCGCCGCAGGCTCGCGGTGCGGTCGCGCGGTCGCGCGGTCGCGCGGTCGGGCGGAGGTGCGTCGCCGTTCGCGCTCGTCGCTCAATCGAGGGCGAGATCCAGGATCAGCGCCCCACTCCGTCCAGGCCTCGACCCGAGCAGCCCGACCGACGCGTACGCTAGACGCTCGATGTCGCCTCACGCGGCCGGCACACCATCCCGTTCGGCGGCGATCGACGCCGGCGGTTCTGGAGTCGCCGGATCGACTGGGCTGACCGCCCCCGAGGCCGCGGATCGTCTCAGGATCGATGGCCCGAACACGATCGGCGGGGGCGGGCGGCGAACTCGCCTCGCCATTCTGATCGGCCAGGTCACCAGCCCGCTGGTCCTGATCCTCGTCGCCGCAAGCCTCGTCAGTCTGGTCGTAGGTGACGCGGTCAATGCCTCGATCATCCTCGCCATCGTGGTTATGAGCGCGGCTCTCGGCTTCGTCCAGGAAGCCCGCTCGGAGACGGCAGTCGCTGCGCTCCAGGCGCGCCTTACGCTCCGGGCGACCGTGGTGCGAGACGGCCAACGGGGGGACATCCCGATCCACGATGTGGTCCGCGGCGACCTCGTGATCCTCGCCGCGGGAGACATCGTGCCGGCCGACGGGCGCGTCATCGAGGCGAACCACCTGTACGTCGATGAGGCGTCGCTTACCGGCGAATCGGCGCCGGCCACAAAGGCACCGCGTAGCGGAGTGCTCGCGCCAGACAAGGACGCGGACCGCGATAGCCTCGTCTTCTTCGGGACAAGTGTGGTCAGCGGCACAGGTCACGCTGTCATCACGGCCACGGGCGCGCGAACGAGCTATGGCGAGATCGCCCAGCGACTCTCCGAGCGGGCCCCCGAGAACGACTTCCAGCGCGGCGTCAGGAGGTTCGGGTACCTCATCTTCCGAGTCACCGGGATCCTCGTCGTCGCCGTCCTCGCGATCAACGTCGGTCTCCACCGCCCCGTGCTCGAATCGCTTCTGTTCGCGATCGCGCTGGCCGTCGGCCTGACGCCGGAGCTACTACCGGCCATCGTGACCCTCAATCTCACGCAAGGCGCCCACGCGCTGGCCGCACAGGGCGTCCTCGTCAAGCGCCTCCCGGCGATCCAGAACCTCGGCAGCATCACCGTCCTGGCAACCGACAAGACCGGGACCCTGACCGAGGGAAAGCTCGCGTTGGTCCGGGCGGTCGGGATCGACGGGAGCGATGCCACGGAGGCATCCCGAGCACTGAACCTCGCCTACCTGAACAGCCACTTCCAGACCGGCTTCACCAACCCTTTGGACACGGCGCTCGTGGCCGGCGCGACTCCGCCGGCCGACATCGGGACGTATCGGAAGCTCGCCGAGCTCCCGTATGACTTCTCCCGCCGGATGCTCAGCGTGGTGCTGCAGCAGGATGGGCAAGCGCCCCTCATCGTCACGAAGGGCGCGCCCGAAGCGGTCATGGCTCGGGCAACGATGGTTCGCGAAGGCGATACTGCCCGGCCGATCGGGCCAGGGGAGCGAACGCGCCTGGCGACGCTCATCAATGGGGCCTCGACCGACGGGTACCGCCTCGTCGCCGTTGGGTCCCGCACGCTTGCCGGCGACGGGCCCCAGAGCGTCGGGGCAGCGACCGCCGACGACGCGGCGAAGCTCGAGCACGACCTTGTTTTCGAGGGAGTGATCCTCTTCAGCGATCCGCCCAAGGCCGGCGTCGACGTCACGATCGCCGAGCTCGCCCGACAGGGCGTCGCCCTCAAGGTGGTAACCGGCGACAACGAGCTGGTGGCGCGTCATGTCGCGGGGCAGGTCCGCCTCACCGTCGAGGGCGTTCTCAGCGGCGACGAGATGCGCACGCTGACGCCCGCGGCGCTCGTGGCCCGAGCCAAGCGGACGACGATCTTTGCCCGCGTCGACCCCGATCAGAAGCTCCAGGTTATCCGGGCCCTCCACGATGGGAACGCGGTCGTCGGCTACCTCGGGGACGGGATCAATGATGCCCCGGCGCTACACACGGCCGACGTCGGCATCAGCGTCGACAACGCGACCGATGTGGCCCGCTCGGCCGCCGACATCATCCTCCTCGAGCCGAGCCTCGAGGCGATCGGCATGGGCGTCATCGAGGGCCGCCGGACGTTCGCCAACACCCTCAAATACATCCGGATGGGGACGAGCTCGAACTTCGGCAACATGCTCAGCATGACCGGCGCGGCACTCCTGCTGCCGTTCCTGCCGATGACCCCGGCGCAGATCCTCCTGAACAACCTCATCTACGACGCCTCCCAGACCGCCATTCCGACGGATACCGTCGATGCGGATGTGGGTGCCGCGCCGGCGCGCTGGGACGTGCACGCCATCCAGCGGTTCATGCTCATCTTCGGACCGATCTCGTCGCTGTTCGACTTCGTCACCTTCGGCCTCCTGCTCCTGGTCCTCGGCGCGAACGAGCGGGCATTCCACACCGGGTGGTTCATCGAGTCGCTGTTCACCCAGGTGCTCGTCGTCCTCGTAATCCGGACCCGCCGAAGCCCGTTCTGGCTGAGCCGCCCGAGCCGTCCGCTGCTCGCCGCGATCGTCGTCGCGCTCGCCGTCGCCGTGGTCATCCCGCTGAGTCCGCTCGGCGACGTGCTCGGGTTCAGCGGACTGCCGATCACGTTCTGGCTCCTGCTTGGCGTGATCGTGGCCGCCTACCTCGGCCTCGTTGAGCTGGTCAAGCGTCGATTTGAACCGAGGGCCTGATCGCCGCAGGGCGCGAAGCGTACCGGGCAACATCCACGCAGGAGCGCCGAGCATCCAAGCCCCGATGATCCGATGCAGTCGACCCTGGCCCGATTGTTGCCGGAGAACCGCGATGCAGCTGATCGGCTCACCTGAATTGACGCCGAGCGCCAGGCGTGGCTTGCGTAGGCCAGAACTCCGCTGCCCCGAACCCGATCGTCGTCGCCGGGAACATTGGGCCAAGGCGGGTCGGCCGAGCATCACGGAGACGGGCTGGGGGTTGCTCCGGCCAGCTGTTCGAGCTGCGCGATCGCCTTGCCGACGAGATTGATCTCCTGGCCGTAGCGAGAGAAGTCGCCGTCCTTGAGGGCCTGCTGGGCGAGGGCATAGTGCTGGTTGGCATAGGCGATCAGGCCCGCGACGTCCGTCGGCAGACCGGCTTCGGCCGTCGGTACCGGCGTTGGGCTGGCGCCAGGGCCCGCAGTCGGTTGCGGCGTCGGGGTCGGGCTCTGCTGGCCACCGCCGGCCAGGAGCAGGTTGAGGGCCTCGCTGAGCGTCCGGCCCCAGACGACGGTTGTGGGCGATGCGACGACGATCCGCTGGAACTCCGGAAACTTCGACGATGTGGACTGCAGATAGACCGGCTGGAGATACACCAGCGAGTCGCCGACCGGCACGACGATGAGGTTGCCGCGGATGACCTTGCTGCCTGACGCGTTCCACAGCGTGATCTGGGCGCTGATGGTCGGATCCTGGTCGATCCTGGCCTCGATCTGCGCCGGGCCGAGGACGGTCGTGTTCGTCGGGAACCGGAATACACGGACGGCGCCGTAGTTGGGGGCATCGCTCCGGGCGGCGACCCAGGCGATCATGTTCGGTCGGTCCTTCGGGACCATCGGCTGGAGGAGAAGGAACTCGGGGTTCGCTTCGCCCGGGATCCGCATGACGACGTAGTAGGCCTCGGACGGCAGGCTCTGTTCGCTGGTCGTAGCAGCCGGTACCGTCCACTGGTCGTCCGTCCGGTAGAACGTCTGGACGTCCTGGACGTGGTAGCGGCCATACATCCGGGTCTGAACGTTGAACAGCTCCTCAGGGACCCGCAGATGGGGTGAGAGGTCGGCCGGCAGCTCGCTCATCGGGTGGAACAGGCCCGGGAAGATTGCCTGATAGTCACGGATGATCGGGTCGTTCGGGTCGGCGACGTAGAACCGCATCGACCCGTCGTAGGCGTTCATGACGACCTTGACGCTGTTGCGGATGTAGTCGATCGAGGCCGTCCCAAGCCCGGATCCAGTCAGAGTCGCGGGATCGAAGGGCTGGGCGTTCGGGAATCGGTCGCTCGTTGTGAACGCGTCCTGGACGTAGTCAAGATGGCCCTGGCCATCGACGACGACATACGGATCCTTGTCGTACTTGAGAAATGGCGCGAGGAGCTGGAGGCGAGTCCCGAGGTCGCGATACATCAGGAGCTGGCTGCTTGACGTGACCTGATCGCTGATGAGGAGATCCAAATCGCCAAAGCGGATCGCGAAGAGCAGCCGCGCCAGCGTCGTGTCGAGCGGGATGCCTGTCGAACCGGACCAGACCGTGGTCTTGACGGTCGCCGTCGCGTCGGTACCGCCCTGCGGGTAGTCGAATTCGGGCTGCTTCGCGCCAACGACGACGTACCCGGTCGGCTTCTCGCCGAAATAGATCCGTGGCTCGGTGACCGTCGGCGCGCCGCTGGCAGATGCCGGTGGCAGGTCCTTCACGAACAGGACCGGCTGGCCTTCGGGGGTCACCTCGTTGACGGGCACCATCACCAGCCCGATGCCGTGGGTGTAGATGATCCGCTGATTGACCCACCCAACGGCGGTTGGGTTGGCGGCGAGGTCCAGCTCGCGGGCCGACAGCATGACCTGGCGGGTCTGGCCGCCGATCGGGTAGCGGTCCGTGTCGACGTCGACAAAGGTGTAGTACTGGCGCACCGTCTGCAGTTGCCCGATCGTGTCACCCAACGGGCGGTAATCCCACAGGCGGGCGTTCTGGAAGGTCGCCGCGTCGGCCGTGATCTGCGCCTGCGTCAGCGTCGCCTCGCCGCTGTAGTTCGTCGGTGGATCCCAGTTCGTCAGGTTGTAGGCGAGACGGGTCATCGCGATGTTATTGGCGATGTAGGGCGATTCCTGGGCCAGCTGGTTCGGCACAACCGTGAATCGCTGCACGATCTCCGGGTATACCGTCCCGATGAAGAACGAGGCCACGAACCACGTCACGATCACGACCCCGAGCGGCCGGTTCCAGCGGGTGAAGGCCGCGCCGACGAGGAATGCGGCGGCAAGCGCCGAGAGGATGGTCAGCACGTCGAAGGCAAGGAACTGCGCGTGGGCATCCGTGTAGCTCACGCCCACCGCGAAGCCGCGGGTCGAGTACACGAGGTCGTACTTGTCGAGCTGATAGCCGGCCGCGATCGACAGCAGGAACAGGCCGCCAAGGATCGCGAGATGGGCTCGCACCGGCGTCGGCAGGCGTAGCCCCGAGCGCAGGATACCGACGAGATAACGAACGCCGGCAACAAGCAGGCTCAGGAAGAGGAGGTTGCTGAAGATCCCCTGCACCTCGCGCAGGAACGGCAACGTGAACAGGAACCACGAGATGTCCTGGCCGAACACGGGGTCGGTAACGGGCGCGCCGGTCGGTGCGAACGGGACGCGATGGATCCAGAGCACGACCGTCTCCCAGCCAGCGCTCAGGCCCCCGCCGACGCCCAGGGCCGCGAGCACCGAGAAGCCCGCGATGACGTACCTGGCCAGAGGTGTCAGATCAGGCACCACCTCGCGGTTGACGGAGACTGGTCGGGGTGCGGACCCGAACCGACCGCCGCCGGGCGGCGACGACGCGGCCCGGTTCAGGCGATCGAAGAAGTCGCCAAGCGCGGCAGCCCCGTTGGCGTCGGCCGGCGGCGCCAGGCGTCCCGCGAAATAGAGATTGCCCAGGAGCACGACGAGGGTGACGACGAGGCCAAAGAGGAACAGGCCGCCCGCCGCCCCCACCCGTGTCCACAAGATCGATTCGAAGCCAACGCTGCGGTACCACAGGACGTCCGTCCAGAACCCGACCCCGACCGAGAGGAAGAGGAAGACTGCGACAACGATGGCGAGCACGATCCAAGGCCAGCGCGATCGCCGACCATCGCGCTGTCGGATCGCCCTCGTTCGAGGTCGCTGCGGTGGCTCCGCGCCCCCCGGACCTCTCGTCGCGCGGTGTCGACCAGTGCCCGGCTCGCCCTCAGCTTCGCCGGTCGCCGGATTGTTCTCGGCGTTCGGCTCGGCACCGGTGGCGCCGGTATCGCCGCCAGCCGCCTGACGGCGCTTCAGCTCGTCGAGGAAATCGTCGAGGATGTCAGGCACGGCTTGAGTCTAGGCGGTGATCGGATGCACCGACGACCGCCCGTTGGGCTGGAACTCGATGACGTCCGTCAGGCCGGAACGGTCATTGGCTGACCTGATCGTTCGGCTGGCGACGTCGTCAGGCCCGCTCGCAGCCTGGGTTGGGCCATCGCGATGGCTCTGGGCGTCGCCATTGTCGTGCTGCTGCTGGCCGGCATGGCCGTCGCGCCGCGCTCCAGTCCCGTGTCCCCGGCGCCCGCTCCAGAGTCCGTGCCGGCACCGTTCGGGCAACGGTCCTGACCGCTGGCGTTTCCTCCTGAGCCGGCGAAACCTTAGCGCCAGGGTCTCGCGCTCGTCGACCAGTCGGCGGCCGCCTCGGCCCCACGTTCGACGCCGCCAGGTCGGGGAGATGACCACGTTGGAAGGATCGTGACGCCCGATCCGGCCGCGATCGTGAGGCGCGTGCTCCTGACGCACCACTTACAAACCCCGCACGGTCGGTGCCGAGGGATGGGCGATCATCCACCGCATGGTTCGACGCAGGGCTGGCCACGCCGCGATCGTGATCGTCGGCGCGGCCATGGTTGGCGCGTCATGCACCCTATCCGTGGTCCCGAGTCCGGCGGAGCCCACGGCGCCCCCTCCGGCGGGGCTATGGACCAGTGGCCCAATCTCGAAGATCAAGCACGTCGTGATCGTCATGCAGGAGAACCGATCGTTCGATACCTACTTCGGGACGTATCCCGGCGCGAACGGCATCCCCATGGCGAACGGCGCGCCGACCGTGTGCGTCTCCGATCCAGCGAGCGGTGGCTGTGACCGGCCGTTCCATGACCTGCTCGACCGGACGGCCGGTGGCCCGCACGGCCAGGCCGACGCGCTGGCCGATCTCGGCGCCGGGCGGATGGATGGCTTCGTCGCCCAGGCGGAAGGCGCAAGGAAGGGCTGCCTGAACGCCTTCAATCCTGGTTGCGCGGGCACCGGAACGCCCGATGTCATGGGCTACGTCGACGGCCACGAGATTCCCAACTACTGGACCTACGCCCGCGACTTCGTGCTCCAGGATGCGATGTTCGAACCGAATGCGTCGTGGAGCCTGCCCGCCCACCTCTTCACGGTGTCGGCCTGGTCGGCCCGGTGCCCGACGTCCGATCCCTTGAGCTGCACGAGCAACATCAACGCTCCCGGATTGCCGACGGCCGCGAGACCCGAGCCATACGCCTGGACCGATCTGACCTACCTCCTGTACCAGCACGGCGTCAGCTGGGGCTACTACCTCGACCAGGGCTTCCAGCCCGACTGCGCGGACGACGCCGTGAGCTGCGCGCCCCAGCCCCAACGGGTTGGCGTGCCCCAGATCTGGAACCCGCTGCCCGGCTTCGCCGACGTCCACGCCGATGGCCAGCTCGGCAACATCCAGGAGATCTCGGTGTTCACCGCGGCGGCCGCGGCGGGCACCTTGCCGGCCGTCAGCTGGGTGATCCCCAACGGCCGCGACAGCGAGCACCCGCCGGCGCTCATCTCAACGGGCGAAAGCTACGTCACGAACCTCATCAATACGGTGATGGCGGGCCCGGACTGGTCGAGCACCGCGATCTTCCTGACCTGGGACGACTGGGGCGGCTTCTTCGACCACGTCGTGCCGCCTGCGGTCGATCAGAACGGCTACGGCCTGCGCGTCCCGGGTCTCGTCATCAGCCCGTACGCCAGGGCGGGCTTCATCGACCACCAGACGCTGTCCTTCGACGCCTACCTGAAGTTCATCGAGGACGACTTCCTTGGCGGCGCCCGTCTCGACCCTACGACCGACGGGCGACCCGACTCGCGCCCGGACGTGCGCGAGAGCGCTGCCGGACTCGGCGACCTGGCCGCTGATTTTGACTTCAGCGAACCACCCCGTCCGCCGGTCGTCCTTCCGGTCGACCCGATTACTGACCTACGCTGACGTGCCTCGTGCAGGGCCACCGGTGCGTGCGCCCGACGGGACGTCACGAGGAGCAGCTGGTGTCGACAGCGCGTCGAGCCGGATGGAAGATGTGATCTGGCTCTCGGGCTGGGAGAGGTGTGGCCCCTCGCTCCGCACGCCGACGGCGGCGCCTTTTTGGAGATTGGCCAGATCGCGTCCGGATCGCCGCCCATGCCCCGGCCGCCGACGCAGGTAGGCTGTCCGTATGCGCGTTGTGCGGAACCCATGCGATGAGTGACGAGCCCAGCCTGCCGGCCGGGACCGAGCTCGAGCGCTGGGTTCGGATGCGCCGCCGCCTCAATACACCGCCTCAACGCGTATTCCGCGCCTGGTCCGACCCGGAGGAACTGGCCCGCTGGTTCCCCGAGCGGGTCGAGGGGGGCCTGGCAGTCGGGTCGCGATCCATCCTCGTGTGGCGAGAACGGCGAGTCTGGTGGGACGTCGTCGAGGCGCAGCCCGACCGTCGCCTCATTGTCCGCTGGCCAGGGCTGGTCGATGAGCGGCTGATCACGACGGTCCGTGTGCTCGTCGAACCCGTTGGCTTCGGCAGCCGGATCGAGCTGGAGGATGGCCCGTTCCCGCTTGGCCAGGCCCGAGTCCTCGATGCCTGGGCGGACGCGATCGAAGGGTGGAGCGAAGCGCTGGCCCTGCTACGCGCTCACCTCGATTTCAGCGTCGACCTGCGACCTCGAGCATGACGAGCCTGCTCGTGCGCGTCGGGTAGGGACGGCGCGGCATTCTGCTGGTGGGCCGTGCGTCGTTCCTCCGGCGAAGCCCGCTGGTAGACCGTCGACGCCAGGAGCGGGTGGGCGAAGCGGACAACGTGGTCGCTGACCTCGAGGACCTGCTCGCCGACGGCGCGCTCGACCACGGTGCGGACGACGCCAAGACGTTCCAGCAGCTCCCGTGGCCAACGCCCGTGCGCGGCGATCAGGAGTAGCCCTCGCCGGGTCTGCTCGTCGAGCCGATCGAGGCGCCCCCCGAGCATGCGCTCGAGGCTGAGCGGGACCGGCAGCGGCACGCCCGGATCCGCGCTCGGTTGGGAACGAGCCAGCTCGAGCGCGAAGAAGGGATTGCCGCCCGACGCCTCGGCGAGACGAAGCAACCTCGGCCGCGACAGCGTGAGCCCAACCCGTGAGCGGAGGAGCGCCTGAATTGCGCCGACGCTGAGCGGGCCCAACCGAAGGCGCTCGACGGCCCCCGGTCCGGCCGTGGTCGAGACCGCGAGATCGAGGCCCGACCCTGGAGCAGCGCCACCGTCGGCGCGCCTGGCGAGCAGCAGCCGGAGCGGCTGATCGGTGAGTCGGCGCACAGCGAACGCGAGCGCCTCGATTGAGGAGCGATCGGCCCACTGGTCGCCGTCGATCGCGATCAGCAGCGGGCCATCTCGGGTCAACGCGCCCAGGATCGAGAGGATGGCGACCTCGAGCGCGCGGGGATCGAGCTCCGTTTCGACGGCCTCGCTGCTGACCAGGAGCGCGCGCTCGAACGCCCGCCGGCGGGGGGCTGGGAGGGCCTCGCGGATGGTGGCGGGGATCTCGCCGAACAGGTCTCCCAGGACGACATTGGCGAGCGAGCGCTCCGACTCGTCGGGTCGAGACGCGAAGACGAACGAGAACCTCTGCCTCGCGGCCGTGACTGCCGAGGCGAAGAGGGTGGACTTGCCGATGCCGGCCTCGCCCTCGAGGACGAGCGCCCGGGGGCCGCTCGAGGAATCCGCGAGGAACGCCTCGACCACCAAACGTTCCGTCTCGCGCGCGATGAGCTCGCCGGACTGACTGGCGCGATTCTCCGACCGGTCAACGACCTCGTCCCCGACGGTCCCGCCGAGCACGTTGGCCAACCTGCGGCTGCCGATTGATGCGGGCAGCAGCGTCAGGCAACCGGCGAGAACGATCGCGGCGGCAAGCGCCGGGGAGAGGACCCCCGTGGAGAGGCCGAGTGAGGCGGTCGCCGCGGGCAGGCCGAGTTGGGCGGCGGCCGCCAGGCCGAAGCCGCGCCATGCTGCCGGCGCGACGACCCGCGCCGCGACGAGGTGGATCGCCAGAACACTTGTCGCGATGGTGAGCGCGAGGAAGATCGCAGTCTGATTGCCGATGAGCGCGCGGAGGTCGAGCTGGGCGCCGAGAAGGATGAAGAACGCCGGGACGAAGAAGCCCTCGGCGACACCCGAGAGCTGGACCTCGAGGCGGCTCGGTTCGCGGAGTCTGGCGATCACGAGGCCGGCCCCGAAGCCTGCGACCAGGGTGGACCCACCGGTGTGCGTGGCGATCGATGACAAAGCGACGAGTACCAGGAGGGTGAGGCGGAGCTGGAGGGCCCAGCCCCGGGCGCGCGATCGGTCCCCAAGGACCATCGCGCGGGGCGAGCGCGCGACGCGATCGACAAACCACACCGCGACAACAGTTGCGGCAACGATCAAGCCGTCACCACCGATGGCTCCCGGGATCGCAGCGGCACCCACGAGGGTCAGCGGCATCAGCAGGACAGTCAGCCCGTCGGCAAGCGGGATCCAGACGAGGAGTAGCGCGACCCGCGGTCCGATGAGGCCGCGCTCCTCGAGGATCGGGAAGGCAACGGCGGCTGAACTGCCGGCGAGCAGGATCGCAAACAGGATCGGAGGTGCAGCTGGCGCGAGCGTTACCCCGATCGCCAGACCGAGCGGCACGGCGAGCAGCGCGACGAGACCGACCGCGATCGTTCCGGGTCGAAGGCCCGCGCGCATAGCGGGCGATCGAACGTCCACATGCGAGCCGGCGACGAGCATGAGCATCGCGAAGCCGAGGCCGTACAGGAGGCCATTTGCTGGGGTCGAAGGGTCGATGATGGCAAGGCCCGAACGGCCGATCGCGACACCAGCGAGCAGTTCCCCGAGCACGGCCGGGACGATCGGCCGACGCCTGGCAGCGAGGAGCGGTCCGATCAGTCCCGCGAGGATGATGACGAGCAGCGGGTCGAACATCAGCGGCCGCGGCCAGGACGGTCTCGGATCTGGGCAAGGTGCGGAATCGAGCGTGGCTCAGCCGTTGGCGCCCACCGCCTCGAGCTTCTGGAGCCTGTTGAGCAGCGTGCTGATGGCGTCGTCCTGGGTCTGCAGATGGTCTTGGATCTGCTGCGCCTCATGAAAGGTTGCCTCGGCATCCTTGAAGGTCATCTCGGCTCGCTTATCCGAGGCCCGCGATGAGATGGTCTGGCCAACGATGATCACAGATAGCAGGACCAGCTGGATGAACGTCTGGCTGACCCACTGGACGAGCTAGGCAATTGCCATGGCTTTCTCGTCTCCCCGGAAGACCCGCCGCCGGTCGTCTGTGCCGGCGAACGCCTTGCCCGCCAATCATCGGGGCTCACTCAAGGAGCGTTCGGTCGTCATCGTGACCATGAGATACCCGACGAACGCGACGATCAGGCCCGAGAGGACGATCGCGACCGCGCCATCGCCGAGGCCAAGCCCGCCGAGCGCCGACCTCCCGAGCCAATCGGCGACGGATGCAGCGAGCGGACGGGTGATGACGCAGGCGGCCCAGAACGCCGCGATCGGGTTCGTCGCCGCTATCTCCGGCCGGGATACACCCATCGATGTACGCGCCGCCCGATTGGCGGAACCGCCGGGCTGACGTCGGCGTCTCAGCCGCCAATGAAGCGATCGACCATCGGTGGTTTCGTGGCGGTTCTCATCGCGATGGTCCTTGTTGCAGCTTGTGCGGCCGCGGCGGGATCGTCTGCGACGCCGACTTCGAACCCGCTGGACCTCCGAGGTGTCACCGACGCTCTCAGGAGCACCGGCATCACCGTGGCAGACGTCGCCGACAATCTCAATCCGCGAGACGGTGCCTGGCGGTGCATGCCTGGGTCGTTCCGCCTCGCTCGGGTTTCGCAGCAGTCTGCGGGTCCAGTCGCGCGCCCCGGAGATCGACCCTCGGTCGATGTCCTGCTCTTCCCGACCGAGGCAGATCGACTGGCCGCTCAGCGCATGATCGGTACCGACGGGCAGATCCATGTGACGGGCTGCGGAACGATGGTCGATTGGGTCGGCCTGCCACACGTTGTCGGCGTCCGAAACGTCATCCTGTTCATCGCCACCGACGATCCCGCCGAGGTGGCCGCCGTGCAGGCTGCCGCCGCCAACTTGGGCCGGTGACGGCGACGCGCGAGATCGACCGGCTGGTCGCGTCCCGAGGAGGCGGCGCGAATCCCGTGCGGCTTCGTCACCGCCTCGACGGATTGGGGTGACGGAACAGACGCCACGGCAAAGGTCGACCTGACGCGGACGGTCGTCTCCCACGCGCAGCGACGGCAAAGATGACGATGAACATGGCGACGGGATTACGAGCTCATCCAGCTAGATTCGTCACGCGCTAGGTACGCCGGGCGGCATTGGCGAATCGCGTGATTGCCTGGTAACGGACGAGGATGGACAGCAGGCGAGGCCGGGATGCTCATGCCGCAGGACAATCCGCGGCCCCCGGCCTTTCGCCAGTAGGAGCGTGCCGTGGGTATCGTCGCTTGGATCGTTGTCGGTGCGATCGCCGGGTTCATCACGAACCTGCTCATGGGCGGTGGCGAAGGGGTCATCGGCACGATCATCCTCGGGATCATCGGGGCGGTCGTCGGCGGGTTCATCGCGGGGTCCGTGCTCCACGTCGCCGATGTCACCGGCATCAACATCGAGAGCATCGTGGTTGCCGTCGTCGGCGCGGTCATCGTGGTGCTGCTCTATCGGATGGTGACCCGTCGCAGAGTCGCCGTCTGAGGCCGATCCAGCAGCCTCGAATCAGGCGCCGCCGATCGTCTCCGGCCGGTCACCGGCCAGCAGCAGCTGGGGCACCTGCCGGAGACGAAGGTCGCCGGCGCCCGTCACCGCCTCGAAGACCCAGACGACGTCGAATCGATCGTCAGGCCAGAGGTGCGGAACGACCGACCCATCGCCGACCAGCTTGGTCGAGATGATCGGCAGGCGTTTGTGCTCCCAGGCGACGAGGACGTGCCCGTCGCACCCTCGGACAGCGTCAAGGAGCTCATCGAGCTCGTCCTGAGAAAACCGTTCGTCCACCTCGATCCCGAGGCGTTCGCTCAGCGGGACGAGCGTTTCCAACGGCCGCCGACTCTTGCTGCGCGGGCCGGCCCTGCAGGCGAACAGATGCGATGGCGTGGGCAGGACGGCCGCGCTCGTTCGATCCGCCCTCGGCACGAACAACCCCACCAATGCGCCGGCGCGTTGCCAACCGCGTGGGGTCAACGACCCTGGATCGGCGTTGCCGTCGGGAAGCACGCCCAGGGGCGGCTCATCCCCGAGCTGCTTCTCCGCGTGGCGGATCAGGCTGATCGATGCCGGGACGCTCATGTGCGCTCCAACCGAACTGCGTGGGAGTGACAACGCTCCTAATGCTCGTCATGTCACCCTTGCGTCCGCATCGTTGCGCGGCGTGCTCACGGTGCGGTCGTGCGGAGGGTGAACCCGATCGCCGTGCGTCGATCGCGAACGACAGGTGCGCGAGGTTATGGGGACCTACGTGGACGGGCGTCGTCTCCCACGCGCCGCGATGGCGAAGATGACGATGAACATGGCGACGAGGGCACCTTCCGCGGCCAGCAGCCGGAGCGACGATCCGCTGTCGATGGCCGGGGGCGTCTGTCCGGGAACTGCCGGAGCAGGAATCGAGGATCCCGCCACCGGCGATTGGCTGATCGAAGCGGACGTGCTCGGCGCGGGTTGCGTCGCACCGGCCGCCGGCGCGGCAGGGCGGAAGATGACGCCGTTCGCCCGCAGGATCGCGTGGAGTGCCGCGATGTCGACGCGTTGCACGTCGACGCCCGACTTGACGGCCAGGGCCGCGGCTGAGCCGGCCGCCTCGCCCATGATCATGTACTGCGGCTCCATCCGGATCGAGGCGAACGCGACGTGGCTCGCGGACACGGTCACCGGATCGAGAAGGTTGCGTACCTGCGACGCCTTCGGCACGAGAATCGAATACGGGATGTCGTAGCGGCCGCCGATCGGAGCCGAGATGAAGCCCTCGTAGTACAGGGTCGAATCCGGCCCGGCGACCAGCAGATCCGGGTGGCCATCGAACCGATACGAGCCGAGCCCGATCGAGTCCTGCTTCACCCGTTGCGTGGTCAGGTCGGCCTGGGTCAGGACGACGTCGGAGATCATTCGCCGCGCCTCTCGCACGTACAGCTGCGGGGGCCAGTTGTTGCTGTCGGCGAACTCGTCGCGGCAGAGGCCCCAGGCAGCAAGGGCTCCGCTGATTGACGCCGGCACCGAAGGGTCGTGCCCGAGGAAGTAGAGCAGCCCGGCCTCGTAGCGATAGTGCTCGTCCCAGATGGCTTGCCGGACGGCGTAGCTCGCGGTGGGATAGCCACCGCTCCCCCCGATGAGGTCGGTCGAGAGCGGGCCCGCGGCGTTGAGGTCGGCCTTCTGGTCGGGCAGCGGAGTCAACGTCATGACGCTCGCCAGGGTCGGTGTCTTGCCCGCGGCCTGGAGCGCCTGGAGATGGCGCGCGACGAGCAGGAACCGGCCCGGGTCGTAGCCGGCTGGCTGCGGGAACGGCGCCTGGTTGGATGCGGTGGTGGTGACACACAGCCGGAACGTGTACGGCTGGACATGGCCATCCGCCGAGCCGACCGGACCGAGCGGGTCGGTCGCCACGCCCGGGGCCAGGGAGCCGTCGGGCGCGCGAGCGTCCATCGCAGGCAGCTCCTGCTTGATCGGCCCCACACCGGCGAGCGACTCCCCGTAGCGGGCGCTCGACTCCCGGCCGACGGTGAAGGACACCCCCGCCTGGGCCATCAGATCGCCCTCGTACGTTGCATCGACGAAGACGCGCGCCGTGAACGCGCGCCCATCGGTCGTGGTCAGGCGGGTGATCCGGTGATCCACCTCTCCCACCCCACCGACCTCGCGCAACCGGGCATGGAGATCGACGGTCACCCCTGCCTTCGCGAGCATCTCGGTGAAGGTGCGCTCGGCGACTCCGGGGGTGAAGTTCCAGGATGGTGCAGAGCCCGAGCCGGCGATGCGGTACTCCACGCCGAGTCGATCGAAGAACTCGAGGGCCAGTCCCCCGATGGTGTCCCGGATCCCGACGTCGCTCGCGCCGAGGCCGCTCGTCATCATGCCGCCGATGTGGTCCGTCGGCTCGAGCAGCGCGACCTTGACATGCCCTCGAGCAGCGGCGATCGCGGCCGCGATGCCCGCGGGCGTCGCACCGTAGACGACCACGTCCCAACCGGACTTGGCGGGCGGCGTCGGCGTGGGGGCCGCTGCCCACGCCGATGGGCTCATCGGGGGCGAGAGGCAGACCGCGGCCAGGAGCGCGAGCACGAGGCAGCCCGAGGCTCCACGCCGCAGCGGAACAGGCATGTCCAGCACGCCTCCGTGACGGGAGGCGGACAGTACGCCGCCGTTCCGAGCGGTCGCAACCCGTACCTTCGTCGGTCGCGGCTCCTGCCGGCGGAGGATGGCAGGTAACGCGAAAGGCTCACGCGCCGGAATCCGCGAAGTGTGGTGCCAGGACGCGCCAGGCGGAGACCTCCCGGGAGACGAGCGCCGCCGTCGCCGACCTGCTCGCCCTGACGCTGCTCGGCGCTGCCTGCGGGTTGCTGTCGCAGACGCTCCTGGTGGAGACCGTCACATGTTCTTGTCGTCGCCGACGACCGCGATTCGGAAGTCCCGACCCTCCCATCGGTCGCTGTCCGGCCAGTAGAAGGTGCAGTCGATTGCGGCCCCGGGCGCGAGCGCGTCGGATCCCGGAATGTCCGCGATCCAGACACCGACACCGGTATCGCGCGCCTCGACGTCGGTCGTCGAGCGCCAGCCATCGAGGGAGCAATGGACCCGGCCGCGCGCGAGCAGCTCGAATCGCAGCACCCGTCCGGCGACCATCGTCGGGCGGGGAGCCGTGAACCGCCACGTCGCGCGTCGCGCCTCGGGACGCACGCCGTGGTAGCGAAGCCACGCCGCCTCCGGCCGATCGATCGAGTGCCCGAGCGCGAGCGAGCGCACGAGCTTCACGTACTCCGCGTGCGCCCAGGCGAGGGGCATGGCGGAGCCGCTCGGCTGGCCCGGCTGCAGACCCTGATCCGGGATGTCAGCAGTGTCCCAGACCTGCTCCGGCAGCATGCCGCCGCGCGAGCCCTGGCGGCGCATCGCGTCCAGGTAGGGCCGCGGGTCTCGACCGGCCTCGAGCTCGTAGTGGCCGCGCTCGCCGACGAGGAGCGGCCAGCCACGCCCGATCCCGGTCCCATCGAACGGCTGGCCGTCCGCGTGCTCGCCGTAGCCGTCGCCGGTATAGCGATGCCATACGGGACCCTTCGGTGTGTCGGTTCGAAGGAGCGCGTCGGCGACCGCGAGGGTGGACAGGATCCGCGGGTCGTCGGCACGCCGGAGCCCGAACCGAACGAGGGCGAGGAAGTCCGTCCCGATCATCTCGTCCGCCGGGACCGTGTCGTCGCCGGGCGGCCGGTTGCGGATCGGGACCGGGGTCGAGATCGGAGCGCCCGTGAGCACGGCGGGC
>DASQIK010000046.1:0-22334 GCA_035631615.1 Candidatus Dormiibacterota bacterium | reverse complement strand
CCCGGAAGCGCGTCTCGCTCGCCCGGACCGTGCGCGATTCCTCGGCCTCGCGGCGAGCCTCGCCCAGGCCGATGAGCATGCTCTCGCGATCGATCGCCTGCGCCGTCAACGACGCGAGGTCCGCGATCAGCGCCAGGTCGTCGCCGACGAACAGCGGCCGTCCCTCGATCTCGGCGACGAGCCGCTCCGATGCCTCGCTGTCCGGTCGGACCGCGAGGTCCACGGTCGAGATCACTGGCCGGTCGGCCGCTGCCATTGGTGGATCCGTGCCGGGGTCGCCGGCGGCTCCGGCCCGATCGGGCAGGCGCTCGCCGACGACGGCGAGCGGAGCGCCTGGAGCGGCCGGCAGGATCGAGACGCGGGTGGCACCGAGGATCTCGCGGGCGGTGGTCGCCAGATCGGTCCACAGGGCGCCTGGGCTCATCTCCGTCGGCGGCGAGACCAGCGTTCGCACGAGGTGGAATGACGCGGACCGGTTGACGACGCGCCGGAACCAGCCGGGCGGCACGAACGCACCGAGGTAGCCGATCGTCGCGATGAGCACGAGCAGGCGGGTCACGGTCGTCGAATCGGACGAGCTCGCGCCGGGCGCGCGGGCGACGCTCGTGAGTCCGGTCAGCAGGATCGAAACGCCGAACAGCGCAGTCGCGATCGACGCCGATGCCAGCCGGAGGCGCGCCACGCCGTACCGCCGGCGGCTGTCGACGGCAAATCGCGCCGCCGCGCCGATCTCGACGGAGCTGAAGTACACGACCGCGAGGACGACCCCGAGCGACCTCGCATCGGGCAGCACGATGGGCAGGACCACCACGGATGCCCACGCCAGGACCGCCCCGACGAAGGCGACCTGGAGGACGAGCGAGCGCACCGGGTGAATGAGGGTGATCAGGCGCAGGACCAGCAAGGGCTGCGCGAACAGGATCGCGATCAGGACCGGCCGCGCGACCGGGGCCACAGCGGGCACGATGGCGTTGAGCAGGCTCAGGGCGAACAGGGCGACGATCGAACCGAAGATCGCCATGACGGAGAGCTCGAGCGGGCCGCGATGCTTGATGAACTGCCACACGCTGACGCCGAACAGCACGAAGAACCCGAGCTGCAGGGCGAATGTGATCGGGTCCAAGCCGCCTGAACTCCTCCGGATGCAACGCCAGCGTTCCCATGATCCCCCACGCCATCGTGATGGGAATCAAGCGGACATTACAACTGGCCGTGGCGAAGGTCCCGCGGACCTGCGGTACGCTCACGCCATGTGTCGAAGCATCCGCACCCTCCGCCACCAGGACGACCCCGCGACCACGGGCGAGGTCGAGGCCGCCGCGCGCCAGTACGTGCGCAAGGTCAGCGGCTTCCGAACCCCATCCGCGAAGAACACCGAGGCCTTCGAGGCCGCGATCGCCGAGATCGCGGCCGCGTCCCAGCGGCTGATCCTGGCCGTCGGCGGCGATGTCGAGCCCGGGCCCGATCGCCGGCCGCCGGCCCGCTCCCACGCCCACGCCCACCCGCACTGACGCGATGGGCGCGTCGCCGGAGGCGGCCGCCCGGCTGCCCCTCGACCCGGAGCTGCCGACCCGTCACGTCACGAGCACGAAGGTCGTGGCGGTTCGCGGCGGGGAGCTCGAGGTGCGCGACGACCTCGTCGTCGGCGAGGAGCCGCTCGAGATCCGGGCGGCAGGCCCGCGCCAGGCGCCGGTCCAGGTGGCCGTCACGATGCGCACGCCCGGCCACGAGGAGGAGCTCGCCCTCGGCTTCCTCACCAGCGAGGGCCTGCTCGCCGGCAACAGGGTGGTCGGTGTCGACTACGGCGATCCCGGCGTCATGGCCGAGCCGGACGACAGCGTCACCGTTCGACTCGCGCACCGGTTCGACGCGTCGCGCGTCGCCACACGCAACTTCGTGGCGACCGCCTCGTGCGGAATCTGCGGCAAGGCGTCGATCGACGACGTTGCCGTTCGGGCGGAGCGGCTGCCGAAGGGGCTTCCGGTGGTCGAGCGCGGAATGATCCTGTCACTCCCCGACGCGCTCCGCGCCGCCCAGGCCGCGTTCGAGCGGACGGGTGGGCTCCACGCCGCGGGGCTGTTCGAGACCGACGGGCGGCTCGTGGCGGTCCGCGAGGACGTCGGGCGCCACAACGCACTCGACAAGCTCATCGGGTCGCGGGTTCGGGCGCGCGAGCTGCCCCTGTGGGATCGGATCCTGATGGTGTCCGGCCGGGTCAGCTTCGAGATCGTCCAGAAGGCGGCGGTCGCCGGCGTGCCGATCATCTGTGCCGTCTCGGCACCGTCGGACCTCGCCGTGCGACTCGCGGACCGCCTGGGGGTGACGCTCATCGGCTTCCTGCGCGGTGACGGCTTCAACGTCTACGCCCATGACGGCCGCGTCGACCTCCGCGACCTGCTGGCGAACGCGTGACCGACGAGCACGTCCACCTCGAGGAGACGACGCCGTGGGTGCGGCGCTGGCTGCGGGCCGAGGGGATCGCTGCGTTCGCGCTGGGCTGGGTCATGTGGCAATCGCTCGGTGGCGAGCTGCTGTGGTTCGTGCCGGCGCTGCTCCTGCCCGACGTGACGATGCTCGGCTACCTCCGCGGGAACCACGTCGGTGCGATCGTCTACAACCTCGGCCATAACTGGTTCGTGGGCGGGCTGGTGCTGGGGGTCGGCCTGCTCCTGTCGATCCCGGCGATCGCGCTCGCCGGCGCAATCCTCGTCGCCCACACCGGCGGCGACCGGGTCCTCGGCTACGGCCTCAAGTACCCGACGTCGTTCCAGGACACGCACCTCGGCCGGATCGGCCGCCGCTGAACGAATGCCGGCGCGCGAGCGGCGCGATGATCCCCGCTTCCGCCCAGCGAAATATCGCGGGCGCGGTTCTCGTGCGGCGGGACATCTCGCTCAAATGTGCCTGGCTCGGCGGGATCGAGCGCCTCCGAGGGCCAAATCTGGCCGAACGGCGACGATTTCGGGGCGATTCGCGGTGGTCATCGCCGAGGTCAACTTCGGCCTCTCGCCGGACGGAACGTTTCGACGAGACCGGACGACACGCGTCGATGACCCGGTTGAGTTGTTCCGTGGGACGAGATGCGCGCGCGAGCGGCGCCTCGGGCGCGCCGGTCGCGTCTGGCGCCGGGTCGTGGCGTCAGGCGCCGCGGCGGCGCTCGTTGGTGAACTCGAAGCCGAAGCGGCCCTTGATGCACAGGTGGCCGTCGGTCACGGAGGAGTCCATCGGCGAGGTCACCTTCACGATCGTGTTGTCCTGCACGTGGAGGTCGACCGCGCAGCCGACGCCGCAGTACGGGCAGATCGTCGAGGTCACGCTCTGTGCCGACTCGTCCCACGTGCCCGCCGCGCGCATGTCGTGCTCGCTCTTGAACATCAGCGCGCCGGTCGGGCAGACCCCGATGCAGTTGCCGCAGTAGACGCACGCCGAATCGGGCAGCGGCGCGGCCCACTCCGTGGAGATTCGCGCATCGAAGCCGCGCCCCGCCACGGCGATCGCGAACGTGTTCTGGGCGTCGTCCCCGCACGCCTCGACGCACTTGTAGCAGAGGATGCACTTCGCGTAGTCGCGCACGTACAGGTTGTTGTCCACCTTCACGGGCTGGGCGACCGTCTCGGCGTGCGCCGCGTGGTCGCCCTGCGGCGCGTGGTGGTGGCCCGGCCCGCGGCCGTCACGCTCCCCGGCAGGGGCGGGCGCCGCCGCTGCCCCGAACCGCGACGGATCCGCGCCATACCGCTCGGCATAGCGGGCGGCGTCGCCGTTCGGCGCCTGCGGCCCCGCGAGCGACAGGTCCACCGATGAGCCGAGGAATTCCAGGACGACCTTGCGCGACAGCTTGACGCGCTCCGACTCGGTCTGGACCTCCATGCCCTCCTCGACCTTGCGCGAGCACGCGGGCGCGAGGACGCGCGAGCCCTTGACCTCGACCACGCACACGCGGCAGACGTTCACGGGGGTGAGATTCTCGAGGTAGCACAGGGTCGGGATGTCGAGGCCCTGGGCGCGGCACGCCTCGAGGATCGTCGCGCCGGCGGGGACGGAGACCGCGACGCCGTCGATCTGGAGGCTGACATTCGGCGGCAGCTCGCGTCGCGGCGCCTCCGGGGTGCGGGTCGCTCGACCGGCGGGCGTCGTGTACACGATCCCGGGTGGCGGCAGCTCGGCCTGCGGCTGGTGCGCCGGGATCGGGGCAGTGCTCGAGCCCGGGTCGTGGCTCACAGCGCCACCAGCTCCGGCTGGCGCATGGCGGACTCGATCGCCGACGACGCCGTCTGGCCCAACCCACAGATGCTCGCGTCGCGCATGGCCTGTCCGATATCGCGGAGGAGGACCAGCTCCTCCTCGCGACTGCGGACCTCGACGCGATCGGCGAGGCGCGCGAGCAGCTCCTCCTGGCGCACCGTCCCGACGCGGCAGGGCACGCACTGGCCGCACGACTCGTCGCGGAAGAACGCGGCGATCCGGCGGAGGGTGCCGACCATGTCGGCCGTCTCGTCGAACACCATCACCACGCCCGACCCGAGGGTCGCGTTGATGGCCCGCGTCCCTTCGAACGTCAGTGGCGTGTCGAGCACGTCCGGCCCGACGAACACGCCCGCCGCGCCGCCGAGCAGGATCGCGCGGATCGCCCTGCCGCCGGGCACGCCGCCGGCAAGGTCGAGCAGCTGACGGAGGGTCGTGCCGAAGCCCACCTCGTAGACACCGGGTCGCCCGACGCTCCCCGAGACGCAGAACAGCTTCGGCCCGGTCGAGCCCTCGGTCCCGGTGGCGGCGAAGCGCGCGCCGCCGCCGGGCCCACCCTCCAGGATCGCCAGCACGTTGACGAGGGTCTCGACGTTGTTGATCGCGGTCGGCTTGCCGAACAGGCCGAACTCGACGGGGAACGGCGGCTTGTTGCGCGGCTCGCCGCGCTTGCCCTCGATCGACTCGAACAGCGCCGTCTCCTCGCCGCAGATGTACGCGCCGGCGCCGCGCCGGACCTCGATGTCGAAGGCGAAGTCGGAGCCCATCACGGACGGCCCCAGATAGCCGGCCGCGCGCGCCGCGTCGATCGCGGCACGGAGGCGGGATTCGGCAAGCGGGTACTCGCCGCGGATATACACGAACCCCTTCGAGGCGCCGGTCGCGAAACCCGCGATCGTCGTCGACTCGACCACCGCGAACGGATCGAGCTCCATGAGCACGCGATTGCTGAACGTGCCCGGCTCGGACTCGTCGGCGTTGCAGACCATGTAGTGCGGCTGCGCCGGCTGAACCGCGACGGCCGACCACTTGCGCCCGGTCGGGAACGCCGCGCCGCCGCGGCCCAGGAGGCGGGACTCGGTGACCTCGCGGATCACCGCCGCTCCGCCCATGGCGAGTGCCTGCTCGAGCGCGACGAAGCCGCGGTTCGCCCGGTAGTCGTCGATCGAGGCCGGATCGACCATCCCCGCTCGGCGCAGGAGCTGGAGCTGCGGCTCGCCCGCCTGCGGGACCGACTCGCGCGCCTCCGCCATGTGATCAGATGGCGGGCTCGCCGCCACCCCGCCGGCGCCAATGGCAGCTGCTGCGCGCTCGAGGCGCGCGACGATCCCGGCCGCATCGATCGGCGCTGCCGTCTCGCGCACTGCGACCACGCCCGCGATCGTGAACAGGGCCGCGGGTGCCCGCTCGCACAGGCCCAGGCACGGGCTGCGCAGCCACCCGATCTGTCCGTCGCGCGCCGCGCCGCCGGCGGGCCCGAGCGCGCGCTCCATGTCCGCGCACACCTCCTCCGCGCCGGCCAGCCGGCACGCGATGTCGTCGCAGACATGGGCGACGGCGGGCGGCCGCGAGGTCGTCGCGAAGAGCGCGTAGAACGTCGCCACCCCGTAGGCCTCCGCCGGTGGCACGGCGAGCCGCTTGCAGACGTAGTTGAGGCCCGGCTGGGTGATCTGCCCGACCCGATCCTGGAGCGCGTGCAGCGCCGGCAGCAGCAGGTCGCGGCGGCTCCGCGCTTCGTGACCGCCACTCGCAGCGTGGCCCTCGGTCAGCGGCGCCCGCGTGCCGCCGTGCCAGCCGCTCTCCGGAGGCCCCAGGACCACATCGACCGCCGTACGCTCCGCCGGCGTCGCCAGCGGCCCGATGACGTGCAGGT
This sequence comes from Candidatus Dormiibacterota bacterium, assembly GCA_035631615.1. GTDB lineage: Bacteria > Chloroflexota > Limnocylindria > Limnocylindrales > CSP1-4 > UBA5189. The sequence continues at coordinate 16,219 of DASQIK010000046.1, read as the reverse complement.
CCATCGGGCGAGTCTACGAGGCTTCGAGCAGCCGCTTCGCCGTATCGAGCGCCGCCATCTCGGCGTTCATCGAGCTCTGGACCGGGCCGCCGAGCAGGAACCGCTTCAGGCCAGTGAGTTCGGCGTCCAGCGAGAAGGTCACGTTGACTCCGGTCGCCGTGGGGGCGATCTGGAACGCGCCCCTGGGGCGCGCCGGGCCGGCGATCACGGCGAACTCATAGCGCGTCGTCGGCTCGTAGGTGGTGATCTCGATGTCGGCGGCGATGCCGCGGCCACCGGGTCCCGCGATGACCTGGTGGACTCTGGCGCCGACGCCGGGCGCGCCCATGGCCGAAATCTCCTTCACGCCGGGTCGCCAGCGCATGTCGTTCGCAGGATCGGCGAAGAAGGCGAAGGCCTTCTCGGGCGTCGTTTGGATCGAGATCGTGCGCTGGGCGCTCGGCATGGCGGAGTTCTCCTCTCAGACGGGGACCGGCGCCCCGAGCTTCTCGATCCGGATCGCCGTCGCCTTGAACTCGGCGGTGCCGGACTTCGGATCGGTGGCGTCGATGGTCAGGATGTTGGTCTGGACGTCATCCTGGAAGTGCAGGGTCATGAACGTCAGGCCCGGGCGCAGGGACGGATCCAGGCGCACCGGCACCTCGATCGAGCCGCGGCGCGAAGTCACGCGCACCCGCTCGCCGTCGGCGAGCTCGAGGCGCTCCGCGTCCTCCGGCGAGATGTCGAGCGACTCGCCGCGGCGCAGCGGCGACGTGTAGCCGCCGGACTGCACGCCGGTGTTGTACGAGTCGAGCCGGCGGCCCGTCGTGAGGCGGATCGGGAAGTCATCGTCGAGCTCGTCGACCGGCGGGTCGTGGTCGACCGCGACGAACGGCGCCCGCAGCCCCGGCACGGGGTCCTCCCACAGGCGCGAGTGCAGGAACAGCTCGCCGGGGTGACTCTCGTCCCAGCACGGCCACTGGATGCCGCCCAGCTCCTCGAGGCGCTGGTAGGTCATGCCGCGATGGACCGGCGAGATCGCGCGGACCTCGTCCCACGTCTTCTCCGCCGACGCCTCGCCCCAGTCCTGGCCCATCCGTCGCGCGATCTCGTAGATGATCCAGAGGTCCTCGCGGGCCTCGCCCGGCGGGTCCAGCGCCTTGCGCACCCGCTGCACGCGCCGCTCGGAGTTGGTGACCGTGCCTTCGGCTTCCGCCCACGAGGCGGCTGCGGGCAGCACGACGTCGGCGATCTCGGCGGTCGCCGTCAGGAAGATGTCCTGCACGACCAGGAAGTCGAGGCCGGCGAGCCGCCGCTCCGTCAGCTGGCGGTCCGCCTCGGACTGCAGGGGGTTCTCGCCGATCACGTACAACGCCGTCAGCTCGCGCCGGTCCATCGCCTCGAGCATCCCCGACAGGTGCCAGCCGCGCTTCGCCGGGACCACGCAGTTCCAGAGGGCGTCGCACTTGAGCCGCAGTGCGTCGTTCTCGACGTACTGGAACCCCGGCAGCCGATCGGGGAGGGCGCCCATGTCGCCGCCGCCCTGGACGTTGTTCTGGCCGCGCAGCGGGTTGAGGCCGCTGCCCCACTTGCCGACGTGGCCCGTCAGCAGCGACAGGTCGATCAGCGCGAGCACGTTGTCGACGGCGTTGTGGTGCTCGGTGATCCCGAGCGTCCAGCAGATCATGGCCTTGTCGGCGGTCGCATACGCATGGGCCAGCTCGCGGATGGCATCGGCGGGGACGCCCGTCTCGCGCTCGGCGTACTCGAGCGTGTAGCTCTCGACCTTGGCCCGGTAGCTCTCGAAATCGGACGTCGCTCGATCGATGAACTCCCGGTTCGCGAGCCCCGCGTGGATGATCTCGCGGCCGATCGCGTTCGCGAGCGCGATGTCGCTGCCCACGTCGAGGCCGAGCCACACGTCCGCCCACTCGGCCGAGCTCGTCCGGCGCGGGTCGACCGCGTACAGCCGGGCGCCGTTGCGGACGCCGCGCAGGAGGTGGTGGAAGAAGATCGGATGCGTCTCTCGGGCGTTGCTGCCCCAGAGCACGATCAGGTCGGTCTCTTCAGCCTCGCGATATGAGCTGGTTCCGCCACCAGCGCCGAACACGGTCGCCAGACCGGCGACAGAGGGCGCGTGTCAGGTGCGGTTGCAGCTGTCGATGTTGTTGCTGCCCAGGACCTGGCGTGAGAGCTTCTGGGCCGCGTAGTTGACCTCGTTGGTCGCCTTGGAGCAGCTGAAGATCCCGATCGGGGCCTTTGCGTGCGCGGAGGCCCTGGTGGCCAGCGCGGCTTGCAGGCCCGCAACGGTCCGGTCGAGCGCCTCGTCCCAGGTGGCCTGGCGGAGCTCGCCGCCCTTCGTGTCCCGCACGAGGGGATGGGTCAGGCGAACGTACGACTTCGGCAACGATGCCTCCGGCTCGAGTTCACCGCCGGCCAGGCGGCCGACCCGCCGAGTGTATCGCCGCCACGGCTCGGTTCCGGCGCAGCGCCGCCACGTGTGGAATCCGGCGGGATCGATGGCTCGCCTTGGCCCTCAGGTCGAAATCGACAGCCCCGCGAGCTCGTCGAACCGTGCCTGGATGCCCCAGCCACCGAACGACTCCGAGACGGCGATGACGAGGTCGTTGGCGCCTTCGACGAGCGGCAGGTAGATCGTGTCGTACCAGCCGATGCTCCCGAGGAACCGGTAATCGCGCGAGCGGTACGTGTCGTCGCCGCGGAAGAGCGCGACACCGTTGAGATACATGACCGCGCGGTCACTGAAGCCCAGGGCCAGTGCGACGATGCGTGACGCGTCGGACGTGATCGTCGTTCGCGCGAAGACCGTGTTGCGGCCGTCCACGATGCCGGAGGCGATCGCCAGATTCACCAGACCCGAGGCTTCGGCGGGAAGGCGGATCCAGCGCCGGGGACCGAGCGAAGCGGGTTCGATGCGCATGGGCGCCGGCTCGGGCTCGGCGAACGGATCCGACACCAGCCACGCCGGCACGATGCCGGGAACCGGTGGCGGCACATGCGCTGGATCGGCGACGAACGGAAAGGCAGCCGCCGAATACGCGAGCCTCGACACGAACAGGCCAGGCCCGCCGATCAGGATGCCGATCCCGCCGATCGCCACCGGCATCTTCAGCTCGGCGACGACGAGCGCCGGCGTCTGCAGATCGCCGACGAACACCTCCGCACGCGTGCCGGCGAAGACGACGCGGACCGTGAACCATGCCCCGATCGGGAAGTCGACGGCGGCCCAGAAGCCCTCGTCGTGGTACAGCTGCCACGCCGCGACATCGTTGAAGACCGGGTTGTATTGGATCGAGTCCGGGTTGCCGACCTGGTGCGGCCGGACGTAGAACGACTCGTAGTTCTGGCGGTCGCGGACGCGCCACACGACGCCGTGGAATGCGCGCTCGCCGGTGACCGCCATGTCGATCTCGACGACGCCGTCGGTGAGCTCGACGTCGGCGACCATCGCGAGCAGGTCGACGGCGTCGCCGAATGCGACCGCGCGCCGACCTGCGAATTCGGTCGGCTGGACTTCGACCGCGGTCCGGCTCCATGCCGGCGAGGCCAGCGGGACCTCATGGAGATCAGGCATGCGTCAGATCGGGCGCGCGACGCGCGACGATGTTGAGGCGAACGTAGTCGAGCACCGGCTCGGGCATGCGCTCGGCGACCGTGTGGACGAATGGCGCGCGCTCGTCGGGCTCCAGCGCGGCGAGGTGGACCCGGAGGCACACGGTCGAGAGGAACGCCTCGAGCTCGGCGCCGCTCTCGAACCGCGTCGGCGCGGGGGATAGCCACGTCCGGATCTCGGTGAAGCCGTTCGCCTCGAGCCGCGCTGCCGTCGCCTCCGGAGTCTGGAAGTTGTGCCGATTCCGGCGGAAGTTCGGATCGACCGATGTCGCCTCCTCGACAAACCGGGCGATGTTCCCGAACCCGCCGCATTGTGCGACCAGCCATCCGCCCGGCCGGAGCACGGGTGAGAGATTCGCGAAGAGGGCGTCGTGGTCCGGCACCCAGTGGAAGGTCGCCGTCGACAGGACCGCATCGACCGGCGGCGCGAGCGGCAGCGGCTGCCCGAGGTCTGCCTGCACGAACTCCACCCGACCGCCGAATCGCGCCAGCCGCCCGCGCGCCTCCGCGAGCATTGCCGCCGACGCGTCGAGCGCAATGACCCGACCCTCCGGCAGCCGATCGAGGAGCAGCTCCGTGACGCGGCCCGTGCCGCAGCCGGCGTCGAGCACGCGCTCGTCCCCGACCAGCGGCAGCCGCTCGAGCACCTCGGCCCCCCAGCGCGTCTGGGGGTCGGCGACCTTGTCGTAGGAGGTCGCGTTCCAGTCGGTCGTCATGCCCTGACTATGGCATCACCCAGCCGGACGGTGGGACGTCGATCGCGACAAGGGTCGTCTGCCACGGCGGTCGCGTCGCGGCCGGGTCGTTGTCGTCTGCCGGCAGGTCGAGCCCGAGCATGACCACGGCGACCTTCGGCGAGTCGACGAAGCTCACGTACGCGTGCATGAACTGGCCGGGACGGTCCAGCTGATCGAAGCAGATCGCCGGTGAGCCCGTTCCCTCCCAGATGACACCGCAGAAGAGCGGTCCCGCGAGGATCACCATCCGCCGGATCGGCATTCGCACGACGGCCACGGCGTTCTCGACGGCGAGCACCGCGGTTGGGCACGGGTCGCCTGCGAGATACGACGGAAACGGGACGACCTCCCGTCGACAGTCGATCTGCACCGGCGCCGCCACCACCGCCTGTTCGGATGGAGCGACGCTCGGGCCGATGCCGGAGGTCGGCAGCGGTGTCGGCCGGGCCGAGGCCAGCGCCGCCACGACCCCGAGCGCGATCGCGATCGTCATCACCGCCAGGCCAATGCGAGCCTGCCGACCCGACCCATGCACCCGCCGCGGCGCGGTGTCGAAGCTCACCCGGTGACGTGCACCCGCAGGGTCGTCCGCAGGTAATAGGGCTGGCCGCTGCACGCGCGGCCATCGAAGAAGGTTGCGATCGCCGTGACGTCCCAGTCGCCGGCCGGCAGGTGGATCTCCGGATCCTGGAGGAACTGCCGGTACCAGTCGGCGTTCGGTCCGTCGACGACCGTGCCGGACTTGGCGATCGGGATGTCCAGGCCTTCGCTCGAGCTCACCTGGTGCGGCGCGCAGTCCGGGGGCGCGGTCGGCACCACGTCCCGGCCCTCCCCACCCACCTCCGCGAACTCGAACGTGACGAAGGTGCTCGGGCCGGTGATGGTTGCCCCGCCGGGCGTCAGGAGGGTGAGCTTCGCGCTCCCGGCGACGACATCGGTCGGGCGCACGGTCGATCGCTCGATGGTGAAGGCGAGCGCGAACCGGCCCTGAGTCGTGGTCGCCGACCTCGGATCAGCCGTGCCCAGGGGACCCGTTCCGCCCCCGCAGGCGCTGACGAGGAGCGCAATGACGATGGCGATCGAGCGTCGCATGTGAAGGAATCAGTGTGCCGCAATCGAAGGCCGCAGGGCAGCGAGGCCCCAGTATCGTGATCGCTGAGCGGGCCGGCATGAGCTCCGGCGGGAGTTGAGAATCAAGCACCCGGCCCAAACGAGTGGACCGGGTGCAGGAAACCTGGGTTGCGGGTATGGCCTAGTGGCGGCCACCGCTGAAGGTGCCGTTGGCCTGATCGGTGGCGCGCTGGAGGATCTCGGCCTTCTGCGCGTCGGCCTGGGCCTGGGTGATCGTGCCGTTCGCCACCTGGGCGGCGAGCTCGGCGGTCCCGTCGGCGACGAGCGCGTCGATCACGGTCTGGAGCGGGACGTTGTGGGCCTTGGCCACGGCCGCGACCGTCTGGCCGCCGGCCAGCGCGGTCTGGAGCTCGGCCTCGGTGATGCCGATCGCCTTGGCGACGACCGAGGTATCGGTGGTGGCCTCGACATGCCCGCCGGGGCCACCGGGCGCACCGTTGTCGCCGTCGGTGTCGGTCCCACGGGTGGCCGATGGAGCTCCGGCGAGGGCCGTCGGCGTGGGTGACGCCGCGGCGGTGACGAGCGGGCCCAGGATCGCGGCGCCGCCGATGCCGCCGACGACCATGGCCCCGATCAGTCGGGCTTTGCCGCCCCAGCGCCCGGAGCGCTGCACGCGCGTCGTGCGAGGGGCGCCGGCGGCAAGCACCGGCATGTCGTTGTCGTAGTACGCCTGCGGATCGACGCCGGGCGCCTCGGCGTCCGACGCCAGAGGCTCCACGAACTCGCCCGACGCATCGTCGGGCCTTTCCAAATGGCGATCCATCGAATTGCTCCTTGTCTTGCTTGCTGCCTTCGGGACATGTCCAACGACAAGGAGACTGACTTGCAAACATTCCGGTCTCGTGAGAATCGCGAAATGCGAAGGGAGGTGTTGCGAGTTCGATCATTGGCAACATGGCGGCCTTCTAGAAATCTGTCATGTCGACGGCGCGACTGATTGGAGCTCGACGAACATGACGCCTCGCTCCTGCGTGCTGCATCCGCCAGTTACCAGCGTGCCATCGCGGCCGATGACCCTGCCTGAACCGTCAAGCACCTCCAGGGTCGGTACGAACCGCGCGCTGTACCCGACGGGCCAGGAGAGGTCCGTGCGAGCTCCGTTTGGATCGACCATCCAGACGAGACGGGGGTCGTCCGGCGCGCCTCGGAGTCGGATGTCTCCGACGAAACCGCCGCCTGCGCAGAGGAGCGTGCTTCCGTCCGGCAATGTCCAATTGGCGACCGGAAGCCACCGCTCTCCGGGTCCAAGCACTCGCGACGGAGTGGGTACCGGCCTTGAAACGCAGGCGGCCAGGACAACCGAGCACGCGAGGACAGCGAGCGCGTGACGATGCACCGGCGATCACTCAGCGTGCGCGAATGTCACGTGCGGTCAAGCTCATCGCACATCGAAGATCAATAGGCCGCCCGAGCCTGGTGCCACGAGGTACAGACCATAGCCCGCGTTGTTGCCCGCCAGTGCCGGATAGTCGACCTCGACGAGAACCGTGTGCCCGAGGTCGACTGACGTGCCATACGTGTCGGGCAGCCAATCGGTGATCGAACCCACGTCTGCCGGTGCGGGAATCTTGACGGTGTACCGGCCCGCCACGCTCTTGAAGTACGCAGCTCGCTCGTACGTGAAGTTCGCGAGGGACCCATAGTGGTCGCGCGACGCAGGGGCAAGGAGGGCGTATGCGGCCGACCAGTCGCCCTTGACCAGCAGGCGGGTGTAGCCGTCAACGGCGGCTGCTGCTGTGGCGATGTCAGCCGCGGTCGCCGTTGCTGCCGGACTCGACGGCGCCGCGGTGAGCGCGGACGCCGACGGCGAGGCCACGGCCCCCGGGGTCGCTGAAGGCGTCGGGGTGGGAGTTGCAACCGGAGAACAAGCCCCGACGAGCACGACGACCAGGCCGGCGGCTATCCCGTGGCGATGCATGGAGGGTCGCTTGGTGTCCCTGCGCACTCCCCAGCTCGGGTGACGCTTCACTAGATCAGTCAGCGTCGCGCAATGTCACCTGAGGCGCCTCAGGCAGGAGTTGGGTGTGGGTACAGATCGCCGACCAGCGGGTATACGCCGAGGATCTCGCCCGAGCCATCATCGATGACGACGATCCCGGCTGGACCTGGGCCCTCGCACGCGATGGCGATGGGGTCGTCGATCTGCTGTGACATGTGCGACCACGCATGGTCCTTCAGGTTGAGGTAGTCGCCGGTCCCTCGGGTGACCCAGACCACGCCGGTGGAAGTCTGCGGCGGGATGCACCCATCGAGTTTTCGGGCGTCGTCCGCCTGAACCGCCCATACCTCGAGAATGTGCGGATCCGCATGGAGCTCGGGGGCGGCGAGCTCGCCACGTTGCTCGTCGAGATAGGACCGTGTGATCGCCACCGCGTCAGCGGCCGACAGGCGAGGCCGGACGCCATCGGCCACGGTCACCGTGTAGGCCCCGTTCGGCGCTTCTCCCAGACAGCCCGCGAGGACGACGGCCGCGATTGCCGCGACGAGAACGGTGCGGCTCGCGCCGAGGACCGATGGCATGCCGGAGCCTCGGTCAGCGTCGCGCAATGTCACGTGCCAAACCCATGGCCGGATAGTTGGCGATCACGGGGTTAGCGGTGGCAGTGACAGGCTCGGGAGTTGAATCCCCGACACCTGCCGTGGGTTGCCGGCTGCGTCATAAGGGTAATACCAGACACGCGCAGAGCCGCGGACCATGCAGACCGGATTGACCATGGCACCGGGCGGAGTGAAGACCGTCCCGGTCAGCTGAAACAGCCAAACGGGGCCGTCCGATTGGAGTTCCGGTTCGTTGCCGTTGGTGGGCATGTACTTCGCCACGTCGCGGGCGCTGGCCAGCAGTGCGCCGCCGACGATCTGGCCTTCGCTCGTCGGAACGATGCATAGGTTCAGGGCGGCCTCGGCATCCGGCGCGAGGTGCGACCGCGACAACGGGACCAGGCTCGCGTCGACGGGGAGGGACCGGAACCCGAGTTGCTGGGTTGGGCTCGGGGGTGGCGACTGGCATGCGCCGACGCCCAAGAGCAAGGCCACCAGAAGCAGGTTCAGCCGCCCACGAGTGATCCTCATGCACGCTCAGTCAGCGTTCTGCAATGTCACGCGAGGCTTGAGCGTCGATCGCTGGGAGCGCTGAGCGGAGAACGTCGCCCAGCTGCTCGGTGGAGTAGAACGGACCTTCGTCGCTGGCAGATGGCTCGTATGACGCGAGCGGGACCACCAGGTCCTCATACCACTCGCTGTCGGGGAACGCGAGGACCAAACCCTCCATGTGGTCGACCACAGCGGGGCGGACCGCGGAATAGGTTCCGCTCTCAAGGAACTCGCGGATGTGCCTCGCTAGATCGCTGGCAACGGCGCGGCGATCTGTCATTTCCACGCAGGGAGCCTCTCTCCACACGTTCCAGGTGCTCTCAGACATCGGTCACTCAGCGTGGCGGAATGTCACGAGACATCACGGCACTCCAGGTGCCCTTCAGGTTCCAGAAGTCGTTGAGTCCACGCCATGCAGTGCGCGTATGTGCGCCTAGTAGCGGCTCCCATCGTTGCGTGTCTCGCCCGTGGTTCGAATCCACGTTCTGGAGCCCCTCGAGGAACCCGGTAATGAGCACCTCGCGGAGGGTCGTATCGGCCTGTGTGAGCATCTGCTCGATCCTGGAAAACAGCGGCGACCAGTCGATGGCCGGCGGCACCTGATCGAGTTCGCTAACCCGTTCCGCAAGGAAGCCCAGTGCAACGGTCGGCAAGTCGAGGTAGTCACCCGTGACCAGCCAATCCTCTGCCAACCGCGGGATGCTCAACGCGAGCTGGGACGCGACATCGAGGCTCATCGCTCAGCCTTCGGGAATGTCATGCGGTGCCGTAGGGTCGAACGCAATCTCGATCCGCCGGGGCTCGATCTCCCGGTCAATGGCGATCCGGACGTGAACCGAGGCGCTGCGGACGTCGAACACGCCGTATGACGCCAGGTGAACGTTGCCCAACTCGACGGTTCCACTCGCCGTGACAATCACGCCATCGAACGCGGCGTGCAAATCCGGCGATGGCCAGATCGGACCAGGCTCAATCGCGACCGAAACGTCGGTCGGTTCGAGATCCGAGTACTGAGTCATGACGAGGATCGTGTCGTCGCTTGCGAGAACGGTCGAGACACCGTCAGGTATCGGGGGGGCGTGCTTGCCGGCGCCGGTGATCACCAGTAGCGAGTTGGGCGCGCTGACCGCTAGCTTCGTCAGCTTCGCCGTCTGGGGCGTACCGCGGGTCGCCTTGCAGTGATAGCAGGCTTCGACCCCACTGCCGGCCGTGTGCCATTGATGAGCGCCGCAATCCTTCGACTTTGGAACGACTAGACCTCGGTCGTACAACCAGGAAGGCGTTCGTGCGCGGAGCCATGTCCTCCATCGTGAATTTCGGATCGTGAAGGGCTGGTCGGCGACGTCCATCTCGGCTCAGTCAGGGTGTGTTGCTGTCACCCGAGCAGCATGACGGCCGCCAAATAGCAGTCAAGGGCTGCCGCGCCCTCGCGCAGCGAGGGGTTGCCGCGGCAGGCGGCGAAGGTTGAGTCCCGAGAATTGGTGTAACAGCGAGCTGGCCGAGAACTGAAACGGCCACCGCGTCATCCTCGCGTCGTTGGAGTGAGAACCGACGAAGCGAGGGAGAAAAGACAGCGATGGCCGAGGACAGGATGGCCGTGCTCGAGACGGTGCGCAAGGCGATCGCCACGGGCGACGTCGACTTCCTGCGCGAGGGCGTCCGCGTCCTCGCCCAGGCGGTCATGGAGACCGAGGTGACGGAGCTCACCGGGGTGCCCCACGGCGAGCGTGACCCGGAGCGCCGGATGACCCGTCGGAACGGGTACCGCGAGCGCCGCTGGGACACCCGGGTCGGGACGGTCGAGCTGGCCATCCCGCGCGTTCGCGACGGCTCGTACTTCCCGAGCCTGCTCGAGCCGCGCCGGCGTGCCGAGCGGGCCCTCCTCGCCGTCGTCCAGGAGGCGTACGTGCTGGGCGTCAGTACGCGCCGGGTGGAAGACCTCGTCGATGCCCTCGGCATCGCCTCGATCAGCAAGAGCGAGGTGAGCCGGATCTGCGCCGCCCTCGACGCCGAGGTCGAGGCCTTCCGTTCCCGCTCGCTGGCTGACCAGACGTACCCGTATCTGTGGCTCGACGCAACGTACGTCAAGGTCCGCGAGGGCGGCCGGGTCACCTCGATGGCGGCGCTCGTGGCGACCGGCGTCGCGCACACCGGCGAGCGCCGGATCCTGGGCCTCGAGCTCGCGGCCGGCAACGACGAGGGCTCGGCCTGGCCGGCCTTCATCCGGTCGCTCGTCGAGCGCGGCCTGGCGGTGTTCGGCTGGTCATCAGCGACGACCATCGGGGCCTGGTCAAGGCGATCCGCGAGCAGCTCCTGGGGGCGGCCTGGCAGCGCTGCCGGGTGCACTGCACGCGCAATGCCCAGGACCTCGTCCCGCGCCATGCCCGGAGCATGATCGCCTCGGCCATCCGCTCGATCTTCGAACAGCCCGATGAGCGCTCGGCCAGGGAGCAGTCGGGTCGCGTGATCGAGGGCATCCGACCGCGCTTCCCGGCCGTCGCCGAGCTGCTGACCGATGCCGAGCCCGACCTCCTCGCCCACTTCACCTTCCCCGACACGCATCGACGCCAGATCCGGAGCACCAACCCGCTCGAGCGGCTCAACAAGGAGATCAAGCGCCGGACCGCGGTGGTCGGCATCTTCCCCAACCGGGCGGCCCTCATCAGGCTTGTCGGGATGGTCCTGGCCGAGCAGGACGACGAGTGGCAGGACGGTCGGCGTTACTTCCGGCCAGAGACCATGGTCGCGATCGACGCGGTCATCGACCGCGAGGAGGTGATGCCGACCCTGCTCATGGCAAGTTGACGATCAGGCGCCTGGATGACGCGCTGTGACACCACATCCTGGGACTTGACCGCGGCGAAGCCGCGAACCCTTGACGGCGGACTGACCCAAGAGCATTGAGGATGAGGCGGCGGAGCCGCCGTTAAGAGAACTTCGCTTGCTCGCCCAGCAGGCGTGTGGATAACCTCCCAACGTCGACGGGGTCGACCAGCGAGAACCGGTCGGAAAGCCGGTGTGAATTGGGCAGAAGAGAGCGCGGCGCGGAATAGCCCTATGTGCCGAGCGGTGGATATCGTCCCAGGGTCCACCGTCAGCCCGCCAACGCGGGAAGCTCGAACGGCCGGGGAGCTGTAGCGGAAAGGACCCCACACCTCCGTAGGTGTTGGCGTGTCCGTCGCGCAGTCGCCGCCCCGTTCTTCACTTGATAATGGGACGAAACTCGCTGAGCCCGAGATGGGCTCGTGGGGCTTTTCCTTGTTCCCCGACGCGGCCGAGGGCGGCGGGTCCTTTCGCTCAGCGGTAGCAGCAAGACCGGGCAGCTGGTCGGGGCCACCGGCCGACAGCCGGGAAGACGCGGCGCATCGCGCCCGGACCAAGGTCCGCCGATACTGCGCCGCCAACCGGCTCAACCGCCTCGGCACCCTTACCTACGCGGGCGAGGGCAATCACGATCCTGGCCAGCTGCGTCTCGATGTCGGCCGGTTCTTCAAGCGCCTCCGGCTCGCGGTCGCTCAGCCGTTCGCGTACCTGTGGGTCCCGGAGTGGCACCCCGGTGGCCACGGCCTGCACGTCCACTTCGCGGTCGGCCGGTTCATCCTGGTCGGCGACATCCGGGAGGCGTGGGGCGCGGGCCACGTCCACATCAGGCTTCTGGGTGACCTGCCCGTGGGCTCGGGTGCGCTCGACGAGGCGCGCAAGGCTGCCGGGTACCTGTCGAAGTACGTCACGAAGGACCTGGCCTCGGGCGGCCAGCCGATCGGCCGCCATCGGTACGAGGTCGCCCAGGGCTTTCAGCCCAAGGGCGAGCGCTTCCGGGGGGCCACCGCCGATGACGTGCTTGACCAGGCCAGCGCCCGCATGGGTGCCGAGCCGATCGAGGTCTGGGATTCGGCCGATGAGCCCGAGTGGGCGCGGCCGCATGCGATCGCAGCCCGATGGGCGTGAAGCCGACGCGCGAGGAGGTCATCGCATGGGTCGAGCACTCGTGCGCAGCGCAGGGCGTGCCCTTGAAGATCAGCGATCCGCTGGTCGTCGAGCGGGTCGCCGCGCTGCTTGGTCAGGTCCGCCAGACAGCCTCAACACGTCCCGGGTCGAAACTGGACCGGCCGCGAACGGCGGGTCGGATGGTGGCCCGGTCGAGGACCGCTGCCACGATCGACCGCTGACGCGTGAGCGGCAGCGTCGACCACTTGGCCCGGAGCTCGCCGGAGCGCCCGAGAAACGGGTCAACAGCGGCCGATCGGGAGAGGCGCGACAACCTCTTGCGGGCGGCGTCGATCCGGGCCTCGATGGGCTTCCGAGCGGCGAGGAGCTCCGGCATGGTCAGGAGCCGGTTGCCATAGGCGGTGGCGAGCTCCTCGAGCTGCGCCCGGTCCTGCGCCAGCGCGTGCTGCTCGGCGGCGGTCGCGGCATCCGCGGACGCGGCGCCCGCGAGCGCCGCCGCGAGATCAGGAGCGTCCAGCCGGTACAGGACGGCCTCGGTGATGAGCCGCTCCACCGGGTCGGCGTTGATGGCCAAGTGGCCGCAGCCCGCAAAGCCCGGACCCTTGGCGCAGACGTAGCGCTTGGTGCCATCGGCCGCGGCCCGCGAGACGAGGGTCGCCGCGCACAGGCCGCACCGGAGCAGGCCCGGCAGGAGGTACTTGCGGACGGTCCGGGTGCCGCTCCCTGCGCGCTCTTCGAGGATGGCCCGCAGTCGGGCAGTTTCCTCGGGCGTGATGATCGGCTCCCACGCACCGCTCGCCACAATCTCGCCGTGGTGCTCCCGCTGGCCGGAGAGGCGCGCCGAGTGGAGCATCCGGCCCATCGTCTCGACGCTCCACGGCCGGTCCTTCGGCGTGCGGATGCCGCGCTCGTTCCAGTCCGCCGCGATCGCGCGCACGCTCTCGCCGGCGAGGATCCGGGTCGCTGCCTCGCGCACGAGGACCGCCTCAGGGGGGTCGATCGAGACGCGGTCGGGTCGGTATCCGAACGGGCGGGTGCCACCGCCGGTGGGCTTGCCGTCCAGGGCGTTCTGCAACAGCTTGCGCCGGATGCGCCGGGAGGCGTCGTCCGAGGACTTGCGGGCCATCGCGCCCATGATGCGCGCCTGAAAGCGGCCGTCGCTGCTGCCGAGGTTGATGTCGCCCTCGACCGAGGCGAGGTTGACGAGCTTCGCCGCGTCGACGATGTCGAAGAAGGCTTCGAGCTCGCGCGGCTGGCGGTGCAGCCGGTCGAGGTTGTACACGAGCACGGCGTCGACGGCATGCGCCGCAATGTCGTCGAGCAAGCGCCGGTACTCGGGCCGGGGCTTGCCGGAGTAGGCGGAGCGATCATCGTCGGTGTACGTGTCGGCCACCGGCCAGCCCTTGGCTGCGGCGAGCCTCTCGCAGTCCTCGCGCTGGCGGGTCACGCCGAGGCGGTCGCCCTCAGGGTCGGACGAGATGCGGGCATAGATGGCGGCGGCTTTGACCACCGCGTGACATTAGCACACGCCTACATCAGTCGAGGTGATGCCACGAGAGGTGGACTTCCGCCGATTCGGCGGCCTCGACGCGGCCGACGGCCCAGTGGAGAACGCCCGCGTCCTCGAGGGCCCGGTGCAGGTCCTTGACCGTGGTCCGCGGGATCGCCGCGAGCAGGCCGCCAGAGGTCTGGGGATCATGAGCGAGGGTGACAAGCTCCGGCGGGACGTCATGCCCGACGGACAGGGCCGGCAGCACGTAGCGGCGGTTGTGGGCGGCGCCGCCGGTCTCCACGCCGGCCCGGGCAAGGTCGAGGGCGCCAGCCAGCGCCGGTAGCCGCGCCGCGTCGAAGATGAAGCGGGTCCCCGACCCGCGGGCCATTTCGAGCCCGTGGCCGAGCAGGCCGAAGCCGGTGACGTCGGTGGCGCCCCGCACGCCGTGCGCGACGAGGACCTCCGCGGCGGTCCGATTCAGCGAACGCATCGAGTCGACGGCCGCGGCCAGGTCGTCGTCGGACGTGGCGCCCTGGCGTCGACCGCTTACCAGCAGACCCGTCCCCAGCGGCTTGGTGAGGATCAGGAGATCCCCGGGCTGCGCGCCGCCCTTGCGGAGCAGCCGGTCGGGTGACGCGACGCCGATGACCGCCAATCCATATTTCGGCTCCGGATCGCGGATCGTGTGGCCGCCGGCGAGCATCCCGCCCGCTTCCCGAACCTTCGATGACGCGCCCTCGAGGATCGCCCGGAACGCGTCGGCGGGCATGTCTTCCGGCATCGCGGCGACGGACAGCGCGAAGAGCACCCGGCCGCCCATCGCGTACACGTCCGACAGGGCGTTCGCGGTGGCGATCTCGCCGAACATGCGCGGGTCGTCGACGATCGGCGGGAAGAAGTCGAGCGTTCCGATCACGGCAACGCCGGGCGCGACGAGGTACACCGCGGCGTCGTCGGGCGGGTCGAGGCCGGCGATCAGACCGATCGAGCCGTCGGCGGCGGATTCGTGACGGTGGCCATGCGCCCCGTCAGCGGCGTCGACGCCCAGGCCCGCGAGGGCCTCCGCCAGCGCATCCGCGCCGAGCTTTGCGGCGCAGCCGCCGCACGTCGTGAGCTCGGTGAGGCGGATCGCCGGTGCTCGGGTGACCATCGCCGGCATGGTACGGCCGCGATGCGTGGCCTCCTAGGATTGCGAGATGACAGGCGGAGCGCGAGGCAAGGTCAGCGACATCGTCCTGGGCGCGGGCGACGGCGTTGTCGAGGCGTACGTCGTCGAGCCTCGCGACGGCGCCGCTCGTGCCGGGGTCCTGTTCCTGCACTGGCTCGGCGAGCACCACAACGATCGAACGCAGTTCCTCTCGGAAGCGCGCGAACTCGCCCGACTCGGGGTCCGCAGCGTCCTCCCGGCCGGGCGGCTGCCCTGGGTGCCGGATCCGATCGATGTCGAGACGGATGTCGCCAACATCGAGCTCGAGCAGGTGCGGCTCGGCACCGCGCTGGACGCCCTCGTCGCCGGGCCGCCGACCGGAGCGCCCGTCGCCTCGTCGGCCACGACTTCGGCGCGATGCACGGGCTGCTCCTGGCCGCGCGGCGCCCGGTGTTCGCAGCCGCCGTCGTGATCGCCGCCACGCCGCGTTGGGGCGACTGGTTCCTGCGCTTCTGGAAGGTCCAGGGCGACCGGTTCGACTACCTGCGCCGGCTCGCGCCCCTCGACCCGATCGAGGCGGCTCGCGGCCTGACCGCGCCGACGCTGTGGCAGTTCAGCAGCCGCGACTTCTTCATCGCGCCGATGTCGGCGGTCGAGCTGGCTCGCGCTGCCCCGGTCGACGGTGGCCCGCGGATCGAGTGGTACGCCGCCGACCACGCGATGCGCAGCGCGAAGGCGCGGGCCGCGCGGAAGCAGTTCCTCGCGACGGCGCTCAACCTCGCCTGAGCTTTGGCTTCACTACGATGTCCCGGGAGTGCGTTCGGGCCGGTGCCCGGCTTCGTCTTCAAAACGGATGGCGCGGCGCTCGGCGTCGCGCGGTGGGTTCGACTCCCATGTGCTCCCGCCAGCGCAACCACGGCAGGAGGCAACGCATCCGATGAGCGGAACGCGACGACCGCCGAGCGTCGACGCGCTGCTGCGCGCGGCCGAGGCCGACGCGCCCGATCTCGACGATCGCGATCGGGGCGCGGTCGTGGCGATCGCCCGGGCGATCATCGCGGA
>DASQIK010000045.1:0-32484 GCA_035631615.1 Candidatus Dormiibacterota bacterium | reverse complement strand
GTCGTCGGCGAGGGTCGCCTTGCCGACGCCGGACGGCCCGACGAGGAGCAGGGCGTGGGGCATGCCGCCCAGCAGCATCGCCTGGACCGCGGCGACGGCCGACGGCTGGCCGCGCGTACGGAATCGCGCAGCCACCGTCGGTCCCGCCTGCGCGATCAGGACTCGGACGCGGCCTTCCGGCGCGTCACGCGGCGCTTCGGAGCGGCATTGCCGTCGGCGGCGGTGGCTGCCGAGGCCGCGGCGTCGTCCGGGGCGCTCGCGGCCTTGGCCTTCGTACGGCTGGCCGTGGCCCGGGGCGCGGCTTTCGCCGTGCTTCGAACGGGCTTCTTCGCCGGTGCCTCGGCCTCGACGACCACCTCGGCCGCTCCGGAGGGAGTCGCGGCCTTCGGCCGGCGACTCGAGGTTCGACGCGCCTTCGGTGCCGCATCGTCCGAGGCGGCGCCCGCCGGAGCGGCGGCAGCGGGGCTCGACGCCTCGACTGCCTCGGCCGGCCGGCGACCGCGTCGCGGGGCGGGCGTTGCGGCCGGCTCGGCAGGTGCCGACGCGGCCTCCGATCGAACCGGCGCCGGCTCGGGGCGAGCGGCCGGTCGCGAGCCGAGCTGCGCGCGCAGCATCGGCTCGATCTCCGGCGGGACCTCGCTCCAGGGCTCGTCACCGGACGGCCGCGGGGCAGGCCGAGGGGCCTGCCGGAACGGCTGCCGGTCGCCGCGATCGATCCGCTCCGGTCGGTCGCTCCGGTTGAAGTTCGGCTCCCGCACGCCGGGTGCCGGCTGCTGGAACCGCGATGGGGTGCTGCCACGACCACCGCCGAATCGCTCGCGATCGAGCGCCGCGGCGTAGGCGCCGCCACGACCACGCCCGCCCCCGCCGCCGCCGCGCATGCCACCACGCGCGTTGTCGCGCTGGCGCCGCTCGGCGATCAGGTACTCGGGCACGGCAGGCTCGTCGAAGTCCTCGTCTTCGACCACCGGCGCGCCGCGGCCGCCGGCCGGAATGCCGATCTGGGAATCCCAGACCGAGCCGAAGGCTGACGCGGCACGCCGCGACGGTGCCGGCAGCTCATCCGCGTCCGCGGCGTCGTCGTCGAGGGGCGTCGCGGAGCGAACAGGCTCGCGAACGCCGCCCTCCGGCGCCTCCGCGAACGGCGCGTCCTCGCGCCCGCGAGCGCGGCCACGACCGCGGCCGCCGCGGCGCCGGCGTCGCCGCCGACCTTCCTCGGTATTGGCCTCGTCGCCGACCTGCGATGGCTCGCCGTCGACTGCCTCGAGGCCCTCGGCAGCCTCGCCGAAGTCCGCATCCTCCGGATCGACGCTGGCCGCCGCAACCGACGCGCGCGAGAGCTTCTCGCCCGGCAGCACGACCAGCGGCGCGTCGCCGTTCTCGACAGGTGCGACCCGGCTCCGGCTCCGCGGCGCCGCCGCGGCGGCGGCCGCCGCGACCGGCGTGCGGCGCGTCCTGCCACGACCGCGACCGCGCTCGCCGGTGCCCTCGGACTGCTTGTCCGGGACCTCGGTCATCGACAGGTCCTGCTCGTCATCGGCGACGCGCCGGCCGGAGCGGGACGAGCCCTTCTCGACCTTCGCGATCTGGGTGATGTCCGTGAACAGGTCCGCGACGTCCATCAGGTCCGACGAGGTGTTGCCGCGGAAGCTCACGACCTCCACGCGGACGCCCATCTCCTGGACGGCGCGGATGGCCGGGGCGAAGTCGCCGTCGCCCGACACGACGATCGCGACATCCAGGTTCCGGGCGGTCTTCATCATGTCCACGACGAGCTCGATGTCGAGGTTCGCCTTGACCTTGCCATCGCCGTACTTGCGGATGTCCTTGCTCACGACCTTGTAGCCGTGGCGGCGCAGGAACTCGTGGAAGTTCCGCTGGTTCTCGTTGTCGGGATCGAGGCCCGTGTACGCGTATGCCCGCACGAGGTCCCGGCCCGCGCTCCCCGCCTTCAGCAGCGTGACGTAATCGATGTCCACGCCGGCCGCCTTGGCCGCGTAGAAGATGTTCGCCACGTCCACGAAGACGGCGACGTTCTTGCCCACCCTGTCTCCTATCTCCTGGGCGTCGGCACCGGTTGCCCGGCGCGCGCCCGATTCAGCGCCGGCGCCCGGCGGCCTCGACGAGCCGCCGGAGGACCGGCTGTTCGTCGACGAAGCCCTGGCGCACCCAGCGCGGGTGCTCTGCCGGGTCGTCCGGCTGCGGCGCCTCGACCGACGCACATCCCTTGTTGGCCGCCGATCTGAGGCACTCCTCGATGAGGCTGTCGCTCACGGCGTCCGGTTCGCTCGTCGGGTCGACGACGAGCAGGTCGATGGTTCCGACATATCCCCCGGCGCGAACCGACGGCCGGATCGCGAGGACCGCGCCCCCCACGATGTCCCGTCGCCGCTCGGCGACGAGGACGGTCGCATGAGGCAGGAACACGAGCTGGCGCAGGAGGTCCGTGGCGCCGATCGTGCCGGACGCGCCGTCACCCAGGCGGTCGCCGCTGAGCGCGACGAGTGCCTCGATATCCGTGATCCGGGCCGCTCGGACCCTGTACTCCACGCGCCGGGGTGCTCCCTCGTTGTCGGAGGCGCCAATACGATCTCGGGTCGTCGCGACCGGAGCCGACCAGACCACCGGGCTCGGCGACCGCACGGGAGAGACGCTGATTCGCGTCTGAAATCATCCCGGGTCACGAACGACCGGCCTTGCAATCGGTGCGCCGACCCCTATCATACGCTATCGCTTCGGCGGCCACCTGCGCGCCGTTCGGAGCCGCCTCGCGATCTGCGGTCATCGCGCGCACCGTGCCTTGTCCCACCCGATCTCGACCCCGAGTCGAGGCACCATCGGATCGGACCAGCGGAACGAGCGGCGGGACCGCATCGGAGACCGGCTCGCGAATGGCCGCAGAGGACACGACCGGGGATCGTCCCGGCATCGGGCGATCGAAATGCAGGAGGAGTACTGGATGAAGCTCAGAAAACTCGGTGTGCTCGCGGCAGCCGCCGCGATGGTGTTCTCGGCGTGCAGCAACACGCCGGCCGCCACCGGTGGTGCTGGTGGCTCGAAGGGCACCGTGACGTTCGCGATCGAGCTGCCCCAGCAGGGCAGTGAGAAGGCCGCGTCGGACCCGATCATCAACGGCATCAAGCTCGCGGTGAAGCAGGCTGGCGGCGCCGCCGGCGGCTACACGATCCAGATCCCCCAGTCCGCGATCTATGACGACGCCCTCAACGGCGCGCATGATCCGCAGACCGGCGCCAACAACATGAGCAAGATCGTCGCGGACGCCGCGACCGTTGGCGTGATCGGCCCGCTCAACTCGAGCGTCGCCCAGGCGGAGATTCCGATCTCCAACGCGGGTGGCCTGACCCAGTGCTCGCCGGCCAACACGAACCCGGACCTGACCAAGGGCGCTCCCGCCAAGCAGCTCCGGACCAAGCCCAACAACTACATCCGCGTCGTCACGACGGACGACGTCCAGGGTCCGGCCGCGTCGCAGTACATCTACGACACGCTCGGGAAGCACTCGGTCTACATCATCGACGACACCGAGACCTTCGGGAAGGGCGTCGCTGATGCGTTCGAGAAGGACTTCATCGCCCGCGGCGGCACCGTCACCAAGCATGACGGCGCCCCGAAGACGACCCAGGACTACGTCACGCTGATGACGGCGGCCGCGTCTGGCCATCCGGCAGCCATCTACTTCGGTGGCGTGACCGCCACCGGCGGCGCCCGGATCCTGCTCGCCGCTGCCCAGGCCGGCCTCGGCGACGTGCCGTACGTCGGTCCTGACGGCATCAACGACGGCTCTGCCGCCACCAAGGACTCGTTCCTCAACCTCGCCGGCGACAAGGCTGCACACTCGTACAGCACGCTGGCCGGCATCGGGACGTTCGCTGGCAAGGCCCAGTTCGACGCCGCCTACAAGGCCGAGTACAACATCGACCCGACGGGCTATGCGGCGCAGGGCTTCGCCTGTGCCCAGGTCCTCATCGACGCGCTCGGCCGAGCCGGCGCGACGAATCCGGCGAACATGACGGCCCTCCGCGAGGCGGTCCGTGTTGCTGCGACGGATACCACCCACACCTACAACACCATCCAGGGCAACATCACGTTCAACGCCGATGGCGACACGAGCCAGAAGATCGTTTCGATCTACTCGTACGACGCCACGACGAAGGACTGGAAGTTCGAGACCCAGGTCGACTACGCGGCGAAGTAGTCGCCACAGGGGTGAGGCCGGGGATCGAAAGGTCCCCGGCCTCATCACATCACCTCGCTTTTCCTGAGCAGGCGGCGGTCACGCAGGGTGCGCGGGTCGCGCCGCCGAACGTCGGACCGTCTCGAGTCGTCAGTAGGGACATGAACCCACCACGCCACGTCGCGAGGGGATCCATGGAAGTACCGGCGTGACCACGATCGCCGTTTCCCGGAAGCGCGCCAACCCCGCGCAGCGCTTCCTTCGGATCGCCCTCTTCGCGGTCATCGCGATCGTCGTCTACCAGCTCGTGCTGTTCATGGCCCTGCAGCAGCAGTGGCTCGTCGGTACCAGCGCCCTGCCCGCCGACCAGGCCTTCCCCGTGGCGGTCCAGCAGACCATCAATGCGCTGTCGATCGGCGCCATCTACGCCCTGATCGCGCTCGGCTACACGATGGTCTACGGCATCATCGAGCTGATCAACTTCGCCCACGGCGACGTGTTCATGGTCGGCGCGTTCCTGTCGATCTTCGTGACCCTCGGCATCTTCGGGCAGCAGGTCGGCACGAGCGTCACGAACGTCCCATTCCTGATCCTGCTGCTCGTCGCTGCCCTCGTGATCGTCATGCCGTTGACGGGGCTCCTGAACCTCACGATCGAGCGCATCTTCTACCGGCCATTCCGCGGGGGCTCGAGGCTTGCCCCGCTGATCACGGCCGTCGGCGTCTCGTTCATCCTCCAGAACCTCGCCCTCGTGATCGTCGGGTCGGGCGACCGCGGTGCGCCGCAGGTGTTCCCCCTGGAGTGGAAGATCCCGTTCGGGGGCGCATCGATCTCGGTCCTCTCGATCTTCATCTTTGCCCTCGCCGTCTCGCTGATGGTCGCGCTCAACCTGTTCGTGAATCGGACTCGCCTCGGCCGGGCGATGCGGGCGACCGCGCAGGATCAGCAGGCCGCCTCGCTCATGGGCGTCGACCTGAACCAGACGATCGCGCTGACGTTCCTCCTCGGTGGCGCGCTCGCGGGCGCGGCCGGGGTCGTCTGGGGCCTGCGCTTCGGGTTCGTTCGCCAGGACCTCGGCTTCAACGCCGGCCTGAAGTCGTTCACGTCGGCCGTCCTCGGCGGCATCGGCAACATCAACGGGGCAGCGCTCGGCGGGTTCTTCATCGGGTTCACCGAGAATCTCGCTTCCGCGTGCGGCTTCTCGCGCTGGTCGGAGTTCCTGGTGTTCCTCATCCTGACCTTCGTGCTGATCTTCCGTCCGACGGGCATCCTCGGCCAGCAGCTCGGTGACCGAGCGTGAGCACGATGCGCGCACGGTGGAGCGTGTTCCGCGCCGCCTGGGCCGCCTTCCGCGTCCGGTCACGCACCTTCGCGGATCACCACCGGTCTTCGACGATCCTGATCACCATGGGCATCGCAGCGCTGCTGCTGGTCCTCCTGCCGCGGATCCCGCCCCTCAACGCGATCCAGGGCGCCAACCCGTGGTACGACGCGTTCGCCAACGCCGGCGTCTTCGTGCTGCTGGCGATGGGCCTGAACGTCGTCGTCGGGCTGGCAGGCCTGCTCGACCTCGGCTATGCAGCGTTCTTCGCGATCGGCGCGTACACCTACGCCTACAGCAACTCGCCGTTTTCCGGCCTCGACCTGCCGTTCTTCCCGATGCTCCTGGTCGGCGCGGCGGTGGCGGCGGTGTTCGGCATCGCCCTCGGCGCGCCGACGCTCCGGCTGCGGGGCGACTACCTGGCGATCATGACCCTCGGCTTCGGCGAGATCGTCCCGATCGTCTTCGTGAACAGCGATCCGTACACGCGCGGGACCAACGGCATCAGCGGCATCTACCGGCCGGAGGCGCTCCCGATCCTCGGCGAGTTCAGCCCGCTGACCTCGTTCAACTACATGGTCGTGATGATCGCGATCGTCACGGTGGCGATGATGCTGCTGTATCGGCTCCACGATTCCCGGATCGGCCGGGCCTGGATGGCAATTCGGGAGGACGAGCTCGCGGCGGCCGCGAACGGCATCAACACCGTGGTGACCAAGCTGCTCGCGTTCGCGCTCGGCGCGACGACCTCGGGCCTCGCCGGCGTGTTCAACGCCTCGAAGCTGACGATCGTCTCGCCGGACCAGTTCATGTTCACCGTATCGTTCACGGTGCTCGCGATGGTCATCGTCGGCGGCATGGGCAACATCTGGGGCGTCGCGGCGGGCGCGTTCATCGTCTACCTGATCCAGGTCGTGCTGCTCAAGCAGCTGAACACCATCACCGAGGCGATCAACCTGCCGACGATCGACCTCGGGCCGATCCACTTCAACCTGGCCCAGATCAACTTCACCGACTACCAGTACCTGCTCTTCGGCATCGCGCTGGTGATCATGATGCTGCGGCGTCCCGAGGGCCTCTTCCCGAGCCAGGCACGGCGCGCGGAGCTGCACGCCATCGAGGAGCCGGAGATCGTCGGCGCGCTCGGCATGACGCCGGGTGCAGATGAGCTCACCGGCACGTCGGAGGACACCCCGTGACCGACGTCCTCAACGCCAGCAAGGTCACCAAGCGCTTCGGCGGCCTGGTCGCCGTCCACGACATCGACTTCGTGATCCCGGAGGGCTCGATCGTCAGCCTCATCGGGCCGAACGGCGCGGGCAAGACGACGTTCTTCAACATCATCGCCGGCATCTACGACCCGACGGCGGGCTCGATCGACTTTCACGGACAGAACATGATCGCGCGGGCGCGCCGCGCCTGGCTGGAGCCGTTCCTGTGGCTGACGCCGCCGGCGATCCTCCTGCTGGTCACGCTTGCCGTCTCCACGACCGGCAACCAGCCGCTGACCGGCCTCGGCATCGCCATCACGGTCCTCACCCTGCTCGCATCGATGGTCACGGGTGTCGCCCGGCCGCTGTTCTACCAGCGGGCGATCCGCCGGTTCGGGATCTTCCGGAGCGCCCGGCCGAACGACATGGTCGTCGCCGGGCTGGGCAGGACGTTCCAGAACATCCGCCTGTTCGCGAACATGTCGGCGATGGACAACGTGCTCGTCGGCATGCACAGCCGGCTCAAGACGACCTGGATCGATGCCCTCCTGTCCACGCCGCGCGATCGGCACGAGGAAGTCACATCGCGCGTCCGCGCGAACGAGCTGCTCACCCTGGTCGGGCTCAAGGGCCGCGGCGACGTCGTCGCCAAGAACCTGCCCTACGGCGACCAGCGCAGGCTGGAGATCGCCCGTGCGCTGGCCTCGGAACCGAAGCTCCTGCTCCTTGACGAGCCGACCGCCGGCATGAACCCGAACGAGACCGCCAACCTGACCCGCCTCATCGGCCGGCTCCGGAGCGAGCTCGGACTGACCGTGCTCCTCATCGAGCACGACATGCGCGTGGTCATGGGCATCAGCGATCGCGTGACGGTCCTCGACCACGGCGAGCGCATCGCCGAGGGCACGCCCGACGAGGTTCGGCGGGACCCGAAGGTCATCGAGGCATACCTCGGCACACCGCCTGCAGAGGCCCCGACCGTCGAGGCCCCGCCGGCATGAGCGAGCCGATGACGAACGGCGGCGCCGCCGGCGAGCCGATGCTCGTCCTGAAGGACGTCCACACGTACTACGGCCAGATCCACGCGCTCCAGGGCGTGAATCTCACCGTCAACAAGGGCGAGGTCGTGACCCTGATCGGCGCGAACGGCGCCGGCAAGACGACGACGCTGAAGACGATCAGCGGCATGCTCCACGCGCGGCAGGGCTCGGTCCGCTTCGAGGGCGACGACATCACCAAGGTGGCTGCGCACAAGCTCGTCGAGCGCGGCATCGGGCATGCGCCGGAGGGCCGGCGGATCTTCTCGCGGCTGACGGTGCTCGAGAACCTGCAGATGGGCGCGTTCAGCCGGCCCAAGGCGAACATCGAACCGGACATCGAGCGCGTCTTCAACCTGTTCCCGCGCCTCCGGGAACGCACCGGCCAGCTCGGCGGCACGCTGTCGGGCGGCGAGCAGCAGATGCTCGCGATCGGTCGCGCGCTGATGTCGGAGCCGCGGATGCTGCTGCTCGACGAGCCGTCCCTCGGCCTCGCCCCGATCCTCGTCGCGCAGGTGTTCGAGACGATCAAGGAGATCAACGCCCAGGGCACCACGGTGCTGCTCGTCGAGCAGAACGCGCTCCAGGCGCTGGCGATCGCCCACCGCGGCTACGTGCTCCAGATCGGCGAGGTCGTGCTGTCCGGCAAGGCCGCCGAGCTGCGGCAGAACGAGACCGTCCGAAAGGCGTACCTCGGCGAGGACTGACCCAGACCGACCGGAGGCCGTCCAGGCCTGACCATGATCCGACGCGATCGAGATCCGCTCGAGGACGAGCGAGCCGCCGCCAGGCTCACCACCGAGGTGGTGCGGCCGCCGATCGACGAGGGGCTGCTCCCCGCCGCGCTCGGCGTGGTCGTGGCATTGGTGGTCGTCGCGATCCTGAAACCGTGGGCATGGGGAACACCGGCGCCAACCGGGCTCCTCGGTGTCGATGCCGGCGCAACGGCGGAGGTCACCCCGATCCCGACAGAGGATCGATCAGCCGCGGGCCTGGCCGGCTCGGTCTGCCTCGGCACCGGTGGCTGGACGGTGGCCTCGCTCGAGACCTGGCGAACGCAGGACGTCCGGGTCTGGCGCGCGGTCGAGCCCGTCGTGTCGGCGACCGGCCCCCTCGATCCATCGATCCCCTCCGTCCCGATCGTCGCGATCAAGCTCTCCGCCCTCGGCTGGTGCGCGCCGGGGTATGGCCGTGCCATGCCGGTCGGTCCCGCGGACGTGACCGCGTGGACCGTTCAGGGATCCGGGGCCGTGCGACTCGAGCTTCGCCAGGTCCGCCCCGTCGACGGCATCACGCCGATCGCGGCGCTCTACGTCCCCCTCACCCGCTGCACAGAGCCGACGATCTGCGCCTCGCTCCTCCCGGCCCCCGTCCCCCGCCCCTGGACCACCGAGCGCGTCGTCTTCCACTATCAGGACGAAGGCACCCCCACCACAGCCTGGTTCGCCGCCGACATCACGATCCTCCCGGCGCCAGAATCCCCACCCCCAAGCCCAACCGGCACCTTGCGCTAGGAGCCGCATCGGGGGCGTGGCGCCGCAAGAACACCCGTCGCGCTGGAGCAACGACTCCGTTCGCTCGGGACGCGCGGTGCTCACCGGCGAGCGCCGGGCGGCCGGAGATCAGCGGAGCCGCGGCTCCTGCAGCATCTCGTAGGTGGCCCGCGCCATGATCACCAGGCCGATGGCGCACAGCCACAGCCCCGGGATTCGCGTCACGATGTCGGCCGGCTGGGCGAAGCTGAAGGCGCGCTCGCCGGCGAGCTCGAGGATGCGGTAGGCGAAGCCGAGCCAGCCGACCACGCCGATCAGCGCGTAGCTCGGCCAGCGATCCGCGGAGACCGGGCGCTCGGATGCGTACGGCAGCGTCACCAGGGCGAGCGTGGCGATCGCGGCCCCGAAGACGAGGATGCCCATCGACTCGAAGGCGGTGCCGCTGAGCGCCGGAAGGCCGGCCGCCGCCACGCGCGTCCACCACGGCAGGAAGCAGCCGACGAGCGCCAGGAGCGCGCCGATCGCGACGAGGCGGCGCGTCCGCACGACGGGGCGGCGATGCATGGTCATGCCCGAGCCTCGATCACGCCTGGCTGTAGACCTCGGGCTTGAGCACGCCGACGTAGCGCAGGTTGCGGTACAGCTCGCCGTAGTCGAGGCCGTAGCCGACGACGAACTGGTCCGGGATGGTGAAGCCGGTGTAGTCGACGTCGATGTCCACGAGGCGCCGCGCCGGCTTGTCGAGGAGGGTGCAGATCCGAAGCGAGGCCGGCTTCTTGCCGCGCAGGTAGCGGACCAGGTAGTTGAGCGTCAAGCCGGTGTCGATGATGTCCTCGACGATCAGGATGTCCTCGCCCTCGATGCTCGACGACAGGTCCTTCAGGATCCGGACGAGCCCTGACGATTCGGTCGTCGCCCCGCCGTACGACGAGACCTCCATGAGGTCGATCCGCAACGGGAGCGAGATCGCGCGCATCAGGTCGGCCATGAACGGCAGGGATCCCTTGAGCACGCTGACGAGGGTCAACTGGCGCCCGGCCATGTCGGCGGAGATGGCTGCCCCGAGCTCCGCCACGCGCGTCTGGATCTGGTCCTCGGTCAGGAGCACCTCGCCGATGTCCGCGCCCTGGTCGACGACGCTCCTCATGCCCCGGCCTCCCGCTCGGCCGCCGCGTCGTTCGCCGCCCGCTCACCGCGCCGCCGTCGGCGGGCCTGGCGCGCGCGGTCGGCCCGTCGCGGGGTCGGCGTGGTCGTTCGGCGCTCCTTCGACGCGACCGGAAGGTCGATCGCGGCGGTGTCGTCCTCGGCGATCTCGACCAATGCGGCCGTCGCCGACGCGGGCGTCGGCTCGATGATCGCGGTGCGATCCGGGACGACCTGCCCGGGCGTCCCGGACAGGGACTCGGCGAGGGCCAGCCGGCCGTACTTCAGCATCATCGCGCGGAAGTCGCGGGCGTAGAACAGCTTGATCCGGATGTCCGGGTACAGCTCGCGCAGGCGGCGCAGCTTGCGGTTCTTCTTGCGGACCAGCCGCTGGCGGAGCGTCGTCATCTCGAGGAACAGCTCGAGGTCCGGCAGGTAGAAGTCCGGCGCGAAGCTCTCGACGACCTCGCCCTCCAGATTCCAGAGGATCGGGAACGTCGTCGGCTCGTACTCCCAGCGCACCTGGTAGAAGTCGAGGATGCGGGCCATCTCGGCCTCGCTCGCATGCGCGAACCGCGTCGCATCGATGGCGCTTGCGGGCGTGCCCGCAGCCCATCCCCCTGGGGATCGAGGCGTTCCTGTCGCCTCCTCGCTGCCGCCGGTCACCGGCCCGGTTCGACGGGGCCGGTTCCGCCGTTCGACAGGAGCCCGGTCAGGTCGCCGCGCCACGAGGCAAGGAGCTGGTGCATGTCGAGGACGTCGTCCGTGCTGACCGGCGCCCGAGCCTGCCGCTCGACGGGCTCGTCGGTGCGTCCGTTGAGCATGAACCCGAGGCTCGAGCTGAAGCACGAGCCGCAATCGATCTGGAGGAAGGCGAGGTCGTCGCGCCACGCAAGGAGCTTCACTCGATCGGCGGGGACGCGCTCCTCGCAGACGGTGCATCGATGCCCGTCCGGGAGCGCCAGGAGGTGGTCCAGCGGATCCATCCACGAGGCAGTGTACCCGGTCGGCCGATCGGCCGCCCTCGCCGGAGCTCCCTTGTCGCCGATACCCCCGGGGGGTATGATCGAACCGATGACCACCCCCGACACCCAGCCCGCCGACGCCGCGGACCACTTCCGCCACAGCTACACCCGCGACAAGTCCCAGCTCGTCCGGCGCCTCGCCAGGATCGAGGGCCAGGTGCGCGGCATCACCCGCATGATCGAGCGCGAGGAGTACTGCGTCGACATCCTCCAGCAGACCAGCGCGCTGCGCGCAGCGGTCGATTCCCTCGCCGTCCTCGTGCTCGAGGATCACGTGACCGGCTGCGTCCGCACCGCCGCCGCCAACGGCGAGGCCGACCGCTACGTGGAGGAGGTCGTCGACGTCGTGCGACGCACCCTGGGCCGCCCCGTTCGGAGTGCGACCCGCTCCTGACCGCGACTTATCCACGAGCTGGTGGCGGCTGCACACATCCGTGGATAACCCGGTTGACGCTCCGTGCCGCCCGGGGCACCATCCGGCATCCGCACCGGTAACACCTCCGGGGAGCGCGCGCCGGGAGGGGTCCGGGGAAACCCGACCACGAACCGAACGGGGCGCGCAAGACCGAGGCTCGGGCTGCGATGAACGACGACGCCGGAGGCGGCGCCCCTGAATCCGGGGCACGCCTCCGACGCGCGTCGGACCCCCTGCTAGGCTCGATCGGCATGCGGATTGCGGTCCTGTCCGACATCCATTCGAACCTCCTGGCGCTCGATGCAGTGCTCGCGGCGGCCGGCGACGTGGATGCCGTGTGGCACCTCGGCGACGTGGTCGGGTACGGGCCGGATCCGGACCGCGTGGTCGATCGGCTGCGGTCCATCGGCGCGATCGGGGTCCGCGGGAACCACGACGCGGCGGCCGCCGGCGGCTCCGAGATCGACTGGTTCAACCCGGATGCACGCCGCGCGATGGAGTGGACACGAGGCGCGATCAGCCCGGCGACCCGCGACTGGCTCGCCGCCCTGCCCGAGCGTCAGACCCTCCGGGGCCACGAGCTCGTCCACGGCAGCCCGCGCGAGCCGCTCTGGGAGTACGTCACGTCACGCGAGGTCGCGCGCGCGAACCTCGACGTCCTCGGCTCGCCGGTCGGGCTCCACGGCCACACCCACATCCCGGTCGCCTGGATCGAGGACGGCGACCGGGTCGAGCTGGTCCGGCCGCGCGGCGACGACATCCTGGAGCTCGGCGGCCGACGCGCCCTCGTGAATCCCGGGAGCGTGGGCCAGCCGCGCGACGGCGACCCGACCGCCTCGTACCTGATCCTCGAGCCGGAGGCCGGCCGGATGCGCTGGCATCGCGTCGCCTACGACGTCGCCGCGGTGCAGGCGGCGATGCGTGCCGCCAGGCTGCCGGGGCCCCTGGTCGCGCGGCTCGCCGTCGGGCTCTAGCAGGCCCCGGTGGTATCGTGGCCGGTGCGGCAGATCGCCGTCCGGCCCCCAACCCCAGGACTCGCGAGGCAGCCCAACCGAGGTGTCCGAACCGCACGCCAGCGCCTTCAGGCGCGCGATCCTCGCGCTCGCCGGAGGCACCTGCGACGATCGAATCGTCCACCTCGCGGCTGAGCTCGGCCGGCCGGCGCACGCCGAGCTGGTGGGCGTCCACGTGGTCGAGGTCGGCTGGGCGATGCCGCTCGACGCGGACATCGCGTCACAGTCCGAGGAGGCCCAGCAGATTCTCGATCACGCGGAGCTGACCGCCGAGGAGCTCAAGGCGCGCCTGGAGCCGGTGCTCCTGCAGGCGCGCGAGGTCGGCGCCGCCCTGGTCGACGAGGCGACCGAGCGGGAGGCCGACCTGCTCGTCGTCGGGCTGCCCTATCGCAAGCGGTTCGGCGGCGACTTCGTGATCGGGCGCACGATCCCGTACGTCCTCAAGCACGCACCATGCGAGGTGTGGGTGGTCCGCGAGCCGATCCCGGCCGAACCAGCCCCCGTCGCACCCGTCGCAGCCGCCGGATCCGGCGGGAAGGAGCATCGGTGAAGGTCGTCATCGTGGGCTGCGGCCGCGTCGGCGCGGGCCTGGCCGAGGCGTTCGACAACGGCGGCCACGAGGTCGTCGTGATCGATCTCGCCACCCGCGCGTTCGATCGCCTGTCGGAGGAGTTCAAGGGCCAGGCCGTCCGCGGCGACGGCACCGACGAGGACGTCCTGCGTCGGTCCGGAGCCGAGGGCTGCGACATCTTCCTCGCCCTGACCGAGGGCGACAATCGCAACGTGATGGCCGCCCAGGTGGCGATGGAGAAGCTGTCGGTCGGGAAGGCGCTCGCGAAGATCAACGACCCGGTGCGCGCGGCTGCCTACGCGGACCTCGGCATCGCGACCGTCTGCCGGACCACGATGCTGACCGACGCGATCCTCGGCTTCCTCGATCTCGGCGACACGGGCATGCCGTCCGTGATCGCGCCCGTCCCCCACGTCCACGCGGAGGCCTGAGCGATGTTCGTGCTGGTGGTCGGCGGCGGGAAGGTGGGCTACTACCTGACCAAGGAGCTCATCGAGAACGGCCACGAGGTCGTCCTCATGGAGAAGGACCGGACGCGGGCGGCGCAGATCGTCGACGAGCTCGGCTCGATCGTCGTCGCGCAGGACGGCTGCGAGGGCAAGTACCTCGGCGAGGCAGGCTCGAACCGGGCGGACATCGTCGCCGCCGTCACCGGCGACGACGAGGACAACCTCGTGATCTGCCAGATGGCCAAGCACCATTTCGACGTGCCGCGCACCATCGCCCGGGTCAACAACCCCAAGAACGAGGACCTGTTCCGGCACCTCGGCGTCGACGAGATCATCAGCCCGACACGGATGGCTCTCGGCTCGATCGAGCAGGACATCCCGATCCACGAGCTGCTCCACCTGGCGACGCTCGAGAACGACCTCGAGATCATCGAGGCCCAGCTCCAGCCCGATTCGCCCGCGGTCGGCAGGTCACCGAGCCAGCTGACGATCCCCGACGGCTGCTCGCTGTTCGCCGTCGTTCGCGGCGGCGTGGCGATCTCGCTGCGACCGGACACCGCGCTCCGCGAGGGCGACAAGGTCCTCGCGATCGGCAATGCCGACTGCGAGATCGCGCTGCACGATCAGCTCATCGGTGCGTCGGCGGAGGGTGCCGCGACCGCCTGATCGCGGGCCCGGGCGATCAGCTGGCGCCGGGCCCCGGCGTCGGAGCGGGTCCACCGTTGGCGAAGAGCAGCCAGACGACAACCAGGATCACGATGACGACGATGATCCCGATGATCACCGTAGACGCGCTGCTGCGCTCCGGCGGCGGGTTGTTGACGATGACGGGTCCGGTCATGCGACCACCTCTGCCTGCGAATGTGGGCGTCGTGATCGTCGCCGAGGCAGCGTCAATTGCAGGCAGCACACCGGAAGGCAGACGTGACAGGCGCCTGCCGGGTTGGTGGTGGTGCCTGGTACAGAAATCGCAATGCCCTGGAGTCTTGACAACAACGTTGGCAGGTTTCTAGTATTTGCCCATGTCCGGCACCGTGCCGGAACCAGCCACAGGAGGTGTACGAACGATGACGATCGTGCGCCGGCCCTCGCCGCTCAGGGACATGCTGTCCATGCGTTCGGCGATGGACCGCTTCTTCGATGACGACTTCCGCCCGTTCCATTGGCTCGCGGGCGGTTTCGATGGACCCGCACTTCCACTCGACGTGACCACGAGCACGGACTCGGTCACGATCGAAGCTGCCCTGCCCGGCATCCGGCCTGAGGACGTGGACATCACGGTGGAGAATGGCGCGGTGACGATCTCCGGCAAGACCGCCGAGGAGCGTTCCGCCGAAGAGGGCAGCTACGTTGTCCAGGAGATCCGGCGCGGCAACTTCAGCCGCACGGTGACCCTTCCGAACGGTCTCGAGCCCGACAAGGCCAAGGCGACGTTCGAGCACGGCATTCTCCGGCTCGAGATCCCCAAGGCCGAACAGCTCAAGCCGCGGCAGATCAAGATCTCGCCCGTGAGCAACGGCCATGCCGAGCGGACGAACGACCAGCCGGCCGAGCTCAAGGCTTGATCGAGCCACCCAGACCGACATGACGTTCCGCCGGCCAGATCGAGACCCCGAGCGACCCGTCTACGTGATCAGCGTGGCGGCGAGCATCGTCAGCGTGCATCCGCGCACCCTGCGGATCTACGAGGAGGAGGGCCTCATCTGCCCGGCGCGGACGCCGACCAACATCCGGCTTTATTCCGAAAACGACGTCAGGCGGGTCATGTGGATCCGCCACCTGACCCAGAACCTCGGCGTGAACCTCGCCGGCGTGCGCATCCTGTTCGAGCTCGAGGAACGCCTCGGGACCCGCATCCTGGAGCGCCTGTACACGGAAGCTGAAACCGACCGGGACGCGTCGCGCGTCGCAGCCGGTGAACGGGCCGCAGCCGCCTCGGCTGCCAAATCCTGAAGCCGCGCTGAACCCGCGAACCACGAACCGTTAGGAGAACCGATGCCGAAGCGAGCGTCCACGCCGGACGACGAGCACACCATCACGATCACGGAGCTGCCGCTCGTCGCGCTCCGCGAGACCGTCATCTTCCCGGAGATGATCGTGCCGCTGCAGGTCGGCCGGGACAAGAGCGTGGCGGCCCTCAATGCGGCCGTGGCCGAGGGCGGCCGAATCGCGCTCGTGACCCAGCGCCAGGCGGACCAGGAGGACATCTCCGATCCGGGCCAGCTGTTCGGCATCGGGACCGTCGCCAAGATCGCCCAGGTCGTCCAGCTCCAGGACGGCACCGTCCGGGCCATCATCCAGGGCCAGGCGCGGATGCGCGTCCACGGCTTCGCGAAGACCGACCCCTTCATCCGGGCCCGCATCGAGGAGCTGGCAGAGGAGCCGTCCACCGACGTCGAGGTCCAGGCGCTGATGCGCTCGGTCCAGGCGCAGGTCGAGCAGTACGTCCAGGCCGGCGCACCGGTTCCGCCCGAGGCGGCGGTCGCCGCCCGCAACATCACCGAGCCGGGCCTGCTCGCGGACATGACCGCGTATTCCCCGGACATGACCACCGAGCAGCGCCAGGAGCTCCTGGAGACGATCGACGTCGCCGAGCGGCTGAAGATCGCCTCCGCGTTCCTCGCCCACCAGATCGAGGTCCACGAGCTCAAGGGCCGGATCCAGTCCGAAGTCAAGTCGGAGATGGACAAGACCCAGCGCGAGTACATCCTGCGCGAGCAGATGAAGGCCATCCAGCGCGAGCTGGGTGAGGAGGACCCCCAGCAGGCCGAGGTCAACGAGCTTCGCGAGAAGGTCGAGGCCGCCGGCATGCCCGACGAGGTCAAGGCCCGCGCCCTCAAGGAAGTCGACCGGATGAGCCGGATCCCGTCCGCCTCGCCCGAGGTCGGCGTCATCCGGACGTACGTGGACTGGCTCGTCAGCCTGCCCTGGAACGTCACGACCGACGACCTTCACGACATCAAGGAGGCCGCCAAGATCCTGGACGAGGACCACTACGGCCTCGAGAAGGTCAAGGAGCGCATCCTCGAGTACCTCGCGGTGCGCGCCCTCGCCGACAAGATCCGCAGCCCGATCCTCGCCCTCGTCGGACCGCCCGGCGTCGGCAAGACCTCGCTCGGCAAGAGCATCGCCCGGGCCATGGGCCGCAAGTTCGTGCGCATGAGCCTCGGTGGCATCCACGACGAGGCCGAGATCCGCGGCCACCGGCGCACGTACATCGGCGCGCTGCCTGGCCGGATCATCCAGAACGTCAAGACGGCGGGCACGAACAACCCCGTGTTCATGCTCGACGAGATCGACAAGGTCGGGATGGACTTCCGGGGCGACCCGTCGTCCGCCCTCCTCGAGGTCCTCGACCCCGAGCAGAACAACAGCTTCCAGGACAACTACCTGGAGGTGCCGTTCGACCTGAGCAAGGTGCTCTTCGTCGCGACCGGCAACCTGATCGACCCCATCCCCATGGCCCTCCGCGACCGGATGGAGATCATCCAGGTCCCGGGCTACACCCAGCGCGAGAAGATCGAGATCGGCAAGCGGTTCCTCATCCCCAAGCAGATGGAGAACCACGGCCTCAAGCCCAAGCACATCACCTTCACCGACGAGGCGATGACCGAGCTGGTCCAGGCGTACACGCACGAGGCCGGCGTCCGGAACCTCGAGCGCGAGATCGCCAACATCATGCGCAAGGTCGCTCGGACGGTGGCCGAGGGCCGCAAGGCCAAGACCGTCATCGACGTCAAGAAGCTCCTCGACGTGCTCGGGCCGCCGCGGTTCGAGTACGGCGAGCTGGAGCCGGAGGACCAGGTTGGCTCGGCGACGGGCCTCGTGGTCACCGAGGTCGGTGGCGACGTCGTCGCCATCGAGGTCACCCGCATGGACGGCAAGGAGGACTTCATCCTCACCGGCCAGCTGGGCGAGGTGATGCGCGAGTCGGCGCGAGCCGGCCTGTCGTGGATCCGCAGCCACGCCGCGGAGCTGGGCATCAGCCGCGAGACGTTCGAGAAGCAGACCCTGCACATCCACGTGCCGGCCGGGGCGACCCCCAAGGACGGCCCGTCGGCAGGGATCACGATGGCCACCGCGATGGTCTCGGCGTACACCGGCATCCCCGTTCGGCGGGACCTCGTCATGACCGGCGAGATCACGCTCCGCGGTCGCGTCCTCCCGATCGGTGGGCTCAAGAGCAAGATCCTGGCCGCGCACCTGTCGGGCGCCAGGATCGCGGTGATCCCGAAGAAGAACGAGAAGGACCTGCGGGACATCCCGGACGAGATCCGCAAGCAGATCAAGATCGTGCTGGCGGACTCGATGGACCAGGTCCTCGAGACGGCGCTCCGGCGGCGGCCCAAGCCGCTGCCGGTCACGCCCAAGTCGGCGACCAACGAGCCCGGGCGCAAGGACGAGCCGGAGGCGGAGACCCCGATCCGACGGCCGAACTTCCCGCCCGACCAGCCGACCGTGGTCGTCTAGATCGAGCGAGCCTATGGCCACGCCCGAGTTCCAGGACTACTACAGGACCCTCGGCGTCCCGAGGACGGCGACGCAGGCCGACATCAAGAAGGCCTTTCGGAAGCTCGCCCGCGAATCGCACCCGGACAAGCACCCGGGTGACACCGCGGCCGAGCGTCGGTTCAAGGCGATCAACGAGGCGAATGCGGTCCTGTCCGACGCGGGCAAGCGCGCCAAGTACGACCAGTTCGGCGCCGACTGGGAGGCCTACTCCCGGGCCGGCGCGGGCGCTGGCGCCGGGGCGCGCGATCCGTTCGGTCCGGGCAGCCCGTTCGCCGGCTTCAACGCGGCCGGCTTCGGCGGGACCCGGGCCGGCGGCGCGCCGGGCGGTGTCCGGTTCGAGTTCCGCTCCACCGGCGCAGGCGCCGGCGGCTTCTCCGACTTCTTCCACATGATGTTCGGCGACGAGGGCGCCGCGGCAGGCGAGCCCGAGCGGTTCGGAGGCAGCTCCCGGAGCACCGGTGCTGCGGGCAGCTCGGCCGGCTCCGGTGAGTCGATCGACGAGCTCCTCGCCCGTCTCGGGATGGCCGGCACGATCCCGGGCACCGATCCGGGTGCGGCATCCCGCCAGCGCGGCCGTCCGGCACCGATCGAGGTCACGGCGGAGCTGTCCCTCGAGGAGTCGTACCACGGCACCAGCCGGATCGTGGAGATCGAGGGGCGCCGCCTCGAGGTGACGATCCCGCGCGGCGCCGCGACCGGCAGCCGGATCCGGCTGACGGGCAAGGGGCCTGGTGGCGCGGACCTCGTGGTCGTGACCAGGCTGAAGCCGCATCGGATCTTCGCGCGCCGCGGCGACGACCTCGAGCGCGAGCTGCCGGTCACGCTGCGCGAGGCGCTGCTCGGAAGCGAGATTCCCGTCGGGACCCTCAAGGGCCGTGTGCTGCTCAAGGTCCCGGCCGGCACGCAGAACGCGAAGCAGATCCGCCTCAAGGGCCAGGGCATGCCCCATCTCAAGGGCGACGGCCACGGCGACCTGTTCGTCCGTGTCCGCGTCGTCCTGCCCACCGACCTCACCGACGAGGCGAAGGCCGCCGCGGCGACCTTCCTGGATCTCGCCGACCAACCCGACCCCCGCGCCTGACCCGCGGCAACCGGAGCACCCCACCATGAACCTCGACCGATTCACCGAGAAGGCCACCGAGGCCATCGTCGCCGCCCAGGAGCTCGCGCAGCGGCTCGACAGCCCCGTGCTCGACGCCGAGCACCTGCTGTCGGCGCTCGTCGAGCCCGACGACGGCGTCCCCGCCGAGACCCTCCGCCGGCTCGGTGTCGACCTGCCCGGGTTCCGTGGCGAGCTCGCGGCGATCCTCGCCAAGCGCGCCCGGATCCATGGTGGCTCGCTGACCCTCGACCCGCGCGCCAAGCGCGTCATCGATCGCGCGCAGGAGGAGGCCAAGCGGCTCGGCGACGAGTACACCTCGACCGAGCACCTGCTCCTGGGCGTCGCCGAGGTCGGCGGCGAGGCACAGAAGCTCCTGGAGCAGCACCACGCCGGCAGGGAGCAGCTGCTCACCGCGCTGCAGTCCGTGCGCGGCGGCCAGCGGGTGACCTCGCAGAACCCGGAAGGCACGTACCAGGCGCTCGAGAAGTACGGCCGCGACCTCACCGCCGAGGCGCGCGCCGGCAAGCTCGATCCCGTCATCGGACGGGACGACGAGATCCGGCGGGTCATGCAGGTCCTGTCGCGTCGGACCAAGAACACCCCGGTCCTCATCGGCGAGCCGGGCGTCGGCAAGACCGCGATCGCGGAGGGGCTGGCGCAGCGGATCGTCCGCGGGGACGTCCCCGAAACGCTCAAGGACAAGCGCGTCGTCGCGCTCGACCTCGGCGCGCTGATCGCCGGCGCGAAGTTCCGTGGCGAGTTCGAGGAGCGCCTGAAGGCGGTCCTCAAGGAGATCAAGGACTCGGACGGGGCGATCATCCTGTTCATCGACGAGCTCCACACGGTCGTCGGCGCGGGCGCGGCCGAGGGCGCGATGGATGCCTCGAACCTGCTCAAGCCGATGCTCGCCCGCGGCGAGCTGCACACGATCGGCGCGACCACCCTCGACGAGTACCGCAAGCACATCGAGAAGGACGCTGCGCTCGAGCGCCGCTTCCAGCAGGTGTTCGTCGACCAGCCGAGCGTCGAGGAGACGATCTCGATCCTGCGCGGCCTGCGCGATCGATACGAAGTCCACCACGGCGTCCGGATCACCGATTCCGCCCTCGTGGCTGCCGCGACGCTCTCGGACCGGTACATCACCGAGCGGTTCCTGCCGGACAAGGCCATCGACCTCGTCGACGAGGCGGCCTCGCGGCTCCGGATGGAGATCGACTCGATGCCGATCGAGCTCGACGAGCTCGAGCGGCGCCGGATCCAGCTCGAGATCGAGCGCGAGGCGCTCCGCAAGGAGACCGACGACGCCTCCAAGTCGCGTCTCGCCGCGCTCGAGAAGGAGCTCGCCGAGATCGCCGAGGAGGCCGGCGCGATGAAGCAGCGCTGGGAGGCCGAGAAGGCCGCCATCCAGGCGATTCGGGCCACGAAGTCGGAGCTCGAGGGCCTCCAGGTCCAGATCGAGCAGGCCGAGCGCGAGATGAACTACGAGCGCGCCGCGCAGCTCAAGTACGGCACCCAGCGCGAGCTCAACGACCGGATGACCCAGGAATCCGCGGCGATGGCCGCGCTCCAGGGCCCGAACTCGCTCCTGAAGGAGGAGGTCACCGCCGACGAGATCGCCGACATCGTCTCGAAATGGACCGGCATCCCGGTGACCCGGCTCCTCGAGGGCGAGCTCGCCAAGCTGGTCAAGATGGAGGAGCGCCTCCACGACCGCGTCGTCGGCCAGGACGAGGCGATCCAGGCCGTGTCCGACGCGGTCCGTCGCGCCCGGGCCGGCCTCCAGGATCCGCGCCGGCCGATCGGCTCGTTCCTGTTCCTCGGGCCGACGGGCGTGGGCAAGACCGAGCTCGCTCGGGCCCTCGCCGTGTTCCTGTTCGATGACGAGCACGCCATGGTCCGCATCGACATGAGCGAGTACATGGAGAAGTTCTCGGTGTCGCGCCTGGTCGGCGCTCCGCCCGGCTACGTCGGCTACGACGAGGGCGGCCAGCTGACCGAGGCGGTCCGCCGCCGGCCCTACCAGGTCGTGCTGCTCGACGAGATCGAGAAGGCCCACCCGGACGTGTTCAACATCCTGCTCCAGGTGCTCGACGATGGGCGCCTGACCGACGGCCAGGGCCGGACCGTGAGCTTCAGGAACACGCTCGTGATCATGACCAGCAACGTCGGCTCGCAGGTCATCGCCGCGAGCGGTGTCCGGCCCGGCGACGACGAGGCCTACGAGGCGATGAAGCGCCAGGTCACCGACCAGCTGCGGATGCAGTTCCGGCCGGAGTTCCTGAACCGAGTCGACGAGGTCATCGTCTTCCATGCCCTGACCGACGCCGACCTCGCCGCGATCGTGGAGCTGCTCCTCGCCGATCTCCAGCGCCGGCTCGCGACCCAGGACCTGATCCTCGAGCTGACGCCCGGGGCGCGGTCGCTGATTGCCCGCGACGGCACCGACCCCACTTTCGGCGCACGGCCGCTCAAGCGGACGATCCAGCGGCTCGTCGAGAACCCGCTGGCCAGGGCGCTGATCGAGGGCCGGTTCAAGCCCGGCCAGACGATCGTCGTCGATGCGGATCCGGTCGGGTCGACGCTCGTGTTCACGTCCGGCGACGAGTCGGTCGTGACCGATGCGGCCGAGCGCCGCGACGCCCGGCGCCGCTCCGACGAGGCCGCTCCCGAGGCCGTCGGCGCAGGTGCGGGTGCGGGTGGCGGCAAGCGTCGCCGCTCCGTGCTCGATCTCCCCGACACCGACGATGGCGGGCACGACAACGATGGCGGCGGGGGCCGCCCGAACTGAGGTACGCGGAGGCAGTCGCTCGGCTCTCGTCGCTGCCCGAGCGCCTGCCCGAGCCGCCGGCGGCGCTTCTCCCGACACGGACCGACACCGCCGAGCGCCGCACCCCCGACTGGCCGTATGGCGAGGACTCGGCGAAGCCATCGGCCGTCCTGCTCCTGATCGCGCCGTCCGCGGACGATGACCCAGCCGCCGACGCGGACATCCTCCTGATCCGGCGCGTCGACCGCGGCGGGCACCACGCCGGCCAGATGGCATTTCCGGGTGGCCGGTCCGAGCCCGAGGACGACAGCGCCGCCGAGACCGCACTGCGCGAGGCGAACGAGGAGGTTGCGCTCGATCCGGTGGCTGCCGGCGTCCGCGTGATCGGCGAGCTCGAGCAGTTCTGGATCCCGGTCTCCGGCTATCGCGTGACCCCGGTCCTGGCCATCGCCGCACGGCGGCCGGCCCTCGCAGCGGCCGAGGCCGAGGTCGCGGAGTACCTGTGGGCGCCGGTCGACGCCTTTCGGCCGGAGGCACGGATCGAGATCGTCGAGACGACCGTGAAAATGCCGAGCGGCTCGTTCCCGCTCCGGTTCGGCGCGTACATCGTGGACGGCCACCGGGTCTGGGGCGCGACCGCGCGGATCCTCGGCCAGCTGGGCGCGCTCCTGGCCTGAACCGGGGGCACGCTCATCGCGTTCGCGCTGGCCCGTCCCTAGGTGGGCTCGCCTTCGCGGTCCTTCAGGGACGGGTCGATCGGGCGCTCGGCGAGATGGCCCTCGGCCTTCGCCACGGCGCCGGCCTCGCCCGGCCCGAGCCGCCTGGCGATGCCTTCCAGAATGCCGCGGATCTCGCGGTCGTCGGCCCCGGCCAGCTCGACCGTGATCGCACGCATCGGCCCATGCACGGTCCGCGCACCATGGAGCACGCCCGCCGGCCACAGTACGGCCTCCCCGGCCGCGACACGCCGCTCCTCCTCCCCGACCAGGACGTAGCCGCCGCCCTCGATCACGATGAACCAGGCGCTGTTCACGTTGTCGTGGATCGGGATGCTGCCGCCCCTGGCGAACGCCAGCTCGCTGATCGTCGCGCGCGCGTCCGAGTGGATGACAACGCCATCGACCGCGACGGTGCCCGCCGGCCCGCCCGGCCGACGATTGCCGACGCCGAATCGCCGGATCTCCACGGCGTCAGCCGGTCAGCGCCGCTTGCGCTGCTGCTTCGCGCGCGAGCCCTTCGTCCGGATGGTCGCCTCGGGCCGGGTGCTGCGCGCGCGGGCAAGGTAGCGCTGGCGCGCGAGCTGGTGCTCGTAGGCCTCGAACAGCGGTGGGTACCGCCGGAAGCGGGCCCAGGCCATGACCCCGAGCCCCGTGCCGAGGATGGCCAGGATCACCGCGAAGTCGAACTGGAACGTCGCGCCCACGATCACCAGGAAGTAGGTGATGAGGCCGGACCAGAAGATCCACTCCCACATGTCCAGATACGGGCGGTGGCGATGCAGCGCCCGGGTCCGCGTGACGTACAGGGCGATCAGGACCAAGAGGAGGATGCCCGCCCCGATCCACATCGGATCGAACAGGTCCGGGAAATTGAACTTGTTGAAGCCGATCCAGAAGTAGTCCCAGGGATAGAGCGTCAACGCGACACCTTTGCGTGTGATCGACGGCCGTTGGCGAGGCTGGAGTATGCCATGGGCGAGGCTATACTCGGATCGAGCCACGGCGTTGCAGCGTGCGCTCGCCCGGACGGCACCGACGCGGAGGGATGCGAGTGCGAGCGCTGCTGTCGGTTGCGACGCGAGACGGCATCAGCGTGTTCGCCCGCGGCCTCCAGTCGCTCGGCGTCGAGCTGTTCGCGACCGAGCAGACCCTCGAGCACCTGGCCCAGGACGGCATCGCCGTCAGGCCCGTCACGGAGCTGACCGGGCTGCCCGCGCAGGCGCAGGGCTCGGACAAGACCTTCCAC
This sequence comes from Candidatus Dormiibacterota bacterium, assembly GCA_035631615.1. Lineage (GTDB taxonomy): Bacteria > Chloroflexota > Limnocylindria > Limnocylindrales > CSP1-4 > UBA5189. Next base: position 8,265 of record DASQIK010000045.1, on the reverse strand, counting down.
CACGCGATCTACGCCGGCATCCTCGCACGCCGCGACCGGCCGGACGAGCTCGCCGAGCTCAAGCGCCAGGGCATCGAGCCCATCGACATCGTGGTCGTCAACGTCGAGCCGTTCGGAGCCGAGATCGGCCGGGCGCTGGTCGGCCTCGACAGCGCGATCGAGATGATCGATGTCGGCGGCGCGGCGCTGCTGATCGCCGCTGCGCGCAATCCGGCCGGCGTTGCCGCCGCCTCGAGCGCCGACCAGTACCCGAAGATCCTGTCCGAGCTCAAGGAGCGCGGCGTCGTGAGCCCGGAGCTGCGCGCCAAGCTGGCCGCGGAGGCGTTCGGGACGGTCGCCGCGTACCACGCCGAGATCGCCGCCTACCTGAACCAGCTGACCTCGACGAACTACCCGAAGCGCCTCGCGATGGTGCTCGAGAAGGTGTCCGACCTGCGCTACGGCGAGAACCCCCATCAGACCGGCGCGTTCTACCGCGAAACGACCCACCGGTCGGCGAGCATCGCCGACGCGACCCAGATCCAGGGCGCGACCCCGTCGTTCAACAACCTGCTCGACCTCGACGTCGCCTACCGCATCGCCAGCGACTACACGACCCCGACGGTGGTGATCGCGAAGCACACCGACCCGGTCGGCATCGCGTCCGCGGACGAGCTGGTCGAGGCGTACCGGCGCGCGCTCGAGACGGACCCCGTGGCCTCGTTCGGCGCCATCGTCGGGGTGAACCGGATCCTCGACGGTGCCACGGCGCGCGAGATCGCGGCGAACTCCTACGAAGCCGTCATCGCGCCCGGCTTCGACGACTCCGCGCTCGGGATCCTGCGCCTCAAGGCCGGCCTGGAGCTGCTCCACGTGCCGCCCAACCCGATCGAGGGCATGCGCGACTACGGCATCGCCCGGCTCGACTTCAAGCGCGTTGGGGGCGGCCTGCTGCTCGAGACGATGGACGAGCTCGCGCTCGACGGCAGCCAGCTCCAGGTGGTCACCAGGCGCCGTCCGACGCTGGAGGAGCTGACCGACCTCCTGTTCGCCTGGCGCGCCGTCCGCCACGTGCGCTCGAACGCGATCGTGCTGGCGAAGAACGCGGCGACGGTCGGGATCGGGAGCGGGCAGGCGAGCCGGCAGGTCTCGGTCGAGATCGCGCTGCGCCGCGCCGGCGACCGGGCGCGCCTGTCGGTGATGGCCAGCGACGCGTACTTCCCGTTCCCGGACGGCATCCAGATGGCCGCCCAGGCCGGCGTCACGGCGATCATCCAGCCCGGCGGCTCCATCCGCGACGAGATGGCCATCGAGGTCGCGGACCGCCATCACCTCGCGATGGTGTTCACTGGTCGGCGACACTTCCGCCACTGATGGCGTCGCCCCGCGAGGTGGGACCGATGGAAAAGCTGCTCGCGCTCGAGATGGTCCGCGTGACCGAGGCAGCCGCGATCGCCAGCGCCCGGGTCATGGGCCGGGGCGACCGGATGGGCGCCGACAAGCTCGCGACCGAGGCCATGCGCCTGGCGATGGACGAGATCGAGATGCAGGGCACGATCGTCATCGGCGAGGGCGAGCGCGACGAGGCGCCGATGCTGTACATCGGCGAGCAGGGCGGGCGGGCGGGCGCCGACGCGCCGGCGATCGACATCGCCGTCGACCCGCTCGAGGGCACGAACCTCGTCGCCACCGGCTCGGCCAACGCGATCACGGTCCTCGCCGCGTCCGAGAGCGGCGGCCTCGTCCATGCACCGGACACCTACCTCGAGAAGCTGTGCGTCGGACCTGGCGCCGCCGGCAAGGTCGACATCACGCTGCCGCCGGCCGAGAACGTCCGCCTCGTCGCCCAGGCGCTGGGCCGGAGGACCGGCGACATCACCGTCATCATCCTCGACCGTCCCCGCCACGCCGACCTGATCGCGGAGGTTCGCGGCACGGGAGCGCGAATCAAGCTCATCTCGGACGGCGACCTGTCGGCCGCGATCAGCTGCGCGGTCCAGGGCACCGGCGTGCACGCGGTGATGGGCATCGGCGGCGCCCCGGAAGGCGTGATCACGGCTGCGGCGATGCGCTGCCTCGGCGGCGAGATCCAAGCCCGCTTCCGGTATCGCAACGACGAGGAGCGCGCCCGCGGCGCGCGGATGGGCCACGGCGACGAGACCCGCATCTACCGTACCGAGGACCTCGCGTCCGGCGAGCACCTGGTGTTCGCCGCGACCGGCGTCACGCCCGGCGACCTGCTCGAGGGCGTCCGCTTCTTCGGCGGCGGGGCGCGCACCCACTCCCTCGTGATGGCCTACCAGACCAAGACGGTCCGGTTCGTCGACACCGTCCACATGTTCGACCGCGAGCGGCCGCCCTCCGTCCGGTTGTGATCGGAGGGACCGCCTGATGGCATCGAACCCGCCGCGCATCCTGGCCATGGGCGGCGCGTCCGTCCTGCCCTCATCGACGGATTGGCCGATGTACCGCTACCTGCTCGACCTGACCGGTCGCGAGCGGCCGCGGATCTGCTTCATCGGCACGGCGTCGGGCGACGATGCGAGCTACCGCGCCGCGTTCTACGCCACGTTCGCAAGGCAGGCCGAGGCGAGCCACCTCGCGCTGTTCGACATCCAGGTCGCGGACATTCCCGGGTTCCTGCTGGAGCAGGACGTGATCTACGTGGGCGGCGGCAACACCGCGAACCTGCTGGCCGTGTGGCGGCTCCACGGCGTCGACAAGGCGCTCAAGGCCGCGTGGGAAGCCGGCGTGATCCTGGGCGGTCCGTCTGCGGGCGGCATGTGCTGGTTCGAGGCTGGCCTGACCGACTCATTCGGGACCCAGCTGGCGCCCATGAAGGATGGCCTCAGGTTCCTCGACGGCAGCTTCTGTCCGCACTACGACAGCGAGTCGCTGCGGCGGCCGCGGTACGAGGAGACGGTCGGCTCCGGCTCGCTGCCGGATGGCTACGCGGTCGACGACAGCGCGGTCCTCGTCTTCAACGGCCGCCAGCTCGAGGAAGTGGTCGCGTCCCTGCCGGGCCAGCACGCCTACCGCGTCGAGCGGCGCCGCGGCAACTCGGTCGAGGAGACCCAGCTCCGCGCGAAGCTGCTGCGATAGCCGCAGCTCTGCCCATCGGGCCGCGGCCGGTCGGCACCGGCGTGCTCCCGTCGCACCGGGAGATCGTCGTCGCCGTCGGGACCGCCGGGCAGCTGCCGGGCTCGATCCCATCGTCGCACCAGTTCCCGATGGGCTACTGCGCCTCAATCCAGGCGTCGCCGCGCCAGGCGCCGAGCCGGATGGCCGCGGCGCCGCCGTCGGCTCGCTCGCGGTCCCGGCGGACCCTGTCAACGGTGTGCCGCCAGCCCGGCGGGACGAGACCGGGCGCCAGATCCGCGAGCGGCGCCAGGACGAACAGGCGATCGCGCATCGACGGGTGGGGCACCTCGAGGAGGCGCGCCGCCGCGCCGGGATCGGTGGCCGCCGAAAGCGGGGCGGCCTCGGGCGGGCGCTCGATCGCGAGGCGAGCGCGGCCGAACAGGAGCAGATCGAGATCGAGCTCGCGCGGACCCCAGCGCCGCCGCTTCCGTCGGCCGAACTCGCGCTCGAGCGTCTTGAGCTCGAGAAGGAGGCGAGTCGCTCCGGTCGCCGGGTCGGGCCCCGCGGGGACGTCGAGGGCAACGACGGCGTTGAGGAAGTCGGGCTGGTCGGTGATGCCAACGGGCTTCGTCCGGTACAGGCGGGAGACGCCACGGAGGTGCGCGGCGGGCAGTGCCGACAGCGCCGCCACGGCATCGGTCAACGTTCGGCGCGTGTCGCCGACGTTCGCCCCGAGGCCGATGTACGCCCGAACTGTTCGACCCACGCCCACCTCGATCGACCTGGGTGGCGGCCCGGCTACAGTCGCCGCGTGCACCACGTCGCCGTCCGAATCCTGCACCCGCCGACCCGCGAGGATGCCGGCGAGCTGACGCGATTCGTGGGCCGGGCGCGTTCGATCGCGGCCGAGGACCTGGAGCGGCGGTTCCGGGCCGCCGGTGCGGAGGACGCCGGGATCGTCACGAGTCACGAGGACGGTCGTTCCTTCGGCGAGCGGCTTCGCGGCGTCGTCGCGGGACTCGAGCCGGACGCCGGCCTGGTCGTGCTCGGTTCGGGCTCGATTCCGCTCGCCTCGGAGGGCGATCTGCGGGCCCTGGTCGACGTCGCTCGATCCAGCGAGGCTCGCGCGCTCACCAACAACCGGTACTCCTCGGATGTCGTCGCGGTCGGGCAAGCAACGATTCTCGCCTCGGTGCCCGACCTGCCCGCGGACAACCTCCTGCCGCGGTGGCTCACGACGATCGCCGGCGTGGCGGTCGACGAGCTGCCCGACCGCGCCCGACTGGCGATGGACATCGATTCGCCGCTCGATCTCGAGCTCCTCCGGCGCGACCACAGCTGCCCGAGCCCACTCCTCGAGCTGGCCGGGTCCATGGCCCATCGCCTTACGCGCGTCGCGGACGCCTTCGACGCCCTCGCCGCACTCGCCCGGGATCCATCGCGGGAGCTGCTCGTCGCCGGCAGGCTGTCGGCTGCGACCCTTCGCACCCTGGAGACCGGGACCGCCTGCAGGATTCGTGCGCTGATCGAGGAGCGCGGGCTGCGCGCGTCCGCTTTGCTGCAGGACGAGGGCTCGCGCCGCCAGCGCCCGCCGGCCTCGATGCTCGGATTGCTGCTCGATCGCGACGGGCCGGCGTCGATCGGTGCGCTCGTGCACGGCCTTGCCGACGGTGCCGCGATCGACACGCGCGTCCTGCTGGCGCATCGACATGGCCCCGACGAGGCGGCATGGCCGAGCCCCGAGGACCGCTACGCCTCCGATCTCCTCCTCGCCGATCGCATCCGGGACCCGTGGCTCCAGCAGCTCACGCTCCACGCCCGGTCGCACGCGATCCCGATCGCGCTCGGCGGGCACAGCCTCGTCGGGCCGGGGCTGCGGCTCGCGCTCGCGGTCGGGCTCGATCGATGAGCCCCGGCGAGGGTGCGGCGCGGCGACCCTTCTTGCTCGGGTTGCGCCGCGTCGAGGAGCTCGAGCCAGACGCGCCGCTCCCGGACAGCGATCCCAAGCTGGTTGCCCGGATCGCCGACGAGATCCGCGAGCGCGGCCCGATGCCATTCGCCCGGTTCATGGAGCTGGCCCTCTACGACCCCACGTCCGGCTACTACGCCGGCGGTTCTGGCGCGACGAGCGGGCCTGGCCGCGCGGGCGACTTCCTGACCGCACCGGAGGGCCACCCGATCTTCGGCTGGTCGGTGGCGCGGTACCTCGAATCCGCGTGGGCGGCGATCGACCGGCCGGCCCGGTTCGTGGTCCGGGAGCACGGCGCCGGATCGGGCGCGCTGGCCGCCGGGATCCTCGACGGCCTCCGACGGTCGGGCTCGCCGCTGCTCGAGGCGATCGAGTACCAGGCGGCGGACATTGCGCCCGCGCGCCTCGACGTGCTCGCCTCACGTCTGGCAGCGACCGGGCTCGATCGCCACCTCGCGCCGCTCGACGGCGTCCCCGCCGCAGGCGCGATTCTCGCCAACGAGCTGCTCGATGCGCTCCCCGTCCATCGGGTCGAGGGCGGCCCCGATGGCGCCCTCCTCGAGCGGTTCGTGACCCTCGCGGCGCCCGGCGATCCGGAGCGACCGTTCGAGATGACCGTCGGGGCGGCGTCGACGCCGGCGCTCGCCGCGCGCATGGCGTCAGAGGGCGTCCGCCTCGAACCCGGCCAGCAGGCCGAGATCTGCCTTGCCCTCGACGGGTGGCTCTCGGGCGCGGTCGCCCCGCTCGAGCGCGGCTCGCTCCTGGTGATCGACTACGGCTACCCCGCCGCGGCGCTCTATGCCCGGTCGCGGGGCAGCACGCTGCGCGCCTATCACCGGCACCGCGTCCACGCCGATCCCCTCGTCGCGATCGGGCGCCAGGACCTGACCGCCCACGTCGATCTCACGGCGGTGGAACGTGCAGCGATGGCCGCGGGCCTCGACGCGCCGGGTCGCACCACCCAGGGGCAGTTCCTCGCCGACCTCGGCGCGGGCGAGCTCCTCGTCGCGCTCCAGGCCGACCCCGCCACCACGATCGAGTCCTACGTCGAGGCCCGGTCCGCGCTCATGCGCATGCTCGACCCGAGGGCCACCGGCGCGTTCGCGGTGCTTGGCTTTGGGCGTGGGATTCCGCCGACGGCCCGCCTCCGGGGCTTCGGGTCCGTCTGACCCGACCGCGCCGAACCCGAGCCGATCGCCCACGCATGTTCCGTATGGCTACGAACGCGACGACCTTTCCTCGAGCGGTGACTCCGCCGCATCGAAATTGGTCGCGCAACCGCCGAATCCTGGTCGATTCGGTTCTCCAGCCGAGCCCAATCGGCGAATTCGCAGCGCAATCACGCGATCGCACCTGGTCGCCTCGTCGCGTTCGTATCCCAGCGGAACATCCCGGCCTCCGTGGGTCACGTGCGCCAGCGAGCTGTCGCTGTCCGCCAGCCCGCGCAACGGTGAGTGCGATCACACCGGCGACTCCGGAGCGGGATCGGTAGAATGATCGAGGGCGACGGCCGCTCGAGCGGTGGGTCGCGAATGCCTCTTGCAACCCAGCAGCCCAACGATCGAGCGCCCAACGAAGCCCCGGCGCTCTGAGCGAGGATGGCCTTGACCGCGATCTGGTACATCATCGGGTTCGCCATTCTGGCCGGCGGCTTCGCGTTCCTGACGTTCAGCGCGGCCTGGCTGCTGTCCCACCGGAACCGCGGCGACGTGCACAAGGGCATGCCCTACGAGTCGGGCATCGACACGTATGGCGACACGCACGGCCGTTTCGGGCTCTCGTTCTACATCTACGCGCTCCTCTTCGTCGCGTTCGACATCGAGGTCGTGTTCATCTACCTGTGGGCGCTGATCTTCCGCGCCCCGGGCGTCGACGAGGGTGCCCTCTTCATCAGCATGCTGATCTTCGTCGCCATCCTGCTGTTCGGATTGGCGTATGCGTGGCGCAAGGGCGTCCTCACCTGGCGAGGCCCAGGCCGATGACCAGCGAACGTCCAGCCGCCGGCCCGCTCGCGGGCGTCGCCAGCCGGACATCGACCGCGCTCGTCGTCCCCGGCTCGTCCGAGATCACCGAGCCGATCGTGCTCCGCAACGAGCTGTGGTCGCCCGCCGATCCATTGGCCTACAACGGCGGGCAGCCGCCGGACACCACGCACCTCGCGGAGTTCGGCGCAACCATGGAGGGCCGCCGCGACGACGCGCGCTGGTCCGGGATCCTCGAGATCATCCCCACGAAAGCCGACTACGTCCTCGACCTGCTCCGGGCAAACAGCCTGTGGCCGCTGCTCTCCGGCCTCGCCTGCTGCGCGATCGAGATGATGAGCTATGCCACCTCGAAGAACGACGTCGACCGGTTCGGCGCATTCCCGTTCCGGGCCTCGCCGCGGCAGGCCGACGTCCTGATCGTCGCCGGCACGCTGACGACCAAGATGGCCGACCCGCTGCTCCGCCTGTGGGAGCAGATGCCGGAGCCGAAATGGTGCGTCGCGATGGGCGACTGCACGTGCTCGGGCGGCCGCTACAAGCGCTCGTACTCCACGATCGAGGGCATCGACCGGATCATGCCCGTCGACGTGTACGTGCCCGGCTGCCCGCCGCGGCCGGAGGGCCTCATCTTCGGCATGATGAAGCTCCAGCAGCTGATCAAGGATCGGCGCGGCCACTGGCCGGAGCGCGCGATCGGCCCGACGGTCCCGGCCGGGATCTGAGGCGATGGATCGAGCCCTTGCGCGCCGGCTGGAGGCGCGATTCGAGAGCGTCCTGCACGGCCCGGCCCGCCAGCGCCACGACCAGACCGAGATCCGCATCGGCGTCGCCGACGTCCAGGACGTGCTCCGGACCCTGCACGACGAGCCGGCGCTCAACTTCCAGATGCTCGCGGACCTCGCCGGCGTCGACACCGGCACGGAGATGCAGGTCGTCTACCACCTCTGGAGCGCGACGAGCGCGGACTGGCTCCGGGTCATCGTGGAGGGCCTGTCGCGCGACGACCCGCGGATCCCGTCGGTGACCTTCCTGTGGCAGGGCGCGGAGTGGATGGAGCGCGAGACCTACGACATGTTCGGGATCATCTTCGAAGGCAATCGCGACCTGCGCCGGATCTACATGCCGCCCGACTACACGAGCTTCCCGCTGCGCAAGGACTTCTACCTGCCCGACGATGCGTCGCGATCGCCGGGTGCGGGCGTCCGGCACATGGAGCGGGCACACGCCCCGGCCGACGTCGCCGGAACGCCG
>DASQIK010000044.1:0-72642 GCA_035631615.1 Candidatus Dormiibacterota bacterium | reverse complement strand
ACCCGGCCCCCGCGCGGGCGCCGCTTCGAATCGCGAGGACTGCGCAGGGCTAGTAGCTGAGCACGCACCCGCCCTGGTTGCTGTTGAACGCGTTGCTCCACAGCGACTGCACCGGGAAGGTCCCGGTGCTGAGGGAGGTGTACGCGGACGCGCCCTGACCAGAGCTGATCCAGGCGCACTTGTCGCCGTTCTCGGCGCCACTGCCGTCGAGCCAGCCGCCGTTCGGGAAGATGTCGGTCTCCGTCTCGGCGAACTCATGGCCTCCGACGATCGTGATACCGGCATTCGCACCGAGGCCGTTGAAGTTGGCCCCGCAGCTCGCTCCCGCGTCGGTGATGTACGGCATGTTCGTGTACGCGATGTTGCCGTAGCTCGAGGACGTCGAGCTGTGCCAGGCGCAGTACTGCGTCCCGAAGCCGGAGGCGCTGTTCCCGGTCGCCGTCGCGATCACGTACTGGACCGTGTTGTTCGAGCCGGCGCCGGTGTTGCCGAAGTGCGCCGCGGCGCGGACGGCCTCGGCAGCGAGCTGCGACTGGCTCGGGTGCGCGGTGGCCGGTGCGGCGTTGTCGCCCCAGACTCCGGCGAGGACGCCACTCGGGTTGGTGGCATGGGTGCCATTCGTGCCGCAGGTCACGGTGCCGCTGGCGACACCCTGGCAGTACTGGGTGACCGAGTTGTTCCAGGGGCTGCCGCCGACGCCGCTGAAGAAGCTCTGGAGAATCGCGGCTTCACGGGACGGGTCGTTGCCGTTCCACTGGCTGCCCCAGAAGACGAGGTAGACCTTGTCCGCCCCGGTGTCGACGCCGTAGCCGCCGACCCCACCGTGGTAGGTGAGCTGCTTCGATCGCGTCGGACGCAGGTTGTGCGCATTGCCGCGCGGGGGCATGTAGATGGTGGGGCGACCCGTCTCCACGGGCTGGCGCGCTGCGACGGCCCCGACGCTCGCCAGCGCGAACCCGAGTCCGACGGAAAGGGCAAGGAAGCGTTTGGCAGGAACGCCGACCATGAACCGACCTCCAGGTTGCCGCAGCAGCCGCTGCGCGAACGCGCATCGGACGGAATGGAACGCCCCCGAACTGCGCTCGGCGGGACTGTACTACGCCGCCGGCGGCGGCCGGTGACCGGCGTCACCGAAGATGTGCAGGCGCCAGCTAGCGGCGCGCGGCGCGCTTCTGCGGGCTGCCCTTGGCCGACGCCTGGCGCTTCGGGCTGGACAGGGCGAGGAAGCGGCGGTACCAGGCCGCCGCCGCCGAGAACAGGAGGCCGCTGATCGGCCCGGTCACGAACGACAGGAGCAGCAGGTTCCCGACCTGGTCGCTCGGAATCGGCGTGCCCAGCTGGGAGGCGATCGTGCTGGCGAGAATCGTGAAGACGACGCCCTGCTCCAGGCCGACGATGAATCCGAGCATGTAGCTGGCGCGCGGCGCGAAGAAGCCGGCGACGAGCTGTGGGGCGAGCGCTGATCCCGGGAGGGCGAGGAGCTGCCAGGCGAACTCGGTGCCCGTGTAGTTCGGCAGGATGAGCTTCCCGGCCGCGCCGCCCAGCACGAGCACCACGGAGACCAGGAACGACCAGTGGGTGAGCAGCCTCGGGAGCGCTCGCAGGTCCTCGCGGACGTGGGCCGGGTGGTAGGCGCCGCGAACGGCCGACAAGAATCCCGGCCGGCCGGCGGTCGGGTTGGGCCGATCGTTCGGGCGGGGCGCGGCCTTCGTCGCCAGGGTGTTCGGGCGGGGCGTGGGGTCGGTGGCGGCGGCGTCGCCTTCGGTCGTCATGGTCGACGCCTGGCGGTACCGCCGGCGGGCCTCCGAACGTGCCGTCTGCTTGGCGCGGGCCACGCTTCCTCCTTCGATCCCGGGATGGCCGTCTCGGCCGGTCCGCAATCGTACGCGACCCCGCGGTTACCCGGCGGTTGCCCGGCGGTGAGCGCGAGGTAAGCGGGAGATGAGCCGGCGTCGATCGGCGCCTGCTACAACCCGGCGAGCCGTCCCGCCCGGCTTCGGTGGCTCCCGCCCGGAGGTCGAACGTGGAGCGTCGCCTTGCGCCCCTCGCCGCGCTGTTCATCGTGCTGTCGCTCGGCGGGGTCGCGTTCGCCGCGGGGTCGGGAGCTCCGCCCACGTCCCAGGCAGCGGTTACCTGGCCGGTGTCGACGCTGCTCGTCTCGGAGGTGCAGACGGGCGGTGCCTCGGCATCGGACGAGTTCGCGGAGATCACGAACGTCGGGCCGGCGCCGGTGGATCTCGCCGGCCTCGAGCTCGTCTATGCGACCTCGACCGGGAGCACGGTCACGCGCAAGGCGTCATGGTCGACCTCGCTGGTGCTGGGGACCGGTCGCCACCTCCTGATCGCCAACACGTCCGGGATCTTTGCGGCGCTCGCGGATGCGACCTACAGCGGCGGGTTCGCGGCGACCGGCGGGACGATCGTCCTGCGCGTCGTCGGCGGCGCGCCCGTCGATGCCGTCGGCTGGGGTGACGCCACAAATGCGTTCGTCGAGGGCGCGACGATCGGGGCACCCGCTGCCAACGCGAGCGTCGAACGCAAGCCCGGCGGCGTTTCCGGGAACACCATTGATTCGAACTCGAACTCGGCCGACTGGTTCGCCCAGGCGACACCGAACCCGCAGTCGCTTGCAGCGCCGCCGGTGCCCGCGCCGAATGCCTCGCCGACAGCAGCGCCGACGCCCACCCCCGCACCGACTGCGGCACCGACCGATTCACCGGCGCCCTCGGCCACGCCCTCGGCGACCGCGACGCCAGCCGATACGCCGGCCCCGACTTCGACCGTCGAGCCGACGCCAGTGGCGACCGCGGAGCCGACGCCGCGGGCGACCCCGGAGCCGACGCCCACCAGCGCTCCCACGCCGACGCCTACGGTGGCGCCGACGCCTGAACCGACCGTCGCCCCGACGCCCTCCCCGACGCCAACGCTCGAGCCCACACCGGTACCCACGCCGACCCCGACCCCGACGCCGACCCCGGTGGCGACCCCGGTGCCGGCACCGACCGCGACCCCCGTGCCGACACCGACGCCGGTTCCGAACGTCTCGATCCTCGATGCCCGCGCCCAGGCGAACGGCACGACCGCGAGCATCGTCGGCGTCCTGACCACGCAGCTCGGCGCGCTCGAGGCGGGCCGGAAGGCGTTCGTCCAGGACGACACCGCCGGGATCGCCCTGTACCTCGACGCGGCGGTCACGGACGGCCTGTCGATCGGGTCGCTGATCGGCGTCGCGGGCGTCGTCGACGATCGGTTCGCGGAGCGGACGCTTCGAATCAACGTCGCCGACATCGTGGTCCTGGGCCAGACGGCGACGCCGGTCGCTCCCAGCGCGGCGACGGGCGCCATCGGCGAAACGCTTGAGGGCGAACTGGTCACCGTGCAGGGCGTGACCGTCGGGTCCTCGACGGCGCTGGCGGACGGGCTCGGGCTGATGGTCGACGACGGCACCGGCCAGGTCCGGGTGATCGTCGGCCCGAACGCGCTCGGGGGGCTGACCGTGCCCAGCGGGACATCAATCACCGCAACAGGGCCGGTGGGACAGCGCGACAGCGGCGGGACGGGACTCGCCGGGTACCGCATCCATGCCACCGAGCAGGGCGAGTTCAGGGTCCTGGCCCCGCCGTCGCCGTCGCCCACGGCCACCGCTGCGCCGACGGCGACACCCGCGCCGACACCAGGCCCGACTGCGACGCCCGCGCCCACCGCTACGCCGACCCCAGCTCCAACAGCGGCGCCCACGCCCACATTGACGCCGACGCCGCGGCCCACGGCGGTCCCGTCCCCGACACTGAGCGCCACCCCGACCCCGACGCCGAGCCCGACCGCCATGCCCGGCCCGACACCGCCGCCCGTGATCACGATCGTCGAAGCACGCGGCGCCTCAGTTGGCACGATTGTCACCGTGGCGGGCGTCGTCACCGCGGAGAGCGGCAGGCTCGGCCTCCCGCCGCTCATCGCCATCGCCGACGGGACCGGCGGCATCGCGGTCCGCCTGCCCGACGGCGTCGCATCGCCGGCCAGAGGCGCCACCGTGCTCGTCAAGGCCCCGCTTGCGGACCCGTACGGCCAGCTCGAGCTCCGGCCGTCGACCTCGGGCTTCAAGGTGACCGGCAGGGGCAGTCTGCCCACGCCGGCCCACCTGGCCGCGAAGGATCTGGGCGAGGCGACCGAGGGCCGCCTCGCCGAGCTGACCGGCACCGTCGCTGCCGCGCCCGCCAAGGGAACGAGCGGCGACCTGACGGTCGACCTCATCGACTCCACCGGGGCCACGTTCCGAGCCCTCGCCGACGGATCGAGCAGGATCGCCGCGACCGACCTCGTCAAGGGTCGCGCCTACCGGCTGACCGGGATCGTCGGCCAGCGCGCGTCGCGCAAGGGCGCGCTCGACGGGTACCGGCTGTACCTGCGGGATCGGAGCGACATCGTCCTCGCGCCCGCCGCAGTCCCCGGCTCGGGCGGGGCGCCCACCACCGTCTCGCCGATTGCATCGGTCCTCGCGCTCGCCGACGGCAAGCCCGTGACCATCGAGGCCATGGTCACGGCAGGGGTCAGCCTGCTCGATTCGAGTGGCCGCCGGATCGTCGTCCAGGACGCATCCGGCGCGATCGAGGTGTACCTCCCGTCCGGATCGGCCGCGCCCGCGCTGGGCGCGAGGCTCCGCATCGGGGGCGTCACGGGCCACGCCTGGGGCGCACCCAGGATTGCCGCCTCGGTCGTCGCTGTGATCGTGGGTGGCACCGCGGTCGCGCCGGCCGCGCTCGCGCGTGCACCCGGGCAGCGCGACGAGTGGCAGCTGGTTCGCCTGTCCGGAACGGTCCTCAAGATGGAGCGCCTCGGCGATCGATGGCGGGCGGAGATCCAGCTTGCGGACGGGACAAAGGTGCCCGTCCAGGGGCAGGCCGGCGCCGGGATCCCCTCGACCGCGCTGGTCTCCGGGCGCAAGGTCACGGTCACCGGAATCGTCAGGCGCCCGTACCCGACCGCGAGCGACCGGCGGTTCTCGGTCCTTCCGCGGGGCGGCGCCGACCTCGCGATCGGGCCGTCCGGCGATGGCCCGAGCGCAGCGTCGGGCGTGGCAGGTTCCGGCGCCGGCGTTGCCGGAGCCACCACCACCGGCGGAGCGGCGGGGAGCGCGGCGATGGACGTCACCCCTGACACCGACCTCGCGGTGCTCCTCGAGCACGTCGGCGCCCGCGTGCGCGTGGGTGGCCTCGTCGCGCGGCTGGCCACGGGCGGCTTCGACCTCGACGACGGAACTGCCATCGCGCGGATCGAGCTGCGTGGCGACATGGCCGCGCTCGTGGCGAACCTCCACGCGGGCGACGCCATCGCCGCGACCGGGATGGTCGCGCTCGTCGAGGGCACGGCCAAGGTCGTGGTCGGCGACGACGGCGTGCTCGTCCGGGTCGGAAGCCTTGGCCAGGCGTTGCCGATCGGCTCCGGCCCAACGGAGGCGGTGCCCTCGCCGAGTGGCAATGACCAGGGCGCCATGGCCGCCGACTCGGCGCGTCTCGGGCTCGGCGCCGCCCCCGCAAGCGTGCTCGCGATGCTGGGAATCGCGCTTCTGTCCGTGCTTGCGACGGTGCTCCGGAGGCGGCTGCTCCAGCGCCGCCTCCGGGCCGCGCTGGTCGATCGGCTGGCCTCGTTCCGTCCGAAGCCGGCCGAGCACTCGGCGCCCGCGGGTCGCTGATCTCGCGGGGTCGCCGGTCTGAGCACGAATCGTGCTTGACGCTCGTTCGAACGCACGCCTACGCTTGAACGAGTTCCGCAGCCGCGGGCAACGAGGAGGAGAACGGGCTCTTGCCGAACGCGGACCACCGCGTCGCGCTTCCCGAAGGGGAGCGGCAGTACCACATCGACCTCGGCCCAGGTGAGTTGGCCGAGTACCTCCTCCTCCCCGGCGACCCCGATCGAACCTCGAAGATTGCCCGGCTGCTCGACGACGTCGAGCTCGAGCGCCGGCACCGCGAATTCGCGTCGGTCACCGGTACGTACCGTGGCCAGCGCGTGTCCATCGTGTCCACCGGGATCGGGACCGACAACGTCGAGATCGTGATGGCCGAGATCCTCGCCATCACGAAGCGGCCGACGCTCATCCGCGTCGGCTCGTGCGGCGGACTCCAGCCGGAGATGGGCCTCGGGGATCTGGTGATCTCCACGGCCGCGGTCCGGCTCGAGACGACCACGAGCTGGTTCGTCCACGACGGCTACCCCGCCGTGGCGGACTACGAGGCGGTGATCGCCCTCATCGAGGCCGCCGAGCGGCTGGGGAATCGGTATCACGTGGGAATCACGGCAACGGCACCGGGCTTCTTCGGTGCGCAGGGCCGCCCGATCCCGCAGCTCCCCATCCGGTACCCTGACCTCGCCGAGGACATGGCGCGCCAGCGTGTCATGAACTTCGAGATGGAGGCCTCGGCGTTGATGGTGCTCGCGGGCCTGGCGCGTTGTCGGGCCGGGGTGGTCTGCGCGGTCTACGCACAGCGCACCACGGGGGACTTCGTCACCGGGGCCGCAAAGGACAAGGCGGAAGCCGCCTGCGTGGAGACGGGGCTCGAGAGCCTCCTCATCCTCGCGGACATGGACCGTCGCAAGCAGGCAGCAGGGACGGATCGCTGGCGGCCGTCGCTGGGACTCTGAGCGCAGCGTGACTCCGGGCACCGAGCTCGGGGCGCAAGGGAGCTTCGGGAGGACCTGAACCCATGGCCATGGCCTACTGCGTCAAGGACAAGATGAAAGTCGAAGTCCAGAACCCTCAGCAGATCACGATGAAGAACGGCAAGAAGGCCCTTTCCGGCACCTGTCCCAAGTGCGGGACCAAGGTGTTCAAGATCGGCGGCTAGCCACTCCTCATCTGGCACCTTGGGACCCCCGCCGGGAAGCCGGTGGGGGTCCTTGGTTTTGGGCCGGCCGTGCTCGCTGCTAGAATGAGCGGGCTCTCCACGATCGAAACCCGAGGTTTCGCCCTGTCCTCCCGGCCCGTCATCGCCGTCGACCTCGGCGGCACCCGGATTCGCGCGGCAGTCGTCCTGCCCGATGGGTCGCGGCTCGCCCGAGTCGAACGTCCGACCCCGAGCGCGGACGGCCCCAGTGCCGTCCTCGCCGCCTGCCGCGACGTCGCACGCCGCGCTCGCAAGGCGGCCCCCGCCGATGTAGCGGCGTCGATCGCCGGCATCGGCCTGTCGTCACCTGGCCCGGTCGATCCGGATCGGGGCGTCGTCCTCGAGCCGCCGAACCTCGGGCCGCACTTCCGCGACATTCCGCTCGCCGCGGACCTCGCGGCCGCCGAGGACCTGCCAGCCTTCCTGGACCGCGACACGAATGTCGCGGCGCTCGGCGAGCATGCGTTCGGCGCGGCACGCGGCGAGAACGACTTCATCTACCTGACCGTCTCGACGGGCGTCGGCGGTGGCATCTTCACCGGCGGCCAGCTCCTGCATGGACCCGATGGCTTCGCCGGCGAGCTCGGGCACGTGCCGGTCGGGCTCGACGGGCCTCCCTGCGGCTGCGGTGGCGTCGCCCATGTGGAGGCCTATGCGGCCGGAGCGTCGCTCGCGCGCATGGCAGCGGAGCTCGTCGCGGAGGGCAGCTCGCCGTTCCTCTCCGCGCGTGCCAGAACGCTCGGCAGAGGCGAGGCGCTGTCCGCCAAGGACGTGGCTGAAGGCTCGCTGGCCGACGATCCGGAATGTGCCCGCCTGATGAGCAATGCGCGGCGCGCCGTCGCCGCCGGCTGTGTTGGCTTCGCCAATGCATTCAACCCGCATCGGATCGTCATCGGCGGCTCGATCGCGGACGCCGAGGGGGAGCGGATGCTCGAGCCGATCCGCATGGCGATCGCCACCGAGGTCTTCAGCGTCATCGGCCGCCTCGTGCAGGTCGTCCCGGCCGCGCTCGGCGGTGACGTCTCGCTCGCGGGCTGCCAGCCGCTCGTCATGCGCCGGCTCGACAACCAGGACCGGCATACCCAATCGACGACCATGCGGCCGGATCGACCGGTCGCCGTCCCAGGAGGTACCTATCCATGACCGTCCGCGTCGGCATCAACGGGTTCGGGCGCATCGGGCGCCAGTCCCTCAAGGCGATCATCGAGCGCGCGCCGAACGTCGAGGTCGTCGCCGTCAACGACCTCGTCGACACGAGCATGAACGCGCTCCTGTTCAAGCACGACTCGACCTATGGGGCGTACCACGGGACGGTCGAGCACACCGACGACGCCCTGATCATCGACGGTCGCGAGATCAAGGTCCTGCAGGTCAAGGATCCGGCGACGCTGCCGTGGGGCGACCTCGGGGTCGATGTCGTCCTCGAGTCGACCGGCCTGTTCACCGACGCGGCCAGGGCCCGCGCCCACCTCGACGCGGGCGCCCGGAAGGTGATCATCAGCGCCCCTGCCAAGGGCGAGGACATCACGATCGTCCTGGGCGTCAACGAGGAGCGCTACGACCCGGCGAATCACCACGTCATCAGCAACGCCAGCTGCACGACGAACTGCCTCGCACCCGCCGCGAAGGTCGTCCACGACCTGCTCGGCATCGAGCGCGGCCTGATGAACACGATCCACAGCTACACGAACGACCAGCGGATCCTGGACGTCGCCCACAAGGACCCGCGTCGGGCCCGGGCCGCCGGACAGAACATCATCCCGACGTCGACGGGCGCCGCGAAGGCCCTCGCACTCGTGATCCCGGACCTCAAGGGCAAGTTCGACGGGTTCAGCCTGCGCGTCCCGACGCCGACGGTCAGCGTCGTCGACTTCACCGCGGACGTCTCCCGCTCGACCTCGGTCGAGGAGCTCAACGACGCCTTTCGCGCCGCCGCGGCCGGCCCGATGAAGGGCATCCTGGGCGTGTCCGACGAACCGCTTGTCTCGTCCGACTTCCGTGGCGACTCGCGCTCCTCGATCATCGACTCCGCGAGCACGATGGTGCTCGGCGGCACGATGGTCAAGGTCATTGCCTGGTACGACAACGAGTGGGGCTACAGCTGCCGCTGCGCCGACCTGCTCAGTCTCGTCGCCTCGAAGCTGCCCGCCGGCGTCGGCCGCCCGGCCGGCTCGGCAGCCTGAGCGCCGTGATGGACAAGCTCACGGTCCGCGACGCGGACGTCACCGGCAAGCGGGTCTTCGTCCGGGTCGACTTCAACGTCCCGCTCGAGGACGGCAAGGTCACCGACGACTCGCGCATCCGCGCCGCGATCCCGACGATCCACTACCTGCTCACCCACGGAGCGCGGGTGATCCTCGCCAGCCACCTCGGCCGGCCGGACGGCAAGGTCCAGGACGGCCTCCGGCTCCGGCCGGTCGCGGAGCGTCTCTCGCAGATCCTCGGCCGCAACGTGCCGGTCACCGGCGACGCGCTCGGGATCGGCACGGTCGATGCGGTGAAGCGCCTGCGCAACGGCGAGATCCTGCTCCTCGAGAACCTGCGCTTCCACGGGGCCGAGGAGAAGAATGATCCCGGGTTCGCGCGCCAGCTCGCCGACTACGCCGAGCTCTACGTGAACGATGCGTTCGGCACGGCCCATCGCGCCCACGCGAGCACCGTCGGCGTCGCGCAGCTGCTGCCCGCCTACGCGGGGTTCCTCATGGAGCGCGAGCTCGCGATGCTCTCGCGCCTCATGGAGCACCCGGCCAGGCCCTTCGCCGCGATCGTCGGCGGGGCCAAGGTGTCGGGCAAGCTCAAGGTCCTCGACAACCTCATGGCCAAGGTCGACGTGCTCGTCCTCGGTGGCGGGATGGCGAATACCTTCCTGCTCGCCCAGGGCAGGGCCGTCGGCAAGAGCCTCGCCGAGCACGACATGGTCGAGGAGGCCCGCCGCGTGCTCGCCGCCGCGGAGAAGGCGAACGTGCAGGTGATCCTCCCGGTCGACGTGGTCGTCGCGAAGGAGGTCACGCGCGGCACCGAGTACAAGACGATCCCCGCCGAGAAGATCCCCGCCTCGTGGCATATCGTCGATGTCGGGCGGACGACGCTCGACCTCATGGAGGCGGCGCTCACCGACGCCCAGACGGTGTTCTGGAACGGTCCCCTCGGCGTCTTCGAGATCCCGTCGTTCGCGCACGGCACGCGCGCCATCGCGCGGTTCCTCGCGACCCGCGCCGACAGCGGCGCGACGGTCGTCGTCGGCGGTGGGGACTCGGTCGCCGCCATCCAGCAGCAGGGCCTCGCCGAGCGGTTCACCCACATCTCGACCGGCGGCGGCGCCTCCCTCGAGTTCCTCGAGGGCCGCGAGCTGCCCGGCGTCGCGGTGCTCCAGGACCGCCCGGCGCCGGTGCCCGCGCCATCGAAGCGTGCTGCCGCCGCTGCCGCGAAGGCAGCAAAGGCCGGGGAGGCGGAGAAGTCCGCTTCGGCGGCATCCTGACCGTGGCCCCGACGATCCAGCGCGTCCACGGGCGCGAGATTCTCGACACCCGCGGCAATCCGACCGTCGAGGTCGACGTGGAGCTGTCCGACGGGTCCTTCGGCCGGGCCGCGGTCCCGTCCGGCGCGTCGACGGGCATCAACGAGGCCGTCGAGCTCCGCGACGGCGACAGGGCCCGTTTCGGCGGGAAGGGCGTGACCCGCGCCGTCGGCGGCGTGAACGGCGAGATCGCGCGGGCGCTCCGTGGGCTCGACGCGCTCGACCAGGTTGCGATCGACGAAACCCTGATCGCGCTCGACGGGACGCCGAACAAGGGCCGGCTCGGGGCGAATGCGATCCTGGGCGCCTCCCTGGCATGCGCGCACGCAGCGGCCGCATCCGCGGGTGTTCCGCTGTACCGGCATCTGGGGGGCGACGGCGCGACGACGCTGCCGGTCCCGTTCTTCAACATCCTCAACGGCGGCAAGCACGCGGTCGACTCGACCGACTTCCAGGAGTTCATGGTCGCGCCCGTCGGCGCGGCCACCTTCAAGGAAGCCCTCCGTGCCGGTGCGGAGGTCTTCGCGGCGCTGCGCTCGCTGCTCCACGCCGAGGGCCACTCGACCGGCCAGGGCGACGAGGGCGGCTTCGCGCCGAGCCTGCCGTCGAACGAGGCGGCAGTCGAGTACATCCTTCGTGCGATCGAGAAGGCCGGCTACCGGCCAGGCGTGGATGTCGCGCTGGCGCTCGATCCGGCGGTCAGCTCCATCCTCGTGGAGGGCACGGGCACCGACGAGGTTCCCGGCCGCTACCGGCTCGAGACGGAGCAGCGGACGCTCGACACGAACGAGCTCATCGACCTGTGGGGCAGCTGGCTCGATCGCTATCCGATCGTCTCGCTCGAGGACGGGATCGCCGAGGCCGACTGGCCTGGCTGGCGCGCCCTGAATGCCCGCTTCGGCGATCGTGTGCAGCTCGTCGGCGACGATGTCTTCGTGACGAACCCGACCTTCATCCGGCGCGGCATCGCCGAGCACGCAGCGAACGCGGTGCTCATCAAGCTCAACCAGATCGGCACCCTCACCGAGACGATCCGGGCGATCGAGCTGGCGCGCAGCGCAGGCTGGGCTTCGATGGTGAGCCACCGCTCCGGCGAGACCGAGGACACGACGATCGCCGACCTCGTGGTCGGGCTCGGGACCGGACAGATCAAGTCCGGCGCGCCGTCGCGGTCGGAGCGCGTCGCCAAGTACAACCGCCTCCTGCGGATCGAGGAGGAGCTCGGCGGCTCGGCGCGCTACGCGGGCCGATCCGCCCTCGCCCGCACCGGCGCGGGAGCCGCGAGCGCCTCGTGATGCGCAGACGGTGATGCGTCGTTTCGTCGACCGCGGCGCGATCGTCGCCGCCTACGTCGGGATCGGCATGGCGATCACGATGGCGATCAGCTTCCTGCTCGTGATCCCGATCGGGCCGGCCTACGTGCTGCTGTCCGTGCCTGGCGGGATGATCATCGGCTACTACGCGAACGCCCGGTCCGCCCGGTTTCGCGGCCAGTGGCGGCGGATCGTCCCGAACGCCCTCCTCGCAGGCGTGGTCACGGGCCTGACGCTCGCGATCCTGCTCCTCGGGACCAAGGCGCTGTTCTTCTTCGGAGACAGCGGCTATCCGGACTTCAATCGAACCGACGCCGGCGGTGTGGCGATCGGGGAGACGTGCGTGACCGGCGCGGACTGTGTGTACCACCGGTACGTGAAGGCACAGCCGCAGGACATCGCCAATGCCGGGGTCACGGATGCCGCCACGTTCTCGACCGTGTACTGGAACGAGCAGCTCTCGGCGGCGCGCCTCCTCGTCGGGGCGACGACGGGCGCGGCCCTCCTCGGCGGGTTCCTGTTCGGGTTTGCCGGGCCGCGCCGCGACCGGCTCGCGCCACGCGGTGCGGCCGCTCCCGCATAGCCGCGCACCGGCCGAAAAGGAATGCCGGCTGGAGCCACGCTCCGCCGGCGTTCGATCTGACTCGGGCCTCGACGGCCCACCGAGCGGTTACTTCGCGGTCTTCTTCGCCGCTGGTTTCGCGGCCGGCTTGGCCGCGGTCCTTGCCGGTGCCTTCGGCTTGGCGGCTGGCGCCGCCTTCTTGGCGGCCTTCGCTGCCGGCTTCGCGGCGGCCTTCGCTGCCGGCTTCGCGGCGGCCTTGGCCGGCGCGGCCTTCGACGCGGCCTTCGGCGCGGCGGTCTCTGCCGCGGCCTCGGCGCGGGTGGTCTTGCTCAGCGCGGCGCGTGCCTTGCCCGCGGCTGTCTGGGCGCCCTTGGCCTTACCGGCCTTGCCGGCAGCGATGCGCGCCTTCGCGGCCTTCTGCGCCTGCGCCTTGCCGATGCTCTTGGTCTTGCCCTTGACGACGACATTCGTGCCGGCGAGCAGGTCGTTGACCTTCAGGGCCAGCCGAGACTTGCGGCGCGCGGCGGCATTCCGATGGATCGCCCCGGTCTTGGCGGCGCGGTCGAGCGCGCTCATCGCCTCCGCAAGGCTCGCCTGCGGATCCTGGTCGCCCGGGTTGCCGGCGACATCGATGGCCGCTCGGACGAGGGTCTTCGCCGTGGCGCGCCGCGGTCCGAGGACCTCGTGCCGGCGCTCGGAGCTCCGGACGCGCTTGAGACCGCCCGGCGATCGGGCGCCCGTCCACTTGCGGGGCGTTCTGGCCAAGTGTTGGAACCTCTGGTTCGACTGAAGGGCAGGTCGTCGGGCGCGAGTCGGGCGCCGGGCGCGGAGGCGGATGGTACCAGAGCCGGGCGATGTGACACGCTCGGGGCATGGTCGCAATCCTCGGTGGGCTCGGCGCGGCATTGTCGTGGGCCATCGCAACGCTCGCCTCCTCGCGCACCAGCCGGATGATCGGGCCGATGTCCGTGCTCGGCTGGGTGATGGTGGTCGGCCTCGTCGCGGCGATCGTGCCGGCAGCGCTCGCGCGGCCGGTTGACCTCGGGCTGCCGGAGGTGGCCGGACTCATCGCCTTGGGCCTGTGCCAGAACTTCGGGCTGCTCCTCGCCTACTACGCCCTGCAGGTCGGGCGGGTCTCGATCGTCGCGCCGATCGTCGCGACCGAGGGCGCGCTCGCGGCAGCCCTGTCGATCGTGCTCGGCGAGCCGCTCGCGCTGTCGACGGCCCTGATCCTGGCCGCGATCGCGGCCGGTGTGGTGCTCGCGTCGGTGGAGCGGCCGCGCGAGGACCGGGCTGTCGATCCGACGCGCACGGCCCGCGATCTCGCACACCCGCAGCGGGCCATCTTGCTCGCGATCGCCGCCGCAGCGACGTTCTCGATCGGCCTCGTGCTGTCCGGCCGCCTCGGCGCGGGCGGAATGCCGCCCGCGTGGGTGATCGTGGCATCGCGCACCGTCGGGATCGTGCTCATCGCGCTCCCGCTCATCGTCACCCGGCGGTTCCGGCTCACGCGGCCGGCGCTGCCGCTGGTCGTGCTGGCCGGCATCCTCGAGGCGGTCGGCAGCGCGATCTACGTCGTGGCCGCGAGCTCGGACATCGCCGTCGCGGCGGTGCTCTCGTCGCAGTTCGCGGCGATCGCCGCGGTCGGCGGATTCCTGCTCTTCGGCGAGCGGCTCCAGCGCGTGCAGGTTGCCGGCGTGGCGGTCGTCGCGATCGGCGTCACCGCGCTCTCCGCCGTCCGGCCATAGCCGGGTCGAACCGGGCCGCCCGATCCGGCCCGACTAGACTGCCGCCTCGTGACCATCCCGCAGCGTCGCCTGCGCAACTTCTCGATCATCGCCCACATCGACCACGGCAAGTCGACGCTGGCCGATCGATTGCTCGAGCTGACGCACGCCATCGATCCGCGCCAGATGACGAGCCAGGTGCTCGACTCTATGGACCTCGAGCGCGAGAAGGGGATCACGATCAAGGCGCGCGCTGTCCGCCTCGAGCACACGGCGAAGGACGGCCTCGTCTACGGCCTCAACCTGATCGATACGCCCGGGCACGTCGACTTCAGCTACGAGGTCAGCCACAGCCTCCAGGCGTGCGAGGGCGCGATCCTCGTCGTCGACGCGGCGCAGGGCATCGAGGCGCAGACGCTCGCGAACGTGCACCTCGCGCTGCGCGAGGGGCTCACGATCATCCCGGTGCTGAACAAGATCGACCTGCCCTCGGCGCAGCCCGAGGTTGTCATGGACGAGCTCGAGAACGCACTGGCGATCCCGCGCGAGGAGGTCCTGCTGGTCTCGGCGAAGGACGGGACCGGCGTCGCCGAGCTGCTCGAGGCGATCGTCGAACGGATTCCGCCGCCGAAGGGTGACCCGTCGAATCCGCTCCAGGCGCTCGTCTTCGATTCGCACTACGACCCGTACAAGGGCGTCATCGTCTATCTGCGCCTCGCCCAGGGCACCGTCCACGAGCACGATCGCGTCCGGCTGATCGCCTCGGGCGCCGAGGCCGACCTGCTCGAGCTCGGCTTCTTCCGTCCGGCGCTCGTGCCCGTCGAGACGATGCGTGCCGGCGACGTCGGCTACGCGGCGACCGGCCTCAAGAACGTCCGCGAGGCCCAGGTCGGCGACACGATCACGCTCGCCTCGGCCCCGGCGCCGGAGCCGCTGCCCGGCTACCAGGAAGCGAAGAGCCTGGTCTTCGCCGGCATCTACCCCGTCAGCGGCGAGGACTACCCGCTCCTGCGCGACGCGATCGAGAAGCTCCATCTCAACGACGCGTCGTTCACGTACGAACCGGAGAGCTCCGTCGCGCTCGGCTTCGGGTTCCGGTGCGGCTTCCTGGGCCTGCTCCACATGGAGATCGTCCAGGAGCGGCTCGAGCGCGAGTTCGGGCTGAACCTCATCGCCTCCGCGCCCTCGGTGGAGTACGAGGTGCTGCCGATCAACGGGCGCGCCCCAGTCCGCGTCGACAATCCGTCGAAGCTGCCGCCGATCGGGGAGATCGAGGAGATTCGCGAGCCGTGGGTCCAGCTGTCCGTGGTCACGCCCGCGACGTACATCGGCGCGCTGATGGAGCTCTCGACGAACCGGCGCGGGAGCTTCGTCGGCCTGGAGTACCTCGACCCGACCCGCGTCCTCATGCTGTTCCAGCTGCCACTCGCCGAGCTGATCGTCGACTACTACGACCAGCTCAAGACCCGAACCGCGGGCTATGCGTCCATGGACTACGAGGAGATCGGCTATCGGGCGGCGAACCTGGTCAAGCTGGATGTCCTTGTCGCCGGCGAGCCGGTTGACGCACTGTCGATGATCATCCACCGGGACAACGCGGCTTCACTGGGTAGGACGCTCGTGAGCCGGCTCCGGCAGCTGATCCCGCGCCAGCTGTTCGAGGTCCCGATCCAGGCGGCGATCGGCTCGAACGTCATCGCACGCGAAACGGTCCGCGCGATGAGCAAGAACGTCCTGGCCAAGTGTTACGGTGGCGACATCACCCGGAAGCGCAAGCTGCTCGAGAAGCAGAAGGAAGGGAAGCGCCGCATGAAGCGGGTCGGCTCGGTCGAGATCCCGCAGGAGGCGTTCCTCGCCATGCTCCGCACCGACGCGTCGTAGGGCGACGATGGTCGACGACCTGCGCGTCCTGATCGGGCTAGGGCTGACGCTCCTGCTCGTGATGCTGCGGCTCGAGGCAGCACGCTTCGGCGCCGCCGAGTACGACGAGCCGGTGCGTGGGCGGCGCCCGTCGATCCTGCGCCGGCTCGCCTGGTATTTCCTCGGTGTCGGCGGTGTGCTCGCGCTGCTGTTCGCCCACCCGAGCGCCGAGCAGAGCCTGTTCCTCCAGATCGGCGACCGGTGGGGCGTGCTGCTGGCGCTGGCACTCGGTGGCGTGGGCATCGCCCAGGCGATCGCGGTCGCTTGGTACCACTACCACCGCCTTCGCTTCCCGGACGTCGCGGCCTATCCCGGCGCGCTCGCCAACGAGATCCTCACGGCCTTCATCGACGAGGCGGTGTTCCGTGGCGCGCTCCTCGGCTATCTCCTGCTTGCCACGGAGGGATCGCCCTGGGGAATGACGATCGCGATCGTCGGGCAGGCGGTCGTGTACGTCCTCGCGACGCGGCTCGGCGCGCCGGGCCGGGATCGCTACATGCTGCTGCTCGCCGGGGCCATCGCCCTGATCGGCGGTTGGGCGACCATCACCACCGGCGGCATAGGTGCGGCCTTCCTCGGCCACGCGATCACGCGCGTCGCGGTCTTCCTGACGACGGGCCACGCCGGCCAGCCGCCCGCCCGCGGCACCGACGTCGAGGACGTCGAGCGGCGGCGCCGTACGCCCGATGGCTGGAGCGCGGTCGATCGGAGCGCCGCGCGGGATCGGTGAACGCAGCGACGGCGCCGGCGACGCTGCCGGCGAACGGGGAGGCCGCGGCTCCGGCGATCCCGACGCTCCCCGCGCCTCCATCGGGCCTGTACGTCCACGTTCCCTTCTGCGTCTCGCACTGCCCGTACTGCGACTTCGTCGTGGTCGCTGGACGCGAGGCACGCGGGCCGGTGAACCGGATCGGCCAATTCCTGGAAGCGCTCGAGGTCGAGCTGGAGCTGCGCGCCGACGCGCTGGATGACCGCCGGGGCCGGCCGGGCCACGGCGACCGCCGGCCGCTGGACACGCTGTACCTCGGGGGCGGCACGCCGAGCCTGGTGCCGGGTCCGCGCATCGCACATCTGGTCGAGCTCGTTCGACGGCGGTACGGGCTCGCACCGGACGCAGAGGTCACGCTCGAGGTGAACCCGGGCCCGGACGAGCGCGGAGATGCCCGGGCGATGCGCGACGCGGGCGTGACGCGGCTCTCAATCGGCGCGCAGTCGATGGACGTCGGGGAGCTGCGGCGGCTCGGTCGGCGGCACACACCGGAGGACGTGGCGACGACGGTCGCCGAGGCCCGGGCCGCGGGGATCGCGTCGATCAGCCTCGACCTCCTGTACGACCTGCCGGGTGCGACATTGAAGCGCTGGGCTCGCACGCTGGAGGTTGCGCTCGCCCTGGAGCCGGACCACGTGTCGCTGTATGCGTTGACGCTGGACGACCCGGACCTCGAGGGAATCACCGGGCCGGCAGGCGATCACCTGCCCACGCCGCCTGGCGCCCGTCGCTGGCGTGATCGCGCCCGGCTCGACCAGGACGACGATCGAGCGGCCGCGATGTACGAGCTCGCAGATCGCCGCGTCGCCACCGCCGGCTTGGCGTGGTACGAGATCAGCAACTGGGCGCAGCCGGGCCACCGCTCCCGGCACAACCTCGGTTACTGGCAGGGCGCGTCATGGGAAGCTGTGGGACCTGGTGCCCACGCCTTCGACGGCGTGACCCGAAGATGGAACGCGGCCCGCCTCGACGCTTACATCGCGGCGCTGACGCCCGCCGACGGTGACGTCCCCATGCCGCCGCCCGGCGGCCGAGATCTCGCCCCGGCGCTCCAGAGAGGTGCCGAGGCATCGATCCTCGCGCTGCGCACGCGGTTCGGACTGCCGGCCAAGGCGCTCGACGATCCCGAGATCGGAGCGGCGCTTCGGTGGGGGGTCGGGATGGACCTGCTCGAGCAGACTGCCGAGGATCGGCTGGTGCTGACACTGCGCGGTCGCCTCGTGTCCAACGAGCTGTTCATCCGGCTCGTCTGATGCACCGCTCGACGCGCTAGGATCGAGCGACGATGGTCGCGTCCGCGCCGACGGCGCAAGCCCAATCACCGAGTCGAACCCGCCTCATCGCCCAGCTCGTCTTCGTTGCCGGCCTCCTCGCGAACCTTGTCACGCTGCTCGTCGGGCTCGGCACCGATGCTCGGTCGGCGACCTTCCAGGCCTCTCAGGCGGGCGATCTCGCCGGCTTCGTGCTGCCGATCTGCCTGCTCGCGACCGGGCTGCTCCTGCGGACGCGTCGCCCCGACAACGCGATCGGGTGGCTGTTCCTCGCCTTCGGAGTCGCGGCGACCGCTGCGACCGGGTTCTGGGTGGTGATGCTGGTCAACCATCTCCCCGGGGGCAATCGCGACGTTGGAGCGCTCGCAGCATGGCTCGGGTCCGTCGTCTCCATCTCGACGTTCGCGTACCTCATCATCGCGTTGATCATCCGGTTCCCGACCGGTATGCCGGCAACGGCGGCGGACGGGCGCCTGTTGCGCTGGCTCCCGGTGTTCTGCGCCGCGCTCGGGCTCGCAACCGCCGTGCGCCCTGGGCCGATGCTGATCTACTCGGCGTTCGACAACCCGATCGCGACGCCGCCGGGCCCCGCCGCGGCGCTGACGCTGATCTCGGATCTCGTCGCTGCCGGGCTCCTCGTCCCGCTTCTCGTCGCAGGAAGCAGCATGGCGCGGCGATATCGCGAATCCTCGGACATCGAACGGCTCCAGCTGCGCTGGTTCGCGTTCGGGACGGGATTCGCCCTGGTCACCACTGCCCTGTACGTGCTCGTCACTGCGCTGCTCGACATCGGGCCGAACGGCCGCGAGGTCGCCTACGTGCTGTTCGCGGTCTCTCTCACGAGCCTGCCGGTGGCCGTGTTCGAGGCCATCGCGACCCATCGCCTGTACGACATCGACCGGATCATCGGGAGAACGTTCGCCTACGGCGCCCTCACGGCGATTCTGGCGGGTTTGTATGCCGCTTCGATCCGGTTGTTCAACTGGCTGTTCGTCGATCTCACGGGCCAGGACTCGGAGCTGTCCCTTGTCCTGACCACGCTCGTCCTCACGACCTCGTTCACCCCGATCAAGGGCCGGCTCGAGAAGCAGGCCGCACGCCGGTTCCGGTTCGAGCTGGTTGCGGCCAACGAGGAGCACGCCGCGGCCGCCGCCGCGTTGGATGCGGCCGACCTGGCCGCCCTCGAGGCCCGGCTGGAGCGGCGTGTCGACGCGGCCGTCCGACGCGCAGTTGACGATGTCGAGCGACGCAGCTCGCCAGCATCGAATCGCTAGGGCCACGCCGGGCGCGTTGACACTCCCGACCGCTCGGGCTACGATCCTTCCAACGCGTTAGCACTCTGGCATGGAGAGTGCTAACGACCGAGCATCCAATCGGGAGAACCGGCCTTGGCGCGTCGCATCCGTCGCTCCAGCGGCCCCCTGGACCTTCGCGCACAGGCGATCCTGCGGGCCGTCATCGAGGAATACGTCATGACAGCGACCCCTGTCGGCAGCCAGGCGCTGGTCGATCGGTATCGCCTCGGCGTGTCCAGCGCGACCGTCCGCAACATCCTCGCGGAGCTCGAGCTGGCCGGCCTCCTGGACCATCCACACACCTCGGCCGGCCGCATCCCGACAGACGCCGGCTATCGCTGGTTCGTCGAGTCGATCATCGACTCCGCCCCGCTGCCCGAGGTCGAGCAGCTCATGATCCGTCACCAGTTCGGCCAGGTCGAGTTCGCCAGCGAGCACTGGTTCCGCCTGGCCGCGTCGACGATCGCCGGGCTGACCCACGCCGCCGGCCTCGCGACCCCGGCCAAGCCGGCCGCCGCGCGCGTCCGGCGCGTGGACCTCGTCTCGATCAACGAGCGCATGGCCAGCCTGGTCGTCGTCCTCCGCGAAGGCTCGATCAAGCAGTCCCTCGTGACCCTCGGCGCGCCGGAGGACCAGGAGGCGCTGACCGTCGTCGCCGCCGTGCTCAACGATCTCGTCCACGACGCGACCGCCGACGACGTGGAGCGTGCGCTCCTGGCGCTCGATCCCTCGGTGCCGCACTGGGAGCTCGTCGCGCGGGTCGGCGAGCGCATCGGGCGGGTGCTGTCGGATTACGACCGCGCCGCCGTCGAGGAGGTCTTCAGCGACGGGCTGCTCAACGTCATGGGCGCCCCCGAGTTCGCGCACAGCGAGAAGCTGCGGCGCGTGTTCACCGCCCTCGAGAACCGGACGTACCTCGGCGAGCTCGTCGGGAGCGTCGCGGCATCCGGCGTCGTGCAGGTCTTCATCGGCCACGAGAACGAGCCGCCGGACATGCGCGAGGTCGCGCTCGTGCTCGCGCCATACGGCCGGCGCGACCGCGCCGTCGGGGTCGTCGGCGTGCTCGGCCCGACGCGCCTGGCCTACTCATCGGCGATCGGCACCGTCCGCTTCGTCTCCGGGCTCATGAATGAGCTCGTCGACCACCTCTACCACTGAACGGGGATTACCTGCACATGGATCGACCAACCCGCGCGCAGCAGCGCGCCGCCGCCATCGACGTCTCACCGGCCAAGCTCGCCGCCGAGATCGAGCGACTGGCACGTGAGCGAGACCTGGCACGGCGCCAGGTCGAGCTGGCGCGCCTCGAGATCCAGCGCCTGACGGAGGGCGGTGCGCCGGCATCCGATGGCGCTCCGAGCGCCGGACGCGGATCGACGCCGCTCGTCGGCCGGATCGGCCGCCGGGACAAGGGCGCCGAGGCCGCCCTCGAGGCACTCCAGAAGGAGCGCGACGACTACCTCGCCGCCCTCCAGCGCGAGCGCGCGGAGTTCCTCAACTTCAAGCGCCGCACGGCTGAGGAGCGCGAGGCCATGGCCGGCATCGCGTCGGAGGGCCTCATCCGCAAGGTGCTCGGCCTCGCCGACGACTTCGACCTCGCGGTCGAGCACCGGCCGGAGACCGGCGTCGACGCCGGCTGGGTCGAGGGCATCGCCGCCATCGATCGCAAGCTCCGGATGCTCCTCGAGAGCGAGGGTGTCTCGCGCATCGACGCGTCGGCGGGCCTCCGGTTCGACCCGCGCGAGCACGAGGCCGTCGTGAACGTCCCCGGTACCGGCCGCCCCGGCGGCGAGATCGTCGAGGAGCTGCGCCGCGGCTACCGGATCCGCGATCGGGTCATCCGGCCCGCGCTGGTCGCGGTCGCCGAGGACGACGGCAGCGCCACCGAATCCGAACCGATTCCAACCACCGACCGAGCCAACTAGCAGCGAACAGGAGCCACCAGACCCATGGGCAAGATCATCGGCATCGACCTCGGCACGACCAACTCGGTTGTCGCCGTCATGGAGGGCGGCGAGCCCACCGTCATCCCGTCGGCGGAGGGCGGCCGAACGGTCCCGTCCGTCGTCGCGTTCACCAAGAGCGGTGAGCGCCTCGTCGGCCTGCTCGCCAAGCGCCAGGCCGTCACCAACCCGGCCAACACCGTCTACTCGATCAAGCGGTTCATGGGCCGACGCTGGGACGACCCCGAGGTCCAGCGCAGCAAGAAGCTCGTCCCGTACACGGTCGAGAAGGACCCCAAGTCGGACGGCGTCGTGGTCAACCTGGGCGGTGGCAAGAGCTACACCCCGCCGGAGATCTCGGCGATGATCCTCCAGAAGCTCAAGGCGGACGCCGAGGCGTACCTTAACGAGAAGGTCACCGAGGCGGTCATCACGGTGCCGGCGTACTTCGACGACACGCAGCGCCAGGCGACCAAGGACGCCGGCCGCATCGCCGGCCTCGACGTCAAGCGGATCATCAACGAGCCGACCGCGTCGGCCCTCGCGTACGGCCTGGACAAGAAGAACGACGAGAAGATCGCCGTCTACGACCTCGGCGGCGGCACGTTCGACATCTCGATCCTCGAGCTGGGCGACGGCGTCTTCGAGGTCAAGGCCACCAACGGTGATACGCACCTCGGCGGCGACGACTTCGACCAGCGCGTCATCGACTGGCTCCTCGCCGAGTTCAAGAAGGACCAGGGCATCGACCTGTCCAAGGATGCCCAGGCACTCCAGCGGCTCAAGGAGGCCGCCGAGAAGGCCAAGATCGAGCTGTCCTCGACCGCCTCGACCGAGATCAACCTGCCGTACGTCACGGCGGATGCCTCGGGCCCGAAGCACCTCGTGATGACCCTCAGCCGGGCAAAGCTCGAGGATCTCGTCGGCGACCTGATCGAGAAGACCAACCCGCCGGTCAGGGCGGCCATGAAGGACGCCGGCCTCAAGCCGGCCGACATCGACGAGGTCATCCTCGTCGGCGGCCAGACCCGGATGCCGAAGGTCCAGGACACGGTCAAGACGGCGTTCGGCAAGGACCCGCATCGCGGCGTCAACCCGGACGAGGTCGTCGCCGTCGGCGCCGCGATCCAGGCCGGCGTGCTCGCCGGCGAGGTCAAGGACGTCCTGCTCCTCGACGTGACCCCGCTCTCGCTGGGCATCGAGACCCTGGGCGGCGTCATGACCAAGCTCATCGAGCGCAACACGACCATCCCGACCTCGAAGTCGCAGACGTTCTCGACGGCTTCGGACAACCAGAACCAGGTCGAGATCCACGTGCTCCAGGGCGAGCGAGACTTCGCCCAGGACAACAAGACCCTCGGCCGGTTCATCCTCGACGGGATCCCGCCGGCGCCGCGCGGCATCCCGCAGATCGAGGTCACGTTCGACATCGACGCGAACGGGATCCTCGACGTCCGGGCCAAGGACCGCGCGACCTCGAAGGAGCAGCAGGTCCGGATCACGGCCTCGTCGATGCTCTCCAAGGACGACGTGGACAAGATGGTCCGCGACGCCCAGGAGCACGCCGCCGAGGACAAGCAGCGCCGCGA
The DNA here is from genome assembly GCA_035631615.1 of Candidatus Dormiibacterota bacterium. Taxonomy (GTDB): domain Bacteria; phylum Chloroflexota; class Limnocylindria; order Limnocylindrales; family CSP1-4; genus UBA5189. Next base: position 49,855 of record DASQIK010000044.1, on the reverse strand, counting down.
CGAGGTCGAGGTGCGCAACCAGGCCGAGCAGCTGACCTACCAGGCCGAGCGCACGATCGGCGACCTCGGCGACAAGGTGTCGCCCGAGGACAGGGCCGAGGTCGAGCGCGAGGTCGCCACGGTGCGCGAGGCCCTCAAGGGCTCCGACATCGCGGCGGTCCGCTCCGGCATGGATACGCTCACCGGCACGCTCTCGCGCGTCGCGACCGCGGCCTATCGCGCCTCGGCCCCCTCCGACGGCTCCAACGGAACCGACGGGACGGACGGCACCGGCGGCCCCGGCGGCCCCGGCTCCGCGGGCGCGGGCGAGGGTGAGCCGGCCGGCGCCGGCACCCGCTCCGGCGGCTCCGACGGTTCCCCCGACGAAACCGTCGAGGGCGAGTTCAAGGAGGTCTAGCTCCGCCGCCTCTCAGCCGCGTACGACGCCGCGGACCCCTCGGTTCGCGGCGTTTCGAACCCGCGCCGCCTCGCCCGCCGCCACTCGTCATCCAGCACTGACCCGACTCGCTCGAGCCGATTTGGCCGAGCGAGTCGTCGTTTAGAACCGACCAGGGTATTTGGGCCGCCAGCCCCTGTCGAACTCCCACGTCGGTGTCGAGATGACGGTTAAGTGGTTCGATGCCATGCTCACGCTGCTCGGCGGCCTCTGACAACTCGCTGCCGACTACCCGCTCCAGTTCTGGCTGACAGGAACCAGAGGCCGCGAAGTCCGGCGTGGTCGGCGGGCGCTGTGAGAAATGCGCGGATGCCCCGGCCCCGATCCGGGAGGCGCGCCTCGAATGTCGCTGCGTGCATCTCCACCCGTCGGCGTGCCGTCCGGCCCTCGGCGACGACGATGAGCTGACCCACGCGCCTTGGCCTCCAGCTGCGGGCGGCACCGATCGTACCGGCGAGGCGGACCTTTCGATCGAAGACGAACAGGGTTGCCTGGACATCCGGGATGACCGACTTCACCTCGATGATCAGCAGGGTCTCGGAAGCAGCGTGCCAGCCGAGGATGTCGATCGAGCCGCGTTCGCCGTTGATCGCAAAGCTGACCTCGGGGACTGCCTCCCAGCCCGAATCACGGAGGATTCGGAGCACCATCTCGACGAGGGCGGCGTGATCGGCGTCGAGGAGGCGATCTGCCGCCTCGCCGTTCCAGTCAACACGGAGGTTCAGCCTGGCGCCGACGGCGACGACGATGGCTTCCAGTACCTTGACCGTCAGTCGATCGGCACCGCCGCGCTCGACCCGCGCGACAAGCGATTGCGAGACGCCAACCCGCGAGGCGAGATCGGTCTGGCGCCATCCGTGCCGAATTCGGAGCGCACGAACCACTCGGCCGAGCCGAATTACATCCACGATGCATACGTTGGCGTCCATCGATTGGCGCCCGCTTATCAGCCCATGGGTGCGCGCCGCGATCGATCAGTCGATCGCGGGCTGGCCAGCGGAGCGGAAGCTCGCGATCTGCGTGGCTGACTCGGTGGCGAGGATGCCGGCGAGGGTGCGCGGCGGGTGGCGGGCGTGGGCGTTGACGACGAGCGCGTAGCCATCGAGCGGCCCCCGGTGGCCGGCGCGCGCGGCGGCGCGCAACAGCTCGATCTCGGCGTGGGCTGTGGTCGTTGCCGGAGACCTGGCGGTTGGATGCGCGTGCCACGACGGCGCCGGAAGGGTCCACGAGGAGCGCGCCAAACGGCGGATCACCGCGTGTGGCGGCCTCGGCGGCGAGCTCCATGGTCTGACGAACCAGCGCCGCGAGTACCACCTCGGCGGTGTACGACTGCACCACTCGCGCAGCGTACGGCCCGCGGTAGGCTGACGCGCCGATGCAACCGTGCCAACGCCCATGACGGCACTCGTCGACGCGATCTCGCCAGCGCGTCTCGGTCGGCCGTTCCGACCGCTGCTGTCGGCCGTCGTCGTCATGAACCTCGGCGACGGCATCGTGGTCGCCGCGGGCCCCCTGCTCGTCGCGTCGTTGACCCGCGATCCGTTCCTGGTCTCGCTGGCGTTCCTGTGCGACTACCTGCCGGCGCTCGTCTTCGGCACGGTCGCCGGGGTGATCGTCGACCGCCAGGACCGGCGCCGGATCGCGATCTTCGTCAATCTCGCGCGCGCCGTCGTGCTGGCCGGTCTCGCCGCGATGATCCTGACGGGCACGATCAGCATCGCCGTCGTGCTCACCGGCCTGCTCCTGCTCGGAACGGCCGAGACGTTCGGAGACCTTGCGACCACCAGCCTGCTGCCGCGCCTGGTCCCGCGCACCGGCCTCGGCATCGCGAACGCCCGGCTGCAGGCCGGCTACATCTTCACGAACCAGCTGATCGGGCCGCCGATCGGCGCGTTCCTGTTCGTGTTCGCGACGTCGATGCCGTTCGCCGTCGATGCCATCGCCTACGTCCTGGGCGCCGCGCTGATCCTGCGCATCGCCGCCTCGGACGCCGCCCCCCACGCCGCGGCGGTCGAGGGCGACCTCGAACGCGAGGACGGCCCCTCGACCTCGATCCGCCACGACCTGCTCGAGGGCGCCCGCTGGCTCCGCGACCACCGGCCGATGCGCACGCTCGTCCTGACCATCGTCGCGTTCAACGTAACGTTCGGTGCGGCGTGGTCGGTGCTGGTCCTCTACACGGGTGACCGGCTCGGGATGGACAGCGTCGGGTTCGGCCTGCTCACGACGGCGTCGGCCATCGGCGGGGCCATCGGCACGTTCGCGTATGGCGCGCTGGAGCGGCGGTTCAGCCTCGGCAACATCATGCGTGTGGGCCTGATCATCGAGACGTTCACGCACCTGACCCTGGCGCTCACCCGCTCGCCGGCGGTCGCCCTGGTGACCATGGTGGTGTTCGGGGCGCATGCATTCGTCTGGGGCACGACGGCGACCTCGATCCGCCAGCGAGCCGTCCCGGACCAGCTGATCGGCCGCGTCTCCGGCATCTACCGCGTCGGGGTCTTCGGCGGCATCGTCGTCGGCACGCCGATCGGCGGCCTGCTCGCGCGCCAGTTCGGGATCACCGCGCCGTTCTGGTTCGGATTCATCGGCTCCGCCATCCTCGTCGTGATCCTGTGGCGGGAGTTCGCGCACATCGCCCACTCGGGCGAGGTCGAACCGGAGGCGATCGGCGCTCCCGAGGCCGCCTAGCCTCGCGTAGTCCGCCGGCCATTCGCGGCCGCCCCGCGAACCGGCGGCAGGTGGACGTCGAACTCCACCGATGGCTGGAGCAGCACCGAGTGCGGCGTCGCGCCAGCTGCGACCAGGCCCAGCCGCTCGAAGACGGCATATCGCGAGCGGACCGCGCTGCCGACGGTGAGCCGCAGCCGCGGGTGCCAGACGGAGTACCGCCCGAGGCGGCCGTCCGGGAGCTGGTAGAACCCGTCGAGCGGATGGGTCAGCACGATGGCCGTGTCATCGGCGTCGGCGAAGCCGTCGAGGCGCCCGGCGGGCACGTCGGTCCCGGTGAACTGCGCGTCCACGCCGTTCCGATCGCCCGTGCAGACATGCCGGTACGCCAGGCACCTCGGGCCATCCCATGCCGCCTCGATCGTCGTCCTGCCGCCGAACCAGGGCATGCCCCACAGGCGGCGGGGGACGACGGCCAGGCGCGAATCGAGGGTGGTCTCGAAGAAGTGCACGGCGCGGCGCCCGTCAGGACCGATCACGTAGGCGCGGTAGTTCGTCTGCCCGAACGAGGCGCGAACGAGCTCGGCGCCACGAAACCGGAAGTCGATGTCGCGGAACGAGACCGCGGAGACAAACCCACGTTGGCGCCCGTCGTCGAGTGTCCGGACCTCGGGCCGGAGGCCGTCCGGGAGCGCCCGGGCGAGCCGCGCCGGGTCGACATCGAACGTGACCAGCGCGAAGTTCCGCAGCAGGGTGACCGCATCCGTCCAGCGGCGACGCGTCCGCGGGGTCGCGAGCACGGCACCGGCATCGACATTCATGCTACCCGAACATAGCAGGTTGTAGCTGGCTGCGACTTGCCGGACGCGAGGCTAGGATTCGCCGCTCATGAAGGAGCAACGGGTCGCCGGATCGGCGCCGCTGATCGAGGCGCGGGGCCTGACCAAGCGGTTCGGCACGTTCACCGCGGTCGATGCGGTCGACTTCGACGTCCAACCCGGCGAGGCGTTCGGGTTCCTCGGGCCGAACGGCGCCGGCAAGACATCGACGATGCGCATGATCGGGTGCACGTCTCCGATCAGCGACGGCACGCTCCTCGTGCAGGGGATGGACCCGCGCACGGACGGCGCGAAGATCCGCGGCCGGCTCGGCGTGGTTCCGCAGCAGGACACGCTCGACAACGAGCTGACCGTTCGCGAGAACCTGATCATCTACGGCCGCTATTTCGGCTTCTCCCGCCAGGAATGCGCCCGTCGCGCGGACGAGCTGCTCGAGTTCGTCCAGCTCACCGACCGCGGCAAGGACCTCGTCGAGCCCCTTTCCGGCGGCATGAAGCGGCGCCTGACGATCGCACGTTCGCTCATCAACGAGCCGGACCTGATGCTCCTCGACGAGCCGACGACCGGCCTCGACCCCCAGGCGCGGCACCTCGTCTGGGACCGGCTGTACCGGCTCAAGCAGCGCGGCGTGACGCTCGTGCTCACGACCCACTACATGGACGAGGCCGAGCAGCTGTGCGACCGGCTCGTGGTGATGGACAAGGCCAAGATCGTGGCCGAGGGCTCGCCGCGCCAGCTGATCGAGCGCTACTCGACCAGGGAGGTCGCCGAGTTCCGGTTCCCGGCCGGCGTGCAGGACACCCTCGACGGCCAGTTCGACGGCCTCGGGTCGCGCATCGAGAAGCTGCCCGACCGGGTGCTCGCATACGCCGACGACGGCGAGGCGGTCGTCATCGCGGCTCGGGAGCGCGGCCTCCGTCCCGAGACGGTCCTCGTGCGCCGGTCGACCCTCGAGGACGTGTTCCTCCGGCTGACCGGCCGGTCCCTGATCGAGTAGGACGGTCGTCGTGACAGCGGTGGCGATTGCGCGCGGCGCGGCGCCCAATGCCGCCTGGTGGGCGACCGCCGGCCGCGTCTTCGAGCACCGGGCGCGGCAGTACCGGCGGCTGTATCGCGCGTCGCTGTTCGGGTCGTTCGGGATCCCGGCGCTGTTCCTGACCGCGATGGGCTTCGGGCTGGGCGTCTACGTCGATCGCACCCAGGACGCGGTCCTCGGCGGGGTGACCTACCTGCAGTTCCTGGCACCCGGGCTGCTGGCGTCGTCGCTCATGCAGACCGGCTCGTTCGAGGCGACCTTCCCGATCCTCGGCGGCCTTCAATGGAACCGGATCTTCCACGCCATGGCTGCGACCCCGCTGGAGGGTCGCGACGTCGCGATCGGCAACATCGCCTGGATCGCGGTCCGGCTGACCCTGGTGGCCACCATCTTCGCCCTCGTCATCGTGGCGTACGGCGCGAGCCGGTCGTGGATGATCGTGCTGGCGGTCCCCGTGGCCGTCCTGACCGGGCTCGCGTTCGCCACGCCGATCATGGCGTTCACCGCGACGCAGCGGACACCGGACCGGTTCTCGACGATCTTTCGCTTCGGCGTGACGCCGCTGTTCCTGTTCAGCGGGACGTTCTTCCCGATCGAGCAGCTCCCGCCGCTCATCCAGCCGATCGCCTGGCTCAGTCCGCTGTGGCACGGCGTCGCCGTCGCGCGCGCCCTGATGCTCGGGACGATCGGCGACGCGCCGGTCCTGGCGCTGGTCCATCTCGCGATCCTCGCGGCCCTGGCGCTCGGCGGCGGCATCGCAGCCGTCCATACCATCCGCGCGCGGCTGATGCGGGGCTGACGATGACGGCCCTCCGCATCACGCCGCCGTTCGCCTTCGGGACGCGCCGCCCGCTGCACATGATCGAGCGCAACCTGCTCGTGTACCGGCACGGCTGGCTCATGCTGCTGTCGGGCTTCTTCGAGCCGCTGTTCTACCTGCTGTCGATCGGGTTCGGGCTGGGCAAGCTCGTCGGTGACGTCAACGGGCCGGGCGGCCAGCTGATCTCGTACACGCTGTTCGTGGCGCCGGCGCTGCTCGCTGCGTCGTCGATGAACGGCGCGATCGCGGAAAGCACGTTCAACTTCTTCTTCAAGCTGAACTACGACAAGACGTTCGCCTCGATCCTGACGACCCCCATGTCCCCCGCGGACGTCGCGCTCGGCGAGCTCGGCTGGGCGCTGATGCGCGGTGCGCTGTACACGGTCGGGTTCATCGGCGTGATGGTGGTCCTCGGGCTCGTCCGCTCGCCGCTGATCATCCTCACGCTGCCGGGCGCGCTCCTGATCGGGTTCGCGTTCGCCGCGGTGGGCATGGCGGCGACGTCGTTCATGCGGTCGTGGCAGGACTTCGACCTCATCCAGCTCGCGATCCTGCCGATGTTCCTGTTCAGCGGCACGTTCTTCCCGATCGACGCGATGCCGGACTTCGTGCGCATCCTCATCCAGCTCACCCCGCTGTACCACGGGGTCGAGCTCCTCCGGCAGCTCAGCCTGGGCGTGATCGGGCCTGACATCCTCGTCCACGTCGGCTACCTCGCCGCGATGGGCCTGCTCGGCTTCACCGTGGTTGCGGGCCGCCTCGACAAGCTGCTGCTCAAGTAGCGATGCGGGTGACGGGCGCTGCTGCGCTTGCGTCGCTCGAGCGCGAGGTCGTGGCGTGCGAGCGCTGCCCGCGCCTGGTCGCGTGGCGCGAGCGTACCGCCCGCGAGGCACCGCGCAGGTTCGCCGGCGAGACGTACTGGGCGCGGCCGCTGCCGGGCTTCGGCGATCCGGCCGCCAGGATCCTCGTCCTGGGCCTGGCGCCGGCGGCGAACGGCGGCAATCGGACCGGCCGGATCTTCACCGGCGACGAGAGCGGCAACTTCCTGTGGCCGTCGCTGTTCGCCGCCGGGCTGGCGAACCAGCCGACCAGCACGCGGCCCGGCGACGGCCTCGCGGCGATCGGCGCCTGGGTCACCGCGGCCGTGAAGTGCGCGCCGCCCGGCAACAAGCCACTCCCGCAGGAGCGCGGCAACTGCGCGCCGTACCTCGTCCGGGAGCTCGCCGCGCTGGAGGGCGTGCGGGTCGTGGTCGCCCTCGGCGGATTCGCGTGGGATGCGGCGCTCGCCTCGTTCGCGGCGCTCGGCCTCGCGGTGCCATCGCCGAAGCCGCGATTCGGGCACGGCGCGGACGTCCGGATCGGACGATGGACGCTCCTCGGGAGCTACCACGTGAGCCAGCAGAACACGTTCACGGGCCGGCTGACCCGCCCGATGCTCGACGCGGTCTTCGCCCGCGCAACGGAGCTTGCCGCCGGTTAGGCCCAGCCCTCGAGGTAGGTGTCGAGCCGAGCGAAGACGACGCCGTCGAGGGCCTTCGCCTCGGCGATGAACTGCTCGACGATGGCCATCCGGTGCCCGCGCCCGATGCACTCCGGGTGCATGGTCAGCGTGAGGAGCCCGCCTGGCGCATGAGCGTGTGCGTAGCGAAGCTCGCCGAGCCAGATCTCGAGCACCTTGGACGGCGCCGACAAACCGTCCCGGCCGGGGCCGGGCTCGAAGTGCGGCCAATCGTCGAGGGCCCAGTAGATGGGGACCTCGACGAGGGCGCTCTCGGTGCCAAACGTGGAGCCCGTTGCCATCGAATGCCGATCACCGAGCCGGACGCGATACGGCCGGTAGTCGTCGGCCATGAGCGACGAGTCGTAGGTGAAGCCGGCGCGCCGCACCAGGTCGAGCGTCTTGGTGCCCAGCGCCCAGTACGGCGCCCGGAAGCCCTTGGGCGTGACGCCGGTCAGGCGGGTCGCGGCTTCCCACCAGCGCTCGAGGATGGCGCGCTGGGCCTTGCGCGTGAGCTCCGAGAGGTCCTCGTGGTACCAGCCGTGGCAGGCGAGCTCGTGGCCGCCGGCGAGGATCGCGTCGGTGTTGCCGGGGAAGGTGACGAGCGTGTGGCCCGGAACGAACCACGTCGTCGGGATCCGCTCGCGCTCCAGCAGCTCCAGGATCCGAGGGACGGCGACCCGAGGGCCGAACTCGCCGTGCGACAGCTTGACGGGTGAATCGCCACGGCGGATGTCGTCCGAGATCGCGTCGCTGTCGAACGTGAGCGCGACCGTCAATCGGGGCTCGGGCACGGGCCAGATGGTAGCCCCGTATTCTTCCGATCGATGGCAGTTGGTGACTACTACGAGGTCCTGGGCGTCGCACGCGGTGCGTCCGACGCCGAGATCAAGAAGGCGTACCGGAAGCTCGCCCAGCAATGGCATCCGGACGTCAACGCGGAGGCCGAGGCGGCGGTCAGGTTCAAGGCGATCAACGAGGCCTACCAGGTCCTCTCGGATCCGGAGCGCCGCCAGCGCTACGACCTGTTCGGGACGGTCGGGGCGGAGGCGGGTCCGGGCGCCGCGTACGGCGGCTTTGCCGACATCTTCGATGCGTTCTTCGGGGCGGCGGCCGCGGGGACCGGCCGGCGTGGCCGGCCGGCAGCCGGCTCGGACCTGCGCTATGACCTGCGAATCACGTTCGAGGAGGCCATCCTCGGGACCCAGAAGGAGGTCGAGTTCCCGGTTCTCGCGCCGTGCGAGACGTGCGGTGGCAACGGCGCCCAGCCGGGCACCCAGCCGATCACCTGCCCGCAGTGCAACGGCCGGGGCGAGATCCGGGGCGTCCGCCAGACGATGCTCGGCCAGATGATCAACGTCACGACGTGTCCGCGCTGCAAGGGCGACGGGCGGATCATCGAGACGCCGTGCGAGACGTGCCGTGGCGAAGGTCGGGTCGAGCGCAGGCGGACGCTCCAGGTCACGATCCCGCCGGGCATCGACGAGGGCCACCAGATCCGCCTCTCCAACGAGGGCGAGGCGGGGCCGCGCGGCGGGCCGGCCGGTTCGCTGTACGTGGCGGTCCACGTCAGCCCGCATCCGAGCCTCAAGCGCGAGGGCACGGAGCTGTTCTTCGAGGCGAGCGTCGGGCTGGCCCAGGCGGCGCTGGGCACGACCATCACGGTTCCGGCCGTCGAGGGCGAGGAGCTCGTCGAGGTCAAGTCCGGCACGCAGCCCGGCACCGAGATCCGGCTGCGCGGGAAGGGCGTGCCACACCTGCGCCGGCCCGGCCAGCGGGGCGACCTCCACGTCATCGTGGACGTCGCCGTCCCGCATCGGCTCACCCGCACGCAGCGCGAGGCGCTCGAGGCGTACGCGAAGGCGACCGGCGAGCCGGTGAGTGACGCGGGCCTCCTCGACCGCGTCCGCGACAAGCTCGCATAGTGGCCCGCCAGCGACCGAAGGCGGCGCCCGGCTACCACGCGCATCCCGGCAGCTCCGGCGGCGAGTGGCTCGAGCTCTCGGTCGAAGCGGATTCAGAGGCGGTGGAGGCGGTCAGCGAGATCCTCTCCCGCGTCGCGCCCGGCGGGACGAGCGTCGAGCCGGGCTTCGAGCTGGTCGAGGACGGGCTCGGCGCCCGCATCGACCCCACCCGACCAGCGACGATTCGCGCGCACGTGCCGGCCCGCGACCCGGCCGCCACGCAGCGCGCGATCGACATCGTGTCGGAGGCGCTCGGACACCTGCAGGCATTCGGGTTGCGCCCGATCGGCGAGCTGCGCACGAAGCTCGTCGCCGAGTCGGACTGGGCCGAGGCCTGGAAGGAGCACTTCCACGTCCTGCGGGTCGGCCGGCGGCTCGTGATCAAGCCCAGCTGGCGCCGGCACGCTCGGTCGGGCGACGAGGTCGTGATCGATCTCGACCCGGGAATGGCGTTCGGGACCGGCCTTCACCCGACGACACGGCTGTGCCTGCTCGCGCTCGACGCGTATGCCGAGGACGCGGCGCTCGGACGCGTGCTCGATGTCGGCTGCGGCTCGGGGATCCTGTCGATCGCCGCGGTGAAGCTCGGCGCCACCCGCGCAGTCGGCGTCGACATCGATCCGATCGCGGTCGAGGCGACCGTCGCCAACGCCAGGCACAATCGCGTCGGCAAGCGGGTCCGCGCCCGCGACGGGTCGATCCCGAGCGAGGAGGGCCCGTTCGACACGGTCCTGGCAAACCTGATCGCCGGGGTCCTGATCGAGCACGCCGGGAACCTCGCCGACGAGCTCATCCCGGGCGGCACCCTGATCGCGTCGGGCATCTTCATCGACCGCGAGCAACACGTTCGTGGTGCCCTCGAGGCGGCCGGCTTCCGGATCACGAAGCGCTACGACGAGACCGACTGGGTGGCACTCGTCGCGGCACGCGGCGCCTGACGGCTCTGGCGGCCACCGCGCGCCTCGCACCTACAATCCCGAGCGATGCCCCACGAGGTCCTGCCCCTCATCCTGATCGTCCACATCGCGCTCGCGATCTCGCTGTTCGTGCCCTCGCTGCTCCTGCCATTCGCGTTCCGGGCCAGGCGCGGGTCCCTTGCCACGGGCGAGCCGGGCCGGTTCGTCCGGCTGCTCCTCGCGCTCCAGTCGCGGGGCACCGTCTGGATCGGCGCCGGGCTCGCGATGAGCGGGCTCGGGCTCGTCGCCACCCTCGGCGTGCGCATCCTCGACCAGGGCTGGCTGGTCGTGGCCCTCGTGATCTACGCCGTGACGCTCGCCGTGGCGTACTTCATCCAGGTGCCGCGCCTCCGGAGCCTGGTCGGCCTGCGGTGCGGCAGCGATCCGCGCTGGCCCGAGCTGGCCCGACGGCAGCGCTACGTCTCGTATGTCATGGCCGGGCTGGTCGGTACCATCGGCTTCCTGATGAGCACGAAGCCGGCGCTCTGGTGAGCCCCGCGGCGCCGCGTCGCGACCCGTCGTGCCTGTTCTGCCGGATCGTGGCCGGCGAGATCCCATCGACGCGTGTGAGCGAGGACGACAGCGTCGTTTCGATCCGTGACATCGCGCCCAGGGCCCCGACGCACATCCTGGTGATGCCCCGGGACCACATCCCCTCGGCCGCCGACCTCACCGATGCGGACGCCGCGCTGGTCGGCCACATCCTCGCAGTCGCCGCGGAGCTTGCTCGAAGCACCGGGATCGCGGCCGGCGGCTACCGGGTCGTCACGAACGTGGGAACCTGGGGTGGCCAGACCGTCGATCACCTCCACTTCCATCTCATGGGGGGCCGGGCGTTCTCCTGGCCCCCGGGATGAGCGGGAGCCGCCGCTCGCTGGCCGCGGCGGTCCTGGTCCTGGCGGTCGCCGCCGGCTGTGCGGGCCCGAACCACGCGACATTTCCGCCGATCGGCTCGACGCCGGGGCCGGCCGGCGATCTCACCGATGCGACCGCCCAGCAGGTGATCGAAGCCCTGGCTGCGGCCGGCCTCCAGGCGGCGCCCACGTTGCGGCCCTTCCGGCCCGCCGAGGGCCCGCTCCTCGCCGGCGCACCGCGCTCCGTCCTCCAGGTGACCCTGCCCGATGACCCGGACCACGGCTTCATCGTGATCTATGCGCTCGCGGATCCGGCGACCGCGCTCGCCGCGGCAACGGACACGGCGTCCTACGTCGTCACCGGGCCCGGCAAGGTCCAGTTCGTGGCGGGCTCGCATTTCGTCCTGCGGGTCGTCGGCTCGACCGTGATCTTCTTCACCTGGTCCCCGGACAACGCGCCGGACACCCGGACGCACCTGATCGAGGATGCCCTCGCCCACCTGGGTACCGAGGTGCCGGTCACGGGCTGACCCGGCCGGGGCTCAGCCCGCGGCGACGGGCAGCGGCGCCTCGACGGCCGCCCAGGCTCGGACGACGTCGCGCTTCACCTTCAGCGTGTGGGTCCTCGGGAAGTCCGCCTCGTGCCAGAGGCGCCAGCCGGCGATGTGCTGGTTCGGCCCCAGGGTCGCGTTTGCTGCCTTCACGAGCGCGTCGATGCGCGCCTTCAGCTCCGGCGGCGGCGCGGCGGGATCGATCGTGAGCACCTCGCCGGGGACGTGGATCGGCCCACCGGCGGGGGACAGGACGATCGCCTCGATCCGTCCCGGTCGCGTCTCGAGCACCACCGAATCGCGCAGCCCGGCGATCCGCAGCGCGTTCTCGATGTCCTCGGGGTACACGTTGAACCCATTGGGCAGCACGATGATGTCCTTGATCCGGCCCGAGAGGATCAGCCGCCCAGCCGAATCCAGGTGGCCGATGTCGCCGGTCCTGTACCAGCCGTCCTCGGTGAAGGCGGCCGAGGTCTGCTCGGGGGCCTGCCAGTAGCCCTTGAACAGCGTCGGCCCGCGGAACTGGACCTCGCCGTCGCCGGCCAGCCGCATGTCGATGCCCTCGGGGTGCCGCCCGACCGTCCCGAGACCGTGGTCCGGGAGCGTGGTGCACGACCCGGTGCCTGTCTCGGTCGCGCCATAGCCCTGCAGGACGATGACGCCCATGTCCTCCCATGCCTGCTGGAGCGCCGGCGGCAGGAACGCGCCCGCCGAGACGAACAGCCGGAACGAGCCGCCGAGGTGGGCATGGACCTGGCGGAACAGCAGGCGCCGGGCCGCCATGGGCAGGTGCCGGCCGATCGCCCGCAGCCGGTTGAACAGCGCCGTCCGGCCGGATTTCTCGACCTCCCGCTCGATGGCGCTCCAGAACAGGTCGAGGATCTGGGGCACGACGACCATCGAGGTGACCCGGTGCCCGCGCAGGGCGTCGAAGATCACCCGCGGGTTGCGGCTTCGGACGTACAGCACGCTCGCTCCGACCGACAGCGCGTAGTACAGCCCCACCGCCTGCTCGAGCAGGTGGGACAGGGGCAGGAGCGACACGATGCGGTGCTCCATCGGTGGGATGATCCGGTGGAACGTCTGGTTGCCCGCCAGCAGGTTGTCATGGGCGAGCATCACGCCCTTCGGCGTACCGGTCGTGCCCGAGGTGAAGATCAGCTCGACGAGGTCGCCCGGCTCCGGGCGTGGCCACGCGGCGACCTGGACTTCCCAATCGGGTGGGAGGGCGTCGTCGCCCAGCGGGTCGCCGCCGATCTCGTCGACGGTGCTCGTCGCGAAGTCGCCCAGGCCGACCTCGGTCGCGTTCGGCGCGTCGTGGCCGCTCCCGATGATCAGCCGCGAGGCGCCCGAGCTGCGGACGATGCCGGCGATCGCCTCGCGCGACATCCGGAGGTCGAGCGGGACCAGCACGAGGCCAGCCCGCATGGCGCCGATGTACGTCGCCGGGAGCTCCGGCGCGGACGGCGACCAGGTGAGCAGCCGGTCGCCCGGCTGGAGGCCCAGGGCGCGCAGCCGGAATGCGGCCGCGCGGGCGTGCCGGTCGAGCTCGTTGTAGGTCCAACCCTCGGTCGTGCCGTCCTCGCGCCGGATCGCGAGTGCCGGTCGATCGCCGAATCTCGCCACCGCATCGTCGACGAGGTCGAGCAGGGTACGCATGGGCTGGAAGCCTACGACGCCACGGGACGAGCAGCGCCGCAATCGGACCCGGGGATGCGCCCGGTCTGCTGATCTTCCACGTCGGCACGCCGAGCGCCGCGACGGGCTACCCGGCAATCCCTGCCCGAGGACGCGAGGGCGCTCGAGATCCTCGCGGCCGGCGGCGATTACCCTCACGCCATGTCCTATCGGCGGTTCGAGTTCGACGGCGGGACCATCGAGTACGTCCTCGACGGGCCGGAGGAGGCGCGTGACCTCCTCGTCTTCCATGTCGGCACGCCGGCAGCCGCCGTTCGATGGACGGGGCTGGTCGACGCCGCGGCCGGCGCGGGGATGCGGGTCGCGAGCTACTCGCGCGGCGGGTACGGGACGTCGGCCCGACGCGAGGGCAGGTCCGTGGCCGACGAGGCCGCCATCACGGCCGCGCTCGCGGACCATCTCGGCCATCCTCGGTTCTTCGTGCTCGGCTGGTCGGGCGGCGGCGCGGTCGCGCTCGCCTGCGCCGCCCTGCTCCCGGATCGCGTCCGAGCCTGCATGTCGCTGGCGGGGATCGCGCCGAGAACGGAATCGGGCGCCGCGTGGAAGACATTCCATTCGCCAGAGCAGGACAAGGAATGGGAGGACCTCGCGAAGGGCGACATGGCCACGTTGCTGCCCGACTTCGAGGGCGCGGTCGGGTTCTTCAGCCACGTTACGGTGCGCAAGCTCAGGGTCATCGGCGGACCCGGCGACGAGCGCGGACGGAGGTATGACGTCGAAGCGAACGTCGATCGGGACCTCGTGCGCTCGATGCGCCGCGCGGTGCTCCACGGGTACAGCGGCTTCCTCGACGACAACCTCGCCCAGGTCCGCGACTGGGGTTTCCGCGTCGCCGACATCCGCGTCCCGGTGGTCGTCCGCCAGGGCGCCCTCGACCGCCTGGTGCAGATCGAGCAGGGCCGCTGGCTGGCCGCCACGATCCCCGGCGCCCGCGGCGTCTTCCTCGACGACGCCGGCCACGGCTCGATCGCTCTGCCCTGGTCGGAGGTGGTGCGAGACCTGGTGAGCGCGGCGCGGTGACCGGGCGATAAGCAACCGCGTGCATCGTGCGCGCGATGTTCGATCCCGGGCGCATCGGCCGCTCCCTCCGCGCCATCCGTGTCCGTCAGGGCCTTCGGCAGGCTGATGTCGCTCGGCGCGCCGCGTGCTCGAGGTCGTTCGTGTCGAAGGTCGAGCGCGGGCTGGCGAGATCCGGAGACATTCGAAGGATCGAGCGGCTGTGCGTTGCACTCGGGGCCGATCTCGATGTGCGCGTGCGATGGCAGGGCGAAGGCCTCGATCGGCTGCTCGACGAGGGTCACGCCACGATCATCGATCGCTTCGTCCCGGTGCTGCGAGCCGCAGGGTGGCTGGTCGCGCTCGAGGTCACCTTCAACGAGTTCGGGGATCGTGGCTCGATCGACATCCTGGCCTGGCACGCCGCCCTGCGATCGCTGCTGGTCGTCGAGATCAAGTCCATTGTGCCGGACGCCCAGGGGACGCTGGCGCCGCTCGATCGCAAAGTCCGCGCCGGTCCCAAGCTCGCCCGCGCTCGTGGGTGGGACCCGCTGCTGGTGAGCCGCCTGATCGTGATCGGCGACACGACCACGAATCGCGTGCGCGTGCGACGGTTCACCGAGCTGTTCGAAGCGGCGCTGCCGATGCGGGGGCGCGAGGTGCGCCGCTGGCTGGGCAATCCGGACCGCGCAATCTCCGGTCTGTGCTTCCTGCCGGACTCCACCCGAGGTGGCACTCGGAGGAGCACCGCCGGGCGAACGCGGGTCAATCGCCCGCGCGGGCGGGTCCGGCCCGCCGGATGAGCGCGTGGCATTGCATCCCGCAGCCCTTGACCGGCCGTCTGAAGCGATCCACCTCGCGCTGGTCGTCCAATGCCACGCCCGGTGCCGTCCCGCAGGAAAGTGCCAAATCGGCGCGGCCAACGCCGGTACCGAGGATCTGGCGGTACTCCAGCCTCGGTTTGCCTGGCCCGCCCGAGCGTAATTGCAAGGTCATTGCGACCGGTGACACTCGCGATGGAAGGGGATACACTCCGGCGGCCCTGCGAGGGGCCGTGCCGAGGCCGCGGGCCGCGAGCCTGGCATGCACGAGATGGTCGGCCCGAGGAGGTGAATCCCGGATTGGCAGAAGTTCGAGTGGGTGAGAACGAGACGTTCGAGAGCGCACTGCGCCGCTTCAACAAGAAGATCCAGCAGTCGGGCATCCTCGCCGAGGCTCGCCGTCGCGAGCACTACGAGAAGCCGAGCGTGAAGCGGAAGCGCAAGGAAGCGAAGCGCAAGAAGAACGCACGGACCCCGCAGGGCTAGTCCCGTTCGGGACGCTCAGCCCCGGCGGTCCCGCCCGCAGGTGCCGACACCGGTGACCCTCCGAGAGCGAATGCAGGCAGAGATCACGGCCGCGATGCGGTCGGGTGATGCGCTGCGCCGCGACACGCTGCGGATGGCCGAGAGCGCCATCTACAACGCCGAGAAGCGCGATCGCCGGGCGTACACCGACGACGAGGTAGCCGGCGTGCTCGCGCGCGAGGTCAAGACCCGCCGGGAGTCGGTCGAGGCGTTCCGCAAGGGCGCGCGGGAGGATCTCGCGGCGAAGGAAGAGGCCGAGATCGGGATCCTGTCCGCGTTCCTGCCGGAGCAGCTGTCGGCGGACGAGATCTCGACCCTCGTGGCCGAGGCGATCGAGGCCACGGGCGCGACGACCCCGAAGGACATGGGCAAGGTCATGGGCTGGCTCTCGCCGCGGACCCGCGGCCGGGCCGACGGCCGGCTGGTGAGCCAGGCGGTCGGCAGGGCACTTGCGTCGTGAGCGGGAGCGCTGCTGCGACCGCCGGCCCAGCGGTCACCCCCAAGCTTCCGAGCAGGCGCGAGATCGCGCGAATCCTCGCCGCGGCGAGCACGCTGATCGTGGCGATGACGCTGACGCTCGGCATCGATCTGTCACCGGGCATCGACCTCAAGGCCGGCGACCTCGCGCAGTCCGACATCAAGGCGCCGCGCGCCCTGACCTACACGAACGACGTCCTGACCGCGGCCGCGCAGGACCAGGCTCGCCAGGCGGTCGAACCCCAGTACGACTTCACGTCGGAGCGCGCGATCACGATCGCCTCCGAGCAGCTCGGGGCGTTCACGAAGCTGGTCGCCCCGCTCGACACCGCGTACGCCCCGACCACGTCCCCGGCGGCTCGGAAGGCGCTCCTCGATGCCGTCCTGCCGACGCTCCCGGCCGACGCCGCCACCGTCCTCGAGTCGATGAAGCCGGAGCGCTGGGCGCCCATCCGGACCGAGGCGGCGCGCGTGCTCGACGTCACCGAGCGCACGGAGCTCCGCGATACGGAGGTCGCCCAGGCGCGCCAGCGGCTGTCGTCGCAGATGGCCGGCGGGCTCAGCGACAACGAGCGCTCCCTCGCGGCCGAGCTGATCGCGCCGTTGCTGGTTCCGAACAGCTCCTACTCCGCCGATCTCACCCAGCAGGAGCGTGATCGCCGCGCGGCCGCGGTCCCGCCGGTCGTCGAGGACATCGTCCAGGGCCAGGTCATCGTGCGCAGCGGGTCGAGGGTCACCGACGTCGACATGGCCCGGATCCATGCGCTCGGCCTCGACGTCCGCAAGCCGGACCTCGCTGCATTCGGTGGCTGGCTGCTCCTGTCCGGCCTGCTCGTCTCGATGCTGATTGCCTGGCTGCGCCTGTTCCGGCCGGCGTACTGGCATCGGAACAACGTCGTGCTCCTGGTGTGGCTGCTGATCGCGTTCGGGACGCTGCTGCTGCAGCTCACCGCGGGCCGCCCCGCGCTGCCGTTCATCCTGCCCCTGGCCGCGATCGGCCTGCTCGTGACCGTGCTCCTCGATTCGGAGACGGCGATCCTGGTCACCGCGGTCGTCGCGATCGTGGTCGGCGCCGTGAACGGACCGTCGCTGGAGCTGGGCACCTACGCGATGCTCGGCGGTCTGGCCGGCATCCTCGCCATTCGCCGCGGCGACAAGCTCCAGACCTTCATCCAGGCCGGCGCCGCGATCTTCGTCGTGCAGGCCGTTGTCGTGACCGCGTTCTCGCTCCTCGGCGAGCGTGACCTCGCCGGCGTGGTGCAGCTCATCGGGGCGGCGGCGCTGTCGGCCGGTGGGGCATCCGTCGCGGCGGTGGGTTCGTTCGCCGTCCTCGGCAACGTGTTCGGGCTGCTGACCGTATTCCAGCTGCTCGAGCTGGCGAACCCGTCCCAGCCGCTGCTGCGCCGGCTCCTCGTCGAGACGCCAGGCACCTACCACCACTCGCTGATGGTCGGCAACCTCGCGGAGCGCGCGGCGGAGTCGATCGGGGCGGACCCGCTGATCACCCGCGTCGCTGCCTACTACCACGACGTCGGCAAGCTCGCGAACCCGGCGGCGTTCATCGAGAACCAGGCCGGCGGCGAGAACGTCCACGACGACCTCGAGCCCGAGCAATCCGCCCAGATCCTCAAGCAGCACGTCGCCGACGGCATCGACGTCGCGTACCAGGCGCGGCTGCCGACGTCCCTCATCGCGTTCATCCCGCAGCACCACGGGACCGCGATCATGAGCTACTTCTACGCCAAGGCCCGCGAGGAGGCGGCCGCGCCGTTCGGGAGTCTCGGGACCGAGGAGGGCCAGCGCGCTGCCGATGCGGTCGATCCGCGCCGGTATCGCCACGCCGGCCCGAAGCCGCAATCCCGCGAGGCCGCGCTGCTCATGCTCGCCGACGGCGTCGAGGCGTCGGTCCGCTCGCTGTCATCGCGCGACGAGCCCGCCATTCGCTCGATGGTCGCCCGCATCATCCAGGAGCGGATGGAGGACGGCCAGTTCGACGAGTGCGACCTCACGCTGCGCGACATCAGCAAGGCGCAGGATGCGTTCGTGTCCCAGCTCCTCGGCATGTACCACCAGCGCGTCGCCTACCCGCAGAGCAAGGTCGTCGAGCTCGAATCGCGGCGCGCCGCCGGCGGCTCCGGCAGGAGTGGCTCCTCCGCGTGATCCGTGGAGGCGCTTCCGAGTGACTGGCGAGGCTGGCCTGTATCCGGCGCCCGATACCTTGGCCAATTCGACACCCACGGACGGTTACGAAGAATCGAAGGCCCACGCGCGCGGTCCGAGTCGCGATTTCATCCGGCGCGACGTTCAGGTCGGGAAGTGTCGGCGCCGAGACGACCTCCGGCAGCCTCGACTGGGTTCGTTAACCGTCCCGGGATGTCGATGTGGCTAGCAGTAGCGTGGCTGTGCCAGATTTCGGTGCGCCCGCGACTGATCGCACGCGGGTGGTCTACATCTCGCCGTGGCGCGTGGAGGTCGTCGTTCGCGGCAGTGAGCCAACGGTCCTCCCGATCAGGACGATTGCCCGTGCCGCGGCCCAGGCGCTCGACGCTGCGGGAGCGCCCACGCCTGGCTCCGTAACGATCGTACTGACCGACGACGCCGAGCTCACCGACCTCAACGCCGAGCACTTGGGCGTCGTCGGCCCGACCGACGTGCTGTCGTTTCCGATGCTCGACCCGGCCGCGTTCCCGCGGATCGGCAAGCCGAGCGAACCGGCCGAACCGGCCGAACCGGCTGGTGCCGCGGCGAAACGCCGCATCCACATCGGCGACATCGCGATCTCCGTCGAGCGGGCGATCGAGCAGGCCGTCGAGGGCCGGGGCGGCCAGACCGGCGACGTCCGCTGGTCGCCGGCAGACGAGATGCGACTCCTCGTGACCCACGGGACCCTGCACCTGTGCGGATGGGATCACGCAGAGCCCGGCGACGAATCGGCCATGCGGGCGCTGGAGCGGCGACTCCTCTCGGGGTAGCCTCACCCGATGGCGAGGCAGCGCGGGGCCGGCGCGAAGGGCCGCGGCTGGCTGCCGCTCGCGATCGCGTTCCCATCGCTTGCCGTCGTGGGCTGTGACGGCGAAGCCGTTCGGCGCGATCCGGTGATGATCTCGGACGAGGACGGGAGCCTCGTCTCGGCGGATTTCGCGAATGAGGGCGGGCCGGCGGGTACCATCTGTGCAAGCCCCCGGACGTGGTCCCGGGGCCGTTCGGCGTGCCTGCCTGCTTGGATGACACGCCTGCGCCGGTGAGGTAACGAGATCAACAAGATCGTCATCGGGCTCGGGAACCCGGGTGAGCAGTACCGGCAGACGCGCCACAACGTCGGCTGGATGGTGCTCGACCGGTTGGCGGACCGCGCGGGCTGGGCGGGCAAGGGCCGGAGCAAGGATGCATCGTCCGTCGTCGGCGGGCGCTTCCGGAGCCTCGACCTGCTGCTCGTCAAGCCGCAGACCTACATGAACGAGTCGGGCATCGCTGTTCGCAAAGTCCTTGCTCGAGAGCGAGCGCCGCTCACCGAGATGCTCGTGGTCGTCGACGACTTCGCGCTGCCGTTCGGCAAGCTGCGCTTCCGAGAGGGTGGCGGCCCCGGCGGCCACAACGGCCTCAAGTCGATCATCTACGAGCTCGAGTCGGAGGCGTTCAGCCGGCTGCGGGTCGGCATCGGGGCGCCCGACGGGCGGTTCATCGACCACGTCCTGACCAGGTTCGAGCCCGACGAGCGTCAGCGCCTCGACGAGCTGCTCGATGCCGCGGCCGACGCCGTCGAGGCGTGGGCGCGCGAGGGCACCAACAAGGCGGCGACGCGGTTCAACGCCTTCGAGCTGCGACCCGCCGACGAGGACCTCCTCGCGCCGCCCGGGGCGGTCGACGGACCGGCCGGACCCGACGGGATCCGGCGCACGAAGACGGGCTGGCGAAAGATCCGGTCGAAGGCCGACGCGCCCGACGAAGGCGAGCGCTGATGAGCGGCAGCCGGACGCCGCTCCGCGGGCGCAAGGGCTGGGAGCGCCGCGAGGCCGAACGGCCCTTCGATGCGCCTCCGAGCCCCAAGCCGGCGGGCGCGGTCGCGCCCCGGCGTCCGGCTCCCGAGCCTGCGACCCCGTCGTCCGCCGGTGCGTCGCGTCGCGCAGGACCCGGCCGCCGCCTCCCGAATCTCGCCGGATTGCCGCCGCTCCTCGCGGGCAGCGGCGCGTTCGCCACGCTGCGCGAGCGGCTCGGGCCGATCGCTGCGCCCGCCTCGAACGCCGGGCGACACGCGGGCGTCACGTCGGTGCCACACGGCGCCAAGAGCTACCTCGCCGCGGCGCTCGCGCTCGTTGCCGGCGAGCGAATCTGCTGGGTGGCGCGTGATTCCGAGATCGGCGACCGCGTCGCCGAGGAGCTGGCGGCGTGGGTCGGCGATCCCGCGGCCGTCGCGATCCTGGAGCCGCGAACGGCCCTCGCCTACGAGCGCAGCGAGCTCGTCGCCGACGAGACGGCCGCCCGCGTCGCCGCGCTCTCCGCCTGGCGCAGCGGAGGTGCACGCATCCTGGTCGCGAGCGTGCAGGCGCTCCTCCAGCACACGATCGCTCCGGGCGATCTCCCGCCATCTCCCCTGGAGCTGCGCGTCGGGGCGCGCCTCGCCCAGGGGACGCTGCTCCGCGAGCTCCTCGGACTCGGCTACAGCCCGGTGCTCGAGGTCGCGGGCAGAGGCGAGTTCGCGCGCCGCGGCGGCATCGTCGACGTCTTCCCGCCCTCCGCGGAGCTGCCCGTCCGGATCGAATCGTTCGGCGACGAGATCGACTCGCTGCGCGCCTTCGACCCGACGGACCAGCGCACGACCGGCGTGATCGAGCGCGTCGTCCTCCTGCCCGCCTCGGAGTTCCTCGTGCCCGATGGCGGAGCCGAGACCCTCCGCGGGCTCCTCGGGAGCGGCGCGAAGCGACTCCCGGAGCGCCTCGCCCAGGACTTCGAACGGCTCGTCGGCGCCCAGGACGCGGAACGCGCGGCGGGCCGAAGCGAGTCGCGGGCCGCGGCCGTGGGGGATGCGGCCGAGGTCTGGGCGCCGGTCCTCGCGCCGGCGACGGCCCTCGATCACCTCGCACCCGAGACCCTGTTCGTGCTCGACGAGCCCGGCGACGTCGGCGCGGCCGGCGAGTTCCTGTGGCGCCAGGCGGACGAGCGGCGCGCCGACCTCCTCGCGGCGGGGGAGCTGCCACGGGACTGGCCCCCGACGATCCTCCCGCCGCGCGACTGGAAGCGGCGCCTCCTCGCCGCGCGAACACTCGAGCTCACGTGGGAGTCGGAGGTGAGCAATGCCATCGCGGGCGGCGGCAAGTCGTCCGGCGACCTGTTCGGGTGGCGGGAGCCGGTGCTCCCGCCCGGACGCGGCGCGCGCATTGCTGAGGCCGTGGAGCGGTGGCGCGCGGAGGATGCCGCCCGGCCCGGGAGCGGGAAGGCGGCAACGCAGCCGCGAATCGTGATCGCGTCGGACCAGGCGCCGCGGCTCGCCGAGGTCCTCGAGGAGGCCGGCCTGTCGGCCGGAGTGACGAACGCGCTGCCTGAAGCGCCGACGCCGAGCAGCCTCACGCTCATCGATCGCAGCCTGAACGGCGGCTTCGCCGGCGGTCCGGACGGCCTGGTGTTCGTGACGGATCGCGAGCTGTTCGGCAATGTCCGCGTGCGCCGGCCGAAGGCGATGCGGCGCGTCGTGCCACGCGACATCCTCGAGCGACTGACGCCCGGCGATCTCGTTGTCCACATCGACCATGGCATTGCCCGCTACGAGCGGATGCTCCGGCGCAGCAGCGGTACCGGCGACGAGCGCGACTTCCTCGAGCTCGCCTTTCAGGGCCAGGACCGGATCTTCGTGCCGGTCGAGCAGATCGAGCGGATCTCGCGATACTCCGGCGGCGAGAACCCCGCGCTGTCGAAGCTCGGCGGCACCGACTGGCTGCGCACGAAGGCGCGGGTCAGGAAGGCGGTCGCGGACCTCGCCGAGGAGCTGCTCGCGCTGTACGCGTCGCGCGCCTCGGCGCCCGGCCACGCCTACCCGGACGACACGCCCTGGCAGGCGGAGATGGAGGCCGCGTTCCCGTACGAGGAGACGGTCGACCAGCTGCGCGCCGCGAACGAGGTCAAGCACGACATGGAGGCGATCCGCCCGATGGATCGCCTCGTCGTCGGCGACGTGGGCTACGGCAAGACCGAGGTCGCGATCCGGGCCGCGTTCAAGGCGACCCAGGACGGCAAGCAGGTCGCGGTGCTCGTCCCGACGACCGTCCTCGCCGCCCAGCATCACGCCACGTTCGGCGCCCGGTTCGGGCCATTTCCGGTGAAGGTCGCACTCCTTTCCCGGTTCGTCGCGAAGGCGGACCAGGAGAAGGCGATCAGCGGCCTCGCGGACGGCACGGTCGACCTCGTGATCGGGACACACCGGCTGCTGTCCCGCGACGTGCGGTTCAAGGATCTCGGGCTGGTCGTCGTCGACGAGGAGCAGCGCTTCGGCGTCGCCGCGAAGGAGCGGCTCAAGCAGCTCAAGCGCGAGGTCGACGTCCTGACGCTGTCGGCGACGCCGATCCCGCGGACCCTCAACCTTGCGCTGGCGGGCGTGCGGGACATGAGCGTCATCGAGACGCCGCCGGAGGACCGCCTGCCGATCCAGACGCGGGTCGCGGAGGCGAGCGCCGGCCTCGTCCGCGACGCGATCCTGCGCGAGCTCGATCGCGGCGGCCAGGTCTTCTATGTCCACAACCGAGTCGAGACGATCGAGGCCCAGGCCGAGCAGCTCCGCAAGCTCCTGCCGGACGTCCGCCTCGTCGTCGGGCACGGGCAGATGGCCGAGGGCCAGCTCGAGTCGGTGATGCTCCGGTTCGCCTCGGGCGAGGCGGACGTGCTCGTGTGCACCACGATCATTGAGTCCGGCCTGGACATCCCGAACGCGAACACGATCGTCATCGATCGAGCGGACACGCTCGGGCTGGCGCAGCTGTACCAGCTCCGCGGACGGGTCGGCAGGAGCTCCCGGCGCGCGTACGCGTACCTCCTGTACCGCCGCCGCGAGCGGATGAGCGAGGAGGCGCGCAAGCGGCTCCAGGCGATCTTCAATGCCTCCGAGCTCGGGGCAGGCTTCCAGATCGCCCTGTCCGACCTCGAGATCCGCGGCGCGGGCAACATCCTCGGCGGAGAGCAGTCCGGCCACATGGCCGCGGTCGGGTTCGACCTGTACTCGCGCCTCCTCGCTGAGGCCGTCGAGGAGCGCAAGGCGGAGCGGGAGATGCGGCCTCCCGTGCTCGTGGCGCCGCAGGCGGTCATCGACCTCCCGCTCGAGGCGCACCTGCCCGACGACTACGTCCCCGAGGAGGCCCAGAAGCTGGAGCTGTACCGGCGCCTGTCGCGCGCCCGCACGCCCGGCGACGTGGCCGCCTTCCGCCAGGAGGTCACCGACCGCTTCGGCCCGATGCCGCTGCCCGTCCAGCGACTCGCCGAGGTGGCCGAGCTGCGACTCGCGGCCGAGGCCGCGGGGATCGCGTCGATGTCACGCGAGGACGGCCAGCTCGTCGTCCGGTTGGGGATGGGCCTCTCGCGGGCGTCGGCGATGCGGCTGCTGACCCCGGGCTCGATGCCGGGCGTCCGCCACGCCGACGTGACGTTCGCATCGAACCAGGTCCGCATCCGGCTGCCCAAGGATTCGCTGAAGGCCTGGCAGCTCACCCAGGCGGTCGTCGCGCGCCTGTCCGCCGAGACGGCGCACGTGGACGCCGAGCTCGTGGCGGCGATGCGCCCGATCCGCCCGGAGCGCGACCGGGACTGACATGGAGACGGCCGGCCCGTTGCCGAGCCGGCCGTCGAATCCGTGATGGCGCCTCATGCGGCGCCATCAATCAGCCGTGGTTCAGGCCCTGGTGGTAGCAGGCCACGTCGTACTGCGCGACGACGTGGGAGTTGCCGGAGCTGATCCCGCCCTGGCTGGTGGGGTTGGCGTAATGGAGCTCGGCATTGGCGAAACCAGCGGTCGTGAAGCCCGGCGGCTTGATGGCGCCCGGGTTGTCGCAGCTGGTGCTCGGCTGGCCGGTGCCGGACGGGTTGCCCGAGCCCGCAACTGCGATCGAGGCGGAGAGCGTGAGCGCGAGGGTCGCGGTGACGGTTCCGAGGATGATTCGTCGGAGCATGAGACCTCCTTTGTCGAACGGCGCGGAATGTGCGCCTGCGGGGAAGTACGCCTCGTTGGCCCGATCGGATCCCGGTTCTGCGCGCCTCATGCGCTCTGTCACGGCCTGCACATGCCGGCGGCCTCGATCGGGTCGGTGTCGCTCGGCGGCTCCAGGGCGAGCGCTCAGCCTGGATTCAGGTTCAGCCGCGATACCCGCGTTGCCGTCGACCGGCGGCGCCTCCGCGTCTTCCGCTAGGCCGGAGCAGCTGGTCGACGGCGCTCCGCTGTCATGATGACGAACGATATGGAGGCCTACCGCTGCGGATCCTGATCGTGGAGGACGAGCTGCCGATCGCCCACGCAGTGCGGTCCGCGCTGCTCGCCGATGGGCACGCCGCGGACGCCGTGGGCGATGGGCGCGAGGCGTTGCGCTGGGTCGACTCGTATGCCTACGACCTGCTGATCCTGGACGTCGTCCTCCCCGGGCTTGACGGCTTTGCCATCTGCGCCGCGCTGCGCGACCGCGGGTTCGCCGCGCCGATCCTGATCCTCACGGCGATGGACGCCGTCGAGGATCGGGTGACCGGACTGGATCGCGGTGCGGACGACTACCTGGCAAAGCCGTTCGCCATGGATGAGCTCCGCGCCAGAGTGCGGGCACTCGGGCGTCGGCGCGTCGAGGATCGGGCGCCGACGATCTCCATCGGCGACCTCGAGCTCGATCCGGCGACCCTGGGCGTCCGGCGAGGCGGGCGTGACGTCCGGCTCACGGCGCGCGAGTTCGCGCTGCTCGAGCTCCTGGCTCGGCATCCCGGACAGATCTTCTCCCAGGAGCGACTCATCGAGGCGCTCTGGGATGCCGACTTTGCGGCCGAGTCCAACATCGTCGAGGTCTACGTTCGGAGCCTGCGGCGCAAGGTGGACGATGGCCGCCGGGACGGGTTGATCGAGACCGTTCGCGGGTCGGGCTATCGCATCCGGGCATTCGGATCGAGCTGATGTTTGCGAGGACGCGCGTCCACCTCACGATCCTGTACGTGGTGCTGTTCGTCCTCGTGCTCGGCGTCTTCAGCGTCGCGTTCTACGTCGGCATCAGGACCGCGCTGGCCCCGACATTCGACCTGGGCCCGGAGCTGACGAACGACCAGGCGGCGGCTGCCGCGTACCGGCTGACGATCGATCGGATCGGCTACGCACTCGTCGCGGCGGACGTCTTCGTGATCGCCCTCGTCGCGGCCGCGGCGTGGCTCCTCGCGTCGCGGACGCTCCGCCCGATCGGCGAGGCACAGGCGCGACAACGTCGCTTCGTCGCCGACGCGTCGCACGAGATGCGCACGCCGATCGCCGCCATCCGCGCCTCGGCTGAAGGCGCGCTCGCGGCGCCGGCCTCGGAGGCGGACCTCCGGGCGGCACTCCAGACGGTGGTGGAATCTGCAGGACGCCTGTCCCAGCTCACGAACGACCTGCTGCTCCTGGCGCGGGCCGATGAGCTGCCGCCCGCGTTGCACCGTGCCCCGGTCGACATGTCGGTGGTCGTCGCCGAGGCATTGAGCGCGTTCGCAACGGCGCACCCGACGCTGCCTCGCCCGAGGACGGTGCTTGGCGCCGATCTCCCGGTCGCGGTCGATCCCGACGAGGTCGGTCGGATCGTCGCGAATCTCGTGGCCAATGCGTATCGCCACGCCGGGGCCACGAGCCCTCCGCGTGTCCGCACCAGGATGGTCGAACGGGATGTCATCGTCGAGGTCGTCGATTCGGGTCCCGGGATCGCCGCGCAGAACCTCGAGCGGGTCTTCGAGCCGTTCTGGCGCCTTCGCGCCGACGCCGGCATGCAGGATGGAAACGGTCTCGGGCTGACCATCGCCCGCAGCCTGGCCCGACGCAACGGCGGTCGATTGAGCGTGACCAGCCGGCCCGGCGAGGGCGCGACCTTCCGGCTCGCCGTTCCGCGCTTCAGGTGAGGTTCAGATTCCGGGGCGATATTCGGGTTGATTGGCCGGCAGACCCGGCCGTTGATCGACGCCGAGGTCACGTTTTCGGATGCCACGTTCGACCCTTCGCAGCCTGACGCGCCCCGGGACGCCCCGGTCCGTCGCCGCCCTGCTCCCGGCGCTCCTCTTGATCGCGGGCTGCAGCGCGACGGCCAGCCCGTCGCCGGCGTCGACGCCGTCGTCGGCCGCGGCAACCCCCGCGGACAGTCTCGCCCCGGAAACCGGCGTCGGCACCACGAGCGGCGACATCCCGGACAACGCGGTGTTCCTTGCCTACCACGGGGTGAATCCCGCGTTCTCGATCCAGTACGTCGAAGGCTGGCAGGTCAGCCCACAGCCGGACGGCGTGGTCGTGCGCGACAAGGACAGCAGCGAGACGGTCCAGGTTCGCCCGGCGACCTCGGACGTCGCCGGCTACGTGGCCGCGACCGACCTGCCCGCGCTCACCGCGATGGCGGGCTTCCAGCTGATCACGCAGGACACCGTCACGGTGGGCAGCACGACGTACGTGCACCTCGCCTATCACCTGCCGGCATCCCCGGATCCGGTCACCGGCAAGCAGGTGCCCTCCACCGTCGACCGGTACTACGTGCCGGGCAGCGCCGGGCTCGCCGTCGTCAGCCTGTCGACGCCGGACGGGGTCGATAACATCGACGCGTTCCGCCAGATGATCCAGAGCTTCCATTGGTCGTGAGCGACGCTCCGATCATCGAGCTGCGCAACGTGATCCGCGTGTATCGCGAGGCGGACGTCGAGACAATCGCGCTCCGCGGGATCGACCTCGAGGTCCCGCGCGGCGAGTTCGTGGCGATCATGGGTCGTTCCGGGTCCGGGAAGACCACGTTGCTCCAGCTCCTCGCCGGCTCGGACCGGCCCACGGCCGGCACGGTCCTGGTCGATGGTGCCGACCTCGCCAGGGCCACGGAGACCGAGCGTGCCGGCATTCGAGGGCGTCGGGTCGGCATCGTCTTCCAGAGCCAGAACCTCGTGCCGTTCCTCGACCTCCTGGAGAACGTCGGCCTTGCCGCCACGCTGGCGGGCCGCCACCTTGCGAACGCCGAATGCATGGAGCTGCTCGGGCGAGTCGGGCTCCGGGCGCGCGAGCGGCATCGACCCAACCAGCTCTCCGGGGGCGAGCAGCAGCGTGCCGCCCTTGCCGTGGTCCTGGCGAGCCGGGCGCCCATCGTGCTTGCCGACGAAGTCACGGGCGAGCTCGATTCGCGCAACGCCGCGATGCTGCTCGACCTGGTGCAGGAGGCCCATCGCAGCGAGGGCATGACCGTCGTGCTTGCCACGCACGATCCGGAGATTGCGAGCCGCGCCGACCGCATCGTCGAGCTCAGGGACGGTCGCGTCGTGGCCGATCGGCGGCTCCATTGATCGTCATCTCGTGCCGGGCGGTCACCCGCTCCTATGGCACTCCCGGGGCGACCACGTTGACGGCCGTCGATGCCGTGGATCTCGACGTGGAGGCCGGCACGTTCACGGCCATCGAGGGGCCATCGGGGTCCGGCAAGTCGACCCTGCTGTGCCTGCTGGCGGGCCTGGAGGCGCCGGACCGGGGCCAGATCACGGTCCTCGGCCACGACCTGTGGCGGCTCACTGCCACGGAACGCGCCCGCCTGCGCCAGCGACGAATCGGGATCGTCTTCCAATCCTTCGGCCTCCTGCCGAGCCTGACGGCCGCCGAGAACGTGGCGCTCCCGCTAGCGTTCGCCGGCACCCCCGAGCACGAACGACGCCGGCACGCGGAATCGGCGCTGGACGAAGTCGGGCTCGGGACCTCCGTGGGCGCCCGGATCGACGAGCTGTCCGGCGGTGAGCGCCAGCGGGTCGGCATCGCGCGCGCGCTCGTCATCGAGCCCGCGGTCATCCTCGCCGACGAGCCGACAGGCAGTCTCGACGTCCAGAACGGCGACAACGTCCTCGGACTGCTCATCGGCGCCGTCCGGCGCCGGGGAGCGAGCCTGGTGCTGGTGACCCATGACCCGGTCAGTGCCGCGCGCGCCGACCGGCGGTACGCCATGTTCGATGGTCGGTTGCGTGCGGCAGCTGCGACGGCCGCCGCCGGCGACGCGCGCCTCGCCGGCGCCGCTGGGCCGGCCTGACGATGATCCTGCGTCATTCGCTGCGGCTCGTCCTCCGCGAACCGCGGCGGTCGCTGGCCGCCATCGTCGGGATCGCGATCGCAGCAGCGCTGATCACGAGCGTGCTGCTGTTCGGAGCCGCGTCCGGCAACACGGTCACCAGGCGAGCCCTGGCCGACCTGCCCGTGGATGCCCAGGTGATCATCGCGAACGGCGGCACTGCCGCAGCGGCTCGGTCGATCGTGACGGCCGACCCCGCAGTCCGTGCCGTTTCCGACTTCCAGCTCGCGCACTTCGACAGCGCCGCGACCAACAAGGCCGGGACCGCGACGCAGACAAGCGTCGGCGTGCTGATCGGCATCGACGCCGGCTACACGTCCCAGACGGGTCTGTTCGGCCTTTCGTCGGGC
Organism: Candidatus Dormiibacterota bacterium; assembly: GCA_035631615.1. Lineage (GTDB taxonomy): Bacteria > Chloroflexota > Limnocylindria > Limnocylindrales > CSP1-4 > UBA5189. Next base: position 21,098 of record DASQIK010000044.1, on the reverse strand, counting down.
AGCCTCCAGCCCGGTCAGATCGCGATCAGCCGCGACCTCGCCTCGAATCTCGGCGCCGTGCCGGGCGACACGATCTCGTTCAGCCTGCCGGGCGGCGCGACGGTCGCCCTGCGCGTCAGCGGCATCGTGTCCATCGCCGGGGCCGATCTCCTCCTCGGCCCGATCGACCCTGCCCACCGTGCCGCCGGAGCGAACCCGCCCACCAACGTCGCGATCATGGCGGCGGGGGACCTTGCGTCGATGGTCCTGCCGCGGATCCCCACCGGCGCCGTCGCAACCGATCCCGGAACGGCGGGTGCCGCGGGAAGGGGGCCGGCAACCCCGGTCTTCGCACCCGAGCCGGCCGTGCGAATGGAGCTCCACGTCCGCCTCGACCACGCCCAGCTGCCGGGCGACCCCGCGAGCGCCCAGCTCTGGCTGGATTCGGTGCGGCGCCGCGTCGAGCGGCAGGGCGCCGGGGCCTTCACCTGGGTCGATGACGCGAGCGCCTCGCTCGAGCCGCTCGGCGCGGACCTTGCCTGGGGGCAGATCCTGTTCATCTTCCTGGCCCTGCCCGGGATCATGCTGGCCCTGGCGCTCTCGCGACTTGCAGCCGACGCAACCGCCGATTCCACGCGCCGCCACGCCGCGCTGCTCCGGGCGCGTGGTGCGAAACGGCCCGAGCTCGTCGCCGTGTTCGTGGGCGCAACGGTCCTCACGGCGCTCGGGGGCTCGTGCATCGGCGCGGTGATCGGCGCGGCGGCAGCGGTCGCCCTGTTCGGGACCGACCTGGCGGCCGCCGGCGGGGCCGCCGCAATCCTCGCGGCGATCGGCGTCGCCGTGCTGCTGACGACGCTCCTCGCGACCGCCGCCGCCCTGCTGCCCCTGCGAGCCCAGCTCCGCGAGGAGATCGGATCGGGGCGCCAGGAGCTCCAGCGGAACCGGCCGCCGCTGTGGCAGCGCCTCGGGCTCGACGTCGTGGCGCTCGTCGGTGGCGTCGTCGTGTACGTCGTCGCCGGCGGCGCCGGCCTGCACCCGGTCCTGAACGCCGAGGGCAACCCGACGGTGACGCTGGCGCTGACCTCGTTCCTCGCACCGCTCCTGTTCTGGCTGGGCGGGACGCTGCTGCTGCTGCGCATCGTGGGGTTCGTGCTGCGCCGCGGCGGATGGCTCGCCGCCAGCCTTCGGCGCCCGCTCGGCCCCGGCGGGGACCTGGCCGCTCGATCCCTCGTGGCACGGGCCGGCGCTGCGGCGCGTGCGATCGTGGTCCTCGCGCTCGCCGTGGGCTTTGCGACGAGCGTGCTCATGTTCGATGCGACGTATCGCCAGCAGCAGCGCGTCGACGCCGAGCTGACGCTCGGTGCTGACCTCAAGGTGACACCCACGGGCCAGGTTGCGTCAGGGCAGATTGCGGGTCTTTCCGGACCCGGGATCGCCGCGGTGACGCCGTTCGTCGACCGCGTCGTATACGTCGGGCCGGAGGCGCAGGACCTGCTGGCCATCGACACGGCGACCCTCCCGGCGGTGGCACCACTGGCGGACTCCTTCTTCGCTGGGTCGGGGGCAGCCGCTGCGATGGCCGCGCTTCGCGCGCGACCGGACGCCATCCTCGTCTCGTCGGAGACGGCCAAGGACTACAGCATCGTGCCCGGCGACCGGCTGCGCATCCGGGTGCCGGACGCCACTGGAACCCTCAGGACCGTGGAGTTCACGATGGCCGGGATCGCCCTGGAGTTCCCGACTGCGCCGAAGGACGCATTCCTCGTCGGCAACCTCGCCTACGTCGCCGCGCAGACCGGCAACGACCGGATCTCGTTCGCACTGGCGCGCGCCGATGGGGACGTCGCGGCAGCGTCGGCAGCCGTCGCGGCCCGGCTCGGGGCAGGCTGGCAGGTTGCCGACCTCAGCACGACCTCGGCTCGGCTCGCGAACAGCATCACAGCCGTCGACCTGCGCAGCCTGGTGGGCCTCGACGTCTCGTTCGCGATCGTGATCGCCGCCGTCGGTGTCGCCTTGTTCCTCCTCGCCGGCCTCGCAGACCGCCGGCGCGAGCTGGCAACCCTCATCGCGATCGGGGCGGAGCCCAGGCAGGTTCGATCAACCATCGCCGGCGAGGCGCTGGTGGTGGGCGTTGCGGGCATCGGCACGGGGCTGCTGACCGGCGGTCTCGTCGGGCTGACCCTCCTGCAGATCCTTGCCGGCGTGTTCGACCCGCCGGCCGACCTGCCCGCGATCCCGCTCACGCTCACGGCTGCGATGACGGCGGCAATCATCGTGTCCCTGCTGGTCGCGCTGGCGGTCGCGGATCGTGGCCTGTCGAGGCTCAGCGTGGTGGCGGCCCTTCGCGAGCGCTGACCCGTCTGGCATCCTCGCCTCGATGCCGGTGCCCCTGGATCAGCTGTTCCTCTTCCTCGGCGGCTCGATCCTGATCACGGTCGTGCCGGGGCCGGACATGGCCCTCGTCTTCCGGCAGGTCCTGCTCGGCGGAACGCCGCTCGCCCAGCGCACCATCTTCGGGAACCTGAGCGGCCTCGGTCCTCATCGGGCTCGGCCTGAGGGTGGCGCTCGAGCGGCGGTGACGCCCGCCGTACCGCATTCAGCCTCGCCCAGGAGTACCTCGGGGGCACGGTGAACGCTGGCGCGCAGGCCTGCCGACCGAGCAGATGACCTGACGCGGTCCGCGCGGGGCGGCAGATCCGCGACATACTCCCCGGATGCCCGACGAGATCACCGCCGAGGAGCTCGTCCACCCGGAGAGCCTCGTGGTTCACGGCGAACCGGTCCCGCCCGAGGAGGGCGGCCTGTGGTCGCCCGAGCGACGTCCGCTCACGCTCGGGCTCGTCCTGACGATCACCCTGGTCGCCGCGGAGGCGCTGGCGGTCTCCACGGCGATGCCGATCGTCGCCCGCGAGCTCGGCGGGCTGGAGCTGTATGGGCTCGTCTTCTCGGCGTTCCTGGTCGGCTCGCTGATCGGCATCGTGGTCGCAGGCAGCCTCATCGACCGGCGAGGCGTCGTCATTCCGTTCCTGCTCGGGCTGGCCTTGTTCGCGATCGGGCTCGCGCTCGGCGGCGCAGCCATCTCGATGCCGATGCTGATCGGCGCGCGGCTCATCCAGGGCATCGGCGGCGGTGCGATTCCGCCGATCGCGTACGTGGCGATCGGCCGCAGCCTCCCGGCGCACCTCCGGCCCCGGATGTTCGCCACGATGTCGACCGCCTGGATCCTGCCCGGGATCTTCGGACCGGCCGTGGCCGGCGTCGTCGCCGAGGCGTTCAGCTGGCGGTTCATCTTCCTCGGGCTGCTCCCGCTCCTCGCGGTCTCGGGCTCGATGGCGTACCGCGGCCTGCGGAACGTCCACGACGCGCCGAGCGGCGCGAAGGGCAGCTCCGGCGGCACGAGGATCCGGGACGGGCTGATCGTCGGGTTCGGGGTCGCCGTGATGACCTCCGGGCTCGCGTCGAGCCAGCTGCCCCTGATCATCGGGCTGGGGGCCGCCGGGCTCGTGATCACGATCTGGGCCTTCGCGCGCCTCGCGCCGCCGGGTACGCTCCGCGCGGCCCGCGGCTACCCGACTGCCGTGCTGCTGCGCGGCATGATCACGTTCGCGTTCTTCACGATCGACGCGTACGTCGCGCTACTGCTGGTGCAGGTTCGGGGCTGGTCCGCCGCCGGCGCGGGCATCGCCCTGACCGCGGCGACCGTGTCGTGGACCATGGGTTCGTGGACGCAGGCGCGCCTGTCGAGCCGCATCCCGCACGAGCGCTTCGTGCGTTTGGGGTTCCCGGTGGTGGCGCTGGGGATCGCCGGCCTCGGGCTGATCCTCCTCCCGGCGATCCCGTCGTGGCTCGCGGTGCCGATCTTCGCCTTCGGTGGCTATGGCATGGGCCTCGCCTACGCCCAGTTCGCGCTGATCGTGCTGCGCGACATTCCGAAAGAGTCGCAGGGCGAGGTGACCGCCGGCCTGACCCTGTCCGACGCGCTCGGCACGGCGTTCGGGACGAGTGTCGCCGCCGCGTTCATCGCGGCCGCGGTGCGCGCCGGCGCCGGGCCTGCACCGGGCCTCGCCGCGGCGATCGCGGCCGGCGCCTTCGTCGCGGCGCTCGGCTGGCTGATCGCGCCGCGGCTGCTGCCCGAGGCTTCGCCCGCGCGCGGAGCGCCGGCCACCGGGTCCTTCGAAGCCGAGGCGTCGGGCGGGCTGCGCTAGACTCGGGCCTCGCCCGCCCCGCCGGGCAATCCGCCCCACCAGGAGGTCCCGCTGCGTGTCCGCCGAGGAGCTTCGGGCGAAGATCCGCGAGGTCCCGGACTTTCCCAAGCCGGGGATCCTGTTCTACGACATCACGACCCTGCTCAAGGACGCCGCCTCGTACCGTGAGGCGATCCGGCTCATGCTCGAGCCGTATCGCGCCGAGCAGGTCGACATCGTCATCGGCATGGAATCGCGCGGCTTCATCTTCAGCGCGCCGATGGCCATCGAGCTCAGCGCCGGCCTCGTGCCGGTGCGCAAGCTGGGCAAGCTGCCGGCCGAGACACTCTCGGTCGAGTACGCCCTCGAATACGGCTCGAACACCCTCGAGATCCACCGCGACGCGATCGAGCCAGGCCAGAAGGTGCTCATCGTCGACGACCTGCTCGCGACCGGCGGCACGGTCCAGGGCACGATCGAGCTGGTCGAGCGGCTCAAGGGCGAGGTCATCGGCCTCGCGTTCCTGGTCGAGCTCGAGTTTCTGCACGGCCGCGACCGGCTCGAGGGCAGGCGCGTGACCAGCGTGATCAGGTACTGACGGCATCGACGACCGTCGAGCCGCCTGACCCGAACCGAGCCCGTCCTTGTCCGACCAGCGACCCGAGCCGACGACGCCTCCCGAGCCGACCGCCGGTGCGGAGCCCGCGGATCCGGGCCGCCGCCGGTTCTTCCGCCAGTTCGCGGGCGAGGTCCTCACGAGCGCGGCGCAGGTCGTCGGCGCGGTCAGCGAGCTCCGCGATCGATCGGCCGCCGAGGCGTCGGCGCTCCTGGGGGATCCGCGGCCGGCGACTGGCGCGACGCCGGCCGTTGCGGCAACCGAAGCGGCCTCGCCCGTCGCCGCGCCGGATCCCGACGGCGCGCCCACCGGCTTTCGCACGCCGTTCCGGTTCGAGTCGGACGACGTCCTGCTCGTGATCGACCAGCGCAGGCTGCCGGACGCGCTCGTCGAGATGCCGGTCCGGAGCGCGTCGGACGCGGCCAACGCCATCCGGCTCATGGTGGTGCGGGGCGCGCCGGCGATCGGCCAGGTGGCGGCGATCGGGCTCGCGCTGACGGCACGGATCGCGGCGACGTCGCAGGCGCACACGCGGCGCGCGATCCTCGAGGGCGCGGCGGACATGCTCCGCAGCGCGCGCCCCACGGCGATCAACCTGAGCTGGGCGGTCGAGCGGCTGATGGCCCGCTACCACGCGATCGGCGCGCTGTCCGAGGAGGGCGAGGCGATCGCGACCGCCCTGCACGACGAGGCGATGGCGATCGTCGCCGAGGCGACCGACGACCACGGCCGTCTCGCCGAGGCCGGCCGCGAGATCCTGCCGGCGACGGGCGACCGCCCCCTCCAGGTGCTCACCCACTGCAACACCGGGCCGCTCGCCTGCGGCCAGTTCGGGACGGCGCTCGGGGTCGTGCAGGCGGCGCATCACGCCGAGCGTCCGCTCCACGTGTGGGTCGACGAGACCCGGCCCTACCTCCAGGGCGCCCGGCTCACCGCCTGGGAGCTCAGGCAGGCCGGCGTGCCGCACACGCTGATCCCGGACATGGCCGCGGGGCCGCTGATGGCTCGCGGCGAGGTCGACGTCATCCTCGTCGGCGCCGACCGGATCGCGGCGAACGGCGATACGGCGAACAAGATCGGGACGTATACGCTCGCCGTCCTCGCGGCACGGCACGGCATTCCCTTCTACGTCTGCGCGCCGATGTCGTCGGTGGACCTCGACACGCCGGACGGCGACGCGATCCCGATCGAGGACCGGCCCGCGGTCGAGGTGGCCGAGATCCGCGGCCTCCGGATCGCGCCCGAAGGGACCGAGGTGAAGAACCCGTCGTTCGACGTGACGCCCGCCGAGCTGATCACCGCGATCGTCACCGAGGAGGGGGCGCTGCGGGCGCCGTACGGGCCGGCGCTCCGGGACGCGATGGCCCGGCGCGAGGCGCGGCGCGCCGCGGGTGCAGGAAGGACGGACGCCGTGGCGGCGCAGCCCGCTCGGGTCCGGGCCGCCGGCTGATGGCGACGGCGACCCTCGATCGCGCCGGGACGCGCATCGTCGCCGAGGCGACGTCGGATCGGGGACTGATCAAGGCGTTCCTGGATCGCGACCGGCTGTACGCGGCGTATGCCCTCGCCGACCTCGAGGACCGCGAGGTGGCGCGCGCACGATGGGCCATCGCCCGCGCCGGCGACGAGGTGGTGTCGCTCGTGCTCGAGTACGGCGGCCCCTCGCCCCAACCCCTGTTCGTCGCCGGTCGCGACGATGGGGTCGCGGCGATCCTGCGCGACGTGATCAAGCCGCCGATCGCGTACATCGCCTGCCTGCCCGACAGCCTGCCGGCCGTCGAGACGCGGTACCGGATCGAGCCCGGGCCGCAGATGGTCCGGATGTGGGTCGATCGGCAGACGTTCCGGCCGGCCGAGGATCGCGGCCTGGAGGCGCTCTCGCCGGCCGACGCCGGCGAGCTGAACCGCCTGTACCGGCTCGGGTTCGGGTCGTGGCTCGCGCCGCAGGCGATCGCCGAAGGCGTCTACTACGGGATCCGGGTGAGAGGCCGGCTGGTCGCAGCCGCGGGCACCCACGTCATCGGTCGAAACGCGGCGATCGCCGTGGTGGGCAACGTGCTGACCCAGCCGGAGTTCCGCGGGCGCGGGTACGCGCAGGCGACGACGGCCGCCGTGACCGCCCAGCTCCTCCAGTTCTGCGACCATGTCGTCCTCAACGTCCGCTCGGACAACCCGCCCGCGCTCAATGCGTACCGGCGGCTTGGCTACGCCGAGCACGTTCGATTCGAGGAACGGCTCGGGCACCGGATCGGCTCGCTGTGGGCCGACCTCGCGTCCGCGGTGCGGCGCCTCGCACGCAGCAGGGAGCACGACAGCTGATGACCGACGCGGCGCACGATGTGACCAACCTCGCCCTTGCGCCCGAGGGCGTCCGGCGCATCGAGTGGGCGGAGCGCGAGATGCCCGTCCTGCGCCTCATCCGCGAGCGATTCGCGCGGGAGCGGCCGCTCGCCGGCCTGCGCATCGGCGCGTGCCTCCACGTCACCACCGAGACTGCCAACCTCATGCGCACGCTCGAGGCGGGCGGCGCCGAGGTCGCGATCGCGGCCTCGAACCCGCTCTCCACCCAGGACGACGTCGCGGCCGCCCTCGTCGAGCACTACGGGATCCCGGTCCACGCCCGGCGCGGCGAGGACCGTGACACGTACTACCGGCACCTCAACTCCGTGGCCGACACCCATCCGACGATCACGATGGACGACGGCTGCGACCTCGTGTCGCTGCTCCACCAGGATCGCGCCCAGCAGGTGCAGGAGGTCCTCGCGGGGACGGAGGAGACCACGACCGGCGTGATCCGCCTAGGAGCGATGGCCGCCGACGACGCCCTCGGCTACCCGGTCATCGCGGTCAACGAGGCCCAGACCAAGCACCTCTTCGACAACCGCTACGGCACCGGCCAATCCACGCTGGACGGCATCCTGCGGGCGACGAACCTGCTGATCGCGGGCCGCAACGTCGTCGTCGCCGGGTATGGCTGGGTCGGGCGGGGGATCGCGTCGCGCATGGCCGGCCATGGTGGGCACGTCACGATCGTCGAGATCGACCCGATCCGCGCCCTCGAGGCCCTCATGGACGGCTTCCAGGTGATGACCGCCGGCCAGGCCGCGGCGTGGGGCGACCTGTTCGTGACCGCGACCGGCAATGTCAACGTCTTCCGGCGGGAGCACTTCGAGTCGATGCGCGACGGCGCCGTGATGGCGAACTCCGGCCACTTCGACGCCGAGCTCGACCTCGCCGCGCTTCGCCAGATGGCCGAGGGCCATGTCCGCGACGTTCGCGAGAACGTCCAGGAGTTCGACATCGGGGGCAAGCGGCTGCACCTCATCGCCGAGGGCCGGCTGGTGAACCTCGGCGCCGCCGAGGGCCACCCGGCGGCGGTCATGGACATGAGCTTCGCCAACCAGGCGCTTGCCGCCGAGTACGTCGCGAAGCATCACGGCGAGCTCGAGAAGCGCGTGTACACGGTGCCCGTCGCCATCGACGCCGAGGTCGCCCGCCTGAAGCTTGCTGCGTTCGGCATCACGCTCGACCCGATGACCGCCGAACAGGCCGAGTACGTCACCGCCTGGAAGCACGGAACCTAGGGAGGGTCGCATGTCCTCGGGCTCCATCGCCGCGCCGTTCGGCGCATGGGCGTCGCCATTCCGCATCGAGCGGTTGACGGATCGGGTCGTGTTCCTGGCCGAATCGCGCGCGATCGATGGCGTCACGTGGTGGCTCGAGGGCCGGCCCGACGAGAGCGGCCGGCAGGTCCTGATCCGGCGCGAGCAGGACGGCACCCAGGTCCGCATGACCCCCGAGGGCTTCAACGCCCGATGTCGCGTCCACGAGTACGGCGGCGGCGCCACGCTCGTATCGGGCGACCTCGTCGTCGTCTCCGACTTCGTCACGGGCCGGCTGCATCGCGTCGTTGCTCCGGAGCGGCTCGAGCCGCTGACCGAGGAGAAGCTGTGGCGCTATGCGGACATGGTCCACGATGCAGCGCACAACCGGCTGATCGCCGTCCGCGAGGACCACGAGCCCGAGACGGTTGCCAGCCACGGCGAGTGGAACAACGAGATGGTCGCAGTCGACCTGGCCACGGGCGCCGTCTCGGTGCTGATCGACGGCGCGGACTTCTACGCCGCGCCGCGAATCTCGCCGGACGGCTCGACGCTCGCCTGGCTCGAATGGCATCACCCGAACATGCCCTGGGACGGGACCGAGCTGAAGGTGGCGCCCATCACGGCGGACGGGTCGCTCGGCGACGCGCGCGTCGTTGCCGGCAGCCGCACCGACTGGATCGCACAGCCGCGCTGGTCGCCCGAAGGGGTCCTGCACTTCGCCGCCGAGCCCCACGGCTGGATGAACATCTGTCGCGAGGTCGACGGCCGGATCGAGACGGTGACCGACTTCGAGGCCGAGTTCGCGGCGCCCGATTGGATCTTCGGCCTGTGCACCTTCGCGTTCATGGCCGATGGCGCGATCCTGGCCGTCGCCCGCTCGGGCGGTCGCGACCAGCTCGTCAAGATCGATCCCGAGGGCGGGCTCACCCCGATCGACGTGCCGTTCACCGAGATCGCCGGGCTGTCGATCGACGGCGAGCGGATCGTCTTCCGTGCGGCCGCGCCCGATCGGCCCAACGCCGTGATCGAGCTTGCGCGCGACGGCACGACGAAGATCCTCCGGCGCGCGAACCCGACCGTGCCCGAGCGCGAGGACGTCTCGATGCCGGAGCACATCGAGTTCCCGACGTCCGGCGATCGATCGGCGTACGGCAACTTCTATCCGCCGACCAACCGGTCGTTCGTCGGGCCGCCGGGGACGCTGCCGCCGCTCATCGTGACCAGCCACGGCGGCCCGACCGCCGCCGCGTTCTCGGGCTTCGCCACCGGCTTCCAGCTGTTCACCAGCCGCGGCTACGCGGTGCTCGACGTGGATTACGGGGGCTCGACCGGCTATGGCAAGGACTACCGCAAGCGCCTGGAGCTGCAGTGGGGGATCGTCGACGTCGACGATTGCGTCGCCGGCGCGAAGTACCTCGTCGAGCAGGGCCTCGTCGACGGCGAGCGGCTCGCGATCCGGGGTGGCAGCGCGTCAGGGTTCACGACCCTCGCCGCGCTCGCCTTCACCAAGGCGTTCGACGCCGGCTGCACGTACTTCGGGATCGGCGACCTGCGGGCATTCGTGAACGACACGCACAAGTTCGAGTCCCGGTACCTGGAGTCGCTGCTGGGCAAATGGCCGGAGGCGAAGCAGGTCTACCTCGATCGCTCGCCGAGCCTCCATGCCGAGGACATCACGTCACCCGTGCTCGTCCAGCAGGGTGCCGAGGACAAGATCGTCCCCCAGTCCGAAGCCGAACGGATCGTCGACGCGCTGTTCGAACGGCACGTTCCGTTCGCCTACCTGCTGTATCCGGGCGAGGACCACGGCTTCCGTGGCCACGACGCGATCATCCGCTCGTTCGGCGCCGAGCTCAGCTTCTACGCCCAGGTCTTCGGCTTCGAGCCCGCAGACGACATCGAGCCGCTCGAGATCCAGTTCCTCGCGGAGTCGCGCACCCGCGCCTGACCGCAAAGGACGAGTCGCGGCGCACGAAAAACCGCGACTCGGGGTGGGACCCGAGCCGCGGTTCAGGGAGCGTTCGATGACTGGGGACAGCGCCCCGGAGGGTCAGCCGCGCGCGCCGCGCGCGACGAGCGATCCGGACCGGCGAGCGGCGATGGCCTCTTCGCACGAGAGGCCGTCGGCGATGGCGCGGTCGTGGGCGGCGTTGGCGAGCATCACGTCCCGGTTGCGAGACGTGCCGGTGAGCACGACGTCGGCGTGCATGACCTCGGGGTCGCGCGATGCCTCAGGCTCCTGCGCCAGCGCATCGCCCATGAAGATGTTGAATGCCGTATTGCTCCAGATCACCGTTGCGACCCCTGCCTTTCCCTTCGAGCTCACATCGCTCAAGGGCTATCGTAGGGGATAGATCGTTTGATGTCAAGATACTTCAGATGAAGTAACACGACGTTAAACCGCTTGACATCAAGGCGTTGGCAGGCGGAGACTGGTGACATGCCCCCGAAGCGGCCGGTCCGCGACGCTCTCGACGACACGCTCGAGATCTGGGCGCGCGAGATCCCCGACCTGGACCCCCTGACCGAGGGAATCATCGAGCGGATCCAGGATCTCGCCTTCAACGTGAACCAATCGATGGACGAGACGCTCAAGAAGTACGACCTCGATCGCCGGGCGTTCCACCTGATCGGGCGGCTGCGCCGGCACGGTCCGCCCTACCGCGTCGCGGCCGGCAAGCTCTCCGACGAGCTGCGGCTCTCGACCGGGGCCATGACGAACCGGCTCGATCGACTGGAGAAGGCCGGACTCATCCGGCGCCTGCCGGACCCGACGGACCGGCGCGCGACGCTCATCGAGCCGACCGAGGCCGGCCACGCCGCGTGGGATCGGACGGTCGGCTTGCAGGCACGACGCGAGGCCGAGTTCATCGGGGTGCTGTCGACCGCCGAGAAGGTCCGCCTCCACGACCTGCTCCGGGCGCTGATGAGCGCCTTCCCGTACGACAAGCACCGCAGGTCCTCGAGCCATGATGCCGAGGCCGAGCCCGGCGAGGCGCCGGCAGGCTAGGCGGTGCCCGAGCGCCTGCGCGCGACGAGCCGCGCCGCCAGCCCGATCGCGAACATCACCAGCCCGGCGGCGACCGCCGCGATCGGCAGCGTGGCGACCAGAACGAGGCAACCGACGAGGCCGATCACGTTCAGCGCGCGCGGCCAGTGCCGCTCCGGATCCGGCTGCGTGAGCGCCGCCGCGTTCGCGATCGCGTAGTACACGAGGACGCCGAACGAGCTGAACCCGATCGCCCCGCGCAGGTCGGTGACCGCCACGAGCACGATCACGGCGGCCGCGATCGCGATCTCGGCGCGGTGCGGCACGGAGCGGCGCTCGTCGACGGCCGTCAGGGTCGCCGGCATGTCGCCCTCGCGCGCCATGGCGAGCGTGGTCCGCCCGATGCCCGCGATCAGCGCCAGGAGCGAGCCCAGGCTCGCGGCGACCGCGCCGGCGCGCACCACCGGCTCCGCCCACGCGGCACCCGCCGCATCGACGGCCGTCGCAAGCGGCGTCGGGCTGCCGGCAATCGCGACCGGCCCCGCGACCAGGAGCGCCGACGCGCCAACGACGACGTAGACGGCGATCGTGATGCCGAGCGCGATCGGGATCGCTCGGGGGATCGTCCGCTCCGGATCGCGCACCTCCTCGCCGAGGGTGGCGATACGGGCATATCCGGCGAACGCGAAGAACAGCAGCCCCGCGGACTGCAGCACGCCGTACGGTCCGATGTCGATCGCGGTCGAGGCGAGGTTGGCAGCGTTCGCGTGCCCGCTCGCGAGCGAGCCGACGACCACGACCCCGAGTGCCAGGAGCGAGCCCGCCACGAGGATCCGCGCGAGGCCGGCTGTGCGGGTGATGCCGCGGAGATTGACCGCGGTCAGCGCGAGCACGGCGACGACGCCGAGTGCCCGCTGCGCTGTCGGCTGGCCGGGCAGCGCGTACGCCGCGAACGTGAGGGCCATCGCTGCGCACGACGCGGTCTTGCCGACGACGAACCCCCAGCCCGCGGTGAACCCCCACCACGGACCTAGCCGTTCACGCCCGTAGACGTACGTGCCGCCGGAGGTCGGGTAGCGCGCCGCGAGCTGAGCGGAGGCGGTGGCATTGCAATAGGCGACGCCGGCCGCCAGCGCCAGCCCGATCAGGAGCGCGCTCCCGGCCGCCGCGGCCGCCGGCGCGAAGGCCGAGAAGACCCCTGCGCCGATCATCGAGCCGAGCCCGATGACGACCGCGTCGCCCGTGCCCAGCCGGCGGGCGAGTGCGGGCATCGCTGCGCTCCGCGCCGTCATCGAACGCTCAGAGGGCCGCAGCGACCTTGCGCGCCGCCTCGGCGAGCGCTTCGTCGGGAACGTTCGGCAGGACGTCCTCCCAGATCGGGAGCATCGCGCCGGTCGCCTGGAGCATCCCGAGCGGCCGGGGCAGCATCCAGACGTGGAAGTGCGCGCCGCCGTCGCCCCATCGATACAGGTGCACGCGCCCGACGCCGCCGAGCCCGAGGATCGCCTGCTCGACGCGGGCGATCAACGGCCCGAATGCGGCCGCCGCCGCCGGCGAGAGGTCCTTGAACGAGTCGACGTGCTGCCGGCTGGCCAGCCAGACGGTGCCCGGCAGGCTGCCGCCGACCGGCGGATGCATGCTGAAGTGCTCGTCCTCCCAGACGGCGGAGGTTGACTGGCCGGTGCAGATGCCGCAGGGCTCGCCACCGGGCTCGCCGCGCCGTGGCGGCTCGGGGATCACCGGGTCCGCGACCGGGCGAACCGTCAGTGGCTCGAGGTAGGGAAGCTCCATCACAGGTCTCCTGTGGACGTCGTGGCGGCCCCGGGTTCGGGGCCGGTGATCGCGGGAAGGCGTCCCGCGGCGCGTCGCGCGATCTCGATGAATGGGCGCAGCCGGACCGACAGCTCGGTGCGCGTGGCGCGGAAGGCCTCGAGGCAGGCCTCGGTCGGACCCTCGAAGGCAGCGGGGTCCTCGAGGTGCCAGTGGAGCGACCCATGCGGGCCCGGGAGGGTGGGGCACGCCTCGCGGGCGGAGTTGGAGAGCGTGATCACGTAGTCGAAGCGCCGGTCGAGCAGCTCGGTGACCGGCTTGGCACGCTTCCCGCGCCAGTCGATGCCGATCTCGGCGAGCACCTGGACGGCCATCGGGTGGACCGACTTGGGCTTCGTGCCGCCCGATGCGGGCGCGAAGTCCTCGCCGCCGAAGTGCCCGAGAAGCGCCTCGGCGATCTGGCTCCGCGCCGAGTTGCCGTTGCAGACGAACAGCACGCTGATCGGCGCGAGCCTGGGGCGGCGGCGGTTCAGGTCGGCGACCTCCATCGTCCGCTCGAGGTCGGCGAGCTCGAGCTCGAGGCGCTCCAGCTCCTCGCGCTGCCGGGCGATGCGTCGATGCTGTTGCTCGAGCGTCGCATGGAGGGCCGCATCGAGGCCCCCGCCCGCGAAGCACCGCTCGGCGAGCCGGCCTGCCTCGGCCGGGCCGAGCCCCAGCCGGCGCAGGGTGAGGACCATGGTCAGCCGCGCGAGGTCGGCGTCGGAGTACTGGCGATAGCCGTTCTCGGCTCGAGCGGGCGTCGGCAGGATGCCCGCGGCCTCGTACCAACGAACGCCTGAGGCCGAGATGCCGGCCCGCCGGGCCAGGGTCGAGATGTTCACGAGCGGAGCGTAATCCTTGCAGCAACTGCAAGGTCAAGCCCTCTTTCGGGGTCTGTCAGATCAACTTCTTGAGGGCGAGGATCCGGTCGTAGGAGGCGGTCAGGGTGGCTCGTGGGATCGTGCCGGCGCGCGCTGCGGCGAGCAGCGCGTCGTACGCCCCGCTCGACGTCGACTCCGGACCGCTGACGAGGATCATGTCCGTCCCCGCGAGCGCCGCCAGGATCGCGAGGTCCGACGGCGAGACCCCACGCGCCGCGGCCGTGCCGGTGAGCGAATCGGTGATCGTCACGCCCCTGAACCCGAGCCGGCCGCGGAGCAGGGTCTCCGAGATCGCGCGTGACCAGCCGGCGCCGTCGTTCGGGTCGTAGGCGTCGTAGGTCGCGTTCGACAGCATGATCATCGGGATGGGCTGTCGGAGCGCCTCGAGGTAGGGCTCCAGCCCGGGTGCCAGCTGCGCCTGCGTCGCCGCGATGTCGACGACGCTCGAATCCGTGTTCTGCAGCGCGAAGCCCAGACCAGGGAAGTGCTTCATCGCGGGGACCACGTCGGCGACCTCGAGCCCGCGTGCGAACGCGCTCGAGAGCGTGGCCGTCACGCTCGCGCTGAACGACCAGGTTCGACCGGCGACGTACATGAACGACTGGTTCGACGCCGGGACGTCGGCGACCGGCGCGAGGTCCGTGTTGATGCCCAGGTCGAACAGCGCGGAACCCGCCTGGAACCCCTGGTCCCGCGCCGTGGCAGCCGATCCGAGCTGGCCCATCTGGGCAACGGTCATGGTCGGCGGCGCCCACGGGATCCGCTTGACCGCACCGCCCTCCTGATCGGTCGCGATCAGCAGCGGCGGCTGACCGCCGTCGCCGGCCGCCCTCTGGAGCTGCGCCGTGAGCGCCATGAGCGCGGCCCGCGTGGTGATGTTCGAGCCGAACAGGATCACGCCGCCGACCTCGCCGCGGCGGATCCGGGCGAGGAAGTCGGCGCTCGGCGTCGTGCCGGTCATCGTCACGACCAGCTTCTGCCCGACGAGCTGGGCCAGGCTGGGGCGTGGTGGCGCAGGGGTCGGCGTGGGCGTCGGCCTGGGGGTGGGCTTCGGGGAGGGTCTCGGCGTCGGGGTCGGCGTGGGCGCCGGGGTTGGCGGCGGGGTTGGTGGCAGCGCGAGCTCGAGGGTCGGCGCCTCGGTCGGCGATGCCGTCGGCGCGGGAGACGGGCTCGGTTGCGGCGCCGTCGGGCCAGGGGTTGGGATCGGCGTGATCGTCGGTGCTGCCGCGAAGCTGTCGCACGCGGCAACCAGGATCGAGATGACCAGCGCGACGCGAAGCCTCACGCCCGATGGATGCCACCCGAGGCCACGAGCGCAACTGACCTCAGACGGCTGGCCGGTACCTCAAACCTTCATCGGATCGCGTCGTCCACGCGAGGGGTCGGAGCAAGGCGACGCGTCATCTCAGACGATGAGCTCGCGCAGCGTCGAGAGTCCTCGATGAACGTCCGCGAACGATGTCGTGAGCGGCGAGAGGCCGATGCGGATGGAGTCGGGGGCCCGGAAGTCCGGCAGGACGTTCCGGTCGATCAGCTCCCGCGTGAGGCGGCGAGCGTCGGGGTGGCGGATCGCGATGTGGGCGCCGCGGCGGGCGGCGTCGCGCGGCGACCCGGGTGAGCAGCCGAGCGGCGCGAGCCATGCGTCGACCAGGTCGATCGCGTACTCGGTGAGGGCGATGCCCTTGGCGCGAATCGCCTCGATGCCGGCCTCGGCGGTGAGCTCGATGCCGGCCTGGGCGGCCGTCAGCGCGATGATCCCCGGCGTCCCAACGAGCCAGCCGGCGATGCCGGCGCGGCGCTCGAACCTCGGGCCCATCTCGAACTGGCGGGCTTGCGCGAACCAGCCCTGAATCGGCGGGCGGAGCTCGTCCTGGAGCTCGCGCCGGACGAACAGGAACGCTGGCGCGCCCGGGCCGCCGTTGAGGTACTTGTAGGTGCAGCCGACCGCGAGGTCGACGCCGTTCGCGGTCAGCTCGACCGGGATCGAGCCCCCGGCGTGCGACAGGTCCCAGAGGACGAGGGCGCCGGCCGCCCGCGCCGCCTCGGTGACGGCCCCGATGTCGACGATCGCCGCCGATCGGTAGTTGACCGCCGACAGGATCAGCAACGCCGTATCGGCGCCGAACGTCGCGGTGATGTCGTCCATCGTCAGGCCTTCGACCGGGTCACCATCGAGCCAGCGGATCTCGAGGTCGCGCTCGCGAGCCAGGCCCTCGACGATGTACCGATCCGTCGGGAACTCCGAGCGCTCGACGACCACGGTCCGCCGGCCCGGCCGGGCGTCGAGTGCAGCGACGGCGAGGCGGTAGAGGTTCACGGTCGTCGAATCGGTGACGGCGACCTCGCCCGGCTGGGCGCCCAGCACGCCCTTCGCGAGGATGTCGCCGACGACCATTGGGAGCTCGAGCCAGCCGTCCTCCCAGCCGCGGATCAGCCGCGTCGACCAGGTCGCAGCGACGTCCTTCACCCGCTCGATGGCCGCCTCCGTCGGCCGGCCCAGCGAGTTGCCATCCAGGTAGATGACGTCGGGCTCCATCGGCACGAATCGGTCGCGAAACGACGCGAGCGGGTCGGCCGCGTCGAGCGGAGCGGGCTCGAATCGGGCGGTGGCGTCCGGCAGCATGGCGCCAGCGTACGCGGGGCGCTGTGCATCTCACTGCCCGCGAGCATGGGCGAAGGTGGCCACTTCGTCACTGGTGGACGGTTGGGCGGGTGCGGAGCGCGCAACGGCGGCCATACACGCCCACCGTGGCAAGGTTTGTGCACGGCGGAGCCCATGATCCGGTGTCGGGCGGGCGATTCGGTGCCCTGAAGTTCCCTGACCGACCGTGGGTGTCGAAGTGGCCAAGATTGGCCGCGGGCGCTCCCGGCGGCCGATGCCAGCCGAACTGGCACGGACCCGGTGATACCCTCCGAGCGAGTTCGAAGCCAAGTTGCAGCGAGGGATCCTTGACCAGCATCGTCGACGCGCCCGAGTACCTGTTCACGTCCGAATCGGTCACCGAGGGCCACCCGGACAAGCTGTGTGACCAGGTCAGCGACGCCATCCTCGACGCGATCATCAAGGACGACCCGCAGGCACGCGTGGCCTGCGAGACCGCGACCACGACGGGCCTCGTGGTGGTCATCGGCGAGATCACCACGACGACCTACGTCGACTTCCAGCAGGTGGTCCGCGACACCGTCCGCGAGATCGGCTACACGCGCAGCGACTACGGCTTCGACGCGGACACGTGCGGCACCCTCATCTCGATCAAGGAGCAGTCGCCGGACATCGCGCGGGGCGTGAACGCGGCGCTCGAGGTCCGAGGCGGCGACGTCGACACCGACGAGCTCGGCGCCGGCGACCAGGGGATGATGTTCGGGTTCGCCTGCCGCGAGACACCCGAGCTGATGCCGATGCCGATCGCCCTCGCACATCGAATGGCGCGCCGGCTCGCCGAGACGCGCAAGTCCGGCTCGCTGCCGTACCTGCGGCCCGACGGGAAGACCCAGGTCACGGTCGAGTACGCCCACGGCGCCCCGGTTCGCGTTCGAACCGTGGTCGTCTCGGCGCAGCACGATCCCGAGGTCGACATGGACCGGCTCGAGGACGACCTCAAGGAGGCCGTCATCATGCAGTCGATCCCAAGCGAGCTGCGGACGAACGCTCCGATCATGCACGTCAACCCGACCGGGCGATTCGTGGTCGGCGGCCCGATGGGCGACGCCGGCGTGACCGGCCGAAAGATCATCGTCGACTCGTATGGCGGCATGGCTCGCCACGGCGGGGGTGCCTTCTCCGGCAAGGACCCGACCAAGGTCGACCGATCCGGCGCGTACGCGGCACGGTGGGTGGCGAAGAACGTCGTCGCGGCCGGCCTCGCCGACCGGTTCGAGCTCGAGATTGCCTACGCGATCGGGATCGCGCGGCCGCTGTCGATGTCGATCGAGACGTTCGGGACCGGCAAGATCGCCGACGAGCGCATCCTCGGGCTGATCAAGGAGCACTTCGACCTGCGCCCGGCCTCGATCATCCGCGACCTGGACCTGCGCCGGCCGATCTACAAGCAGACCGCCGCGTACGGCCACTTCGGCCGGCTCGACCTCAACCTGCCGTGGGAGCGCACCGACAAAGCCGAGGCCCTCGCTTCCGACGCCGGCATTCGCATGCCCGAGGCCGTTCCCGCCGCGTAACGGCCGGCGCGGACTCCGAGTCACGTGGGCTCCCTTCCTGCCAGACGCCGGCTCCGGCAGCGCGGGACAGGCCGAGAGGGCCTGCTTCGTGCCAGACGCGTCACCAACGCTGCATCTGGCGGGACGGGCCGCTGGGTGTACGCACAACCGTGACCCATTGCCGCCGTCGATCCTCGCCTCGTGCTGCGTGAAGCGACATCTGGCGGCGAATGCGCCGCGATTCTTGCCAGATTCCAACCTGATTGGAGCTCGGCTCGAGCCAAGTGCCTGAATCCTGCCGATCCTGTCGCCAGCGGAGGATCTGGCAGGAATGGCCGGGCCGGTCGCGCGTGGCCACCTCGAGATCAGACCGACATCGTGACCTAATCTAGCTTTACTGGACCTTCTGGCACGATGCGGCCCCGCGCCGGGACTTCAGCCGAAGGCGGCGACCGCGGCGTCGGCCGCCGCCTGGTCCTCCTCGAGGCTGCCGCCGCTCACTCCAACGCCACCGACGAGGACCCCGTCGCGCAGGAGTGGCACGCCGCCGGCGAACACGATCGTGCGGCCGCGACCGATCGACGCATAGCCGTAGAACTCGGCGCCGGGCTGGACGAGGGGGGCGAGGTCGCGCGTCGGCATGCGGTTCATGAGCGCGGTCCACGCCTTGTCCTGCGCCAGCCCGATGGTCACGAGATCCGCGGCATCCATGCGCTCGAACGCCACGAGCTGGCCGCCCTGGTCGACCACCGCGACGGACAAGGCGACGCCGAGCCGGCGGCCCTCGGCCATCGCGGCCTTCATCATTGCCTTGGCGGCGCCGAGGGTGAGGCCGGCCGCCTGCGAGGCGGTTGGACCGCGGAACGAATCGACGTTGTCGAGCGGGAAGCGTCGCGCGCCGCCCGCCGTGTCCGTCGTCTCAGCCACGAGCCACCTCCTGGGCGAGGGCAAGGAATCCGCTCGGCGTCCGCTCGGCGATTCGGTCGTCCCAGGCGACGGGCCAGGTCGACAGCTTGGCGATCACCACCTCCGCTGGCCCGTGGACGAAGACCGACTGGCCGTTGATGCCGGAGCCGCGCTCGATCGGGACGGCAGGGTCGCACCCCCAGACCTGGTTGCAGGCGTGACCCGCCGCCTCGGGGAACGGTCGATCAGCGTCGGTGGGCATCAGGATCGATTGTGCCCCGTGGCGCTGACCCGGCACCGGGTTCAGCGGATCCGGCGGATGCGCTCCGACAGGAGCACGAGGAGGATCGTCCCGACCATGAGCAGCACCGCTGCGGCGATCAGGACCGGGAGCGACTGCGTGAACCGAAGCTGGCCGAAGAGATACACCGGGAACGTCGGCTGCCGGCCGGCGAGGAAGTTCGCGAGCGCGAACTCGTCGAACGAGACGGTGAAGGCCGTGAGCCAAGCGGCGACGATCGCCGGCGCGACAATCGGCAGGACGACGAGCCGGAGCGTCGTCGGGTAAGTTGCCCCGAGGTCGGCCGCCGCGTCCTCGACATTGCGCTCGAATCCCACGAGCCGGGTGAGGACGATGAGGAGCGTGTACGGCAGCGCGACGATCGCGTGCGCGACCCCGACCGTGACCAGCGAGAGTTCGATCCCCACCGCCCGGAACAGGATCAGCAACGCGACCGCCAGCACGACGAAGGGCACGATCAGCGGCAGCACGCTGAGCCCGATGAGCGCCCCCTTGAATCGGAACGTGAACCGCGAGATGAGGAGCGCGACCATCGTGCCGAGGGCAGTGGCCACGAGGCTGCTTGCGAACGCGACCGCAAGGCTGGCGCCCGCCGCACGGAGGAGTGCCGGCGTGTCGAACAGGCGCTGGTACCACGCCAGGGTGAAGCCGGTGAGCGGCAGCGCAAGGATGTGGCTGTCGTTGAACGAGAAGATGAACAGCAGGCCGATCGGCAGGAACAGGAGCGCGACCAGGATCCAGTAGTAGGTGCGGAGGAACGGCAGCCGCCGGGGCGGGCCCTGCAGCGGGCGAGCCTTGACCGACGGCGCGGTCGCCGTCACGTGGGCAGGATCCGGCGCACGTTGATCACGCGGAGCGCGACTCCGGCGAACACGATCGTCGTGATGAACATGACCATCGACAGCGCGGACCCGAGCGGCCAGTTGGCGGCCTTCGTGAAGAAGTCCTGGATGGCGTTGCCGAACATCGTTCCGCTGGTCCCGCCGACGAGGAGCGGCGTCACATACTCGCCGACCGTCGGGATGAAGACCAGGAAGAACGCCGCCACGATGCCTGGCAGGCTCATCGGTACGACGATCCGCCGGATCTGCTCCGACGGTCGCGCGTACAGGTCCGCGCCAGCGTCGAGGAGCGCCGGGTCGATCCGCTGCAGCGAGGCAAGGATCGGGAGTGCCGCGAACGGGATCCAGACATAGATCAGGGTGACCACGACCGCGCCCTTGTTGTAGAGCAGCGCGGACAGCGGCTCCGTGATCGCGCCCATGGACAGCAGCACCGAGTTGATCACGCCCTGCTCGCCGAGCATCAGCTTCCAGGCCATGACCCGGAGGAGGTAGCTGGTCCAGAACGGCAGCAGGAGGAGGAGCAGGTACGTGCTGGCGCGCGGCCCTGCGCGGAACGCGAGGAAGTACGCCACGGGGTAGGCCAGGAGCGTCCCGGCCGCGGCGATGATCGCGGCCATGAGCATCGAGGTGAGAAGCAACTGGAAATACACACCGGCGCCGGCGATAAGGGAGTAGTTCTTCAGCGTCGGCTGGAACGGCCCGAGGAGGTTGCCGTTCAAGTCCGGCCGGAAGCTGAACACGGCCATCAGCAGGAGCGGAATCACCACCAGGAGCACGAGCGTCGCCATCGGCGGCACGTACAGGGTCCAGAAGATGCGCCGCCGCCCC
>DASQIK010000043.1:0-9952 GCA_035631615.1 Candidatus Dormiibacterota bacterium | reverse complement strand
CCACGACTCCAGCGCGAGCTGGATGGAGCCGGGCGCGCCGAGCACGTTGGTGAGGACCGCGTAGATCACGGCGCCGAGCAAGGTGGCGATGACGAGCTTCGCGACTCGCAGCCCGATCTCGACGACGAGCTCCTGCATGGGCCGACTCAGGCCGGTCGTTCGCCGAGGGCGCGCCGGCCCTGGAGCGCCCGGATCAGGGTCACCTCGTCGGCATACTCGAGATCACCGCCGACCGGGATCCCGCGCGCGATGCGGGTCACACTGCCGACCTTGCCGGCGAGGCGCTCGTCGAGGTACATCGCGGTTGCCTCGCCCTCGAGCGTCGGGTTGGTGGCGAGGATGACCTCGACGAACGGATTCGCGAGAGCCGCTTCCTCGACCCTGGACAGCAGCTCGGCGATGTGCAGCCGGTCCGGGCCGACGCCATCAATCGGGGAGATCGCGCCGTGGAGCACGTGGTACAGGCCGCGGAACACGCCGGTCCGCTCGAGCGCAAGCACGTCGAGGGGCTCCTCGACGACGCACAGGCGACCCTGGTCGCGACCCTGGTCGCGACAGATCGGGCACACTGGCGCGTCGCTGATGTTGAAGCAGCGCTCGCAGAAGACGACCTCCTCCCGCACGGCCACCAGCGCCGACGCGAGGGCGCGCGCCTCGGCGTCGGGCGCGCGGAGCAGGTGATAGGTCAGTCGCTGAGCGGTCTTCGGGCCGATGCCCGGGAGGCGATTGAATGCCTCGATCAGCTTCTCGACGGGCTCGATGAGCAGGGATGTCACGCGGTCGAGCCGGTCAGCGCCCGAGCAGGCCGCCGAGGCCGCCGGTCATGGCGGTGAGCGCGCCCATCTTCTGCTCTGCAAGCCGGCGGGACGCGTCGAGCGCCTCGTTCACGGCGGCGATCACGAGGTCCTGGAGCATCTCGACGTCGTCGGCATCGATGGCGGACGGATCGATCGTGATCGACACGAGCGACTGCTTGCCGGTCACCACGGCGCGCACGACGCCGCCGCCGGCCGAGCCCTCCACCTCGGCCGCGTCGAGCTCGGCCTGGATGCGTTCCATCTCCTGCTGCATCTGCAGCGCCATGCGCTGCAGGTTGCCCATGCCCATCGGTCGCTCCCTCTGAAGGTTCGGTGCAGTCTGCGGGATGCCGGTTGCGCGTGCACGATCAGCCTCAGCCCACCTCGGCCGTGTCGGGCGTGTCGTCGCCGAAGATTCGCTGCGCCTGGGCGAGGATCCAGGCGGCTTCCTCGTCCGACGGAAGGTCGGGCAGCACATCGATGTTGGTCGCGACGCAGCGCACCGCCACGGTCCGCTCGAGCACTGCCCCGATGTGCTCCTCCAGCAGCGGGCGGCGCTTCTCGAGCAGATCCTTCATGAAGGCCTTGCTCTCGGGGAAGCCCAGGGTCACGACGTTGCCCTCGACGCTGATCGGGCGGCACTCGGCGATGAGCGGCTTGACCGGCGGGCTTGCGCTGAGCCGGGTGACGACTTCAGGCCAGCGTTCATGCAGGACGCTGAGGTCCTGCGAGACGGCCGGCACGGGCGGCGGGCCGGTCGCGCCCTTCGACGGTGCCTCGGCGATCGACGTGGGCGCGGCGACGACCGGCGCAGGAGTCGGTAGGCCGCCGGCCGGGGCCGGATCGGACGCGGCGGCCGGCCGGGGCTTGACCGCGGCAGGAGGCGCGGCGGGGCGGGCGGGCCGCTCGCCGGCCGCCGCCGTGGCCGCGGGCGCGACGGCCGCCGCGATCGGCCGGGGCGCCGTCGCAGGGTCGGGGAAGAGCGCGAGCTCGAGCTGGAGGCGCAGCCCGCCCACGCCGGCCCTGCTCGGATCGATGGCGGCGAGGCGGCGCGCGGCGGCCGCCAGGTCGACGATGGAATGCGCCACCGGACCGGCGCCGGCGAGCCCGGCCGGCGGCGCGGCCCCGATGATCCCGGCGCGGAGCGTCTCGATCACCTGGTCGAGGAAGCCGCGAAGGTCTCGGCCGCGCTCGTCGAGCCCGTCGAGGAGGCGCATCCCGGCGCGCGCATCGGTGGCCACCAGCGCGTCGACGAAGCCGGCGACGGTCTCCGCTTCGGCGAGGCCGAGGAGATCGCGCACGCGCGCGTCGTCGAGCCCGTCCGTCGAGGACGTCAGGAGCTGGTCGAGCATCGACTCGGCGTCACGCATGCCGCCGGCGGCGAGCCGAGCGATGAGGTGGACCGCCGCGGGCGTCGCGGTCCGACCGTCGGCCTCGAGGATGCGCCGGAGCTTGCCCTCGATCTCGTCGGTCGTCAGCCGCCGCACGTCGAAGCGCTGGAGGCGCGAGAGGATCGCGGGCGGGAACTCCTGTGGGTGGGTCGACGCGAACATGAACACCACGAACGGCGGCGGCTCCTCGAGCGACTTGAGGAGCGCATTCCAGGCGTCGCGGGTGATCTGGTGCGCCTCGTCGAGGATGTAGACCTTGCGCTTCAGGTCGGTCGGGGCGTAGTTGATCCGCTCGCGCAGGTCGCGAATGGCATCGATGCCGCGATTCGATGCCGCGTCGATCTCCAGCAGGTCCATCGCCCGGCCCTCGCGGATCGCCACGCACGACGGGCAGGCGTCGCACGGGTCGCCGTCCTGGAGGTTCGTGCAGTTGATCGCCTTGGCGAGGATCCGCGCGAGCGACGTCTTGCCCGTCCCGCGCGGGCCGACGAACAGGATCGCGTGCGCGACGCGGTCGGTTCGAGCGGCATTCCGGAGCGTCTCGACGACAGCCTCCTGGCCGACCACCTGCGCGAACGTCTGGGCGCGCCAGCGCCGGTAGATCGCCTGGTGCGGTGGGGCCTGGATCGGAACGTCGGTCACAGAGCTCGGTGCCTCGGGCGATGGCTCATTTGCCGTGCACCTCCCGTCGACCGACTGGCACCCGGCCCTACCCCAGAAGGCGGCTCAGATCAGGCCGTTCCGCGGCACCCGACGAGGTTCGCTGAGTGCTGCTTCCTTCCGGACCTGACACGGTTCGCGATTCGCCGCTGCGCGGGACCCGATCCTCAACGTCGCCAAGAGCGGCGGCCTCCGGGCGGGAAGGCCTCGAGGAGGAATTCAGCCCTGCTGGAGCGGATTGCAGGTACAGGGCACCGCTAGTTCCCCGCCTAGCACGGCCCGCCAAGGATACCCCGGTGGGTCACGGCCAGCCGCGCTGATCGTGGCCGAACAGGACCCGCTTCGGGTGCAGCGCTCGAAGGCGAGCGAGCGAGCGCACGTAGGCGGGTCGATCCGGGGCTGTGCTCGCGCCCTCACGCGCGCCCTCGGTGGCGGTCCACTCGCCGTGGCTGTAGACGGCCTGTCCGGCGAGCAGGATCTGGCCGTCGGGCGCGTCGACGACCAGCGACTGATGGCCGGGCGAGTGACCCGGCGTCGCGAAGATCCGGATGCCTGGCGCCGGCTCGTGGTCACCCTCGACCTGCTCGTAGCGGGCGCCCGGAAAGTCGACCCACTCGACGATGGTGTAGTCGGGCGAGTGCGCGGCGGCCCACTCGGCAGGCTGGACGTAGATCGTCGTCCCGGGGAAGAGCAGGTTCTGGCCCGCGTGGTCTGCATGGAGGTGGCAGTTGGCGATCGCGGTGATCTCCGCTCGGTCGATGCGGGCATCGTCGAGCACCTCTGGGAGCGCTCGCGCGCGGACCTCGTAGTAGCTCGCGAGCTCGTCGTTGCCGAAGCCGAACCCGGTGTCGAACAGGAAGGCGCCCTCGGGGTGGCGGACCGCATACGCGAGGACCACGCCCGTCTGCCCCGCGTACGCCTCGCCCGCCGGGAACGTGAACTCGCCCATCGGGAGCGCGGTGACATCGACCGCCTGGCGGCTGGTCATGCCCACCACCGTCTCGTCACCAGGCACCACGAGGCGTGGCGGAGAGGGAGGGATTCGAACCCTCGACGGGTTGCCCCGAACCGCATTTCCAGTGCGGCGCCATAGTCCACTAGGCGACCTCTCCGAGGATGCGCAGCGTAGCCGGGATCGCGGGTCAATCCCGGATCAGTCGGGCCTCCATGGACGTCCGTCGCCGAATGGCGGAGAGGGAGGGATTCGAACCCTCGGTGCTCTCGCACACCGCTTTTCGAGAGCGGCACCATCAACCACTCGGACACCTCTCCGCCGGGGAGGATACCAGCGAGCCGGAATCGGGCTTAGCGGGCGGCGGCGGCGGAGTAGAGCTCCTCGACCTCGTCGCGACGGATGCCGCTGACGACCTTGACCCGACGCCGGAGCGCGGGGTGCTCCGCGAGCTGGAGCATCGTCCCGGCGGCGCCGTCGGTGCGGTTCGGGATCGCGTAGACCAGGGCCTCGACGTCGGACGCCAGGAGGGCACCGACGCACATCGGGCAGGGCTCCATCGTGCAGAATATCGTCACGTCTCGGAGCCGGTCCTTGCCGACGCGCCGTGCGGCCTCGCGGAGGGCGACGATCACGGCGTGGGCCGTCGGGTCGTCGGTCTCGCGAACACGATCGTGCCCGCGCGCGACCATCGCCTCGTCGAGCACGGCGACCGCGGCGTGGGGCCGCTCGCCACGGGCGACGGCGGCCTTCGCCTCGGCCAGCGCCTCGCCCATGTACAGCTCGTAGTTCACGCGCCGGATCATACGCGCCGCCCCCTCGATACCATCGTGGGCGATGGCAACTCCGAAGCGGATCGGCGTGCTCACCGGCGGCGGCGACGTCCCGGGCCTGAACTCCGTGATCAAGAGCGTGACCTACCGGGCGACGGAGCTCGGCATCGAGGTCATCGGCATCCGGCGCGGCTGGGAGGGCCTGACCCACGTCGAGCCCGGTGACGTGCTGGACCCGGACTACCTGCGCCCGCTCGACCGCCGCAACACCCGGACGATCGACCGCACGGGCGGCACGGTCCTCCACACGTCGCGCACGAACCCGGCACGGATGAAGCAGGCGTCCCTGCCGCCGTGGCTGGCCATCGACCAGGCGGAGCGGTTCCGGACCGACGACGGCCGCTATGACCTGACCACGGTGGTGCTCGAGCATCTCGACCGGCTCGGCATCGACGCGCTCGTTCCGATCGGTGGCGACGACACCCTGTCGTTCGCGCGGGTGCTGGTCGACCGGGGCGTGCCGCTCGTCGCGATCCCCAAGACGATGGACAACGACGTCCCCGGCACCGAGTACTGCATCGGCTTCTCGTCGGCGATCACGCGGGCGAAGGAGCTGATCGACCGGCAGCGGACCACCCTCGGCAGTCACGAGCGGATCGGCGTGTTCCGGATCTTCGGCCGCGACGCCGGCTTCTCGGCGCTGTTCGCGGCGTACGTGACGTCGGCCCGGTGCGTGATCCCGGAGGCGCCGTACGACGTCGAAGCGCTCGCAGGCCTGCTCGCCGACGACCACCGGCTCAGCCCGAGCAGGTACGCGATCGTCATCGCCGCCGAGGGCGCGGTCTGGTCGGGCGCGAACCTCGACGAGGTGGGCGAGGCGGATGCATTCGGGCACCGGCACAAGGCCAACATCGGCGAGGCCCTCGCCGCCGAGCTGTCGCGCCGGACCGGGATCGAGTCGCTCGCGATCGAGCTGACCTACGACCTCCGGAGCGGGCAGCCCGATGCCCTCGACCAGATCGTCGCCACGACCTTCGCCAACGTCGCGATGGACCTGCTCGCCGACGGGAAGTTCGGGCGGATGGCCGCGATTCGGGACGGCAAGTACGCGGAGACCTCACTCCCGGCCGCCGGCGCGCAGTCGCGACGCGTCGATGTCGATGGGATGTACAACGTCGAGCGCTTCCGGCCCCGCTACGACGGGCGGATCGGCCGGCCGCTGCTGCTCGTCGGCCTGAGCGACTAGCTCTCGAGGCCCGACAGCCCCCGGATCGAGCGGGCGACCGCCGACATGTCGTCGTCGGCGTGGCCCTGGCCCATGAGGCCCGCCTCGAGGACCTCGCACAGCGCGCTCACCGGCAGCGATGCGCCGAGCTCGCGCGCCATCGCGAGCGCGATGCCAAGGTCCTTGCGGTGGAGGGCGACCTTGAAACCGAGCGGGTAGTCGTTAGCGAGCATCCGCCCGCTCCGGTTCGCGAGGACCCACGACTGGGCGGCGCCACCGGACAGTGCGGCCACGGTCTGCTCGACGTCCAGGCCCGCCTTGATCGCGAGCACGATGCCCTCGGCAACACCCAGGTACGTGCCGGCGAGGATGACCTGGTTGACGGCCTTCACGGCCTGGCCGGACCCGATCGGTCCGACGTGGGTGATCGTTGTGCCAAGGCTCTGCAGGACCGGGCGCGCGCGATCGAGGTCCGACGCCTCGCCGCCGACGAAGATCGACAGCGTCCCCTTCTTCGCGCCCTCGCTGCCGCCCGAGACCGGACCATCGAGCATCCGAACGCCCTTCGCGCCGAGGCGCTCCGCGAACTGGCGCGTCGCCGACGGGGAGATGGTCGACATGTCGACGACGAGCGAGCCCGCCGCCGCGCCGTCGGCGACGCCACCGGGACCGAACAGGACCGCCTCGACGTCCGGCGTGTCGGATACGATCGTGATCACGATCTCGCTCGCCGCGGCCACCGCGGCCGGGCTCTCGCGCAGGGCGACGCCGAGCTCCTCGAGCTCCGCGGCGCGACCCGGGGAGCGGTTCCACGCACTGACCTCGAACCCGCCTCGGGCGGCATTCGCCGCCATCGCGCCGCCCATCGTGCCGAGGCCGACGAACCCGACGCGCACGTGCACCTCCTCCGCGCTCCCGTTGGACCACGGGATGCTACGCCCCGCACTGGTACGGCACCAGAGTGGCGAGGGCTTCGGCAACGGCATGGTCTACATCGTGTCCAGCCTCAAGACGTTGGTCGAGGGCGGCCGGACGGCGGTCGCCGCCGGCTGACCGTTCGTCGATTCGCACCTCCACGGCCCCCGCGGCACGTCCGCGGGGGCCGTGGCTCGTGCTGGTAGGCTCGCGCCGTGACGGCGCCTCGCGGATCGCGCATCGCCGACGTCGCGCGATCGCTCCCGTGGCAGCTTCCGTGGCGGCTCGTCGTCCCGAGCCTGGTGATCCTCGTTGCCGCGGCATTGACGCCGCCGAGCGAGCTCCACTCGAACCAGGGCGACGTCGGGCTGTACCTCGAGAAGGCCCATTCGCTCGCCTCGGGCCTGGTCCCCTACCGCGACTTTCCCTTCGAGTACCCGCCGCTGGCGCTCGTGCCGATGGTGGTCCCGTACCTGCTCTGGCCGTTCGGGCAGCTCGCGGTCGAGGGATACGCCTGGTTGTTCGTCGCCTGGGAGGCGGCGCTGATGCTTGCGCTCGCGATCGTGCTCGCGCGGATCGTGCGACGTGGCGGCGTCTCGAGCGGCGAGCGCGACGGCGTGCCGTCGATGGCCGACCGTCTGGTCATCGTCTCGATCGGGGCGGCGCTCGCGATCGCGTTCCGGTTCGACCTTTACCCCGCCCTGCTCGTGATGGTCGCGCTGTGGCTCTCGCTGGAGCGGCGCCCGGTCGCGGCGGGCGTCGCCGTCGGCCTCGGGGTCCTGGCGAAGCTGTATCCGCTGGCGGTCGTGCCCGCGCTGGCACTCCCATGGCTGGTGCCGCTCGACGCCGGCCGGCTCGTGCGATACGGGGTCGCGGTCGTCGGGTCGATCGTGCTCGTCCTGGTGCCGTTCGTGGCCCTCGCGGGGACGGACACGCTCGGATTCCTGTCGTACCAGGCGCAACGCGGGCTCCAGGTCGAGTCGATCGGCGGCGGGCTGGCGGTGCTCACCGGCCTGATGCGCGGGCACACCGTCGACATGTCGTTCGGGTTCAGCGCCGTCCAGGTCGCCGGACCGTTTGCAGACGCGTGGCTGGCCGCGCTCCCGGCGCTGACGGTGGTCGGGTTCGGCCTGCTTGGCTGGATCGGCTGGCGGCACGCACGGCGCGGGCCGGTCCCGGCCGCGACCACGGTGATGCTCACCTTCGCGTCCGTGCTGGTCCTCCTCGCGACGAGCAAGGTCTTCTCGATCCAGTACGTGGTCTGGATCGTCCCCTTCGCAGCGCTCCTGCGCGGGGGCAGGTTCTGGCTCGCTGCAGCGATCGTCGCGCTGACAATGCCGATCCACCCGTTGCTCTACGCCGAGCTCGTCAGGCAGCACGCCCTGCCGATCCTGGTCCTGAACCTTCGGAACGCGCTGTTCCTCGCGCTCACCGGGTGGGTGCTGTGGGACCTGTGGCGCGCCTCGGCCGAAACGAGTGAGGTGGCGCGCCCGGCGGGACTCGAACCCACGACCTTCAGGTCCGCAACCTGACGCTCTATCCGCTGAGCTACGGGCGCATGTGCTGCCGCCGGGGAATGGCGGAGAGGGAGGGATTCGAACCCTCGGAGCAGGTTACCCCACTCAGCGGTTTAGCAAACCGCCGCACTAGGCCTCTATGCGACCTCTCCGTCCGCGGCGGACCAGAGGCTAGCACAGGGTCATGCTGAAACAGGCTAAGAGCAGGATCAGACAGTCGCCTCCTGGGCCGATTCAGCCGATGAGTGACCCGAATTCGACGAAGGCCGGGCTGAGAGCACCGCCAAAGCGGCGCGGCTGCGTGGGAACCCGATCGATTGACACTCCCCCGAGCGTGCACTACCGTCCGGCCACGCAGATGACCACCTATTTCTGGTACCGCAGCCCGGCATGACTTGAGCCCGGTATGACCGGGCCCTCAGGGAATGTCGGGCGATGGCAGAGGCGCGGGACCTCTGCTTTTTTGTTTGCAACGCAGCCAGCCAGGTAGACCGCCGAGATGTTCGTCGCCATGCGCCAGGGCGCCACCGAAGCCGAGATCCTCGGCGTGAAGAGCCACATCCTCGCGGAGGGCCTCACGCCGTACGAGCACGCGGGCGCGACGGGGACGGTGCTGGCGGTCGTCGGCGAGGTCGGCAAGCGGCGGCCCGCGCTCCTGGAGCAGTTCGCGACCTTGCCTGGCGTCGAGCGAGTGACCCCGATCTCGCGCCCGTTCAAGCTCACGTCGCGCGAGTTCCATCCCGAGGACACCGTCATCCCGGTCCTCGATGCCGTCATCGGCGACGGCGGCCTGACGGTGATGGCCGGCCCGTGCTCCGTCGAAAGCCGCGACCAGCTGATGGAGACCGCCGACGCCGTCGCCGCGGCCGGTGCAACGATCCTCCGTGGCGGCGCGTTCAAGCCACGGACCTCGCCGTACGCCTTCCAGGGCCTCGGCATCGAGGCGCTCCGCTACCTCTCCGAGGCGCGCGACCGAACGGGCCTCCCGACGATCACCGAGGTCATGGAGCCGAACCAGGTCGACATCGTCGCCGAGTACGCGGACATCCTCCAGATCGGCACGCGGAACATGCAGAACTACTCGCTGCTCAACGCCGTCGGGCGGGTGGCGCGGCCGGTGATGCTCAAGCGCGGCTTCGGCGCCACCGTCGAGGAGTTCCTGATGGCCGCCGAGTACATCGTGGCCGCGGGCAACCCCAACGTGATCCTGTGCGAGCGCGGCATCCGCACGTTCGAAACCGCGACGCGGAACACGTTCGACCTCTCGGCGATTCCGGTCGTGAAGAAGATGTCGCATCTCCCCGTTGTCGCCGACCCGAGCCATGGCGCCGGGCGACGGGATATGGTGGTGCCGATGGCGCGCGCGGCCGTTGCGGCCGGCGCCGACGCGCTGATTATCGAAGTGCATTGCGATCCGGATCACGCGCTCAGCGATGGCGCACAGTCGCTGTTCCCGACGCAGTTCGATCGGTTGATGGCGGAGCTGCGAATCATCGCGCCGGCGATCGGCCGGACGATTTGTCTCGAACCGGTCGCGCGCCGTGGATGGGGAGCGTAGCGCGATCGTGGATTGGACAATTTGGTAATTTGGTGACTTGGTGATTGCTGGGAACATCGCCAAGTCGCTCGTGCCAAATCACCAAGTCACCCAGTTACCAAATCACCAAATTCGATTGTGGAATTACCTGTCATTCAACCCGGCGAGCTGAACCGGCGTCCCGC